>NZ_BAABFD010000009.1:0-334180 GCF_039540635.1 Nonomuraea ferruginea | reverse complement strand
GTCGATCATGGCCGCCGCATGGGGCGGTCTCGTCCGACGGCTCGAGGACAAGGCGCCCGGACGGGTGGTGAAGGTCAACCCCGCGTACACGAGCCAGCGGTGCTCGGCGTGCGGGATCGTGGACCGGCAAGCGCGCGAGAGCCAAGCGCGTTACCGGTGCCGATCGTGTGGATACGCCTGCAACGCTGACGTGAACGCGGCCAGGAACATCGCACACGCGGCAGGGCATGCCGTGTCTGCGCGGGAAGGGCCACGGGTTGCCGGGCCGGTGCACCGCGAACCTCAACGCGACCTCCTCCTCGTGGGGTGATTGCGGCTGGAATCCCCGTGCTTCAGCACGGGGAGGATGTCAAGTCAGTAGTCTAGGAGGAGGCGCTCCAGCACCCGCACGCCGAACTGGAGGGCGTCGACCGGCACCCGCTCGTCGACGCCGTGGAACATCGAGGCGAAGTCCATGCCGGCCGGCAGCCGCAGCGGCACGAACCCGAACCCGCGGATGTCGAGATCGGCGAAGAACGTCTTGTTGTCGGTGCCGCCCGACATGCAGTACGGGATCGCGCGCGCGGCGGGGTCCTCGGCCTTGAGCGCCGCGATCATCGACTCGACCAGGGCACCGTCGAACGTCGTCTCCAGCGCGATGTCGTGGTGCACGAACTCGCGGCGCACCTTCGGCCCGATCAGCGAGTCGATCGTCTTGAAGAAGTCGTCCTCGAAGCCCGGCAGGAAACGGCCGTCGATGACGGCGCTGGCCTGGCCGGGGATGACGTTGGACTTGTAGCCGGCGTCGAGCTGGGTCGGGTTGGCGGTGTGGCGGAGCGTGGCGCCGACGAACCGCACCAGCGGGCCGAGCCGGTCGAGCAGCACCGACGGGTCGTCCTCGTCGAACGGCAGCCCGTACGCGTCGGCGATCTCGGCGAGGAAGCGCCGCACGGTCGGGGTGTAGGCGAGCGGCCAGTCGTGCGAGCCGATCCTGGCCACCGCCTTGGCGACCTCGGTGACGGCGTTGTCGGAGTTGAGCATGGAGCCGTGGCCGGCGGTGCCGTCGGCCACCAGCTTCATCCAGGCCAGCCCCTTCTGGGCCGTCTCGATGAGGTAGAGCCGCAGCGACGGGTCGACCTCCAGCGAGTAGCCGCCGACCTCGCTGATCGCCTCCGTCACGCCCTCGAACAGGCCGGGGTGGTGCTTGGTGAGGTACTTGGCGCCGAAGGTGCCGCCGGCCTCCTCGTCGGCCAGCCAGGCGAACACCAGGTCGCGGCGGGGCCTGCGGCCCTCGCGGACGAACTGGCGCAGCACGGCCAGCATCATGGCGTCCATGTCCTTCATGTCGACCGCGCCGCGGCCCCAGATGTAGCCGTCGCGCACCTCGCCGGAGAACGGGTCGACCGTCCAGTCGGCGGCGTTGGCCGGGACCACGTCCAGGTGGCCGTGCACGAGCAGGGCGGGCAGCGACGGGTCAGTGCCCTCGACGCGGGTGATCACGTTGCCCCTGCCGGGCGCGCTCTCCAGGTAGGTGGCCTCGATGCCGACCTCCGCGAGCCTGGCCATGACGACCTCGGCGGCGGCCCGCTCGCCCGGGCCGCTGCCGTCGCCGTAGTTGCTGCTGTCGACCCGGATCAGCTCCACGCACAGGTCGGCGACTTCGAGTTCGGCAGGGGTCATGATCTCTTCTCCAGGGTTGAACGGGCCGGTACGACCTGGATGAGAGTCTGCACTACCCGGGCGGGTCGGGGTATGCGCCGGGTCAGTCGCCGAGTGACTTGCAGGGGCGTCCGCGCAGCTCCTTGACGTAGTCGTCGGGGGCGCCCGCGCGCTCGGCGGCGTCGGCCAGGATGCCGAGATAGCGGGCCGAGGGCAGGCCGCCCTCGTAGCCGTCGAGGACGTAGAACCAGGCCACCACCTCGCCGTCGAGCGTCTGCACCCGCAGGCGGACCTTGTGGTAGAGGCCGCGGGCCGCGCCCTCCCACTGGTCGAGGGACTGCTCGTCGAACTCCGGCACGTCGTAGAGGGCGACGAAGACGTGATCCGTCGGGTCTTCCACGATGGTGGCGAGCGCGCCCTCCCAGCCCAGGGTCTCCCCGCCGAAGGTCAGGCGCCAGCCGGGCAGCCAGCCCACGCCCCGCACGGGAGAGTGAGGGGCCCGCATGGCCATCTGCTCCGGGTCCATGTTGCTGCCGTAGGCGGCGTAAACAGGCACAGCATGCAAGAGTAGCGTGGCCGTGGCCTCCCCGTTCGTCAGCAGCTCAGAGGATGCGGGACAATAGGTACGTGACGAGGATCGTGATCATCGGTGGCGGACCCGGCGGCTACGAGGCGGCGCTGGTGGCCGCCCAGCTAGGCGCGCAGACCACGATGATCGAGCGCGACGGTCCCGGCGGGGCGTGCGTGCTGACCGACTGCGTGCCGTCCAAGACGCTGATCACCACCTCGGTCCGCAAGCAGGCGCTGCTCGACGCGCCGTCGCTGGGCGTCGGCTTCGACGGCGGGCTCGACGGCGAGGTCGGCGTGGCGCATGTCGACCTGCCCCTCGTCAACAAGCGGGTCAAGGAGCTGGCCCAGGCCCAGTCCGCCGACATCGGGGCCCGGGTCGAGGCCGAGGGCGTGGAGATCATCAAGGGGCAGGGCCGGCTGGTCGACCCGCAGGTGGTCAAGGCCGGCGACCGCACGATCCGGGCCGACGTGGTGCTGGTGGCCACCGGCGCCACCCCCCGCATCCTGCCCGGCGCCGAGCCCGACGGCGAGCGCATCCTCACCTGGCGGCAGCTCTACGACCTCGACAAGCTGCCCGAGCACCTCATCGTGATCGGCTCCGGCGTCACCGGCGCCGAGTTCGCCGGCGCCTACCGCTCGCTGGGCGCCGAGGTCACGCTGGTCTCCAGCCGCGACCGCATGATGCCCAACGAGGACGCCGACGGCGCCGAGGTGCTCGAAGAGGTCTACCGCCGCCGCGGCATGAACGTCATGGGCCGCAGCCGCGCCGCCTCCGTCAAACGCACCGCCGACGGCGTGGTCGTGACCCTCGAGGACGGCCGCACCGCCGAGGGCTCCCACGCGCTGATGACGGTCGGCATGATCCCCAACACCTCCGGCATCGGCCTGGAGGAGGCCGGGGTCCAGCTCGACGACCACGGGTTCATCAAGGTCGACAAGGTCTCGCGCACGTCCGCGCCCGGCGTCTACGCGGCCGGAGACTGCACCGGCGTGCTCATGCTCGCGTCCGTCGCCGCCATGCAGGGCCGCATCGCCGTCTGGCACGCGCTCGGCGAGGCCGTGCAGCCGCTGCGGCTGGCCACCGTCGCGTCCAACATCTTCACCGATCCGGAGATCGCCGCCGTCGGCGTGGCGCAGCGGGCCATCGAGGCGGGCGAGATCGAGGCCAAGGTGGTCAAGCTGCCGCTGGCCACCAACGCGCGGGCCAAGATGCAGGGCTTCAACGACGGCTTCGTCAAGTTGTTCTGCCGCCCCAACACGCAGATCGTGCTCGGCGGCGTGGTGGTGGCGCCGCGGGCGTCGGAGCTGATCCTGGCGGTGTCGGTGGCGGTGCAGCAGCGGCTCACCGTCGACCAGCTCGCCCACACGTTCGCGGTCTACCCGTCGCTGTCCGGCTCCATCACCGAGGCCGCCCGCCGCCTCATGCAGCCCGAGACCTCCCTCGACATCTGACTCTCCTCCGCCCGGCCGATGATTTCGGTCGGCTGGTGTGGTCTGATCAAACGTGCGCAAACTCATCATCCAAGAGCTCGTCTCGGTCGACGGCTACGTGGCCGGGCCCGACGGGGACCTCGGCTTCTTCGAGTCCGTGACCGACTACAGCCAGGTGGACCAGGACAACCTCCGGATCCTGGCGGACGTGGACACCGTCCTGCTGGGGGCGGAGACGTACCGGATGTTCGTCCAATACTGGCCCACCGCTGACGAGACGGTCGCCAAGACGGTGAACACCCTGCCCAAGGTGGTCTTCTCCGCCACCCTGGACGAGGCGCCGTGGGGTGACTGGGAGGCGGCGCGGGTGGTGCGCGGCGACGCGGCCGAGGAGGTCGCCGCGCTCAAGCGGCAGCCGGGCGGGGACATGATGCTCTGGGGCAGCCTGTCTCTCGCCCGCTCGCTGATCCGCGCCGGCCTGCTCGACGAGCTCCAGCTCCGCGTGATCCCCGTCGCCGTCGGCGAGGGCCGCAAGCTCTTCCCCGGCGACCTGAACCGGCTGGACCTGGAACTGACCGAGGCCAGGCCCTACGACTCGGGCATCGTCTCCCTGCACTACCGTCCGAGGCGCACGCCCGCCGCCTGACCGCGCCTGCGGGCCTGGAGGACGGTGTCGTGGAGAGGGATCTCGCGGCCGCCGTGGGACATGACGCGGGACCGGTCCCCGGCGACGGCGATGTCCCATCGGCCGGGGTCGAGGACGGCGGCGAGCTCTCCGATCTCGACGTGGGCCTCCGGGGTGGTGGCGGTGTGGTGGTCCGACGGGTGGTGGCCGACGAGGAGCAGCGTGCCGCCGGGCGCGACCGCTGCCGCCAGCCGCCGGAACAGGTCGCCGGGTGCCGCCGCCGGGTGCACGTAGTGGGAGCAGACGAGGTCGAAGCGCTCTTCGGCGGGCGTCCACGTGGTCAGGTCGGCCTGGATCCAGTCGATCCCGGTCGTGACGCCGGCGGCCGCGGCGTGCTCGCGCGCCCGGTGCAGGGCGGTGTCGGCGATGTCCACCGCCGTCACCTGCCAGCCGTGCGCGGCGAGCCAGATGGCCTCGGCTCCCTCGCCGCAGCCCGCGTCCAGGGCCGTGCCGGGCGTGAGGTCCCGGGCCGCCGCCAGCAGGTAGGGGTTGGGCCGACCGGCCCCGGCCGGGGCGTGAGCGTCGTAGTGCTCGTCCCAGTACGCCTTGTCGAAGGTTTCGGACACAGTCGTTCCTTTCGGTGTCAGCGGGATCCGGCCGAGGTCAGCTCGCGGTGGGCGGCCACCGCCTCGCGGGTCTCCTCGGCGACGAGGTCGGCGTTGATCTGGGCCGCCGCGCCGGCGCCCGCCGCCGCCGCGGTGCCGACCTGGGCGACCAGGTCGGTGACGTTGCCCGCGACCCAGACCCCCGGCACCTCGGTGCGGCCGGTCGCGTCGGCGGGGATGTGTTCACCGGCGCCGCCCGGGTGCTCGACGGGCCGCAGCCCGAGCGTGGCCAGGAAACCAGCCCGCGCCTCCATGCGGGACGCCACCGCCAGGACCTCACGGCTCACCAGGGTGCGGTCGCTCAGCCGTACTCCCACCAGGCGGTCCTCGACGACCTCCAGGGACGCGACCTCGCCCTCCACCACCCTGATGCCGCGCGCGGCCAGGCGCTCCGCGTCCTCGCCTGTGGGGGCGGGCATGGTGTGCGCGAAGTACGTGACGTCGTCGCTCCACTGCCGGAACAGCAGCGCCTGGTGCACGGACATCGGCCCGCTCGCCAGCACGCCGATGGCCCGGTCGCGGACCTCCCAGCCGTGGCAGTACGGGCAGTGCACGACATCCCGGCCCCATCTGGCCCGCAGCCCCGCCACGTCGGGCAGTTCGTCCACCAGCCCGGTGGTGACCAGCAGGCGGCGCGCCCGGACCGTCCGGCCGTCGGTCAGCGTCACCCCGAACCCGTCGTCGTCGCGGACCGCGGCCTCGACCTCGCCGGTCACCACCTGGCCGCCGTAGTGGCGTACCTCCGCCCGGCCGCGCTCCAGCAGCTCACCCGGCGGCATGCCGTCCCGGGCCAGCAGCCCGTGCACGCCTTCGGCCGGGGCGTTGCGCGGGCTGCCCGCGTCGACCACCAGCACCGTCCGCCGGGCCCGCGCCAGCATCAGCGCCCCGTTGAGCCCCGCGGCGCCGCCGCCGACCACCACCACGTCATAGCTGTCGTTCAGCTGCTCGGTCATCGTGACCACCTCCGCGCACACTATGCGGGCGGTCACGCCGTCATGGCAAATGCCTTTGCCGATCCGGCAAATCGCGGTGAGGGGTGCCCGCTATGGACTCTTCGGGGAGTGGGAGCCCACGGTCACGTCGTTGACCGGGAAACGCGCCGGTTGCCCCGTCAGGACCCGTACGGCCTCTTCGGCGGCGATGCGGCGCACCGTCCCGATGGCTTCCTCGGAGTAGTAGGCGGCATGAGGTGTGACGATCACATGGGGCAGCTCGAAGAGGGGGTTGCCCGGACGTTGCCGGTTTCCTGCAGGGGATGGACGGGGAACTCGAGCGGGATGCCGCCGCTGTCACGGATCCCGGCCTTGACCCGGTCGGCGAGGGCGAGATGGTGCCGGTCGCAGGGAACCAGGTCGTTACCCGTCTGGGCGATGCCGATGATCGGCCGGCCCGACTGGAGCTCCGCCGAGGTGAGGCCGTAGTTGAGAAAACGCTCCAGGTAGAGAGCGGTCATCGCCGGATTGCCCGTGTTGTCCCACCAGGCCTGGCTGCTTCGGGGGCCCGTCGGATCCCGCCGGATACTCCTGGAGCGGAACGAGGTCCTTCGACCAGGCTGACAGCACGGGTGTGAGGACCCGCCAAGCCTCTTCGGCCTCGTCGCCGCGGATGGACAGGGTGGCGTTCCCGCTCAGGATGTCGAGCAGCACCTGACCGTAGGCCGGCAGGCTGGGTGCGTCCATCTGGGCGGCCAGGGTGAGGGGGACAAGGGTCTGGGCGTGGGAACCGACGCCCGTGACATCCAGCGCGAAACCCTCCGGGTCGAGCCCGAACCGCAGCATGTTGGGCAGTGCCTCGCCGTGGCCGAAGGGCAGGTGAGGCACGGGCCGGAAGCGTACCGCGATCTCCTTGCGGTCATTCCTGAGCGCTTTGCCGCTGCGAAGCCGGAAGGTCGTGCCCGACCAGCGCCAGCTGTCGAGCTCCAGCTCCACCTCGGCGAAGGTCTCGGTGCGGTGCCCCGGGTCCACGCCTTCCTCGTCGGTGTAGGTGGGCACGACGCGATCACCGACCCGGCCGGCCGTGTAGCGCGCGCGGCGGGTGCGGCGGAGCACGTCCTGCTCGGTGAAGGGCCGCACCGAGCGCAGCACATCGACCTTCCGGTCACGCAGCTCACGCTCGCCGATGCTGATCGGTGGTTCCATGGCCACCAGGCACAGCAACTGCAGCAGGTGATTCTGCACCATGTCCTTGAGCGCGCCGACACCGTCGTAGTAGCCCGCTCTGCCTTCCAGCGTGAGGCACTCGTCCCAGACGATCTCCACCTCGTCGATGTGCGCGCTGTTCCAGATGGGCTCCAGCACGCGGTTGGCCAGCCGGCCGCCGAGCACGTTCTGGACGGTGGTCATGGCCAGGAAGTGGTCGATCCGGAACACCGCCTGCTCTGGCACGACCGCCTCCAGCAGGCGGTTCAGCTCCGCCGCGCTGTCCAGGTCCTCGCCGAAGGGCTTCTCCAGCGCGATCCGGCTGCCGGGCGGCAGGTTCGCGTCGCGCAGGGCGGCGACCGTGCCAGGGAAGATCGCCGGTGGGAGGGCGAGATAGAGGGCGACGGGCCCTTCACCGGCGATGAGCGAGGCGAGGTCGGCGGGGTCGGTGGCGTCCGCCTGCCGGTACCGGACGGACCCGGCGATCGCCCGCACGCCCTCGCCGGGCTGGTCCGCGGCGTGCCGGGCGAGCTGGTCGGACGCCCAGTCACGGAACTCCTCGACGGACCAGTCCGACCGGTCGGCGCAGGTCAGCTCGAACCCGTCGCCGAGGTGCCCGGCGGAGCGCAGGGCGACCAGGGCCGGCAGGAGGTAGCGGGCGTTGAGGTCGCCGGTCGCGCCGAGGACGACGAGTCGGTTGATCATGTGGTTCCTGCTCTCATGCGTGCGAGGTTGACGCCGCTGGCGATGATCCCGATGTGGCTGAACGCCTGCGGGAAGTTGCCCATGAACGCGCCCGTGGACGGGTCGATCTGCTCGGGCAGCAGCCCGACCGGGCTGGCGCGGGCGCACAGTGACGCGTACAGGTCCTCGGCCCGGTCCTGGTGGCCTTGCAGGATCAGGTTGTCGACCAGCCAGAAGCTGCACAGCAAGAAGGCGCCCTCATCGCCGGGCAGGCCGTCGGGGGAGTGCTCGTGCAGGTAGCGGTAGAGCAGCCCGTCACCGGCCGACAGGCGCTCGGCGATGGCCTCGGTCGTGGCCGTCATGCGGGGATGGCAGGCCGGGATGACCTTGCGCAGCGGCAGCGCCAGCAGGCTGGCGTCCAGGCCGCCGCCACCGTCGAGGTGCTCGCCCAGGCACTGCGTGTCCTCGTTCCACGCCTGGTCCAGGATGAGCCGGCGGAGCTTCTCGGCGGTGGCGCGCCAGGTGGCGATCGGCCCGGACAGGCCGAGCCGCTCACCGATGGCCGCGGCCCGGTCCAGGGCCACCTGGCACATCCCGGTCGAATAGGTGAAGACCCGGCCTTCGCTGCGTACCTCCCAGATGCCCTGGTCCGGCTGCCACCACGTGTGCGCGGCGGCCTCGGCCAGCTCCGACAGGCCGGACCACAGTGCCGGTTCGAGATCGCGGCCGGGGAGCAGCCACTGGTCGGCGCAGTCCAGCACCTCGCCGTAGACGTCGTGCTGGCGCTGGTCGGCGGCGCCGTTGCCCCACCGCACCGGCGCCGAGCGACGGTAGCCCTCCAGGTCGGCGTCGTGGATCTCCTCCGGTACGGGGTCGCCGCCGAGGGTGTACATGATGCGTGGACGGCGGCTCTGCTCGAAGGCGTCGAGTATCCAGCCGAGAAAGGCGTCGGCCTCCTCCCCGATGCCGACGCGCCGCAGCGCGAACACGGCGTAGGCGGCGTCGCGGATCCAGGTGTAGCGGTAGTCCCAGTTGCGCACCCCGCCGATCGGCGCGGGCAAGGAGGACGTGGGCGCGGCGACCAGCGAGCCGTTGGCCCAGTCGTCGCACAGCTTCAGCGTGATCACCGAGCGCCGGACCAGCGCTTCCTGGGGGCCTCGGTAGCTGCACTTGCGCATCCAGCGCCGCCAGGCCTCGGCGGTCTGCCGCAGCATCGTCCCGGCGTCGAACCGGTGGTGGCGGTGCACGCGTCCCCAGGAGAGCACCAGGTCGAGGCGGTCACCCTCCTGAAGGTCGTACGCGGTGCGCATGCCGGTCAGCGGACGGTTGGACCGCAGGTGCAGCCGCAGGCCGGGGTGCCGGGAGGCGCGCACCTCCAGACCGCTGTGAGAGCTTCGCGCCTGCCCGCCACCGCGCGGCTCCAGCTCCGCCCGCAGGCGCACGGTCCCGGACCGGACGACCGCGGACCGGACGAGCTCGGACCGGCCGCTGCCCGCGTCGTCGCTGAGGTCGGCGCCGGCCCGCAGGGCCAGCGCGTCGGTGATCCGGACCAGGCCGGTCGGACCGCGCAGCTCGGTCACCAGCACCGCGGTGTCCGGCTCGTAGAACTGCCGGGCCTCGCGCAGGTCGTCCACGGTCAGCGTGAAGTGGCCGCCGCGCGCGTGATCCAGCAGGCCGCACAGCAGGGGCTCGCTGTCGAAGCGGGGCAGGCACAGCCACGGGATCGAACCGTCGACGCCGACCAGCGCCGCCGTCGTGCCGTCGCCGATGAGGCCCAGGTCCTCCAGCGCCAGGTAGCCGTCGCGGTGGTGCACCGGGCGAAAGGGTGGATCGAGATCGAGCATGTCCGGGACCGGCTTCCGTCACGCGAAGGTGATCAGCACTTTCACCACGTTGTCGAGTTTCTTGTCCGAGACCTCGAAGCCACGCTCCATCTCGTCGAAGCGGAACGTGTGGGTGGTCAGGTGGGTCGGATCGAGCCGTTTGTTCGCCAGGATGCGCAGCAACCGTTCCATGCGCAGCCGGCCGCCCGGGCACAGACCGGTCGCGATCGTCTTGTCGGCCATCCCGACGCCCCACTCGACGCGGGGGATGCGCACGAACTCGCCTTCCCCGTAGTAGCCGGTGTTGGATACGGTCCCGCCCGGCCTGGTGATCTTGATGGCGGTCTGGAAGGTGCCGTCCGCGCCGAGGGCTTCGATGGCGGTGTCCACGCCCTGCCCCCCGGTCAGGTCGAGGACGCGCTCGACGACGTCCTCGGTGGTGAAGTCGACGATCTCGTCGGCGCCGTAGTAGCGGGCGAGCTTCTGCCGGCCGGGCACCGATTCGATCCCGATGACCAGGCCGGCGCCGCGCAGCCTGGCGCCCGCGGTGGCCATGAGGCCCACCGGGCCCTGGGCGAGCACGGCGACGGTCCCGCCGATGGGGATGTCGCCGTTCTCCGCGCCCATGAACCCGGTGGAGAGCATGTCGGCGCAGTAGACGGCCATCTCGTCGGGGACGTCGTCGGGGATCTTCGCCAGGTTGGCGTCGGCCTCGTTGACGTGGAAGTACTCGGCGAACACGCCGTCCTTGGAATTGGCGAACTTGAACCCGCCGAGCGGTCCGCCGGACTGTGACGGGTGACCGTTCTGGGAGGCGACATCGCCCCAGTCGGGGGTGATGGCGCCGGCCAGGACGCGGTCGCCCGGCCGGAAGATCTTCACCTCGCTGCCCACCTCGTGCACCACGCCGACGCCCTCGTGGCCGAGGGTGAGGTTCTCCCGTGGCCCGATGCCGCCTGCGACGGTGTGGGAGTCAGAGGTGCAGATGAGGGCGGTGGTGGTCCTGACGACGGCGTCGAGGGGACCGGCTCGCGGGACGGGTTTGTCCATGAAGCCGACCTGTCCGATCCCCTTCATCACGAACGCTTGCATCGTGCCCCCGATTGCTCCCCCGTGTCGGCGTCGCGTAGAACGCCGGAAACACGCAACGGCGTACCCTGCGAACTTCGGGGTTTAACCGGGCCTCACCTGCGGACGGACGCATGGAGATCGTCCGCGGCCGTGTCACTTCGTCCAGATGGCGGCGTAGCGGCCGCGTTCGGCGTTGATGTGGATGGGGTGGAAACCTTTGGCCTTGAGGTCGTCGAAGCGGCTCTGGTAGCCGGCGGCGGTCATGCCGATGGAGGAGTGCCAGGCGCCGGGGTTGGCCGACCAGACCGCGACATAGCGCGGGGTGTCCGTGGACGGGTGCGCGGTGGGGACCAGGGACACCGTGCACCCGCCGACGCAGGCTTGACTAGACGCACACCTTGTCGTTAGAGATGCATCTAGTCAATTTTGCCCGTGGGTCAGTGCCCGCCGTAGTAACCGGCGAGCGCGGCGAAAGCGGCCTTGGGCTCCCAGGGGAGGCCGGGGTAGGTCTCGCCGGAGCCGTGGTCCAGGACCTTGACCACGCCCCAGCTCCCCAGGTCGAGGTCCTTGCGGGGGTCGGGGCGGTGCGGCAGGCCGTAGCAGACGAAGGTGCAGGCGAAGGCGGCGTCGACGCCCTCCTCGGTGAAGACGTCCAGCAGTTCGCGGAGGTAGGTGGCCTGCTCCTCCTCGTCGCGGACGTAGTCGCCGTTGATCCCCACCGGGATGACGCCGTCGTACTCGATGATCTCCCCGCTGCGGGCGCCGAGGTCGGCCGCGCCGCGGTAGGCGGTGCAGCCGAACTCGGTGATCGCGACCGGCTTGTCCTGGGCGACCAGCGAGCGGATGCCCTGCTGGTAGAGGTGGGCGACCTCCTTCGAGCGGTGGGCGTCCACCGACACGATGTCGAACGGCGTCCAGTCGACGTTCTCCAGGGGGATCGAGGCGTAGGTGACCTTGCCGCCGAACCGCTCGCGCACCACGGACACGGCCTCGCCGAGGAAGTCGTTGACCTGGGCGGACAGCCGGCCCAGCTCCGGCCCCCGGGCGAGGAGGGCGCCCACGCGCTCCTGGATGGTGTCACCGGGCACGAACCCGCGGTTGAACAGGCTCACCTCCGCCCCGGCGACGAACACCACCTCGGCGCCCCCGAGGCGGACCCGCTCGGCGCGCTCGGCCGCGTCGGCGAGCAGGTCGAGGAGCTCTCCCCGGTCGAGGTGATGCGGGAACGGCGAGAACCAGACCTCCAGGCCCAGGCCGGCCGCGTGGTGGGCGGCGAACTCGATCCGGTCCGGCTCGGTGCCGAAGATGCGCACGGCGGTGCAGTGGAGGTCGTCGCGGATGATCTGGAGCTCCCGTTCCATGATCGTCCGGTCGAACGGCCTGTTCTCGACGCCGTCGAGAATGATCCCGGTGTCGTAACCGATGCCCTTGGCTCGCATGCCGGTATGTCCTTTCCCTCGATAGGGTACGCAAAGTACCGTAAATTTCTCCCGAGAGTCCAGACATTTCCGGGAATGGGGTACGTGCGGTACCCTATGCGGGTGAGTGCGGCCGGAGAGTCAGCGGCGAAGCCCGCGAGCAGGCGTCGTGGCGCCGAGCTGGAGAGCGCCATCCTGCGCGCGGCCGTGGAGGAGCTCTCCGAGTCGGGCTATCAGGGGCTGACCATGGACCGGGTCGCCCGCCGCGCCGGCACCAACAAGAACGCGATCTACCGCCGCTGGCCCAACCGGGCCGCGCTGGGCGTCGCCGCCTACCAGCGGCTCGCCACGGAGAAGCTGCGGCCGCCGGACACCGGAGCGCTCCGTGACGACGCGCTGGCGCTGCTGCGCCGCGTCAACTGCGACCTGTCCTCGCCGCAGGCGGAGATCCTCCGCGGCCTGCTCGCGGGCGTCGGCGACGAGCCGGAGCTGCTGGCGCGGCTGCACGACGCCGTCGCCGACGGCGGGTCCGGCGTCTGGCTGACGATCGTGGGCCGTGCGGTGGCGCGCGGCGAGGTGCCGCCCGAGGCCCTGCATCCGAGGGTCGTCACCGTGGCCCTCGCGCTGCTGCGCAACGAGTACGTCACGCGAGGGCTCACGACCGTGTCCGACGACGTCCTGGTCGAGATCGTCGACGAGGTCTACCTGCCCCTCCTGCTGAACCGCGGTTGAGCCACGCCGCACCTCCTAGACGAAGGCCGTGACGCCGGCGTATTCGGCCTGCGGCGCCTGGCCTGTGGTCTGGTATTCGAGGAGCAGCAGGCCGTTCGGCGTCGCCTCGTGATGGGTCAGGCGGAGGCCGGACGCGTCGCCGTCACCGGTCAGGAGGCGGCGGCCGGTCCTGAGCACGGTGGGCGCGATCACGAGGCGGAGCGTGTCGACCAGGCCGGCCGACAGCAGCGTGTCGCCCAGGCGGGCGCTGCCGTGGATCTGGAGTTCCCGTCCCGGCCGTGACTTGAGCGCGGCGACCGTCCGGACCGGGTCACCGGTGAGCACCGTCGTGGGGTTCCAGGTCCCCTCGGTGAGGGTGTTCGAGACGACGTACTTCGGCAGCGCGTTCATCCGTCCGGCGAACGGGTCGGCGGGGTCGGTGATCTTCGGCCAGTCGCGCGCGAACGCCTCGTAGGTGCGCCGGCCGAGCAGCAGGCCGTCGGCGAGGTCGAGCCAGTCCGAGGCGCGCCGGACGAACGTCCCGTCGATGTGCGGCACGAGCCAGCCGCCGCGGGTGAAGCCGTCGCTGGTGTCCTCGTCGGGCGAGCCGGGGCCCTGGCTGACGCCGTCGAGCGTGACGAACTCGGTGAGGGTGATCTTCATTGCGGTGCCTCCGTGAAAGCGGCCAGCTGGCCGGCGACGGTGCCCCAGCCCGCGGCGAAGCCGATCTTCTCGTGATGGGCGCGGGACTCGGGGTCGCCGTGCCGGACGAGCATCCGGTAACGGGTGCCGTCAGGGTGGTCGTCCAGCGTGATCGTGGCCGTCATCGCGACCGGGTCGGGGTTCGCGGGACGCCACGCACTGGTGATCGCGTTGGTGAACACGATCCGCTCCAGGTCGTCCACGGCGAGGAAGCACGCGTCCAGATGCGGTACGAAAACGGCGCCGTCGTCGCTGAGCCGTGTCACGAACGCCCCGCCGGGTCGCAGGTCCAGGCGGTCCACGCGGCAGCGGGACGGGGCCGGGACCCACCAGCGGGCGAGCTTGGCCGGGTCGGTCCAGGCGCTCCACACGGTCGCGCGGGGGGCCCGGATGATCCGTTCCAGGGCGAGGTCGAGATCGGGGTTCACTGGTCGTCCTCCGTGACGAACCGTTCGAGGCGGTCGGTGCGCTCCTCCCAGACGCGGCGCTGCTCGGCGAGCCAGTCGTCGACGAGGGCGAGCCGCTCGCGGTTGAGCACGCACGTGCGCACCCGGCCGGACTTGACCGTGCGGATGAGCCCGTTCGACTCGAGCGTCCGCACGTGCTTCATGAACGAGGGGAGGGTCATCGGGAACTCGCGGGCGAGGTCGCCGACGCTCGTGGGCCCGTGGCCGAGGCGCCGGACGACGGCACGCCTGGTCGGGTCGGCCAGGGCGACGAAGACGCCGTCCAGTTGTGCCGAATACTGTGCCATGCGGCTAAGTATTGCGGAGGCTGATAGTCAGCGCAAGGGCTAAGTGTTCATCGCGCTCACGAATACCGTTGACGTTTGTTGGTATGGGCACCAAACTAATTCACGAGTTTTGCGCTGTCTGGAAGAGGAGCGTCCATGCCCTACCGCCCCCCACTCGTCGCGCACGAGTACTTCGTCGCCGACCCGCCCGAGCTGCCGGTGCGCGCCCACGGCGAGGGTGGACTGTCCGCGCTGACCGCCGCCGAGCTGGTCGCCGCCGACGGCGCGGGAGTGATGCTGAAGGCCGTCACCACGGCGGAGGAGACCCTGGTCGTGCAGATCGGCGTCGCGGGCGAGGGCGTGATCCGGGTCCGGCTGAGCGAGGACGCCGACGCCCGGCCCCGCTCGGAGCGGGCCATCGCGATGGTGACGCCGGGCTCGTACGCGGGAGCGCGGGCCGAGGTGACGCCGGGGGGGCCGATCGTGATCGACGCCGGCTCGCTGCGGGCCGAGATCAGGCTGGCGCCGTGGCACCTGCGCTTCACCGACGCCACCGGCGCCCCGCTGCTGGAGCAGGACCGGGGGCACACCGACATCAGCGGCCGGCTGCGTACGCTGCCGTTCGGCCGGTCGTCGGCGGGCGGCGCGCACGTGGCCTTCCACGAGAGCTTCGAGGTCGCGCCCGACGAGGCGTTCGCTGGGTTCGGGGAGTCGTTCGCGCCGCTCGACAAGCGCGGCCAGCGGCCCCTGATGTGGAACTTCGACGCCTTCGGCGCCGAGTCGCAGCGCGCGTACAAGAACATCCCGCTGTACGTGTCGAGCAAGGGGTACGGGGTGCTGGTCGACAGCGGCGCGCCCACCGAGTTCGACGTGTGCCAGTCGACGCACAGCGCGGTGCAGATCGTGGTGCCCGACGACGTCATGGACTACTACGTGCTGGCCGGGCCAACCCCGGCCGAGGTGCTGGAGCGCTACAACGGGCTGACCTGCCGCCCGGTGCTGCCGCCGAAGTGGGCGTTCGGCACCTGGATCTCCTCCGGCTTCTGCGTCGACAGCCAGGAGCGGGTGCTGGCCAGGGCGCGCACGATCAGGGAGCGCGGCATCCCGTGCGACGTGCTGCACCTGGACACCTACTGGCAGACCGACGGCCACTGGTCGGACCTGCGCTGGGACCCGGTCAACTTCCCCGAGCCGGAGGCGATGCTGGCGGAGCTGGACGGGATGGGGTTCAAGGTCTGCCTGTGGATGAACCCGTACATCTCCCATCAGAGCCCGGCGTTCCAGGAAGCAGCCGATGCCGGATATTTCCTGAAGAAACCCGATGGTGAGCCGTACGTGGCCGACACCTGGCACGGCTCCTACCCCGCCTGCGGCATCCTCGATCTCACTCACCCCGACGCCGTCCGCTGGTTCCAGGACCGGCTCAGGGCGCTGCTGCACCAGGGCGTGCAGGCGTTCAAGACCGACTTCGCCGAAGGCGTGCCGCACGACGCGGTCGCGGCCAACGGGATGACCGGCACCGACCTGCACAACGTCTACACGCTGCTGTTCAACGACGCCGTCGCCGAGGTCACCAGGGAGGTGCACGGGCACAGCCTGGTGTGGGCGCGCTCGTCGTTCCTCGGCGGGCAGCGGCACAGCGCCCAGTGGAGCGGCGACACCTACACGAGCTACGCGGCGATGGGCAGCACGATCCGGGGCGGGCTGGCGCACGGCCTGTCCGGGGTGCCGTTCTGGAGCCACGACGCGGGCGGCTTCACCGGCAGGCCCAGCGACGACCTGTTCGTCCGGTGGACCCAGTTCGGCGCGCTGTCGCCGCTGCTGCGGCTGCACGGCACCACCAGCAGGGAGCCGTGGGAGTTCCCGGCGGTGGAGGAGCACGCGGTGGCCGCGCTCCGGCTGCGCTACCGGCTGATGCCCTACATCTACTCGGCGGCCGTGGACGCCGCCAGGACGGGCGCCCCGATGATGCGCGCGCTCTGCGTCGACCACCCGGGCGACCCGGTCGCCTGGCAGGCGGACCTGCAGTACCTGCTCGGCCGCGACCTGCTGGTGGCGCCGATGACCTCGCCGGAGGGCGCGCGGGAGGTCTACCTGCCGGAGGGCGAGTGGGTGGACTACTGGACGGGCGAGGTGCACGCCGGCTCCCGCTACGTCCGCGTGGTCAAGCCGCTCGCCGAGCTCCCGCTGTTCGTCCGGTACGGTGCCTTGATCCCTGTCGCCGAGCCGGGGGACACCGTGCGGACGCCGGACCGGATCACGCTGGTCGCCTTCGGGAGCGGCGACCGCCGCATGCGGATCCACGACACCGACGGAGAGACCGCCGTCACGGCCACCCTGGAGGGCGACACGCTGCGCGTGACCGTCACCGGGCCGAAGCGGGTCGCCGCCGTCGAGTTCGCCCCGGTGCCGGGCGCGCCCGGCCGGGCCGTCATCACCCAGGAGGAAATATGATCAAAAAGTCTGGCGTGGCGGCGCTGGCAGCCATGGTGCTGGCCCTCTCGGCCTGCGGTTCCGGCTCGGAGAGCCCGCCCGCGCAGAGCGACGGGCCCCGCGTGCTCAAGCTCTGGCACTACGAGGCCGCCGAGTCCGCCATGGGCAAGGCCTGGGCCGAGGCGATCAAGAAGTTCGAGGCCTCCCACCCGAACGTCAAGGTGGAGTTCGAGGAGAAGAGCTTCGAGCAGATCCAGAAGACGGCGAGCATGGTGCTCAACTCCGACGAGGCGCCCGACCTCATGGAGTACAACAAGGGCAACGCCACCGCCGGCCTGCTGTCCAAGCAGGGCCTGCTCGCCGACCTGAGCGCCGAGGTCACCGGGCGCGGCTGGGACAAGCTGCTGCCGGGCGGCCTGCAGACCACGGCCAAGTACGACGAGCGGGGCGTCATGGGCGCCGGCAAGTGGTACGGCATCCCGAACTACGGCGAGTTCGTGATGGTCTACTACAACAAGGACCTGTTCGAGAAGCACAAGGTCGAGGTGCCGACGACCTTCGAGGAGTTCACCGCCGCGCTCGACACCTTCGTCAAGGCCGGGGTGACCCCGATCGGCACCGCCGGGGCCGAGTATCCAGCGCAGCAGATCTTCTACCAGCTCGCGCTCAGCAAGGCCGACCGGGCCTGGGTGGACGCCTTCCAGGCGTACCAGGGCAAGGTCGACTTCCACGGCCCCCAGTTCACCTACGGCGCGCAGACGTTCGCCGACTGGGTCGGCAAGGGCTACCTCGACAAGAAGTCCTCCGGTATCAAGGCCGAGGACATGGGCGTGTCGTTCATGAAGGGCGAGCACCCGATGATGGTCAGCGGAAGCTGGTGGTACGGCCGGTTCGCCTCGGAGATCAAGGACTTCGAGTGGGGTCACTTCCTGTGGCCCGGGGCCACGATGGCGCCCGGCTCCAGCGGCAACCTCTGGGTCGTGCCGGAGAAGTCCGAGAACAAGGACCTGGCCTACGACTTCATCGACATCACGATGAGCAAGGACGTCCAGAACCTGCTGGGCAACTCCGGCGGCGTGCCGGTCGCGGCCGACCCGGCGGCGATCACGGACGCCAAGAGCAAGGAGCTGATCGAGAGCTTCAACACGCTGACCGCCAGGGACGGGCTGGCGTTCTACCCCGACTGGCCGGCGCCCGGCTACTACGACGTCATGGTCGCCGCCACGCAGAACCTCATCAACGGCAGCAAGCAGCCCGCCGCGATGCTGGACGAGCTCGCGCAGCCGTACGAGGACAACCTCGCCGACCTCGGCAACTAGATGCGCGTCCGTAAGAAGGGCTACTGGCTCTACCTGGTGCCGAGCCTGGTGCTGTTCCTGGCCGTCATCGTGGTGCCGTTCCTGATGAACCTGGGCGTGAGCTTCACCCGCTGGTCGGGGGTGGGCACGCCCAGGTGGGTCGGGCTGGAGAACTACGCCCGGTTACTGGAGGACGAGCGGTTCTGGCTGTCTTTCCAGAACAACGTGGCGCTGATCTTCGCGATGGCGATCGTGCCCACGGTGCTCGGCCTGGTCCTGGCGGCGGCGCTGTTCGACTACATCGGCAGGCGGTTCGGCCCGCGCACCGCCTCGGCGCTGCGCGCCATGTACTACCTGCCGCAGGTGCTGCCCGTGGCGGTGGCCGGGGTGGTGTGGGGCTGGATGCTGCACCCGTCGTACGGCGCGGTCAACCAGGCGTTCGGCCTAGAGCTCGACTGGCTGGGCGACCCCGACCTGGCGCTGGCCACCGTGATGGCGGTGATGGTGTGGTTCCAGCTCGGCTACCCGGTGGTGATCTTCATGGCGGGGCTGCAGCGGGTGGACCCGGCCTACTACGAGGCGGCCGAGCTGGACGGGGCGTCGTGGTGGCGCAAGGTGTGGCACATCACGATCCCGCAGATCCGGCCGGAGATCTTCGTGGTGCTGCTCACCTGCACGATCGCCGCGCTCAAGGTGTTCGGGCCGATCTTCGTGCTCACCCGGGGCGGGCCCGGCAACGCCACGCTGGTGCCGTCGTACTTCTCGTACCTGAACTTCTTCCAGAAGAGCAACGTCGGGTACGGGTCCGCGATCGCGACCGTGCTGGCCCTGATCATCGTCGTGGTGACGTTCCTGTTCCTGCGGGTGCAGGAGCGTGAGTCATGAGAGGGCCGGGCCGGTGGGCCGTCCTGGCGTCGATGACGGTGGCGGCGCTGGTGATGGTGTTCCCGTTCGCCCTCGTGGCGCTCAACGCGGTCAAGACACCCGAGGAGTACGCGTCGGAGGGACCGCTCGGGCTGCCCGGCGGGCTCTACCTCCAGGGCATCGTGGACTTCTGGAACCGGGTGGACTTCGGCGAGAAGCTCTGGAACAGCCTGCTCATCAGCGGCTCCGTGGCGGTGCTGGCGGTCGTGCTGTCGGTGCTCAACGCGTACGCGCTCGGCATCGGGCGGGTGCGCGGGCGGCTGTCGATCCTGGTGCTGTTCCTGGTGGCCAACACGCTGCCGCAGGAGGCGCTGGCCTACCCGCTGTACTACCTGGCCAAGGAAGCCGGGTTGTACGACACCAGGCTGTCGATGATCATCATCTTCACCGTGATCCAGGCGGCGTTCGGCACGTACCTGCTCAGCGCGGTGCTCGGCCAGTTCCCCAAGGAGATCCTGGAGGCTGCCGAGATCGACGGGGCCGGCCGGTTCAGGGCGCTGGTCCGGGTCGTGGTGCCGATCAGCCGGCCGACGATCAGCGTCCTGATGATCTTCTTCTTCATCTGGACCTGGAACGAGTTCTTCCTGCCGCTGATCTTCCTCATCTCCAACGACAACCAGACCGTGCCGGTCGCGCTGGGCGTGCTCCAGGGCGAGCGGTACATGGACGCGACCATGTCCAGCGCCTCCGCCCTGCTCGGCATCGTCCCGGCGGTGGCGTTCTTCCTGATCTTCCAGCGCACGCTCACCCGAGGCATCACGGTCGGCGCCGTGAAGTGAGCCTCCCTCCCGAGGAGAACCCCCCATGAAGAAACCGATCCTGATCGCGTTGACCCTGGTCGCGTCGCTGCTCGCGGCACCGGCCGCGGCGCAGGCGGAGTTACCGTTCCGCGACCCGTCGCTGCCGGTGGAGCAGCGGGTCGCCGACCTGCTGGGCCGGCTCACCTTGCAGGAGAAGCTGGGTCTGCTGCACCAGTCGCAGGAGGCCATCCCGCGCCTGGGCGTCCCGTACCACAAGAACGGCACCGAGGCGCTGCACGGCGTCGCCTGGTCCAACGCGCTCGACGACAACTGGAACCAGAAGCTGGCCAAGGGCACCGTGTTCCCGCAGGCCGTCGGCCTGGCCAGCACCTGGGACCCGGAGCTGATCAAGCGGGTCGGCTCGGCCGTCGGCGACGAGGCGCGCGGCTACAACGCGACCGACCCGACGCTGTGGGGCCTGCAGGTCTGGGCGCCGGTGGTGGACCCGCTGCGCGACCCCCGGGCGGGCCGCAACGAGGAGGGCTACTCCGAGGACCCGCTGCTGACCGGCGCCATCGCGACCGCGTACGGCAAGGGCCTGCAGGGCGACGACCCGTTCTACCTGAAGACCGCGCCGGTGCTGAAGCACTACCTGGCCTACAACAACGAGGTGAACCGCAGCCTCACCTCGTCCAACCTGACGCCCAGGCTCAAGCACGAGTACTACGAGCAGGCCTTCAGGTCGGCGATCTCGGCTGACGCCGCGACCGGGGTCATGGCCTCGTACAACCTGGTGAACGGCCGGCCCAACCACGTCAACTCCGACCTGGAGGAGGTCGTCAGGTCCTGGACGGACAAGACGCTCTACAACGTCAGCGACGCCTGGGGCCCGCACGCGCTCACCGACCTGGAGCGGTACTACGACGACAAGGCCGAGGCGTTCGCCGCCGTGCTCAAGTCGGGCCAGGACAGCTTCACCATCGACGGCAGCGACAAGGGCCCGATGGTGCAGCACCTCACCACGGCCCTGGAGCGCGGCCTGATCACCGAGGCCGACGTCGACCGGTCCGTCAGCCGGGCGCTGACCATCCGGTTCCGCCTGGGCCACTTCGACCCGGACGGCGGCCCGTACAAGGGCATCGGCGCGAGCGTGATCGACAGCCCCGCGCACCGCGCGCTCAACCGTGAGACCGCGGCCAAGGCGGCCGTGCTGCTGAAGAACTCCGGCACGCTCCCGCTCAGGTCGCCGAAGTCGGCGGCCGTGGTCGGCCCGCTGGCGGACGAACTCTACAGCGACTGGTACGCGGGCACGATGCCGTACGAGGTCACCCCGCTGGACGGGATCAAGGAGCGGGTCGCCGACGTGACCACCGGGGCGGGCCTGGAGCGCGTCGCGCTCAAGCACGTCGAGTCCGGCAAGTACGTCACGGCCACCGGAACCGGGCCCGACGCCAACGCCGCGCTCGTGGACACCGCGCCGACGCCCGCCTCGCAGTGGGACGTGACCGACTGGGTGAGCGACATCTCGACGCTGCGCAACGCGGGCAACGGCAAGCTGCTCGGCGGCGACTGGCGCTCGCTCGACACCGACGACGACGACCCCAACGGCTGGTACGTGTCGCAGCAGTTCTCGCTGGAGAAGCAGGGCGACGGGACCTTCCTGATCCGGTACGCCGGGTTCGAGGCGGTCGAGGGCTGGTACGCGCTGCCCGACCCGTACGTGACCGTGACCGCCGACGGCGCGCTCGCGCTGGCGCCGAAGGCGGAGGCGGCGAGGTTCGCCAAGGAGGTCGTCTCCGACGGCATCGCCGCGGCGGCCGAGCAGGCCCGGAAGGCCGAGGTCGCGGTCGTGGTCGTCGGCAGCCACCCGTGGGTGCACGGCCGCGAGTTCCACGACCGTGACGACCTGCGGCTGGGCGACGGGCAGAAGCGGCTGATCGAGGCCGTGCGCAAGGCGAACCCGAGGACCGTGGTGGTGCTGGAGACCAGCTATCCCGTGATCGTGGACGCCCCGGCGCTGCTGTGGACCACGCACGCGGGCGCGGAGACCGGGCACGCGGTCGCCGACGTGCTCTTCGGCGAGGTGAACCCGGCCGGGCGGCTCACCCAGACCTGGTATGCCGGTGGCGAGCTGCCGAGCATCCTGGACTACGACCTGGCCAAGACCGGGATGACGTACCTGTACCACGAGGGCCGGCCGCAGTTCGCGTTCGGTCACGGGCTCAGCTACACCACGTTCGGCTACCAGGGGCTGAAGGCGCAGGGCGAGCAGGTGAGCGTCAAGGTCACCAACACCGGCCGCGTGGCGGGCGAGGAGGTCGTGCAGCTCTACACCCACCAGCGGCAGTCCCGCTTCGACCAGCCGGTCAAGCGGTTGCGCGGCTTCCAGCGGATCGCGCTGGCGCCGGGCGAGTCGAAGACGGTGACGTTCCCGCTGAAGAAGTCCGACCTGGCCGTGTGGGACCACACGCGGGACACGTGGGTGGTCGAGGACGCCGCGCACGACGTGCTCGTGGGCTCCGCCTCGGACAAGATCAGGCAGCGTACGACGCTGAAGGTGAGCGGGGAGAAGGTGCCGCCGCGCGACCTGACGAAGCCGACCAGGGCGATGAACTTCGACGACTACGCGGGCGTCACGTTCGCCGACGAGAACAAGGTGCGCGGCGACGTGGTGGCCGGGTCGGACGGCGGCTGGATCTCGTTCACCGACGCCGTCTACGGGGCTGAGCTCAGCGCCGGGGTGGCCTCGGTCGCGGGCGGCTCGATCGAGCTCCGCCGCGGCTCTCCGAAGGGCGCTCTGCTGGCCTCCGTCCAGGTGCCGGCCACGGGCGGGGTGTACGAGTACGCCACGGTCACGGCACGGCTCAAGCCCGGCAAGGGCGACCTGTACGTGCTCTTCAAGGGCGGGATCCGGCTCAGGGATCTGACCCTGGCCCGGTGACGGAGCGTCGGCCCGGCACGGGGAGCATGGCTCCGTGCCGGGCCGACTTATTTGGTTGTGCGTCCAAACTATTGACGGGCCGTTGAGGCGTGTGTGAGCCTCTAATTGCTCATGCGCGAGGGCGCGGCGATGGTCAGGGTCCTGCAACCTGGTCGTGCATGGCGGTCATCTGTTTGTCCTCAGGTGCGCTCTTTCGGCGTGCCAGGAAAGGGAGAGCCGCTCATGCGAAAGGCATTACTCAGCCTGCTCGCGATCACCGCAGTCCTGCTGGCCACAGCAGTGGTGCGGATGACTCCGGTCGCCGCCGTCGCGGCGGACCCGTACACCTACAAGAACGTGCGGATCGACGGCGGCGGGTTCGTGCCCGGCATCGTCTTCAACCCCACGGAGCGCAACCTGATCTACGCCCGCACCGACATCGGCGGCGCGTACCGCTGGAACCAGTCGTCGAAGTCCTGGACGCCGCTGCTCGACTGGGTGGGCTGGGACAAGTGGGGCTGGAACGGCGTGATCAGCCTCGCCACCGACCCCGTGCAGACCAACCGCCTGTACGCGGCCGTCGGCATGTACACCAACGACTGGGACCCGAACAACGGCGCCATCCTGCGCTCCACCGACAAGGGCGCCACCTGGCAGGCCACCCAGCTGCCGTTCAAGCTCGGCGGCAACATGCCCGGCCGAGGCATGGGCGAGGCGCTGTCCGTCGACCCCAACCGCAACAGCGTGCTCTACTTCGGCGCCCCCAACGGCAACGGCCTGTGGCGCAGCACGGACTACGGCGCCACCTGGGCGAAGGTGACGAGCTTCCCCAACCCCGGCAACCACGCCGACGACCCGAGCGACCCCAACGGCTACCAGAGCCACCGCCCCGGCGTCGTCTGGGTGACCTACGACCCGCGCTCGTCCTCCTCGGGCACCGCCACCAGGACCATCTACGTGGGCGTGGCCGACAAGCAGAACACCGTCTACCGCACCACGGACGCAGGGGCCACCTGGCAGCGGGTGGCGGGCCAGCCGACCGGCTACATCGCGCACAAGGGCGTGCTGGACGCCCAGAACGGCCACCTGTTCATCGCCACCAGCGATACCAGCGGCCCGTACGACGGCGCCAAGGGTGACGTGTGGCGGCTCGACACCGCGACAGGCACGTGGACCCAGGTCAGCCCGGTCCCGTCGTCCAGCTCCGACGACTACTTCGGCTACAGCGGCCTCACCCTGGACCGGCAGGACCCCGGCACGCTGATGGTCGCCACCCAGATCTCCTGGTGGCCCGACGTGATCTTCTTCAGGTCGACCGACTCCGGCGCCACCTGGACCCGGGTCTGGGACTGGACCTCGTACCCGAACCGCAGCTTCCGCTACCAGATGAACGTCTCCGAGGTGCCCTGGCTGACCTTCGGCACCAACCCGCAGCCGCCCGAGGTCACGCCCAAGCTCGGCTGGATGACCGAGTCGCTGGAGATCGACCCGTTCGACTCCAACCGGATGATGTACGGGACCGGCGCCACGATCTACGGCACCGAGAACCTCACCCAGTGGGACTCCGGCGGCACGTTCACGATCAAGCCCATGGTGCGCGGGCTGGAGGAGACCGCGGTGCTCGACCTGATCAGCCCGCCCAGCGGCGCCCCGCTGATCAGCGGCCTGGGTGACATCGCCGGGTTCCGGCACACGAACCTGGACGCGGTGCCGCCGATGATGTTCACCTCGCCCAACTTCACCTCCACGACCAGCCTCGACTACGCCGAGCGGAACCCGTCCGTGATGGTGCGGGCCGGCAACTTCACCGACGCCGACCGGCCGAACGACAGCCACGTGGCCTTCTCCACCGACGGCGGCGCCAACTGGTTCCAGGGCAGCGAGCCCGGCGGGATCAACGAGGGCGGCACGGTCGCGGCGGCGGCCGACGGCTCCCGCTTCGTGTGGGCGCCGCGCGGCGTCACCCCGCACTACTCGGTCGGCTTCGGCAACTCCTGGACCCAGGTGCAGGGCCTGCCCACGGGCGCGATCGTCGAGTCCGACCGGGTCAACGCCTCGAAGTTCTACGGGTTCGACGGCGGCCGGTTCTACGCCAGCACGAACGGCGGCGCGTCGTTCACCGCCACCGCCGCCTCCGGGCTGCCCACGACCGGCAAGTTCAAGGCCGTGCCCGGCGTCGAGGGCCACATCTGGCTGGCGGGCGAGGGCGGCCTGTGGCGCTCGACCAACAGCGGCGCGTCCTTCACCAAGGTCTCCGGGATCACCGGCTCGGTGAACGTCGGCTTCGGCAAGGCCGCGCCCGGCGCGACCTACATGGCGATCTTCGCGGTGGCCACGATCGACGGCGTGACCGGCCTCTACCGCTCGGACGACACCGGCGCGAACTGGCTCCGGATCAACGACGACCAGCACCAGTGGGGCAACATGGGCGAGGCCCTCACGGGCGACCCGCGCGTGTACGGCCGCGTCTACCTGGGCACCAACGGCCGCGGCATCATCTACGGCGACCGCACAGGCCCGCCGGTCACCGTGACGCCCACGGTCACGCCGACGGTCACCCCGACTGTGACCCCCACGGTGACCCCCACGGTCACCCCGACCACCGGCACCGGCTGCACGGCCACCTACCAGGCGGGCAACCAGTGGCCCGGCGGCTTCCAGGCCGAGGTCACGGTACGCAACACCGGCGGCTCGGCCATCACCGGCTGGCGGGTGACCTGGACCTGGCCGGGTGACCAGAGGATCAGCCAGCTCTGGAGCGGCTCGCACACCCAGTCGGGCGCGAACGTGAGCGTGACCAACGTCGGCTACAACGGCAACCTGGCGCCGAACGCGGCCACGTCGTTCGGCTTCAACGGCAGCCAGACCAGCGCCGGCTCCACGCCGGCCCTCACCTGCACGCCCGTCTAGCCTGAGGGCGCCCCTCCGGGGGCGCCCTCACCCCTTGACGGCCCCGATCAGCACGCCCTTGGTGAAGTGGCGCTGCACGAACGGGTAGATGACCAGCGCGGGGACCACGGCGACCACCACGATCGCCATCTTGATGGCCAGCGTCGGCGGCATGTCGCCCGCGCCGGTGACCCCCACGGTCGCCGTGGGCAGCGGGTTGGAGTCCACCACGTACTGCCGCAGCACCAGCGCCAGCGGCCACTTGCGGGTGTCCTCGAGGTAGAGCATCGCGTTGAACCAGGCGTTCCAGTAGCCGACCGCGTAGAACAGGCCGACGACGGCGGTGACGGCCTTCGACATGGGCAGCACGATCCGCCACAGGATGCGGAACTCGCCCGCCCCGTCGATCCGGGCGCTGTCCATGATCTCGCCGGGGATGTTCATGAAGAACGCCCGCATTACCACCACGTTGAACGCCGACACCGCCGTCGGCAGGATCAGCGACCAGTAGGTGTCCTTCAGCCCGAGCCCGCTGACCATCAGGTAGACGGGGATGAGGCCGGGGAAGAACACGAACATCAGCAGCACCGCGAAGAGCAGCGGCCGGTGCAGGAACGAGCCGGGCCGGGCCAGCGAGTACGCGCCGAGGATGCTCACGCACAGGCTGATGGCGGTGCCGACGACGGTGACGCCGGTGGCGACCAGCACGGCCCGCCGCACCACCGTGTCCGAAAATATCTGGATATAGGCGTCGAAAGTGATGCCCTCCGGGATCAGCACCAGCCCGCCCACCCGGTTCACCGTGGCCTTGGAGCTCAGGCTCGTCAGCACGATCGTGTAGAGCGGCAGGAGCACGGCCAGCACGATGACCGTCAGCACCGCGCCCTTGCCGACCCGCCCGGCCGGTGAGGGCGGCTCCTCCCACGCCGCCAGGCCCGACGGCTTCTTCCTCGTCGCCAGCAGAGTCATGATCTCGAATACACCCCTCGCTCGCCGAACGCGTGCGCCACCCGGTTGGCCGCGACGATCAGCAGCAGCCCGACCAGGCCCTTGAACAGCCCGGCGGCCGCGCCGTAGCCGAGATCCCCGGTGCGCAGGCCCGAGTAGAAGACGAACGTGTCGAACACCTCCGACACCTCGCTGCCGACCGCGCCGCGCTGCAGCATGAACTGCTCGAAGCCGACGTTCAGCGCGTCGCCCAGCCGGAGGATCAGCAGCAGGATGATCACCGGCCGCAGCCCCGGGAGCGTGATGTGCCACATCCGGCGCCACCGCTTGGCGCCGTCGACCGCCGCGGCCTCGTACAGGCTGGGGTTGATCGTGCTCAGCGCGGCCAGGAAGATGATCGCCCCCCAGCCGGCGTCCTTCCAGATCGTCTGCGTGGTGAGCAGCAGGATGAACGTGTCGGAGTTCGTCATCCAGTCGACGCCCTCGTGCCCGCGCTCGCGCAGCAGCTGCGCCAGCAGGCCGGCGCCGCCGAACATCTGCTGGAAGATGGCCACCACCAGCACCCAGGAGAAGAAGTACGGCAGGTAGACGACGCCCTGCACGAACGCCCGCAGCCTGGCCGAGACCACGCTGTTGAGCAGCAGCGCCAGCATGATGGGCACCGGGAAGTAGAAGATCAGCTGGAAGGCGGTGATCGACAGCGTGTTGACGATCGCGCGCAGGAACTGCGGGTCCTGGAAGAGCAGCGCGAAGTTGGTGAAGCCGATGACCGGGCTGCCCAGGATGCCGCCCGAGTAGGGGCTGTAGTCCTGGAAGGCGATGATGTTGCCGAGCCCGGGGATCCACCAGAACGCCACCACGAGCAGCAGCATCGGCAGGTTCATCAGCAGCAGCGGCCAGTCGCGGCGCAGCTTGGCGCGCCAGTCCGCGGTCCTGCCGCGTTTCCTGCCGCGTTTCCCGCCGGCCCGGCGCCGGGCCGGCTTCTCGGCGGTCACGGCGGGGGAGCTCACAGCCGGCCGTTCTCCTTGGCGACCTTGCTGTAGAACTCGCGTGCCTCGTTGCCGCCCTGCTCCTGCCATTCCTTCACGATCGTCTTCCACTCGGAGACCGGCCGCTTGCCGCGGTAGATCTCGTTGAGCTTGTCCTCCGTCGGCTGGACCAGGCCCGCCATCTTCGACGGCACCTCCACCCGGATCCCCACGAACGGGTCGTTCTCCAGATACTTGGCCGCGCCGGTCTGCCAGTCCCACAGCGACTGGACGAGGCCGTCGTACTGGCTCATGGAGTTCGCCGGCGGCCGTCCCGACAGGAACATGTACGTGGGCGCGACCTCCTTGCGGCCCAGGGCGGTCTGCGCCACCTTGCCGTCCTCGACCTTGTAGTGCTCGCCCTCGACGCCGTTGTTGACCAGCTCGTACTCCTGGGTCCCGAACGGGGCCGAGCACCAGTCGGCGATGGCCAGCAGCTCGCGGGTGCGGGCGTCGCCCAGGCCCTTCTTGACGAAGCAGAACATGCTGGCGGGCTCGTTGCGCCAGACGATGGGCGCCTGTCCGGCGGCGGCCGCGAACGGCGCCACGGGCTGCTGGTCGAACTTCGGGTTGTCCGGCAGGAAGCGGCCGAGGTTCTCGTGCCAGGAGCCGAGCCCGTCCTTCAGCATCATGAGCTGGCCGCTGCCGAACGGCGCCTTCTGGTCGGCGAACGCGTTGGCCACGATGTCGGGGTGCACCCAGCCGTTCTCGAAGAGCTTGGTCAGGAACTCCACCGCCGCCGCGAACTCGTCGGTCTCGTACTTGTGGACCAGCGTGCCCTGGGCCGTCTTGCGCCACTCGCGGGGAGCGCCGAAGGCGCGCTGGAGCTCCTGGTCGACGCCGCCGAAGGCCCAGCGCTTCTTCTTCGCGTCGGTCAGCTCCTTGCCCAGGGTGAGCAGGTCGTCGGTGCTCTTGGGGTGCGGCAGGCCCAGCTCGTCGAGGATGTCCTGGCGGACGAAGAGGGCGAACGGGAAGGGCTCGTTCTGCCAGGGGATGCCCTGCAGCACGCCGCCGAACACGCCGAACTGCCAGGCGGCCGTGTCGTAGTTGGCCAGCAGCGGGAACTCCTTGGCCTTGTCGCCGGCGAGATAGGGCGACAGGTCGGC
Source organism: Nonomuraea ferruginea (assembly GCF_039540635.1). Lineage (NCBI taxonomy): Bacteria > Bacillati > Actinomycetota > Actinomycetes > Streptosporangiales > Streptosporangiaceae > Nonomuraea > Nonomuraea ferruginea. The sequence continues at coordinate 305,685 of NZ_BAABFD010000009.1, read as the reverse complement.
GAAGAGCTTGTTGGCCGCCTCGGTGAAGCGGGCGATCTTGATCAGCTCCCAGCCGGGGATCTGCATCAGCTCGGGGACGTCGCCGCTGGCCAGGAGGGTGGAGACCTTCTGCACGTAGGTGTTGCCGTCGGAGATGTTGAACCGGACGGTGCCGCCGAGCCGCTCGTTGACGGCCGCGTAGTAGGAGTTGTCGCCGAGGCCGGGAGGCACCGTGCCCCACAGCGGGGTCATCGCGGTCACCTCCTTGCCGCTGGTGATCGGCTTGGTGGTGACCGCCTGCACCATCTGGGCGGGCCGGGTGAGGAAGCCGGGGGCGACGAACTCGTTGCCGGGCAGGTCGGGCCGCAGGCCGGGGATCTCGTACGGCATACGGGTCGGCACCAGGCCCGCCAGCTTGTCGGCGGCGACCGCGGTGCCCTGGGCGGGCCCCCGCTTCTCGGCGCAGCCGGTCGCCGCCGCCAGGACGCCCGCGCCGACCAGGCCGAGGAACCCTCGGCGAGTCGTCGGATTCATCGCTCGCACCCTTCTCCGAGTGGGAATGGCCAACTAGGATTAATTAGTTGGTATTACGCCCAAACAAATTAGTAGACTGTGACCGCTACCACAAGGGAGCGGCACGGTCACAGGTTGGTGAAGGGAGCCCGCGATGCGGCATGCTGGGGTCACTTCTCGGTGGGAACGGGGCTGATATTGATCACATCCACGACCGGCCCGCAGCCGGCCGACTTCGCGGACGTCCGGGCCACCAATCTCGCGGTCGTGCTCCGGTTCGTACGCGAGCACGCGCCGTGCTCCCGCGCTGACATCGCCGCCAACACGGGGCTCAACAAGGCGACCGTCTCCAGCCTGGTCGCCGACCTGATCGACCGCCGCCTGGTGCGCGAGACCGGGCTCACCGAGAACCGCGTCGGCAGGCCCGCCACCATGCTCGTCCTCGACGGCTCCCCGTACGCCGCGATCGGCGTCGAGATCAACGTCGACTACGTCGCCGCGGTCGCCACCGACCTGGCGGGGCAGCGGCTGCTGGCCTGGCGGCGCTCCTTCAGCGCGGGGGAGTCGGTCAACCAGGGCGTGGCCAACGTCGCGGCCGTCGTCCGGCGGGTGGTCAACCGCATGGCCAAGGAGGAGCGGCAGGTCCTCGGCCTGGCCGTGGCCGTGCCCGGCCTGGTCGACGTGCAGGGCACGGTGCGCATCGCGCCCAACCTCGGCTGGCGCGACGCCGACATCGGCGGCGACCTGGCCAAGGCGCTGCGCGACCCCGGCTTCTCGATCCAGGTCGACAACGACGCCAACCTGGCGGCGCTGGCCGAGCAGCGCTTCGGCGGCAACGCGGGGGCCGACGACCTGGTCTACCTGACCGGGCAGATGGGCGTCGGGGCGGGCGTCATCCTCGACGGGCGGCTGCGCCGCGGCGGCCTCGGCTACAGCGGTGAGCTCGGCCATGTCCAGCTCGACCCCGAGGGCCCCGCCTGCCGCTGCGGGCGGCGCGGGTGCCTGGAGGCGATGGCCGGCATCGGCGCCGTGCTCCGCCGGGCCGACCCGTCACCGGCCGAGATCGAGATCGAGCTGGAGGAGGTCGTCAGGTCCGCGCGGGCCGGCGACGAGGCCACGCTGGCGACGCTTGCCGCCGTGGGCGCCGGCCTGGGCAGGGGCGTGTCGATCATCGCCAACCTGCTCAACCCCCAGGTGGTCATCCTGGGCGGCTACTACGTGGCGCTGGCCCCGTGGCTGCTGCCGCCGGTGCGCGCCGCGGTGCGCGACGGCTCCATCGCGCCGCAGGCCGGAGGCTGCGAGGTGGTGGCCTCCACGCTCGGTCACGACGCGGCGGCGCTGGGCGGGGCGGCGCGGGTGCTCGACTCGCTCGATTCGGGAAGATTGCCCGGCGGAATCTCACGAACCACTTGACCTAGCTTCACAGACGCGTGCACCCTTCATGAAACCCCCAGAAACACCGACGTAACTCCACCGGCCGGTCATCGAAGCGCTTCGACACTCCCCCAGAGGATGGCCATGCACGAACCCTTCCGCGACCCCGAGATCCCCCTTCCCGACCGGATCGCCGACCTGTCGCGCAGGCTCACGCTCGAGGAGAAGATCGGCCTGCTCCACCAGTACCAGGCGCCGATCGACCGGCTGGGCGTGGCGGCGTTCCGCACCGGCACCGAGGCCCTGCACGGCCTGGCCTGGCTCGGCCCCGCCACGGTGTTCCCGCAGGCCGTCGGGCTGGCCTCCACCTGGGACCCGGAGCTGCTGCGCCGCGTCGGCGAGGCCACCTCCGACGAGGTGCTGGCCTTCCACCACAAGGACCCGACGGGCGCCGGGCGCAACGTGTGGGCCCCCGTCGTCAACCCGCTGCGCGACCCGCGCTGGGGACGCAACGAGGAGGGTTACTCCGAGGACCCGTGGCTCACCGGGCTGCTGGCCGCGGCGTACGCGTGGGGCCTTCGTGGGAGCGATCCCAACGTGCTGAAGACCGCGCCCACGCTCAAGCACTTCCTCGCCTACAACAACGAGACCGACCGCTGCGTCACCTCCAGCAACGTGCCGCCCCGGGTGCTGCACGAGTACGAGCTGCCCGCCTTCAGGCCCGCCATCGAGCAGGGCGCCGCGGTGGCCGTCATGCCCTCCTACAACCTGGTCAACGGCCGGCCCGCGCACCTCAGCCCGCTCATCGGCGAGGCGCTGCGCGCCTGGGCGCCGGACGACCTCCTCGTGGTCAGCGACGCCTACGCGCCCGGCAACCTGGTCACGCTGCAGGGCTACCACGACAGCGCCGCCGAGGCGTACGCGCACGCGATCAGAGCGGGGCTGGACAGCTTCACCCAGGACGACGACCGGGCCGAGGCCACGCTCGGGCACGTCAGGGAGGCCCTGGATCGCGGCCTGCTGGCCGAGGACGACATCGACGCCGCCGTGCGTCACCTGCTGTCGATCCGCTTCCGGCTCGGCGAGTTCGACCCCGCGACCCCGTACGACGACGTCACCGAGGAAGTCGTCAACTGCCCGCGCCACCAGGACCTGGCCCGCGAGGCGGCGCGGCGCTCGTTCGTGCTGCTGGAGAACGACGGGCTGCTGCCGCTGCGCGACGTCGCCACCGTCGCGGTCATCGGCCAGCTCGGCGACACGCTCATGGAGGACTGGTACAGCGGGACGCTCCCGTACGCCGTCACCGCACGCGCCGGGCTGGCCGAGCGGTGCGCGACCGTGTTCTGCGAGGGCGTCGACCGGGTGACGATGACCGCCGAGGCGGGCTGCGTGACGGCCGACCCGGCGGGCGGGCCGCTCAGCCTCGGGTCCGAGCCCGGCACGTTCGACGTGTTCGACTGGGGCGGCGGCGCCTACGCGCTGCGCGCGGTGGCCACCGGCCGGTTCGTGTCCGTGGACGACGGCGTGCTGGTCAACGACCAGCCGGGGCCGAACGGCTGGGAGGTGCGCCAGACGTTCCGGATGGAGGAGCGGCCGCGCGGGGCCGTGGCGCTGCGGCACATCTCCACCGGCTGTTACGTCGGCGCCGCGGCCGACGGGACGCTCCGCCTGGTCGACGACGCCGACCAGGCGCTCTGGCTGGTGCCCGAGGTGGTCAGGAGCGGCGCGCGGCAGGCCGCCGAGCTGGCCGCCACCGCCGACGTGGCCGTCGTGGTCGTGGGCGACCACCCGCTGGTGAACGGCCGCGAGACCGAGGACCGCAGCACGCTCGCGCTCGCCCCCGCCCAGGACGCGGTGGTCCAGGCCGTGCTCGCCGCCAACCCGCGCACGGTCATGGTGATCAGCAGCGGCTACCCGCTCACCTGGGGCGCCTCCGGGGTGCCGGCCGTGCTCTGGTCGTCGCACGGCGGGCAGGAGTACGGGCACGCGCTGGCCGAGGTGCTGCTCGGCGACGCGGACCCGGAGGGCCGCCTCACCCAGACCTGGTACCGCTCCGAGCAGGAGCTGCCCGACCTGCTCGACTACGACATCATCACCGCCGACGCCACCTACATGTACTTCCGGGGCATCCCGCGCTACCCGTTCGGGCACGGGCTCGGCTACACCGAGTTCGGCTACTCCGGCCTGACGGTCGAGGTGGACCCCGGGGGCATGGTGCGCGCCTCGGTGACCGTGACCAACACCGGGCCGCGCGAGGGCGTCGAGGTCGTCCAGTTCTACACCCACCAGCAGCGCTCCCGCGTCAAGCAGCCGCTGCGCCGGCTGCGCGGCTTCGAGAAGGTGCGGCTCGCGCCGGGCGAGAGCCGCGTCGTCCGCCTCGACCTGCCCGTGCGCGAGCTGGCCTGCTGGGACGTGACCAGCGGCCGGTTCGTCGTGGAGCGCGCGCCGCACCGGCTCATGGCCGGCCGCAGCGCCACCGACCTGCGCGTCACCGCCCGCTTCGAGGTCGACGGCGAGACCATCCCGCCGCGCCGCGGGCTGCTGCGCGCCGTCGACCACGACGAGTACGACGCGGTCACGTTCACCGAGGCGAGCCGCGAGAACGGCGACGCCGTCCGCGCCGACGCCGAGGGCGCCTGGATCCTGTTCCGGCAGGTGGACCTCAACGGCGCCGCCTCCTGCCTGGCCGTGCTCGGCAGCACCGAAGGCGGCATGATCACGCTGCGGATCGGCGACCCCCTCTACGGGCAGCCGATCGCCACCCTGCCCGTGCCCCGCACCGGACGGTACGACCTGCACGCCATCGTCACCTCCCTTGCGGCCACGCGGGGAGTGCACGATCTTTATGTGGTGTTCGAGAACGAGGGCGTCACGCTGAGCCAGATCGACTTCGGAGCGGCGACTTGAGCGGGCGCACGGTCACCATCACGGAGGTCGCCCGGCACGCCGGCGTGGCCGTCAGCACCGTCTCGTACGTGCTCAGCGGCAAGCGCACGATCTCGGCCGGCACCAGGCGGCGGGTGCTCGACAGCATCGACGCGCTCGGCTACCACCCGCACGCCGGCGCCCGCGCGCTGGCCAGCAAGCGGTCCAACGTGATCGCCCTGGTGCTGCCGCTGCGCGCCGGCATGCACGTGCCGGTGCTGATGCGCTTCGCCAGCGCCGTCGTCACCGCCGCCCGCCGCTTCGACCACGACGTGCTGCTGCTGACCGCCGACGAGGGCACCGACGGCATCAGGCGGGTGGCGGCCAGCGCGCTGGTCGACGCGTTCGTGCTGATGGACGTCGAGCTGGACGACAGCCGGGTGCCGCTGCTGCGCGAGCTGGCCGAGCCCAGCGTGCTCATCGGCTTCCCGGCCGAACCCGCCGGCCTGACCTGCGTCGACCTCGACTTCGCCGCCGCCGGCGCGCAGTGCGTCGCCCACCTGGCCGAGCGCGGCCACTCCCGGATCGCCCTGCTGGGCGCGCCCGCCGTCGTCTACGAGCGCGGCACCGGCTTCGCCCGCCGCACCCGCGAGGGCTTCGTCGCGGCCGTCGCCGCGCACCGGGTGACCGGGGTGGCGCTGCCGTGCGAGGAGACGTTCGACGAGGTGTACTCGACGTTGAGCAGGCTGCTCAGGGACCAGCCGGACCTTTCCGGGCTCGTCGTGCACAACGAGGCCGCGGTCGGCCACGTGCTCAGCGCCCTGCGCCAGCTCGGCAGGCGTGTCCCCGAGGACGTGGCGGTGGTCGCCATCTGCCCCGACGACGTGGCGGAACGTGCCAGCCCTCCGCTCACCTCGGTCCTGATCCCGGCCGAGGAGGTGGGCCGGGAGGCGGTCCGGCTGGTGATGGACAAGCTCGACGGCAAGCCCGCCCCCGACGCCACCCTGCTCACCCCCCACCTGGCCCTGCGCGCCAGCACCTGACCTCAGGTCACGAGGACGACCGTGAAACCGATCAGCAGGGCGGCCGGGATCGCGGGGGACAGCCAGGTGTGCCACCTTACCGGCTTCGCGCTGAGCGGCAGGCCGGGCCAGCGGGTCAGCGCGGCGGCCGTGGCCGCGCCCAGGACCCCCGCCCCCAGGGCCCACACGAACGGCGGGACGACCCCCCAGGCGCCCGCCGTGTGCCCCAGCCCGAGGAACAGCATCCCGTACAGGACGCGGCTCACCACCGACACCCGGTCCAGCCCCGGCGTGCGGAACGCCGAATAGAGCAGGCCCAGCCCTGCGAACGGGAAGGTCAGGGCGAAGACCAGCGGCCGGATCTCCGGGCCGTCGTCGTCCGGCGCCTCGACCCCGAGCAGGCGCAGGCCCACGCCGTCCACCGGCGTGCCGGTGTTGCCCATGACCACCACGCCCCGGCCGGACGCCCGGTCGAAGCCCGCGTAGGTGCGGAACCCGCCGGTCCCGCCGTTGTGCCAGGTGATCTCCCGCTCGCCGTGCCGGGTGGTGAACCAGCCGTAGCCGATCCGCTCGTCCCGGCCGGCGTCGAAGCGTGGCGTCGCGGCGTCCGCGCCCGGCGCGGAGCCCGCCATCACGCCCTGGACGAGCCGGGCCACGTCGTGGGAGGTGGACCAGACGGCGCCGCCCGCGCCCGCGTGGCCGTGGTCGCGCCACGGCTCCATGGGCAGCCCGTTCTTCTCCTCGCCGTGCGCGTGACCGGCGGGCAGCGGCTCGTCCGGCCCGAGCACGACGGTCGAGTCCATGCCGAGCGGGGCGAGGATCCGCCCGCGCAGCAGGTCCTCGTAGCCGGTGCCCGCGTGCTCGGCCAGGGCCTGGCCGAGCAGCGCCACGCCGAGGTTGGAGTACGCGACCTCGCCCCGGCCCTCGGCGGAGACGGCCGCGGCGTCGTCCAGCATGCTCCGCGTCCCCGCCGCGCCGTACGGGTCCTGGCCGGCGAAGACGTACAGGTACGAGCGGAGGAACGAGAGCGGCGTCACGCGGACGCTGGGCACGCCCGCGCGGTGCGAGGAGAGCTCGGCGAGGGTGGCCGACCCGACGGCGGGATCGGAGAAGCGGACGCCCGGCAGCTTGTCGCGCACCGGCGTGCCGGGGGAGAGCCCTTCCCCGGCCAGGCTCGCCAGCAGCATCCCGGTCATCGGCTTGGCGATCGACCCGAGCTCGTAGGACGTGTGCTCGTCCACCGGGCGCGGGTCGGGGCCGCCGGTGTCGCCCACCCCGGCGTGGCGGATCCGGCCGTCCTCGACGAGGGCGACCGACAGCCCCCGGTATCCGCCCTCCCCGGCGGCGCTCCGTACCAGCTTCGCCAGGGCGGGGTCGCCGGTCGTCGCCTCGCCCAGCGCAGGCGGGCTCGGGGCCGGGAACAGGGCGAGGGCGGCCACGACGAGGGCGGCCAGGGCTGCTGCTCGCTTCATAACTCCGATATTACGTAATTTCGGAGTATCCCCAAAATGCCGCGACGGACAGCGAAAAGCGCGCCCCCCGAAGGGAGCGCGCTCATGCTGGTGAGTGAGGGTGGGCTACCAGTCGCCGCCACCGAAGTCGCCGCCGCCGAAGTCGCCCCAGCCGCCACCGCCGCCGAAGTCTCCGCCACCGCCGAAGTCGCCACCGCCGCCGAAGTCACCGCCGGCACCGGCGTCGTAGCCGCCGCCCATCATGCCGCCCATCATCATGCCGCCCATGCCCCAGCCCATCATGGAGCCCATCATGGTGCCGATGAACATGCCGGTCATGATGTCGCCGAAGCCGCCGTAGTAGCCGTAGGCGTACGGCTGGTAGGCCGGGCCCGCGTCGTAGTAGGGACGGCGCTGACCGTCGACCATGACCTCGCGCATCTGCGGGTCGAAGCCGCGCTCCACCGCCTCGGCGTCGGCCTTGCAGGCGGGCACGTCGCGGACCACGCCACCGGGCGGGGCCCAGCGCACGTCGCGCAGGGAGGGGCCGTGCTGCGGGTTGAAGAAGCAGGGGGCGCGCCGCTCGGGCACCGGCTGGTTGTCGACCCTGGCCTTCACCACGGCGAGGGCGTAGCGGCCCTCCTCGAGCGTCCCGGTGACCTCGCGGACCTGGTCGGCCCGCTCGATCGCGGCGAGCTGGGTCTTGGCCTTCTCGTAGGAGTCGAGGGCCTGCGCCCACTCGTCGATGTGCTTGCCGCCCTCGCCGGAGAGCACGACGTCGGTGTCGAGCGCGGTGATCTCCTCACCGAACTTGGTGACGTCCTCCTCGACGGTCTGCTTGACCGCGGCCAGGTCCTTGGCGTCCTGGATGGCCTGCTTCTTCTTCTTGTTGCGCGAGTAGAGGAAGTAGCCGCCACCGCCGGCCACCGCGAGCACGCCCAGCGTGGCCAGCGCGCCGAAGCCGCTGCCGTCGTTGACCGGGCCGGAGTCGAGCGCGGAGCGCGTCTTGCCCTCGGCCATGAGGTTGACCCGGGCGATGAAGTCCTCCATGCCGGAGACGACGTCGTCGTTGTTGCGCACGGCGAGCTTCGACAGCTGGTCGGTCATGCCGGCCTTGCCGAAGTTGGACGCGGCGAACAGCGTCGGGCCGTCGAGCACGGCGACGGTCCACTGGCCGCCCGACGAGGACTTCTTGGCCTCGGACACCGCGTCGCCGAGCTGCTTGATGTAGCCGGCGGGGTCGGTCACCGTGTCGTCGGGCAGCGCGGCCAGATAGATGTCGTTCTTGGAGTCCTTGAGCGCGTCGCGGATCTCGGACTGCTGGTCAGAGCTCAGCGCGGACCCGGACTGCACATAGAGTGGGTCGCCGCCCTTCCAATGGGAGAGCACCGTCTGGGCATCGGGCGGCGCCGCCGCGGCTATGGCCGCAGGGGACAGCGCAAGAGTGACGAATAGACCGGCGACGAGAACCGCGATCGCGGCCCCTGCGCGGCGCAGCGGATGTGTCATTGGCAGCAAGCCTCCTTCGCCCATGAGGACGAACGGGCGGTCGGCAAAGTTCCTCACTGGGCACGTTACCCGCCAGAAGCCCTCCCGGCGCGCGAGCCCCCCGGCGGATCTGGGGAACGCCGGGCGGTCCTCACTTCCGGCATCGCCGATATCGGGCCCGCCTGGGGCCCGATATCGCCGTCACGTGTCCTTGATCTCGCAGATCGTCGCCCCGGACGTGACCGTCTGGCCGACGTCCGCGGAGAGACCGGTGATGACGCCGGACTTGTGCGCCGTCAGCGGCTGCTCCATCTTCATGGCCTCCAGCACCACCACGGTGTCGCCCTCGGCGACCGTGGCGCCGTCGCCGGCCACGACCTTGACGATCGTGCCCTGCATCGGGGAGACCAGCGCGTCGCCGCTCGCGGCCGCCTTCTTCGCGCCGCCCGCCGCGCGCCGGGGCTTCTTCGCGCCCGCCGCGGCCGGGGCGGCCGCGCCGAGGCCCGCGGGCAGCACGACCTCCAGCCGCTTGCCGCCGACCTCGACCGTGACCGTCTCGCGCGGCTCGGGCTCGTCGGCGTGGGTCTCTCCCGCGTACGGGGGGATGGTGTTGTCGAACTCGGTCTCGATCCACCGCGTGTGGACGGTGAACGGGTCGGAGGTGAACGCCGGGTCCGACACGATCGCCCGGTGGAACGGCAGCACCGTCGGCATGCCGTCGATCTCGAACTCGGCCAGCGCCCGCCGCGACCGCTCCAGGGCCTCCAGGCGGGTGCGGCCGGTCACGATCAGCTTGGCCACGAGCGAGTCGAACGCGCCCGGCACGGTCATGCCGGTCTCGTAGCCGGCGTCGAGCCGCACGCCGGGACCCGACGGCGCCCGCATGGCGGTGAGGGTGCCCGGCGCGGGCAGGAAGTTGCGGCCCGCGTCCTCGGCGTTGATGCGGAACTCGATCGAGTGGCCGCGCAGCTCGGGGTCGCCGTAGCCGAGCGGCTCGCCGTCGGCGATCCGGAACATCTCGCGTACGAGGTCGACCCCCGCGACCTCCTCGGTCACCGGGTGCTCGACCTGGAGGCGGGTGTTGACCTCCAGGAAGGAGATCGTGCCGTCCTGGCCGACGAGGAACTCGCAGGTGCCGGCCCCCACGTAGCCGGCCTCCTTGAGAATGGCCTTGGAGCTGGTGTAGAGGATGTCGAGCTGCTCCTGGTCGAGGAAGGGCGCGGGGGCCTCCTCCACGAGCTTCTGGTGGCGGCGCTGCAGGGAGCAGTCGCGGGTGCTGACCACGACGACGTCGCCGTGGCTGTCGGCCAGGCACTGGGTCTCGACGTGCCGCGGCCGGTCGAGGTAGCGCTCGACGAAGCACTCGCCCCGGCCGAAGGCGGCCACCGCCTCGCGCACCGCCGACTCGTACAGCTCGGCGACCTCCTCCAGCCGGCGGGCGACCTTGATGCCGCGCCCGCCGCCGCCGTAGGCGGCCTTGATCGCGATCGGCAGGCCGTGCTCCTCGGCGAACGCGACGACCTCGTCGGCCCCGGACACGGGGTCCTTGGTGCCGGCGACCAGCGGCGCGCCCACCTTCTGGGCGATGTGCCTGGCCTGCACCTTGTCGCCGAGCGCGGCGATGGCGGAGGGCGGCGGGCCGATCCAGATCAGGCCCGCGTCGATGACCGCCTGGGCGAAGCCGGCGTTCTCGGCCAGGAAGCCGTAACCGGGGTGCACCGCGTCGGCGCCCGACCGCGCCGCGACGTCGAGCAGCTTGCCGAAGTCGAGGTAGGTCTCCGCGGGCGACTGACCGCCCAGCGCGTAAGCCTCGTCGGCGACTTTCACGTGGAGGGCGTCCCGGTCCTGCTCGGCGTAGACGGCCACGCTCCCGATCCCGGCGTCCTTGCACGCGCGAGCCACCCGTACGGCGATCTCGCCGCGATTGGCGATGAGAACCTTCTGCACCGACATCCATCCTTCCTCGGCGAGCACTGAGGGGAGTGTAAGTGCTGCAAATCGATCATCCGCAGGTGGGTCGGGTCGTAGGGGGCCATAGCCGCTCGGTATGGAGGCCGACGAGGCGGTGGGGGCGCATCTAGGGTGAGGGCGCTTCCCCGTCCGACTCAGCGTCCCCAACCAGGAGGTTTGCGTGAGCCAGAGCATGCTCGGCGGCGACCCTGCAGAGATGCAGGCGATGTCCGCTCAGTTCAAGCAGCAGTCCGAGGCGGTGCGCGCCACGATGGCGGCGCTGGACAAGGAGGCCGCCAAGGTCGGTACGGCCTGGACCGGCCCGGGAGCCCAGAAGTTCCAGGGCGCCTGGCAGAACTACCGGACCGCCTTCCAGCGCATGACCGAGGAGCTCGTCGAGGCGTCCCGGGTCATCGACACCTACCGGGGCAACATCGAGTCCGCGACCCGCTGACGGCGGCGCCGCGGAGGCCCCGGTCCGGGGTCGGGGCCTCCGCGCGCCGGCCCGGGCGCGCTACGCTTTCCCGACATGATCGGTCGCGCCCTCCTGGCGAGCCTGCTCGCCCTGCACCTCGCCGCGGTTCCCGCGGCGGCCGCGCCCGACGACTGCAGACCGGAGAAGGGCACGCTCCAGCTGCCCGCCGGCGAGCCGTGGGCGCAGAAACGTCTCGACGTCAAGAACGCCTGGCGGCTGACCAGGGGCGCCGGGGTGACGGTCGCCGTCATCGACAGCGGCGTCGACTACGGCCACCCGCAGCTGCGCGTCTCCAAGATCGTCGACGAGACGCACACCGGCCACCACGACTGCGTCGGCCACGGCACCGCCGTCTCCGGCATCATCGCCGCCCGCTACGTGGCCGGCGTCCCCTTCCACGGCGTCGCGCCCGACGCCAGGCTCGTCGTGCTCAAGCAGAGCAACAAGAGAGACGGCGACATCCGCAAGCTGGTCGACGCCATCAACCACGCGGTCGACGCCGGGGCCGACGTGATCAACGTCTCCGTGCGCGCCTCCGACCACACGTCCCTGCGGGCCGCGGTGCAGCGGGCGCTGGCCAGCGACATCGTCGTGGTGGCCGCCGCCGGGAACGTCACCGGCCCCGACGACGAGAGCGTGCCCGCCTATCCCGCGGCCTACGACGGCGTGCTGTCCGTGGGCGGGGCCGCGCCCGACGGCCGCCGCGTCGACTCCTCCAACGCCGCCACCCCGGTCGGCGTGGTCGGCCCCGGCACGGACATCACCGCCCCCTGGCCGGGCAAGGCCTACAAGCGCGGCCTGGAGGGCACCAGCTACGCCACCCCGTACGTGGCCGGCACCGCCGCCCTGGTCCGGGCCCGCTTCCCGGGGCTCAACCAGGAGCAGGTGCGCCGGCGCATCATCGCCACCGCCGACGGCACGGCCGGCGCGGGCACCGGCGCGGGCATGGTGAACCCGGTGCTCGCGGTCACGGCCGTGCTGCCGTACGAGGCCGCCAACGCGCCCGTGGTGGCCGATCCGCCGCCGACCGCGCTGCCGGCCGACGCCATCGCCAAGGTCCCGCCCCGCGACGAGACCGCCATCGGCATCGCCACGGCGGTGGGGGGCGGGGCGCTGCTCGCCGCCATGGTGGCGGTGGCGCTGGCGCTGCTCGTGCCGCTGGGCCGGCGCCGGGGCTGGCGGCCCGGCCGGACGTCTTGAGGCTGTCCTGTGGGTGAATTGTCAATTCGTCGGTGAAACTACTGATGCAAAAGTGGTAGATGCGGTTGAATGTCCCTTCGAGATCATGGTTTTACTGAAGGGATGGAGATGCACCCCCTGCTGCCGGGTGATCCCGAAAAGCTGGGCGCGTACGTCATCTCAGGACGGTTGGCTGACGGGCCGCGCGGAGCGGTGTTCCTCGGCAAGGAGTCCGATGACGCGCCGCTGACAGTGATCAAGTTATTGCCTCCAGTGCCGGAGGGCGGCGACGACGGCGTCGCGAGGCTCACCGGGGTGCAGCGCGTGTCCAGCGCGTACGTCGCCAGGACTTTGGAGGCCGGCGAGCACGGCGACCACCTCTATGTGGCCCGTGAGTACGTCGAGGGCCGTACGCTCGCCGAGGTGGTGGCCGAGGACGGCCCGCTCGACGGCGACGGCCTGGAACGGGTGGCCGTGGGTGTGCTCACCGCGCTGACCGCGGTCCACCTGGCCGGCATCACCCACCGGGGTCTCACCCCGCACAACGTCATCATCGGCGCCGACGGCCCCCGTGTGACCGACCTGGACCAGGGCGAGCCGGTGGGCGAGCTGGGCTTCCGGGCTCCGGAGCAGGTCAGGGGCCTGGCGTACGGGCCCTACGCCGACGTGTTCGCCTGGGCGGCGACCGTGGTGTTCGCCGCGACCGGGCAGCCGCCGTTCGGCCATGACGAGGACGCGCTGCTGAACGCGCAGCCCGAGCTCGGCGACCTGGCCGAGCCGCTGCGCCGGGTGGTGATGTCGGCGCTGTCCAAGGACGTCGCGCAGCGGCCGACCACGTACATGGCGCTGCTGCAGCTCCTCGGCGACAAGCGCGGCGGGGTCGTCGCCCAGAAGGGCGCCCAGGCCGACGGAGAGCCTCTGCAGGGCGTGCCCGTGCAGGGGGTGCCGCTCGACGGCGTGCCGACGCAGATGATGCCTCCTCAGGGCGTGCCTCCGCAGCAGTCCTGGGGGCCGCCGCCCGTGCCTCAGCAAGGCGGGCACCCCGGCGTGCCTCCGCAGGGAGCGCTGCAGGGGAGCGCCGAGCCGATGCAGGGCGTGCCGATGCCGCCGCCGGCCCCGGCCTGGGAGCCTCCGCGCGAGCAGACGCGGCAGGCGCCCGTGGCGGGGCAGACGGTGTCCTCCAGCCCGCGGCGCAAGTTCCCGGCGGGTCTGGTCGCCGCGGTGGGCGCGCTGGCGCTGCTGTCCGGTGTGGGGCTCTGGGGCGCCAACCAGTACGCCTCGACCCAGCGCTTCGAGCCGGTGGCGGCGGCCGGGGACCAGGCCGACGGGCGGGGCTCCGGCAGCGAGAAGGTGGAGAACGGCGTCGCGCAGGCGGAGCAGAACCCGCCGCCGCAGGGTGAGCCTCAGCAGAGCCAGCCCGAGGTGACGGTGCCGTGGGCCAGCCCGACCAACGGCAACCCGAACGACGTCGGCCCCATGGTGCTGCCCAACGACTGGGAGTCGCAGTCGCCCGCGCCGCCGGAGCTGAGCACCGTGCCGACGCCCGTGCAGATCGCCACCCAGTCGGTCACCCAGCCGACCCAGGCGCAGCCGACGGTGACCGTGACGGAGTCCTCCGACGCGACCCAGACGGAGAGGTCGAGGCCGCGCCCGTCGAAGTCGGAGGACATGGTCCATCCGACGCCGACGGTCACCGTCACGCAGACCCCGACCCCGACCCCGACGCCGTCCCCGACGGTCACGGTGACGGTCACGCCGACGCCGACCGTCACGGAGACCGCCACGCCCGAGCCGCCCCCGGCGGACACCGCGCCGCCCACGGCGAAGCCCACGGCCACGGCGAAGCCCACGGCGACGGTCAAGCCGACCGCGACGCCGACCAAGAAGCCGACCGCGACGCCCTCGGCGAAGAACCCGTACACGGCCGTCCAGGTCTGCGGTTCCGGCTTCGTCGTGCAGCGCCAGCAGGCGTTCAAGGGCGGCGAGACCTACCAGCTCTGGAACAACGCCACCGGTGAGAACTGCGCGGTCACCCTGAAGCGGGTGAACGTCGGCAAGGCCTCCGAGGTGAGCGTCACGCTGGAGGTGCAGGGCGGCGAGGCCAAGACCGCTCTGGGCAACTACGAGTACTACGCCGGACCGATCAAGCTGCCCGCCAAGGGCAAGTGCGTCCGGTTCGCCGGCAGCGTCGGCGACGAAGGCATGAGGACCGGCTGGGGCAACTGCGGCTGATCCAGGAGCGAGAACCCCTCCGGGTGACCCCCGGAGGGGACTCGTACTCGAAACCCCACCGGCTGACGCCCGAGGGGGACAGGTACGCGAAATCCCCCACCGGCGATGCCGGAGGGGGATGAGTACTCAGAAACCCCTCCAGGAGGCCCTGGAGGGGGTTTTTCTTTCCTGTCAGTGGAGGCCGGGCAGGAGACGGGATCTGGCGGTCTCGGCTTCTTCCTCCGCACGGGTGATGGCGGCGAGGATCTCGTCGGCGAGCCGGCGGGCGTCCAGCCGGCTCCGGCTCACCGGATGGATCCGCAGGTCGAGCAGGACACCGAGGGCGTCCGTCGTCGCGACGACGCGGCCTTCGTCGGCCCGCCCGGTGAACCGGCGCGCGCTCCACTCGGCCGCCGCCTCCTCGGCCCGCCGGGCCGTGGAGACCAGCTCGTCCAGGCGCGCCATCGCCTCTTCCATCTCCCGCACCGCTCAGCCCTCCCGCATGACACGCTCGACGTGGGGCGCCAGAGGATCGGCGGCCGAGGCAGGATCGCCGGTCAGCTCCGCCAGCCGGTCGCCCATGGCGGTCCGCGCCGCCCCGACGGCCTCCTTGACGGCCTCGGCCAGCCGCTCGTGGTCCAGGTCGCGCAGGCCCCTGGCGTCGATGTCGAGCCCGAGCAGCCGCCCCGTGCCGGAGACCCGGGCCCGGACAATGCCGCTCGCGTCGGCGCCCTCCAGCCGCTCCCTCGACAGCTCCTCCAACATGCCGGTGACCCTGGCGGTCCAGCCGTCCATCTCGCGCAGCAGAGCGGCGAGGTCGCCCTCCCGGCCCGCGGCGAACGCGTCGATCTCGCCCATCAGTCCTGCACCGCCGGCACCCACATGTCGTCCACCGTGGCGTCCTCGATCGTGTCCGACAGGTTCAGCTCGCGCGCCCCGAGGTTCGGGTCGCCGGAGTTGTAGAAGGCGCCCCTGAGGTCGTTGAGCTTCAGCTCCAGCTTGTTGAGATCGCCCTCGTACGAGTTGTAGATGTCGGCGAACTGCTTGACGAGGTTGCCGAGCGCGGTCGTGAACACGCCGACCTGGGTCGCGAGGGCGACCTTGGCGACGGGGTGCGCGCTCATGGCGGCCAGGGTCCGCAGGATCGGCGCCGAGGCGGCGTACAGCCCCATGACCGACAGGTCGTACTCCAGGACCTCCTTGTACTGGCCGTGCATCGTGCCGCTCATCTCGTCGCTGACCTTGCCGAGCTGGCTGAACAGGCCGTTGACGTTGAACCGGACGTACTGCTGCAGCATGCCCGCGGCCTGGCCGTTCCAGTTCGGCGAGATGTCGTCGAAGTAGCCGCGCCACAGGTTGGACCGGTTGCCCTCCAGCGACCCGGACATCTCCTTCCAGGTCTCGCGCCGGTCGTAGAACAGGAACGGGTTGCCGAGGTTGGCCGTGGCCGCGACGTCCATGGCGAGCGCGCCCAGGCCGAGGCCGGAGAGCATCATCGCGCCCCTGGTCGTCTGCCTCAGCGGGTTGAGCTGGGTGACCAGGCGCTTGAAGAAGCCGGGGTCGGTGCGCGTGGCGGCGGGCGGCACCTGGACGGTCCTGGTGACGTTGCCGTGGTTGTTGGCGAGGTGGAGCTGCTGGGTGCCCTGCGGGGGAGTGGTCTGGCCGGGCAGGATCAGCCGGGGGTCAGGCGCCATGATCTCTCAGTTCTCCCCGCCGGGGTTCTCCGCCTGCCGGTAGTTGGCGGCCGCCCTGCTGACCTTGGCGGCGTCCGTACGGAGCACGTCGCGCAGGATGCCCGCGCTGTCGCGCCAGGTGTCGGAGATGGTGTTGAGGCGGTTGACGAACATCAGGCCGATGACGGGGACGCCGGCCAGGGGGACCAGGTTCCAGCCTTCGAAGCGCGGGGTCCGCTCCCTGACCAGGCCCACGCCGTCGGCGGTGCCGCACATGGTGCCGGCGAACCCGTCGATGTGGCCGGTCCGGGTCTCGTAGCCTGGCAGGTTCGTGCCCCCCGCGGGGTCGTGGCGGACCGGCGTCGCCGTCGCCGCCGTGGGCCGCAGCGACGGCGGCAGGCAGACGGGCGGCGGGCACGCGGGGTTGTGCGGGCACGGGCTCAGCGGGGATGCCTCTTCGGTCGACACGTGATCTTTGTACCACCCGAATAAGCCTGAAAAATCGGCATTCGCCCAGGTGAAGGGCAATAGGCGCTCGCCGTTCACGATCATGTAACCGGGCGTTTCCCGGCCCCCGCCGTCAGGAGGGGGTCACCGCTGCTCCTGCTCCAGGTACGCGGTCTGGATCAGGCGCGAGCCGTTCCGCCGGTCGACGTAGAAGCCGCGCCCCACGGGCAGCTGCTGCGGCCGGACGTTGCCGAAGAGCTGGCCCTCCTCCCGGTTGCCCGACATGATCAGCGCCGGGCTGGCCATCTCCTTCAGGCGCTGCACGGCCTGGTCGAACATGGCCCGGCTGGCGCCGCCGCTCTGACGGGCCAGCACCAGGTGCAGGCCGATGTCCCGGGCCTGCGGCAGCAGGTCGGCCAGGTGCGCCAGCGGGTTGGCGTTGGCGGTCGCCACGAGGTCGTAGTCGTCCACCACGATGTACAGGTCCGCGCCCTGCCACCAGCTCCGCGACCGGAGCTGCTCGGGCGTGAGATCGGCGGGCGGCAGGCGCTTGAGCAGGGCCGAGCGGGCGTCCTTGATCAGGTCGTTGGCCGCGGTGCTGGAGGCGGCGTAGCCGATGCGGTGGTCGGTCACCGCCGTGTCCAGCAGCGACCGCCGGTAGTCGATCACGATCATCATGGCCTCGCCCGGCGTCTGCCGCGCGACCACGCCCTCCATGATCAGCTTGAGCACGTTCGACTTGCCGCACTCGTTGTCGCCGAACACCACGAAGTGCGGGTCGGTCTCGAAGTCGAGCGCGACGGGCGCCAGCGCGTCCTCGTCGATGCCGATCGCGATCCGGCGCGGGCCCGTCTGCTCCGGCCCCGGCAGGTCGGCCGCGGGCAGCAGCGACGGCAGCAGGCGCACCGGCGGCGCCGACGGCCCCTGCCACGCCTTGCGTACGTTCTCGACCAGCGAACGCATGCCGTCGGAGACGTCCTCCGCCCCGCGCCGCCCGTCGATGCGCGGCAGCGCCGCGAGGAAGTGCATGCCGTCCCTGGTCAGGCCGCGTCCCGGCGACTCTTCGGGCACGGCGAGCGACGCCTTCCTGCTGATCTCCGACTCGTACGCGTCACCCAGCTTGAACTCGATCCTGGTGCCGAACAGGTCCCTGATGGCCGGCCGGAACTCCGACCACTTGTTGGTCGTGGCCACGACATGGATGCCGTAACCCAGCCCGCGGGCCGCCAGGTCGGTGATCACGGCCTCCAGGCTCTCGAACTCCTGTCTGATCGTCAGCCATCCGTCGATGACCAGGAACACGTCGCCGAAGCCGTCGCTCTGGGCGCTGCCCTCGCCGACCATCTTGCGGTAGGTGGCGATGGACTCGATGCCGCGCTCGGCGAACCCCCGCTCCCGCTGCCGCAGGATCCCCGACACCTCGGCCACGGTCCTGCGCACCCGGTCGGCGTCGAGCCTGGTGGCCACGCCGCCCACGTGCGGCAGCCCCTCCAGCGTGCCCAGGCCGCCGCCGCCGAAGTCCAGGCAGTAGAACTGCACCTCGGCCGGCGTGTGGGTGAGCGCCATGCCGGTGACGAGCGTGCGCAGCACGTTGCTCTTGCCGCTCTGCGGGCCGCCGGCCACGCCGACGTGCCCGGCGGCGCCGGACAGGTCCAGCCAGTACGGGTCGCGCCGCTGCTCGAACGGCTTGTCGATGATGCCGATGACGGCGTGCAGCGTCCCCCTGCCGTTCCAGCCCGGCGTGGACAGCCCGAGCTCGGGGGTCACCGAGAGCGGCGGCAGCAGGTGCGCCAGCGTGGGCGGCTCGCCGAGCGGCGGCAGCCAGATGCGGTGGGCCGCGGGTCCGTGCCCCTGCAGGCGCCGCACCAGGATGTCGAGCAGGCTGGTCTGCGAAGGGGAGCGCTCGTCCACCTCCGCCGCCGGGGCCTCCTTGGGCTTCGGCTTGACGGGCAGCGGCACGTACGCCGGGCCGTACTCGACGACCTGGCGCAGGATCGTGTGGCCGTCGTCGCCGCTCACGCGCCGGCCGTCCGGCTGGTAGGCGCCCGACACGTACGCGGCCTTGAACCTGGTCATGCCGGTGGTGTCGAACTTGAGGTAGCCGTTGCCCGGCGCGGAGGGCAGCTCGTAGGCGTCGGCCACGCCGAGCACGACCCGGCTCTCCATGGCGGAGAACGTCCGCAGGCCGATCCGGTACGACAGGTGGGTGTCCAGGCCCCGCAGCCGCCCTTCCTCCAGGCGCTGCGAGGCCAGCAGCAGGTGCACGCCGAGCGAGCGGCCCAACCGGCCGATCATGACGAACAGCTCGACGAACTCCGGCTTGGCCGACAGCAGCTCGCTGAACTCGTCCAGCACCACGAAGAGCGTCGGCATCGGCGCCAGGTCCGCTCCCTGCTCCCTGGCCCGCTCGTAGTCGCGCAGCGAGGCGTAGTTGCCCGCCGACCGCAGCAGTTCCTGGCGGCGCACCATCTCGCCGTGCAGGGCGTCGTACATGCGGTCGACCAGCGGGAGCTCGTCCTCCAGGTTGGTGATGACCGCCGAGACGTGGGAGAGGGAGTCGAGCCCGAGGAAGGTCGCGCCGCCCTTGAAGTCGACCAGGACGAAGTTGAGGATCTCGGACGAGTGCGTCACCGCCAGGCCCAGCACCAGCGTGCGCAGCAGCTCCGACTTGCCGGAGCCGGTGGCCCCGATGACCAGCCCGTGCGGCCCCATGCCGCCCTGCGCGGACTCCTTGATGTCCAGCTCCACGACCCGGCCGTCGGCGCCGAGCCCGATCGGCACCCGCAGCCTGTTGCGGCCGGCCCGCGGCCGCCAGGCGACCGCCGGGTCCAGCAGGCCGGGATCGCCCACGCCCAGCAGGTCGGTCAGCGTGGTGTTGGCCGCCAGCACGTCCTCGGCGTCGCCGCCGCCGGACGCCGAGGTGCGTAACGGCGCGAGCTGCCTGGCCAGGCCCTCGGCCCGCAGGTAGTCGAGGCCGTCGGGATCGCCGAGCCGGGTCCTGTGCTCCTTGCCCGCGTGGTCGAGCTTCACCATGTGGAACCCGTCAGGCTGGACGTCCAGCCGCAGCGTGCTCTTCTCCTCCACGTCGGCGGACGAGCCCGACAGGTCGATGACCGTCACGCCCTGGATGGCGTCGCTGCCGAGCTGCGAGTCCTGCGGCACGTGCCCGCCGTCCAGGATGAGCACGTGGTACGGGAGCGACTCGGCCGCCGCGCCGGGCCGGAACCGGGCGCGTTCCTTGAGCTCGCCGCCGACCAGCCGGTCCAGCTCGCCCAGGTTGTCGGTCATCAGGCGCACCTGGCCGGCCGCGTCCGTCTCCTCGGGATGCAGCGCGTGCGGCAGCCACTTGACCCATTCCCAGTACGTCATCCACTCGCTCCCGGCGCACACCATGATCCGCATGTCGTCGGGCGAGTGGAACACGGTCAGCTGGGCGATCATGGCGCGCACCAGGTCGCGCACGGTCCCGGGGTCGCCGCCGATCCGGATCCTGGCGAACGACCCGAGCGCCACGGCGACCGGCAGCCCGGCCACGGTGGAGTGCGCCCTGATGAACCTGCGCAGCGCGCCGGCCGCCAGCGCGTCCAGGTCCTCGACGGGCTTGGAGTCCGGCGGGACGAGCTGGATGGCCAGCTTCTGGACGCCGGTGCCCAGCCGCACGGTGGCGAAGTCCTCGTCGCGCGGGCGGCGCTCCCACAGCCGGGGTCCCATGGCGATCCACCACAGGGCGTCGGGCTCGGGCCCGCTCCACTCCAGGGCCTCGCGCTGCTGCCTGGCCGCGCGCCGGGTCTTCTTGCGCACCTGGCCCAGATAGCGGAAGTAGTCGCGGCGGGCGCCGTTGAGCTTGTACTTGCGCTCGCCGAGCTGGCGGGTGAGCTGGCCCGCCGTCATGCCGACCATGGACAGCGCGAACAGGCCGCTGGCCACGTACATGATCGGGTTGGCGTTGCCGAAGGCGGTGAACATGAGCGCCATCGCCGCCGCGCCCGCCAGCATCGGCAGGTAGGTGAGGGCCATCGAGAAGCCCTGCGGCTGGACCTCGGGAATCTCGGGCGGAGATTCGAGCAGGACCTCGCCGCGCGGCGGTTTGGGTCCCGGGCGGCGTTCTGGTCGGCGTACGACGACGATGCTCATCGAGACGTTCTTACCAGAAGAGACCCGATATGTTCTCTGTTGTCCGTGACCATTGGTGGGGACGGAGAGTAGAGATGGGACAGATCGTTCAGGGACCTCTGCCCGGCCCGCCGGCTTCGATCCCAGGGCCACCACCTGGACAGCCGCCGATGCACGGGCCACCACCCGGTGCGCGGGGGCCCGCCGGATACGCCGGGCCGCCGGGGCCGCCGCGCGGGCCGATCCAGCAGGGCGCCCTGTCGCAGGTTCCGGTGCCGCTGCCGGCCCAGTGCCACGTGACGATCGTCGGCCCCCGGCGCAAGGCGGACCTGGCCCTGCCCGCCGACATCCCGCTGCCGAACGTGCTGCCCAGCCTGCTGCGCGCGCTGGGCGAGGTGAACGGCGACTCCGCCGCCGCGCCCGGCTGGACGCTGCAGCGGCTCGGCGGCCAGCCGTTCGACCTGGGGCAGAGCCTCGGCTCGCTGGGCGTGCTCGACGGCGAGATCCTCTATCTCAGGCCGCGTGAGGCGATCCTGCCGCCGGCCCTGTTCGACGACGTGGCGGACGTGGTCGCCACCGGCGTGCGCGAGGGCCGCGGCGCCTGGTCGGCCACGCAGACCAGGGTCATGGGCGCGAGCGGCGCGACGGCCCTGCTCGTGCTGGGCGCGGTCGGCCTGGCGCTGTCCGGCATGCCGGCGCTGACCGTCACCATCGTGGCCGGGCTGCTGGCGCTGCTGCTGATCGTCACCGGCACGCTGCTGTCCAGGGCGGTCGGCGACTCGATGGCCGGGGCGCTGATCGGGCACTCGGCGCTGCCGTACGGGTTCGTCGCCGGCCTGTTCGCGCCGGGGACCTCGGCCGGGTTCGGCGCGCCGCACCTGCTGGCGGCGCTGGCCTGCCTGGCCCTGGTGGCCGCCGTGGGCGGCGCGCTGATCTCCGACGGCGTGCCCGGCTTCCTCGGCACGGCCGGGGTGGCCACGGTGGGCGGGATCTGCTCGGCGGTCGTGATGGTGTGGTCGCCGCCGCCGGCCGGGGTGGCGGCGGTGGCCATCGCGCTGCTGCTGGCGCTCAGCCCGCTGGTGCCCACGCTGTCGTTCCGGCTGGCCAAGGTGCCGCTGCCGGCCATGCCGACCACCGCGGAGGAGCTCCGCAACGACAACCAGCGCCTGGACGCGCCGGCCATCCAGGAGCGCACGCGGATCGCGCAGGGCTACGCCACCGGCATGGTCGCCGCGATCGCGCTCTCGGCGTTGATCGCCCTGGCGTTGCTGGTGCTCGCCGACGGCTGGGTGGCGGACGTCATGACGGTGTCGCTGTCGCTCACGCTCATCATGCGGGCCCGGGTGTTCCGCGGGCTCGGCCAGCGCGTCTGGCTGATCAGCACGGGCCTGGCGGGCCTGGCCATGCTGGCGATGTCGATGGTCGGCCAGGGCGAGATCGTCGGCTCGGTGGCCGTGGCCACCGGGATCCTGTGGCTGGCGCTGATGACGGTGGGCATCGGGTTGTGGCTGGCGACGGGCAGGCCGTCGCCGTTCTGGGGGCGCGCGGCCGACATCCTCGACGTGGCGCTGATCGTCCAGCTCTTCCCGCTCGCGCTGGGGGTCCTGGAGGTCTACACGTGGGTGCGCGGACTGTCCGGCTGATCTCGTACGGGAGGTTGAAGGCATGCAGGAGTTCGGCGACTTCGCCAACATCGACATCGAGAAGCTGCTCAAGGGCATGGACGACCAGATCGCCCGCCTGGAGAAGTTCCAGCGCGGCGCCGGCGACTGCGTGGGCCGGGCCGAGGACGAGGACGGCCTGGTCACGGTGGAGTACGACCAGACCGGCCTGCGCGAGCTGAACCTGCACCCCAAGGCCATGCGGCTGGCGTCGGGCGAGCTGGCCGACCTGATCAAGGTCGTGCTGGCCGAGGCCGTGGCCGACTTCCAGGTGAAGTTCACCGAGATGGCCGGCGAGGCGTTCGGCGAGCGGGGCAACCCCATGAAGCTCGCCACCGACCCGAGCTCGGCGCTGAACGACATCAAGAATGCGGAGGCGGCCTACGACCGGGCGTTCACCGACGTCATGGGCGAACTCGACCGCATCCGCCGCCGGCTGGAGATCTGACCCCGATCACCACAGCCGCACGTCCTCCTGGTCAGAAAGCCGCGGTTCCGCCACCAGGGCGTTCACTCGAACGTCGCTACAGCGCGACCAATCCGTAATCTGATATTTCTGGGAATCCTGGGGTTGATGTTGACTAACATGGCATTTGATGTTGTTCATGGGGGTCAGTTGCATGCTGCGCCCACGTGACGGACAACGCCATGTCGACTTGGAGGTCCAGTGGCTCTGTACGGGGCAAGTCCGACTCAGCTGACCAACGCGGCGGGTTACTGCCAGGACACCGCGCAGTACATCGAGGGCATGCGCCAGCGCGTGCAGCAGATCAAGGCCGACCTGACCAGCCAGGGCTGGCAGGGTGGCGCCGCGCAGCGGTTCGGCGCGGCGCTGGACCAGTGGGACGGGGAGTTCAAGGGCGTCATCAAGATCCTTGAGGACATCTACGACCGGCTCAACATCGGTGCCGGCGTCTACCGCAACGCGGCCGACCAGAACATGGACATCGCGGGCGGTTTCGTCGGCGACGGCGGCGCCGGTCGCATCGACTCCCTCATCAACGCCAACCGCTGAGCAGGACGGACAACGCCATGACCATGCCTGACGACTACACCTTTGTCCGGTTCGGCTCCATGGAGCAGGCCTACGAGGAGCTCAAGAAGGTCATCACCGAGCTCGACAGGGCCACCGACGACCTCTACGCCGACATCCAGCGGGAGCTCGGGGCGAGCTGGCAGGGTGACGCCGAAACCTACTTCGAGACCAAGCGCCAGCAGTGGAACCAGCACGAGAAGGCCATGGGCGAGCAGCTGTTCAAGGCCGCCGAGGCCGTCAACGTCGCCAAGGGCAACTACCAGTCCGCCGAGCAGCGCAACATCAGCATCTGGATGGACTAGCCCGGCTCGTACCCCCTCTCGGTCATCGTCGCGGAGCGGTGGCCGGGAGGACTGCTGCTAGCGGAAAGGAATGACGGGTATGGCCCTGCCGGACGAACGCGGTGCCGAGCTGCCGGTCGACCCCAACCTGTTCGACGCGAGGGAGAACTCGCCGGCCAGCATGCGGGTCATCGCCCAGGAGCTGCGGGCCAGCCTCGAAGCCATGCTGGGCAACGGCGAGCGGCCGAACGGCAACGTCAACCAGATCGCGACCGGCGACCGTCCGGCGGACGAGGAGATCCCGCTGACCACCTCCCAGATCGGTCAGTGGAACGACGCCTCGGCCCTCGCCGCGACCGTGGGCTCGCAGAACGCGGGCCAGAAGTTCGCCGAGGTCTACCAGAAGTTCATCGACGCGTACCGGGACGTGGTCGAAGCGGTGGAGGCCAGCGCCGCGAACCACGACGGCGCGCGCCAGGCCAACGAGGGATGATCGCCTGGTGAGCAAGCAGGAAATCGTCACCATCACGTCCTACGCCAGCGCGCCTTTCGGCGATCGGCCCTGCTCCACCAGCCAGGAGATCAACTCCTGGCTGAACAGCACCGATCCGGCCTACGTCCGGGGCGCCGGTCAGACGTACACCTTCGCGTCGAGCAAGGTCGAGCAGGCGATCAGCTCCCTGGAGGAGCACGCCGGCCGGATCGCCCAGATCTGGAAGGGCCCGGACGCCTCCAAGGCCCGCCAGGCGCTACAGCTCCTGCACGCCTCCGGCCAGGAGCTGTCGACCAAGATGCAGCAGATGGGCACCGCGCTGCAGTCGTACGCGGGCCACCTGGAGACCGCCAGGGAGGAGGCCAAGCGCGCGCCGACGGACGCGGAGATCGACGGCAACCATCTGCAGGGGACCGGCGCCGAGAAGCCCGACATCGAGCAGGCCGCCAAGAACATGATCGCGCAGGACGCGATCCACAAGCTGAACACGGAGATCGTCACGATCTTCGACAGCGAAGTCCCCGACTACATCATGTACGAGCTCCCGACGGTCAGCCTCCCCGGCACGGGCGGCGGGTACGAGAACCCCGGCTACCCGACCGGCTCCGGCACGCGGGGGCCCACCTTCGGCTCGACGGCGTACGACAGCTCCGGCGGCTGGGCAGGAGCCCCGGGCGGGACGAACCCGGGCGGCACCAACCCGGGCGGCACCAACCCCGGCGGGACGAACCCCGGCGGCTCCGACCCCGGAGGCACCAACCCGGACGGCTCCACCCCCGGCGGGACGGACCCGAACGACCCCGGCAACCCGAACAACCCGGACCCCGGCTCCCCTGACCCCGGCGCCCCGGGGAACCAGGACCCGAGCCGGAACCCCGGCTCCGGCACCGGCGACGGCACCGCGCCGTCGGTCATCGGCAACGAGGACCGTACGACCACCGACGGCGGGACCCGCACGGACCCGCGCCAGACCGACCTCGCGACCGTCACGCCGCAGACCCTGACGTTCACGCCCACCACGCTCGCGCCCGTGACCACCACGGTGGCCCCGCCCTCGGTCCTCACTCCCGTGGGCTCGACCCCGGGCGTCCCCTCGGTGATCGGCTCCCCGGGCATGCTCGGCGGCCAGTCCGCGCTGGGCGCCGCCGGGCGCGGAATCGGCGGGCCGATGGGCGGCATGCCGCTCATGCCGTTCATGGGCGGCGCGGGGGGCGCGGGCGGCGGCGGTGGTGACTACGGCGACGTCGAGCGCACCACGTACCTCTCCGAGGATCCCAACTCCTGGACGACCGGCCATGACACGACGGAACCCGTGATCGGATGAGCTGATGGGCAACACCTGGCCTACCTTCCCCACGCCCGGCTCCGACGGCCCGCCGTCGTCCGGGGTCTCCTTCACGAAGGGGGAGCTCGACCGCGCCGGGGGGCAGATCGGCGGCCATGTCACCTATCTCGAGACCCTCGGGGGCAGGACCGGCGACCTGAGCGTGCCCTGGCCCCACTTCGGCGTGCTCGGCATGGGCGTGCACGGCGCGCACGAATCGGCCATCGAGTCCCAGCGCGAGGCGCTGCAGCGGGCCAGGGAGGCGCTGGCGAGCTGGGAGCCCGCGCTCAGGGCGGCCGACGACAACTACAAGGAAGCCGACGACAACAGCGGCGGTCCCGACCTCCCCGGCGGCCCCGGCCCGGTCTCCGCCCCCAAGATGCCGGGACTCGACGGCCCTCAGCCCGAGATCCCGGGCGCCGACGTGCCCGGCCTCGACGTTCCCGGCGCCGACCTCCCCGGCACCGATCTTCCCGGTACGGACCTGCCGGGGACGGACCTGCCGGGCACCGATCTCCCGGGGACCGACCTGCCGGGAACCCAGGACCCGTCGGCTGGCCTGCCGGGCACGGATCTGCCGGGAACCGGCCTGCCGAACACCGGCCTGCCCAACACCGACCAGGTGGACACGCGTGTCCCCGACCTCGACTCGGCCCTGAACAACCCCAACAAGACCGACCTGTCGTCCTACCAGCCCACGACGCCGAACGTGCCGTCCCTCGACCCCAACGCGACCGGCCTGGGCACCCGTACGGGGAACCAGCTCGGCGGCGTGCCCGGCACCGGCACCGGCATGGGCGCGGGCTCCGGCGGGGGCGGGCTCGCCCCGGGCGCCGCGGCCGGGCTGCGCGGCGGAGCGGGCGCCCCGGGCATGCCGATGATGCCCATGATGCCGATGGGCGGCGGGGGCGCGGGCAGCGGGGAGGAACGCGACCGCGACAAGACCGTCGGGCTGTCCGAGGACGAGGGCGTCTGGGGCGGCGACGAGGACATCGCGCCTCAGGTGATCGGCCAGGAGGAGCTGTGAACGGGAAGGACGCCTTCAGCGCCGCCGCCATGATGTCCCTGACGGCGGCGGTCATGATCGCCCAACCGTGGGCCTTCTACGTCGCGGCCGCCTTCGGCACGCTGGTCTCCAACCCCGAAGGCATGGACGACTCCGCCACGAACTGGCGCTCCACGGACCAGAACGGGGTGACCACCGAGCTCGACAACCTGGTGACGGAGCTGGAGGCGCTGAAGACGCAGCTGAAGGAGGAGGGCAAGTGGGAGGGGGGCGCCTTCCAGTCGTTCTCGGGCGTCCACGGCAGCTTCGTCGAGTCGATCGGGCAGCTCAAGAACATCCGCGACGAGACCGGTAACGCCGTCTCCTCGACCGCCGACTTCATGAAGATCGTCTCCTACATCGTGCTCGCCATCGCCGGCGTCATGCTCGCCTGGGGCATCTTCTGCTTCGCGACCCGATGGCATCCGGTCTCCGCCGTGACCGTGTACGGGATGAGCGCCGCTCTGGGTAAGGCCATCCTCGCCGCGACCAAGAAGATCGTGGCGAGCAACTGGAAGAAGACGGCGGTCCTGGCCGGGATCATGTTCCTGGCGGTCCAGTACACCCAGATGACCGGCCAGATGTTCCCCACCGTCGACCCCATCCCGTCGGAGATGTCGGTCCTCAACACCGGCGACCCGACGAGCATGCGGCAGCCGTTCACCAACGACGGCCTGGTCTACGACGAGGACACCGGTCAGCTCCGCCCGGACACCAACCTGCAGGTCTAGCCGTCACTGGCTGGCCTACTGGATGGGCTGCACGTCCTGCACCGGCGTGCGGGCCGCCGCCTCGTCCAGGGCGGGGCCGTCCGGGATCAGCCGCAGCAGGTGGGCGGGCACCGGCGCGACGTCCGCGGCCTCGTACCCGAGCTTGCCCACCGTGTCCGCCGAGGTGAGCTGGAACCGCTTGCCCTGGTCGGTGACGAGCCAGTACTGCTGCACCGACGACAGCTGCCCCTCGCCCGGCAGGGTCCCCGCCAGCACGGCGCTGCCCGGCGGCAGCAGCACCTGGTCGACCTTGTCCGCGCCGGCGCTCGTCCCCGGGGTCGGGAGGCCCATCCGGCTGCCCGTGGTCAGCACCGCCTTGGTCGAGCCCTTCACGGTGTCCTCGTACACCGCGCAGAGCGGGGCCGACATGCCGGGCGAGCGGAAGCTCGGCATGGTGGCCGGGAGCCCGCTGTCCAGCAGGCGGCGCGCGGACGCCTTGGCCGCGTTGGCGGTCGCCGCGTCGATCACCGTCTCGCGGACCGGGAGCCTGCCGTAGGCGGGCTTGCTGGCCGGGTCCAGGAGCAGGAGCATGGCCTGCGTGTGGTCGATCGGCGCGAGGCCGTCGGCGAGCAGCACGTACCACCGCTCGGCCGCGCCCGCCACCGACTCCACCTTGTACACCCGTCCCACCCGGGACGCCCTGCCGTCAGGCCCGCGGACCTTGTCGCCGCGCTGGGCGATCTTCGGCGCGGCGAAGTCCACCCCCGCCGGGATGGCGTTGATCCACGAGGCCGGCACGCGGCGCGGCGTCTGGTCGGTGAGCCGGGCCACGTTCGCCACCCGCATGCGGTGGTTGGCCCAGAGCACCCAGTTCTGCTGCCCGTCGCTGACGACCAGCGCCTCGTCGCCCACCGGCGTCCCGCCGAGGTCGGTGCCGGCCACGAGCGTCACGAACGGCTTGCGCGTCCCGGCCGCGTCGGTCCCCTCCGCGACGCACGCCGACCACGGGGCCTTGACCAGCCGCTCCTTGTCCGGCAGCGAGTCCGGCGCCCCCTGGATGCCGACCTTCTGCCCGCGGGCGAAACCGGCCAGGGACTCGGCCGAGACCGTCCTGACCTTGATCTCGTCATTGCCGAGCAGCAGCCGCGCGGACACGTAGTTGGCCACCGGCTGCAGCTTGCGGCTCTGCTGGTTGTAGACGTAGGAGGCGCCGGTCTCCTCCTCGATCAGCAGCTGCCCTGCGTCGGTCAGCTTGGTGGCGTTCCCCGGGCTGAGCAGCCCCCAGATCCCGAACGCGGCCACGACCAGGATCGCGATCAGGATCCCTCCGAACGTCGCCACGGTCTGCCGGCGCATCGGCGACTCGGGCAGATCGGGCTCCCCCTGCATCAGCGCCAGACCCAGGCGCAGTGTCATGAGGCGATGCGCTTGATAGAGATCCTTCTGGGTCTGCATAGCGCCATATGTTACGCAAGTTGACTCTGTGTCTTCTGTACGGAAAAGGAACTGTTCGAGTAAGGTGCATGATCGAGTGCCCTAAGGGGGGAGGTCTCGTGGGAGCAGCAAAACCGCCCGAGGACTGGCCGGGCCTGGTCGCCGAACGGGACGGCGTCGGGTACGACGCCACGAAGATCACGAACGTCGCCGAGGCGTTGCGAGAGATCATGAAGCCGATCAACGGTGGCGGCTACGGCGAGCACCAGGGCTCGATCCAGGACCTCAGCATCAACGGCTCGCTCTCCGACGTGCGCACCCAGTTGCGCAGCATCGACCGCAACCAGGGCACCGAGTCGTTCGCCACGACGCTGGAGACGGCACACCGGGAGTTCCTCGACGTCTACGAGGACGTCCTGGAGAACTTCTCCACCGCGATCGCGCTGGTGGAAGCCGGAGCCGGCACCTACAGAGTGACGGACATCGTCAACCAGGGGGTGTGAGGGGCATGGGTGGGACCAAGCACGAGATCCACCTGATCAAGCCCTCCTGCGGCAGCTGGGCCGTCGAGACCGGAGGCCGCAGCGTCGAGCAGGTCGTGACCTTCATCAAGGGCTTCAACCTCACGAGCATCACGCAGGCGGCGAGTTCGTACGAGGACGCCAAGACGGCGGTCGAGACGGCCAGGGAGGCCATCAAGACCCAGGCCATCAAGCTCGCCGAGGTGTGGGAGGGCGAGGCGTCGGTCGAGGCGCAGACGGCCCTCGGCATCCTCTACGTGACGATGGGCGAGCTGGCCACCAAGCTCGGCGCGATGCACACGCCCGTCGACAACCTCGCCAGCGTGGTCCGCGAGCACCAGGCGTTCATGGAGGACCACAGCAAGGGCATCCTGAACACCTGGACGAACAGGGGAGGAACCGGCGCCACCTGGGACGACAGCATCCCCGACATCTACAGTGCCTACGCGGGCTACTACGGCGGCGACGGCAAGGTCCTGAACGAGGCCAAGACCGACTTCGGCTCCCCGGACGAACTGGCCGGACTCCACCTGCAGACGTTCACCAACGACCTCGTCGTCGTCCACCAGGCCATCCCGGACACCGTGGACAAGAGCCTGCGCGACATCAAGCCTCCCGGCATGCCGCAGGACGATCCCACGCAGGTCGACTACCCCACGGGCCTGCCCACCGGCAACCCCTCGCCGTACTCGAACACCGGCCTGGGCCTGAACGGCGGCACCGACGGCACGGGCAACCCCGGCGGCCCCTCCTTCGCCGATTACGACCCGAGCACCGGCCTCCCGAACCCGAACGGCGTGGACCCGAACGGCACGAACCCCAACGGCTATGACCCGAACGGCAACTATCCCCCCGGAACCAGCGTCCCGGGAGGCACCGTCCCCGTCGGCTCCACCACCGGCCCGAACAACGGCACGCAGCCGTCGGTCGACACGGCCGGCCTGAACCGGAACCCGTCCGGCACCGACGGCACCACCAGCCTGGCGGACTACAACCCGACCACGTCCGGCTACTCCCCGACGGGCGCCACGCCCACGACGGCGACCACCCCCGGATACACCACGCCCACCACGTCGGCCACGCCCGTCACCTACGGCGGCACCGGCATCGGCACCGGCGGAGCCCTCGGCCCCGGCCAGGGCACCAGCCTCGGCACCCGCTCCGGCACCGGCGCCGGGATGCCCTTCCTCCCGATGGGCGGCATGGGCGGAGGGGGCGGCGGCGGCGACTCCCGGGACCGGGAGTCCACCACGTGGCTGCACGAGGACGACGACGTGTGGGGCGACGACACCGGCTCGGTGAACAGCAGGATCGGCTGACCCCTCAGGCGTCGCCCGGCAGAGCCGCCTGGACAGGCGTGATGGTGCCGGTCGTCACGAGGAACCCCCGACCGGGCGGCCCGCCCACCGTGCCGCGGGGCAGCCGGATGGTGAAGAGGTCGCCGTCGGCCTGGCCCTGCACCGCCAGCAGCAGCCCCGTACGGGACTTCCTGGTCTCGGCCGCGAACCCGCGGTAGGCGACCGCCAGATCCCCGGTCGTGCCGGCGATGAGCAGGCCGTGGTCACCGTCCCTCCCGGACCGGAGCACCTCCTCCAGGGCGGTGCCCAGCGGGGAGTCGGGGTTGACCAGCTCGGCGTCGTCCACCAGCACGACGTAGTGACGCTGGTCGGCGACCACCTCGGCGAGGTTGTCCGCGTTCCCGTCGAGCACCGCCAGCGCCCCGTCCAGCTCCCGCAGCGGGCTGCGCCGCGGTGCCACGGCGACGACAGGGGTGCCGCGCGCGATCAGGGACCGCGCCGCCGTCATGAGCGCCGACGAACGGCCGGAACGGGCCGGGCCCGCGATCACCGCGCCCGGGCCGTGCGCCAGCAGGTCGAGCCCCAGCGGCGCGAGCGCGTCGCCGCCCGCCCCGACCAGCGCCCACAGCGGCGACGGCGGGCTGAACGACGGATCGAGCTCCAGGGCCTCCGCCGCGGTGATGCGCATCGGCAGCGCGTCCACACGCAGCGGCCCCTGCCCTGCGAAGCCGCCGCCTGCGGCACGGGACTGCCCGGCCCCGGCGCCTGCGGA
The DNA here is from genome assembly GCF_039540635.1 of Nonomuraea ferruginea. Lineage (NCBI taxonomy): Bacteria > Bacillati > Actinomycetota > Actinomycetes > Streptosporangiales > Streptosporangiaceae > Nonomuraea > Nonomuraea ferruginea. The sequence goes on along the minus strand of NZ_BAABFD010000009.1, from coordinate 274,370 downwards.
ACCGCCATGTGCGGCACGGGGCTGGCCGCCCGCCGGCATCCGGTCGCCGACGGTACGGGCGAGCGCCTGCAACGCCGCCACCTGCGCAGGACCGGCCGGATCGGGGGAGAGCAGGGCGATGTGGTGCTCGACGATGCCGTGGTCGCCGAGGGACAACGCCCGGCCCGGCGGTATCGACGCGGGCAGGCCCTTGATCGGGAAACCGGCCAGCCCGTAGTCGGAGGGGTCGGACAGGCGCAGGAGCAGCCGGTCGTCGAACACCGTCGACACCTGGCCCAGCAGCCCTGACCGGTCACTGGTGATCACCGCCCTGAACCCCACGGCCGGTCCCTCACGCAGGAGCTGGAGCAGCGCCTCGATCAGGCGGCCGTAGTCGTAGCCCTCGAACGCGGCCACGAAGCCCTCCCAGCGGTCGAGCATGAACACCATCCAGGGGAGCCGGTGGCCCGCCTGCCGGTACTCGGCCAGGGAGGCGTGCCCGGCCTCGGCGAGGAGCTGCTGGCGGCGGCCGATCTCGGCCCTGAGCCTGGCGAGCAGGCGCTCGACCCGGTCGAGCTGGTCACGGGTCACCACCGCCCCGCAGTGCGGCATCGCGACCAGCGGCAGCAGCGCCCCCGACCCGCAGTCGATCGCGTGCACGTGCGCGTCGGCGGGGGACACGTGCGCCGCGATGGACCCGGCGATCGTCCGCAACGCCGTCGACCTGCCGCTCCGCGCGGCGCCCGCGATCAGCAGATGCCCGCCGTGCGCCAGGTCCAGCGCCAGCGGCTGCCGATCCTGCGCCCACGGCCGATCGGTGATCCCGAACGCCACCGGCGCCACCTCGGCGACCACCCCGCCCCCCTTCACCCGGCCAGGACTGAACTCCCGGAACGGAACCCCCGAAGCCTGCAACGGAACCCCCCGCCCACCGCCCGAGGAAGCCGCCACCTCCCGGTCACCGGCACCGCGACCCCGAGCGGCGTCCCTGTCGCCCGCACCGGGACCGCGAGCGTCCCCGCTCCCCGCGAGGTGGGGGGCCGCCGTCTGGCGGCCACCCGGACTCTGGGCACCCCCTCCTTCCGTGAGGGAGACCGGTCCCGCACTTCCGGACGCTCCAGGGCCGCGAGCGGTGTCGGCTCCGCTCCTCGGGCCGAGGGCCGCAGTGCCGTCACCCGTACCGAGGTCACGAGCGCTGTCTGTCGGCAGGGGAAGGACGAACTGGCTGGGGAGAGGTTCGAGCCACGGGCTGGGCTGGGGTGGGACGCCCGCCAGGCGGGCCGCCTCGATCAGGGCGTCGGCCAGCAGCGTGAGGTCGGTGACGGTCGATTCCTCCTCGGGTTCCGGAGGCCGGGGCAGCGGCCGCCCCACCATGCGCCAGCCGACGTCGATCACGCGGACGGCGGCGGACTGCCTGTCGTGGGGGCCCGTGACCGACGCGGGGGCACGGCCGCCGACCCGGGCCGTCTGCACGGCGCTCGCCGCCCCCATCCCCGAACGCACGTAGCAGCGGCCCGGCGTGGTCTTCGAGATGTGCGCCGCGTCGGGCAGGTCGATCACGTCGGAGGACTCGGCCGGCTCGGTCACCCGCAGCGCGATCCGGAGCGAGGTGTTGGCCTGGATGTCGGCCGTGACCACGCCCGCCGGCCGCTGGGTGGCGAGGATCAGGTGGATGCCCAGCGACCGGCCACGACGGGCGATGTCGACCAGGCCGGTGACGAAGTCCGGCAGCTCGGCCACCAGCGCGGCGAACTCGTCGATGATGAGCACGAGGCGGGGCAGGGGCTCGGAGCCCGCGTAGTCCTCGATGTCCTTGGCGCCGGAGGTGAACAGGAGACGCTCGCGCCGACGGAGCTCGGCGGCGAGCGAGTCGAGGGCGCGCTGCGTCAGATGGCCGTCGAGGTCGCTCACCATGCCGACCGTGTGCGGCAGGCGGGTGCACTCCTTGAAGGCGGCGCCGCCCTTGTAGTCGATCAGCACGAACGTGAGCTGGTCGGGCCGGTTGGCGGCGGCCAGCGCGCAGATGAGCGTCTGCAGCAGCTCCGACTTGCCCGCGCCGGTGGTGCCGGCGATCAGCGCGTGCGGCCCGTCCAGCCGCAGGTCGACCGCGAACGGGCCCTCGGAGTCCATGCCGATCACCACCTCGGTGGAGCCCCGGCCGCGCCATCGGGCGGCCAGCTCGCGGCCCGTGGCGGAGCGCAGGCCCAGCAGGTCGAGCAGGCGCACCGCGTCGGGGAGGTTGCCCTCGGTGTCCTGCCTGCTCACGTCGCGGATCGGGGCGAGCGACCTGGCCAGGCGGTCGCACCAGGACGCCGACACCAGGTCGGTCAGCACCGGCCCGATGACGTCGAGGCCGCCGCCGCGCAGCACCACCCGGCCGTCGGAACCGCAGGCCGCGACCGTGGCGCACTCCTCGGGCAGCAGCCGCTGGTCCTCGTCGACGGCCACCGTGTAGACGCCCGCCCGGGGCCCTTGCCGCAGCACCTGGGGCATGCCCGGCAGGCCACGCAGCGCCTGGGCGCCGTCGACCACGACCAGCACGTCGTACGGGCGGGTGTCGAACGCGGCGAACGCCGGAGGCTCCGGCCCGCCCAGGTCGTCCCAGCCCGTCGGGACCTTGCCGAGCTCGGGGATCGAGGTGTTCTGGCGTTCGTCGATGAGGGCGGCCAGCTCGCCCACCCGCTTGGCCGCCGACTCCGGATCGGCGCCGATCAGCGCGACGCACTCCTCGCCGCCGCGCGGGGCGCAGTGGGGCAACCAGCGCGCCCAGCTCCAGCGGCGCTCGCCGTCGGGGTGCGCGGAGAGGATCACGATGGCCAGGTCGCGCGGGCTGTGCAGGGTCGCGGCCTGGCCGACCAGCCATCCGGCCAGGCCGGTGGCGGCGTCGCGCGGGCCGGTGACGCCGGCGACCCCGAGCCTGCGCATCGGCAGGCAGACCGGCACCGCGCGGCAGACCGGCGGGTCGATCGGGCCGCCCTGCTCCTCGCTCAGCTCCAGGTTCGCGGGCAGGTCGGCGAGCCCGATCCGCAGCCTGAGCGCGTCCTCGTCGTGGATCCTGCGCTCCCACAGCCGCCTGCGCGGGCCGATGGCGGTCAGCAGCACCTGGGCCGGGTCGGGCGAGTCGGACCGTCGCCGCCGCTCGTCGTCCGCCCTGGCCGCCTCCACCTCCTCGTCGTGGGCGGCCAGCATCGCGCGGTACTCCTTCATGGCCTTCCTGTGCTGCTTCTTGCCGTGGCGGCGGTCGCTCCACCACTGGCCGACCATGATGACCGGCGTCATCAGCGCGAACAGCAGGAAGTACCACTGGTCGAGCACGTACGCGAGCGTGACCCCGATCACGGCGGGCAGGAACGCGGCGAGCAACTGCAGCCGCATGCCCTCCGCGCGGGTGGGCTCCTTGGGCTTCTTGAACGTGCGGCGGCCCTCGGGACGGCGCAGCCTGGGCGGGCGGTTGTAGGCGACGCCGCCCTCCAGCCGGGGCGTCAGGTGGGCGTCGCGCGGCTCGATGGCGGTCAGCGTGAACAGCGACGAGCCGCAGGCCAGCAGCGTGTCCTCCGGCCACTCGACGGCCTCGCCGAGCGGCAGGGAGCCCAGCTCGGGCGCCGGCCGCCTCGCCTCGGCGGCGAACTCGGCGGCCTCACGCTCCGCCACCCGGGCCGACAGCTCGGCGACCTCGTCGGCCCAGCGGCCCTTGAGCTTGAGCCGCGCCTGTTCGGGAGCCGCGCGCAGGGCTCGCTCCACCGTGATGGCGTCGGGCGTCACCCGGACGGTCACCGCCTCGGGGGCGAGCTCGGGATCGGCCACGGCGATGGCGCACAACGGGTCGGCGCCGATGACGTGAGCGCCCAGGCCGAGCCGGTGCACCGCCCCGGCGGCCGGCCCGCCGACCACGCGCACCTCGGCGACCCCCGCGGGCTCCTCGACGATCGTCGTACGGGCCAGCCGCGCATCGAGCGTGACCTTGTCGCCGTCCCGCAGCACGGCCCGCGCCGGAGCCCGAGGATCAAGAGGCCGCCCATTGCGCCACAACACCAAGGGCCCCGAAGGGACAGCCCCCGCACCGGAAACATCCGCCGGACGCGAGCTCTCGCCCGGTCCATAGGGAAAGTCCGGCGGAAACGCGGCACCATCCGGCGAACGCGAGCCCGTGTCCGGCCAGTAGGGCAGGCCCGTCGAGGACGCGGCCCCGTCCGGCGCGTGGGGACGCTCCGGCGAACGCGAGGCCCTGTCCGGTCCGTACGGGAAGCCCGGCGGGGGCGTGGCATCGTCCGGCCGTCGGGGGAAGCCCGGCGGGGACGCACTGTCCGGCCGTTGGGGGTTCGGCGGGGGTGCGCCGCCTGAACCGTTGCGGGAGCCGGAGTAGGGAGGGGAGGTGCCGGGGCGGCGGTGCCCGGGAGGACGGCCGGGACTGCCGGAGGCCGCTCCGGGAGCTCTCCCGTACGGGTCCCCAGGAGACCTGCCGGGTGGGTCCGCAGAAGACCTGCCGGGATCGCCCGGGAACGGGGTCCCAGTGCCGGAATGTCCGGGGAAGGGGTTTCCGGGGAAGTGGCCCGGGGCGCCTGGGGGCCAGTCGGGGGTGGGTGGGCGGTGGTGGTCGTCGTGGGCGGGACGTCGCTGCCCGGGGACCTGGCCCAGTGGATCGTCGGCGGGCGACATGCCGTAGGGGGCGCGGGCTCGGGGCAGGCGGACGACGGGGGCGAGCGGCCCCCGGTCGCCGAGGGCTTCGCTCACCGTGGCCACGGTGGCGTCGTCGTCGCCGTCGATCACGACGTCACGGTCGCCCTGCTCGCCGAGCACGGTGAGCATGATCCGCATGGGCCGTCTCCTCGGTCGGATTCGGGCGCCAAGGTAACGCCCGGAGCGAGGCTAGACCCCCGGGTTGACGGCAATGGCATGGATTCCCGCCCCTGTGGACAACCGCCGCCGACGCCAGAGCACGTTGTAGGGATAAAACACAAAAAATCCCGCAATAAAGCACCGATCAATATCTTCGCGTCCCATAGCCAGATCAATCACAGCCGTCAACCCGGTAGAAACAATAGGCATTGATTATGACTGGTTGACACACCTACTCCTGCGAAACCAGCATGGTTCCTCGCATTCACCCCCCGCTTCCCCAACCCAATGCACATAATGGCGGACATTCGACAATTCACCCGTGGGAGCCCGATTGAGGACCAGTGAAAAGCCCGCCGCCACCACGGCCGGTTTGTCAGGCCCGGCCTCGCGCAAGCTTCCCGTGCCGCCGCGCGAGCGCAAGCCCGCCCTGGCCGCCCTCGCCGTGCTCCTCATCCTGGGCGGCGCGCTGGCCACCACTCTCCTCGTGCTGCGCAGCGGCGACCGCGTCTCCGCGATCCGCGTCACCCAGCAGATCGGCGCCGGCCAGCAGTTCACCGCCGACGCGCTGGAAGAGGTCCAGGTCGCCGAGACCGGCGTCGACTTCGTCAGCTGGTCGCAGCGCGAGCAGGTGCTCGACAGCTTCGCGGCCGTCACGATCCTGCCCGGCACGCTCCTGACGAACGCGATGGGCGTCAAGGAGAGCGCCGAGCTGGGCCCCGGCAAGGCCGTGGTGGGCCTGGCGCTCAAGCCCGGCCAGATGCCCACGGGCCTGCGCGAGGGCGACCGCGTCCAGGTGGTGTACGTGCCCGCCCGCGGCTCGGCCGACGAGAGCCGCGTCCTCGTACAGAACGCCCTGGTCCACAGCGTCGGCGACCGCGGCCGCACCGGCGCGGGGCAGATCACCGTGATCGTCGACACCCAGGTGTCGCCGGTGGTGCTCCGCTTCGCCTCCAGCGGCGAGGTCGCCGTGGCCGAGCTGCCGGGAGAGCGTTGAGGTGGCCCTGATCGTGCTGGCCGCCGACAAGGGCGCGCCCGGGGTGACGACCGCCGCCACGGCGCTGGCCGCGGTGTGGCCGCGCCCGGTGCTGCTGGCCGAGTGCGACCCGGCGGGCGGCGACCTGGCCTACCGGCTGCCGGCCGTCGACGGCGGCGTGCTCAACCCGGGCAAGGGCCTGCTCACGCTGGGCGCGACGGCCCGGCGCGGCCTGGATCCCGCGCAGATCCCCGCACACACGCAGAAGGTGATCGGAGGGCTGGACGTGCTGGTCGGTCTCACCCACGGCGAGCAGGCCGCCGGGCTCACCTGGCTGTGGGGCCCGCTGGGCCGGGCGCTGGCCGGCATCCCCGAGGCCGACGTGATCGCCGACTGCGGCCGGCTGGGCGCCCACCCGCAGCTCGGCGACCTGATGGCCGAGGCCGACCAGGTGGTGCTGCTCGCCCGCGCCACCCTCGACCACGTCGCCCACCTGCGCGAGCGCCTGTCGATCAGCAAGGCCCACGGCGTCGTGGTGATCGCCGACCCGCGCAGCTACCGCGCCTCGATCGAGGAGGTGCGCCGCATCGTCGGCCCGCACGTCGGCTTCGTGCACGGCCTGGCCCACGACCCGAAGGGCGCCGAGCTGCTGCGCGGCCAGTGGGGCGGCAGGCTCGACCGCTCGCTGCTCATCCGCACCGCACGCGACCTCGCCGGACGGCTGGTGACCCGATGATCGACCACGCCCTCGTCAAGCGGTTCCGCCAGGAGGTCGGCGACCGGCTGGCCCACCAGCGCAGGCTCGACCAGGCCAACGGCATGCCCCCGATGACCGGGGAGGACGAGCGCCAGTTCGCCCGCGCGCTGATCTCCCAGGTGCTGGAGGAGCACGCGCGCGGTGAGATCGGCCTCGGCCGCACCCCGCCCACCGTCGAGGAGGAGGAGGCGCTCGCGGCCGGCATCCACGCCGCGCTGTTCGGCGTGGGCCGCCTGCAGCCGCTGCTCGACGACCCCGAGGTGGAGAACATCGACATCAACGGCTGCGACCGCGTGTTCGTCAGCTACGCCGACGGCCAGGAGCTGATGCACGACCCGGTGGCCGAGTCCGACGAGGAGCTGACCGAGCTCATCCAGATCCTCGCGGCCTATTCGGGGCTGTCGAGCCGGCCGTTCGACACCGCCAACCCGCAACTCGACCTGCGCCTGCCCGACGGGTCCCGGTTGAGCGCGGTGATGGACGTGACGGTACGGCCCGCGGTGTCGATCAGGCGTGCCCGGCTCGGCAAAGTCTTTCTTTCCGACTTAGTCGGAAATAACACAATAAGCCCGGAGATCGGGCGTTTCTTGACGGCCGCCGTCGCCGCCAGGAAAAACATCATGATCGCCGGCTCCACCAATGCCGGAAAGACCACCCTGCTGCGCGCGCTGGCCAACGAGATCCCGGCGGGCGAGCGCCTCATCACCGTCGAGCGCGCCCTGGAGCTCGGCCTCGACCAGTTCGCCGAGCTCCACCCGAACGTGGTCGCCTTCGAGCAGCGCCTGCCCAACTCCGAGGGCCAGGGCGAGATCACCATGGCCGAGCTCGTCCGCAGGTCCCTGCGGATGAACCCGAGCCGGGTCATCGTCGGCGAGGTCCTCGGCGACGAGATCGTCACCATGCTCAACGCGATGACCCAGGGCAACGACGGCAGCCTGTCGACCATCCACGCGAACTCCAGCATGGAGGTCTTCAACCGCATCGCCACCTACGCCCTCCAGGCGAGCGAGCGGCTGCCGATCGACGCCACCCACATGCTCATCGCCGGGGCGATCGACTTCGTGGTCTTCATCGAGAAGCGCAACGACTACCACCGCGGCGGCACCCTGCGCCGCTACGTGTCCAGCATCCGCGAGGTCAACGGCTGCGACGGCCGCGTGCTGTCCAGCGAGATCTTCGTCCCCGGCCCCGACGGCGCCGGGCTGCCGCACGCGCCGGTCTCCTGCCTGGAGGAGCTCATGGCGCACGGCTACCACCCGGGAGGCTGGTGACCATGCCGGGGCTCGACCCGCTCGCCCTGCTGACCGGCGCCGCCGCCGGGGGAGGCCTGTTCCTGCTCATCGTCTCCCTGTACGGGATGCGCCCCCGGCCCGCGCAGCCCAAGCGCCACCTCGTACAGAAGCTGACCACCCGCACGGCCGTGGCCGCGATCGCCGCCCTCGTGGTCCTGGTGGTCACCGGCTGGCCCGTGGTGGCCGTCGGCACGGTCCTGCTGGTGTTCGCCTGGCGCGGCCTGTCCGGCGGCGCCGCCGAGGAGCGGGCCGCCATGCGCCGCCTGGAGGCGCTGGCAGCCTGGACCGAGTCGCTGCGCGACACCATCGCCGGCGCTGCGGGGCTGGAGCAGGCCATCCCGGCCTCCATCAGGGCCGCCGCGCCCTCGCTCCGCCCTCATCTGCGCGCGCTGATCGACCGCCTGCACACCAGGATGGCGCTGCCCGAAGCGCTCAGCCGGTTCGCCGACGACCTCGACGACCCGTCCGCCGACCTGGTCGTCGCCGCGCTCGTGCTCAACTCCAAGCTGCGCGGCCCCGGCCTGCGCGACGTGCTCGGCGCGCTCGCCGTGTCGGCCCGCGAGGAGCTCGACATGCGCCGCCGGGTCGAGGCCGAACGCCGCGCCACCCGCCGCAGCGTGCAGATCGTGGTGGGCACCGCGCTCGCCTTCGCGGCCCTGCTCGTCGTCTTCAACCCCTCGTACGTGAACGAGTACGACAACGCCCTCGGCCAGGCCGTGCTCGTGGTGGTCGCCGGCCTGTTCGGCGCCGGGTTCGCCTGGATGCGGCGGCTGGCCAGGTTCGACAAACCCAGCCGGCTGCTGATGGGAGGCGACCATGGTTGAGGGCGTGCTGGCCGGCGGCCTGGCGGGCCTCGGCCTCTTCCTGCTCGTACGGGCCATCTTCCCGGCCCGGCCTGGGCTGGTGGCGCGGCTGCTGGCGCTGGACGCGGTCCGCGAGAGCACCGACGCCCCGCGCATCAGCCTGCTGCTCCCCGAGGAGTCGGTCGGCGCGTTCCGCCGCGGGCTCGGCGCGCGGCTGGCGGCGCTGTACGCGGCGCGCGGCTGGGAGGCCCGGTCGGTCAGGGCGGACCTGGCGCTGGTGGGCCGCTCGTTCGAGGGCTTCCTGGCGACCAAGGCGCTGCTGGCGGCCAGCGGGCTGCTGGCGTTCCCGCTGCTGTTCGGCTGGCTGCTGCTCATGGGGTGGGGCGCGTCGCCCGCCGTCCCGTTCTGGGTGGCGGTGCTGGCGGCGGCCGTCTTCTTCTTCCTGCCCGACCTGCAGGTCCGCAAGGAGGCCGCGGCGCGGCGGCGCGACTTCCGCCACGTCGTCGGCGCGTTCCTCGACCTGGTGTCGATGAACCTCGCCGGCGGCCGCGGCGTGCCCGAGGCGCTCATGATGGCGGTCTCCGTCAGCGGCGACCAGCCCAACTGGGCCATGGCCCGCATCCGCGACGCGCTCAGCGGCGCCAGGATCGTCGGCATCACCCCCTGGCAGGCGCTCGGCCAGCTCGGCGAGGAGATCAACATCGACGAGCTGCGCGACCTGTCGGCGGCGCTCGGCCTGGTCGCCGACGACGGCGCCAAGGTGCGCTCCTCCCTGACGGCGCGGGCGGCCACGCTGCGCCGCCGCGAGCTGGCGGAGATCGAGGGCCGGGCCGGCGAGCGCTCCCAGTCGATGCTGGTCGCCCAGCTCCTGCTCTGCGCCGGCTTCGTGATCTTTCTCAGTTTCCCGGCCGCTATGAAGATGTTGGGGTCATAAATGAACCATCCGTGGATCGTCTACACCGTCGCGCTGCTGCACGTGCGGATCCACCGCGCCCGCACCGCCCCGAGCCGCGGCGCCTCCGCCGTGGAGTGGGTCATCATCACGGCCATCGTCGCCGGGGTCGCGCTCGGCCTCGCCACGCTGATCAGGTCACTCGTCGAGAGCAAGCAGGCCGAGATCGAGGGCTCCTTCGGCGGGGGCGGCGGCGGCGGTGGCGGTGGCGACGAGTGAGCCGGCGGCGCGACGGCGGCGCGAGCGTGATCGAGCTCGCCCTGCTGATGCCCGTCGTGCTCGCCGTGGTGCTGCTGATCGTGCAGGTGGCGCTCTGGTTCCACGGCCGCCAGGTCGCCGAGGCGGCCGCGCGGGAGGGCGCCCGTGTGGCGCGCGCCGCCCCCGCCGACTCGGACGGCTGGGAGGAGCAGGCCAGGGCCCAGGCCAGGGACGTGGTCGCGGCCATCGGCCCGCGGTTGCTGTCCGGTGCCGAGATCACCACCGCCGAACGCGAGCCCGACGAGCGCCACGTCACCGTGACCGGCAGCGCCGTCCAGGTCATCCCGCTGCTGCCGGAGCTGGCCTTCACGATCACCGCCACCGCCGGCGGGCCTGTCGAGTGCTTCCGGCCCGACGACGGTGGAGAGGACTGCGGTTGAGCACCGGGGACCACGGCTCGATGGCGGTCGAGACCGTGCTGCTGGCCCCGATCTTCGTGCTGTTCCTGCTGTTCCTGGCCGGGGCCGGGCGGTTGGTCGAGGCCCAGGGCGAGGTGAACGGCGCGGCCAGGGACGCCGCCAGGGCCGCCTCCGTCCAGCGGACGCTCGACGAGGCCCGCTCGGCGGCCGAGGAGATCGCCACCGCCGCGCTCGAAGGGCAGTGCGCGGGCCCCGCCGTCTCGCTCGACGGCTCCCGCTGGGAGGAGGGCGGCGAGGTGCGCGCCGAGGTCACCTGCGAGCTGGACCTGGGCTTCCTCGGGTTCGGCGCGGCCAAGACCATGACCGGCACCGCGGTGGTGCCGCTGGAGCAGTTCAGGAGGGTCGATTGAGGCGGCGCGAGCGCGGGTCGATGTCGGTGTTCACCGTGCTCTTCTCCGTGGTGGTGTTCCTGCTGGCCGGGCTGCTCGTGGACGGCGGGGCGGCGATCAACGCCCGGCTGCGCGCCGCCGACATCGCCGAGCAGGCGGCCAGGGCCGCCGCCGACCAGGTCGACGTCGACCAGTTGCGGGAGGGCGGCCAGGTCCGATTGCTCGGCGAGGCCGAGGTGTGCGCCAGGGCCGGCGAGGTGCTCGACGCGCACGGCGACGACGGCATCGCGCTGGCGAGCTGCACCGTCGACGGCGACCAGGCCGTGGTCGCCGTCCGGGTGCCCTGGACGGCCTTCTTCCTGGGCGCCGTCGGCTTTCCTGGCTCCGAGATGGAGGCCGAGGCCGCCGCGGCTCCTGAGGCGCGGTGAGCCAGACCGATTCGGGCCGGTCGGTGGAGAAGAAACCGGCGAGTCGGGACGCTGGACGTGAAAGGGGAGTGACGATGTCAGGTCCGGCCCAGCATGCGCGCAGGCGGACGCCCGCGCGCATACCCCGCAGGCGCCGCCTGGGCGACGTGCTGGCCGGGCTCGGCGCGCTCGCGTCACTGCTGGCGCTCGTCGGCGGCGTCCCGTACGCGCTGCTGCTCTTCGTCGGCCCGCCGATCGGCCCCGAGCTGCTCGACCTGGACCTGCTCACCACCCGCATCGGGCCCAGCACGATCACGGCGGTGCTGATCCTGCTCGTCTGGCTGGCCTGGCTGCAGCTGTTCGCGTGCGTGGTGGTCGAGGTGTACGCGGGCGTGCGCCGGGTCGGGATGCCGGCCAGGGTGCCGCTGTCGGGCGGCACGCAGGCGCTGGTGAACAAGCTGGTCACGGCCGCGCTCGTGCTGTTCACCACGGGCGCCGCGATGGCGCCGATCGCCAGGCTGGCCACCCCGCCGCCCACCATGCCGCCGGTGACGGCGGTCGCGTTCACGGCCCCGGTCGTCGAGCAGCAGGTGGTCGACAACCAGCGGACGAAGAAGGTGTACGTGGTGCAGCCCCCGCACGGCCGTCACCACGAGAGCCTGTGGGAGATCGCCGAGAAGTGCCTCGGCGACGGCCGGCGCTATCCCGAGATCTTCCGGCTCAACCAGCACAAGGAGCAGCCCGACGGGGCGCGCCTGCGGATGGCCGACCTGATCAGGCCCGGATGGGTGCTCGACATGCCCGACGACGCGCGCAACACGCACATCGTCCCCGCCGGCCAGGCCAGGGCGCAGACCCTCAAGGAGCACCCCGGCCCGCCCAAGAAGTCCGCCACCGAGGGCGACCAGCGAGGCTCCGGCGACGAGCGTGCGGGCAAGGGCGGGTCCACGGACGCGCGGAAGGGCGAACGCGGCTCGGCCGGCGAACGGCCGGGCGAGCGGGGCTCGGGCGACCAGCGCTCGGGTGACCAGGGCACGGGCGACCAGCGCTCGAGTGAGCAGGGCGCGCGTGACGAGCGTTCGAACGACCAGCGCTCCGGCGAGCAGGGCGCGGCCGACGCGCAGGCGGGCGGGTCGGCGCTGCTCGACGTGCTGTCCGGGGCGTCGCTGGCCGCCGCCGGCCTGCTGGCCCTGCTCGCCGTGCGGCGGCGCGAGCAGCTCTGGCGCCGGCTGACCGGCCGCCGGGTGGCCCGCCCGCAGGGCGACGCCGCCGACGCCGAGGTGGCGCTCAGGATGGGCGCGGACATGCCCGGCGCCCGCATCCTCGACCTCGGGCTCCGGCTGCTCGGCGCCGAGCTGGGCGCCCAGGGCCGCACCCCGCCCACCGTCTACGCCGCCCACCTGTCGGCCCGTTCACTCGACCTGTGGATCCACCCCAAGGATGACCACCCGCCCGCCCCATGGACGGCCGACGACGGCGGCCAGGTCTGGCGGCTGCCCGCACGGGAGGGTCGCCTGCTGCCCGACCACGGGAGCCCGGCCGGAGACGATCCCGCGAACAGGCACACACACCTGGGCGGCGCACCGTACCCCGGACTGGTGTCGATCGGCACCGACCGGAGCGGCCGGGTGCTGGTCGACCTGGAGGCGGCGCAGGGCCTGATCAACATCCGCGGCCCGCAGACCACGGCCGCGCTCGCCGCGCTCGCCGTGGAGCTGGCCACCAACCGGTGGTCCGACCGCATGCGGGTCACGCTCGTCGGGTTCGGCGAGGAGCTGACCGCGATCGCCCCCGACCGGATCAGAGCCGTCGGGGGCCTGGCCGAGGTGCTGCCGGAGCTGGAGGCGACCGCCGCCCCCCGCGAGGCGGTGCTCACCGGTCGCGTCACCGGACGCCCCGGCGTCGCCCACTACCTGCTGTCGGCGGTGGCGCCCACCCACGACGAGGCCCGCCGCCTGGCCCTGCTCGCCAGGAACGACCTGGCCGGATACGTGGTCGCGGGCGACGTGCCGCACGCCACCTGGACCTGGGAGATCACCGAGGACGGCACGGCCAGGCTGCCGGAGCTGGGCTTCGAGGTGAAGGCCCAGCTGCTGCCGCGCCGCCACTACCGGGCGCTGGTCGACCTGTTCCGCACCGCCGACCGGGTCGACGGCGAGCCCATCCCCGGCCCCGAGCCGCTGGCCGACCTCCGCCCGCCCGCGGTCGAGATCAGGATCCTCGGCCCCGTCCAGGTCACCGGCCCGCAGCCGCTCGAAGAAGGACGGATGGCGCTCGCCGCCGAGCTGCTCGTCTACCTGGCCACCCACCCGGGCGGCGTGCACCCCGTCGTGCTCGGCGGCGTGCTGTGGCCGCGCGGCGTGCAGCCCTCGGTCAGGGACGCCACGATCGCCCGCGTCGCGTCCTGGCTCGGCCGCGAGCACCTGCGCGCCGACGAGTCCGGCCGGCTCTCGCTCGGGCCCGGCGTGCGCACCGACTGGGCGCTCTTCCGCGAGCTGGTACGCCGCTCGCACGGCGACCAGATGGCCAGGACCGTCCTGCTGGAGAAGGCGCTCGGCCTGGTCAGGGGCCCGCTGCTGAGGGACCGCCCGCGGGGCCGGTACGCGTGGCTGGCGGCGGACGAGCTGGAGTACGACGTGGCCGCGGAAGTCGCCGACGCGGCCCGCCGGCTGTGTGAGCTCCGGCTCGCCGAAGGGGAGCCGGAGGCCGCGATCGCCGCCGTGCGGGCCGCGCTGCTGCTCGCCCCCGACGACCAGAGTCTCTGGCGCGACCTGCTGCGCGCCGCCCACGCCACCGGCGACCTGGTCCGGCTGCGGGCCGTCATCGAGGGGCTGACCAGGCGCGCCGCCGGCAGCTTCGCCCCGGAAACCGAGGCGCTCATCGACGAGCTGCTGCCGTCGTGGCGCGTCCACCTCGTCAGGGAGTCCACGGCATGAAAAGGATCACGGCCGCGCTCGTACTCCTGCTGCTGGCAGGTTGCGGGCAGCCCGCCGAGCGGCCCTACCAGCCGCGCGAAGAACCCGCGCCCGCCACCGGTGCGGCGCGGGCGGAGCCCGGCGCGACGCGGCCGGAACCCACCCCGTCGCAGGCGGCGCCCACCGGGGCGCGGCCTGCGACCGCCGAGGTCGGCGACCTGCGGGTGCGGTTCGACTGGCCCGCCAAGGACACCGCGCTGCTGCGGCTGTTCCCCGCGTTCTACCTCGGCAAGTACGAGGCGGTGATCTCCGGTGACGACGGCTTCCTCGACCACGTCGAGCTCGAGTACCGGGTCAACGCGATCAAATGGGCGCGGGCCTTCACCGACAAGAAGCTCGAAGTGGCGGGCCGGTCGCGGCTCTACCGCATGAAGGTGAACGCGGTCGTCGGCCGGGGCGCCGAGGTCGACGTCTGCGTGGACGAGACGGACATGAAGGTCGTCTCCGCGGAGACGGGCGAGCCGGTCAAGCCGCAGCCCACCTCCATCCGCACGCCGTACCTGCAGAGGGTGCTCGCCCGCAAGGGCGACGACGGCGTGTGGCGCGTCAAGCAGATCGGTTACGGCAAAGAAGGGTGCGGGAGATGAAACCGCTGGTCGCCGTGGTCGTCGCGGGGTCGCTGCTGTTCGGCGCTCTCGACCCGCCGAGCGAGGACGTCAGGGTCGGAGGCTCGCAGAAGGACCGCACGTCCACGGTCGTCCTCGAACATTCCAAGATCACTATCTCCGGTGACGTGCGAAACGGCCGCAACGACGGCTACCAGATGAGAAGCCCTTGCTGGTATGAGCCGGGCCTGGACGCGGAGAAGATGTTCGAGCAGATGTCCGACCCGGTGGCCAACCGTGGCAGGGCGCAGACCGACGAGGAGGGCTTCCGCGCCTTCATCCAGCAGTTCAAGGACAAGCTGGGGCAACCCGGGCTGTGGTGGTCTCCCGCGTACAACAGCGGCGACCGGAGGGGCGCCGCCTGCTGGGCGGGGCTGGAGCAGTTCGTGTTCGTGCCGCCGGGGGAGACGCCGCCGAGTGGCATCACGTTCCAGGAGCTGGCCGAGATCGCCAGGGCCGCGCTGACGGTGCCGGAGGGCAAGGTCGAGCTGAACCCGGACGCCAAGAGCTACGTCAACCTGCCGACGTTCGTCTGGCTGGAGGGCGTGGGCGACACCACCCGGTCGGTGACCGCGACCCTGCCCGGCGTCATGAGCGCCACGGTGACCGCGACCCTGAGCGACATCAGGATCGACGCCGGCACCGGTTCCGACCGGGCCGAGGTGCGCGAGGACGGTTGCGGCGCGGCCGGCCGGCCGTACGCGCGGGGAGCGGAGTTCACCTGCGGCGTGCGCTACCTGCGGGCCTCGATCGACCGGCCGCGCGAGGTGTACGAGCTGACGGTGACCAGCGTGTGGCCGGTGACGGTGACGGGCGGGGCCGACATCCAGTTCGACCCGGTCCAGGTGGAGGCGACCAGGGACGTTCCGGTCGGCGAGGTGCAGAGCAACGTCCGGCCCTAGGACGCGGTCCGGCGGCGCCGCCGGGAATCGGCGCCGCCGGGCCGGCTGCCCGGCTGTTAGTTACGCGGTCAGTGACGTCCGGACTCGTGGGCGAGCAGCCACTCCTTGACGGCGACGCCGTAGTAGTAGCCGCCGAAGCCGCCCGTGCTGGGCAGGACGCGGTGGCAGGGCACGAACGGGGCGATCAGGTTCTGGGCGCAGGCGCCCCCCGCCGCCCTGGCCGCCGACCTGGGCATCCCCGCCCGTTCGGCCAGCTCCGCGTAGGTGACCGTGGTGCCCGCCTTGACCTCGCGCAGGGCCTGGTGGAGCGCCTTGCGCCGGAGCGAGCCCGGCTGCTCGGCCGGGACCGCGTCCAGGGCGTCGAGGTCGCCGGCGAAGTAGTCGCGCACCGCCCGCGACACCGGGCCGAGGTCGTCGACCACGGTCATGCCCTCGGCCTGGAGGGCGGGGGCGAGCCTGACGAACATCTCCTTGGGCTCGCCGGTGAAGCCGCCCGCGACGAGCACGCCGTCGCGAACCAGCACGGACAGTTCGCCCGCCGGGGTGGGCAGGACCTGAGCGTCGATCATCGATGACTCCAGAGGTGCAGGGCGGCGTAGGCCCGCCAGGGCCGCCACCGCTCAAGGTGATCCTTCGGGATGCCCAGCTCGGCCATGCGCCGGTCCAGCACCAGGTCTCCGGTGGGCCAGGCGTCGGGGTCGCGCAGCGCGCGCAGGGCGATGTAGCCGGCGGTCCACGGGCCGATGCCGGGGACCGCGAGCAGTTCCTTGACCGCCTCGGCGGGCTCCTGCGCGCCGTCGAGGTCGATCAGTCCGCCGGCCACGCGGGCGGCCAGCTCTTTCAGGGTGGTGACGCGCCTGCCGGTCAGCCCGAGGCCGGTCAGGTCGGCGTCGAGCAGCTCGGCGGCGGTGGGGAACAGCCGCCCGTCCGAGCCCGCCCGCGCCACGACGCGGCCCAGCAGGGTACGGGCGCCCGCCACGGAGATCTGCTGGCCGACGACGGCGCGCACGGCCAGCTCGAACCCGTCGAACGTGCCCGGCACCCGGAGCCCCGGCCTGGCCTCGACGAGCGGGGCCAGCGAGGTCCGGCCGAGCGCGTCGCGGATGGCCTCCGGGTCGGCGTCCAGGTCCAGCAGCCGCCGGCAGCGTGCCACGATGCGGGCGAGCTGCCGGGTGTCGTCCACCGTCACGTCCAGCGCCAGATGGCCGGGGTGCGCGGTGAGCGTGATCGTCCCGCCGGGCATGTTGCGGCTGTAGGCGGTGGCGTCCGCCGCCTCCAGCCCCGGCACGGCACGCGCGGCGAGGAAGCCGAAGACCCCTGCCACCTCGTACGGCTCCCGCCGATGCAGCCGCAACCGCAACGACGCGGCCCCGGGGACGGGATCGGCGGTGGGCACGGGCGCGGACACCCTGGCCCACCCGCCGGCCGTCGCGCGCAGTTCGCTCGGCGTGAACCCGTACGTCTCCCGCATCGTCGCGTTGAACTGCCGGACGCTGCCGAAACCGGCGGCGAACGCCACGTCGGTGACCGGCAGCGCCGTCTCCGTCAGCAACTGCTTGGCCAGCAGCAGCCGCCGGGTCCTGGCCACCGCGAGCGGCCCGGCGCCGAGCTCGGCGACGAACAGCCGGTGCAGGTGGCGCTCGGTGATGTGCAGCCGCCTGGCCAGGCCGGCGACGCCGTCCTCGTCCGCGGCCCCGTCGTCGATCAGCCGCAGCGCCCTGCCGATGAGGTCGCCGCGGGTGTCCCAGCCGGGGTCGCCGGGCGAGAGCTCGGGCCGGCAGCGCTTGCACGGCCGGTACCCGGCGGCCTCCGCCGAGGCGGCATGCCGGTAGAAGCGCACGTTGCGGGCGGCCGGCGTGCGCGCCGGGCAGATCGGACGGCAGTAGATCCGCGTCGTCTTCACCGCCGTGTAGAACCGCCCGTCGAACCGGGCGTCCCGCGCCGAGACGGCTCGGTAGCAGGCGTCGAAGTCGAGCTCCAAGGGCGACATGCTTCGAGACTATGCCTGCTCACCGGCACCGACTGGCGGGAATCGGACCTGACCGCGAAGGCCCAGGTCAGCTACTTGGACGAGACGCCCACCCCGAGATCGAACTCGCGGTAGACGCGCGCCCAGAACCCGTCACGCAGCCACACCCGGGCCTCAGGGTAGGGCCGCAGCGAGTGGCCCAGCTCCTTCTCCGCCTCGATCAGCAGCTCGGTGTCGATCACGGTGGGCAGGATGGGGCCGGGCAGCAGGTCGCGGATGTTGTCGCGGCCCCGCGTCAGGATCCACTTCTGCGCGACGTGCTCGCCGACGTCCTCCACCCGGGGCCGGCTCGGCCCGAGCTTGGCCACCTGGCCGGGCTTGACGTGCGGCTTGACCGGCGAGCGGCCCGCGAACACCTGGGCGGGCGACGGCGCCGCCGCCGGCGGGGCGACCGCCACGGGCTGCGGAGCACGGCTGAAAAAGGGCCTCAGGAAATCAGCGCTGATCACTTCCACGGTGTCGGACTCCCACACCAGGCGCTCGGCCTGGTTGGTGCCGTAGGGCGGCTCCACCCCCCAGAGGTGGATGCGCACCCCGTACGCCTGCGCGGCCTCCACGGCGGGGACCATGTCCTCGTCGCCGGCCAGCAGGATGGTGTCGGTCACCGCGTGGTGCCTGGCCAGCGCCTCCAGGTCGCTCCTGATCTGCGCGTCGACGCCTTTCTGCTGGCCGCGCGCGTTCAGGTTGCCCAGCCGCACCTTCACCCAGGGCAGCTGGGCGATGACCCGCTGGTCGACGGTGGGCACGCGGTCACGGGCGGCGTCATACCAATAGATCCGCAACAGCTCACCAGAAATACGTTCCTCTGCATGTTTCTGAAGGCTCTGGATGAGCTCATCGGCGGCCACACGATATTCCTTGCGTTCCTTGGCGCCAAGGAGCACTTCACCCGCGGCAGCGTAGAGATAACCGACGTCCACCAGGACGGCGTACTTCGCTGCCACAGGGTGCGGCACCAGGTCTGGGATGGCCATGATGTCCTCCAGGCCGGAGCATTAGTTGATCGGCCGACTATATACGCCTACTTTCTCTAGATAGTCCCAACTACCGGAGAACTTGACACCCGATTCTCGGGATCGATCTAGGGCAGGGCACTCATCCGCCAAGCCGTCTTCCCCGGTGTGAGTGGGTTACGCATGCTTCGCGCAGGGTTTCGCCAAGATTGCGTCCGGGGCCGCGCCGGAGGTTCCGGCGCGGCGGGGCGGGCGGCGAGCACGGCGACCAGTGCCGCGAGTTCCTCGGGCGTGGCGTCGCCGCGCACGATGCGCAGGTGGGGACGTGACTGCTCGGTCATAGCGGGATGTTCCCATGCTTCTTGGGCGGGAGGGAGGCGCGCTTGTTGCGCAGCGCGCGCAGCGCCTTGACGACCTGGGCGCGGGTCTCGGAGGGGCGGATCACCGCGTCCACGTAGCCGCGTTCGGCGGCGATGTAGGGGTTGGCCAGCGTGTCCTCGTACTCGGTGACGCGCCTGGCGCGCTCGCTGTCGGGCTCGTCGGCGGCGGCCAGCTCGCGGCGGTAGAGGATGTTGACCGCGCCCTGCGCGCCCATGACCGCGATCTGCGCGGTGGGCCAGGCGAGGTTCACGTCGGCGCCGAGGTGCTTGGAGCCCATGACGTCGTAGGCGCCGCCGTACGCCTTGCGGGTGATGACGGTGACCAGCGGGACGGTCGCCTCGGCGTAGGCGTACAGCAGCTTGGCGCCGCGGCGGATGATTCCGTTCCATTCCTGATCAGTGCCGGGGAGGAAACCCGGGACATCAACAAAAGTCAGGATCGGAATATTGAAGGCATCACATGTTCGAATAAAGCGGGCGGCCTTCTCGGATGCGTTGATATCCAGACATCCGGCGAAATGCATGGGCTGGTTGGCGACGACGCCGACCGGCCGCCCGTCCACCCGGCCGAACCCGACGACGATGTTCTGCGCGAAGAGCTCCTGCACCTCCAGGAACTCCCCGTCGTCGAGCACGTGCTCGATCGCCCGGCGCATGTCGTACGGCTGGTTGGCCGAGTCCGGGATCAGCTCGTCCAGCTCCTGGTCGGGCTCCAGGTCCTCGGCGGCCTCGTACGCGGGAGCCTCGTCCAGGTTGTTGGTCGGCAGGTAGGACAGCAGCGCCTTGACGTACTCCAGCGCGTCGGTCTCGTCCGACGCCTGGTAGTGGGCCACGCCCGACCTGGAGTTGTGCGCGTGCGCCCCGCCCAGCTCCTCGAACGTGACCTCCTCGCCGGTGACCGTCTTGATGACGTCGGGGCCCGTGATGAACATGTGGGAGGTCTGGTCGACCATGACCACGAAGTCGGTCAGCGCGGGGGAGTAGACGTGGCCGCCGGCGGCGGCGCCCATGATGAGGGAGATCTGCGGGATCACGCCCGAGGCGTGCACGTTGCGCTTGAAGATCTCGGCGTACAGGCCGAGCGCGACCACGCCCTCCTGGATACGGGCCCCGCCGCCCTCGTTGATGCCGATGATCGGGCAGCCGGTCTTCAGCGCCATGTCGAGCACCTTGACGATCTTCTCGCCGTAGACCTCGCCGAGCGAGCCGCCGAACACGGCGACGTCCTGTGAGAAGACGCACACCTGCCGGCCGTCGACGGTGCCGTAACCGGTGATCACCCCGTCGCCGTAGGGACGCTTCTTCTCCAGGCCGAACATGCTCGACCGGTGCCTGGCGAACTCGTCGAACTCCACGAACGAGTCCTCGTCCAGCAGCGCGAGCACCCGCTCGCGCGCGGTCATCTTGCCCTTGGCGTGCTGTTTCTCGACAGCGGCGGCGGACCCGGCGTGCAGCGCCTCGTCCCGCCGCCGTTCCAGGTCAGCGATCTTCCCAGCCGTGGTGTGGATGTCCGGCATGGCCGGCACAGGTTCAGCAGCGCTCATGCGCGCAAGAGTAAACCCTGCTCATAGAGTGGCTTCATGAAGGATGCCGTTCGGACCAGCGGCCTGTTCAAAAGATACGGGCCGCAGATCGCAGTCGCGGGCGTCGACCTGGTCGTGCCGGCGGGCAGTTTCGCCGGTCTGGTCGGGCCCAACGGGGCCGGCAAGACCACCACCCTCAGCATGATCACCGGCCTGCTCCGGCCCGACGGCGGCCACGCCGAGATCGACGGCTTCCACGTCTGGCGCGACCCCGTCGCGGTCAAGGCACGCATCGGCGTGCTGCCCGAGGGGCTGCGCCTGTTCGAGCGGCTGTCCGGCCGTGAGCTGCTCCTCTACAACGGCAGGCTGCGCGGCATCCCCAAGGCGGAGGTCGAGCGGCGCGCCACCGACCTGCTGCAGCTGATGGACCTGGCCGGCGCGGCCGACAAGCTCGTCGTCGACTACTCCACCGGCATGCGCAAGAAGATCGGCCTGGCGGCGGCGCTGCTCCACAACCCGTCCGTGCTCTTCCTCGACGAGCCGTTCGAGGGCGTCGACCCGGTCAGCGCCAACACCCTCACCGAGGTGCTGCGCGCCTTCACCGCCTCCGGCTCCACCGTGATCTTCTCCAGCCACGTCATGGACCTGGTCGAGCGGCTGTGCGACTGGGTGTCGGTGATGAACGGCGGCCACATCGTCGCCCAGGGCCCGCTGGAGCGGGTGCGCGACGGGCGCAGTCTCAACCAGGCGTTCCTGGAGCTCGTCGGCGGCCCGCAGACCGGCGGCGGCACCGGGCTGACCTGGCTCGGGCAGCGGGACACGCCGTGACCACCGTCCGCCTCTTCGCCGAGCTCAAGCTCCGCCTGCTGGCCGGCAACCTGCGCGGAGACCTCGCGCGCAAGCTCGGCTTCGTCTTCACCCTCGTCATGGCCGCGTTCCTGGCCGCGCTCGGCTTCTTCCTGATGAGCCTGGTCCGGCTGGCGCAGCCGGAGATCGCCGCCGACATCGTCATCGTGGTGTTCACCCTGTTCCTGGTGAGCTGGATGATCGTGCCACTGCTGGCGTTCGGCCTGGACGACACGCTCGACCCGGCGCGGCTTGCGCTGTTCCCGCTGCCGACCGCGCGGCTGGCCGTGGGCATGTTCACCGCCTCGGCCACCGGCGTGTGGCCGGCGGCGACGCTGATCGTCACGGCCGGCGCGCTGGCCGGGCTGGCCTCCGGCGCCGGCGGGTTCCTGATCGGCGTGCCGGCCGTGCTGCTGCAGTTCGCGCTCTGCCTGGTCGCCTCCCGGCTGGTGACCACCTCGCTGTCCAGCGCGCTGCGCACCCGGCGCGGGCGCGACGTGCTCGCGGTGGCCGCGATCGGCGCGGTGCTGCTCTTCCAGCTGCCCAACCTGCTGATCAACAGCGACCTGGGCGACCCGCTGTCGCTGTTGCACGGCACCGCCGCCGTGCTGCGCTGGACGCCCTCCGGCATGGCCGCGCACGCGATCGCCGACGGCGGCCTGGTGGGCGTGGCCGAGCTGGCCGTCGTGGCGCTCGTGGTGGTCGCCGCCGCCTGGCTGTGGATCAAGGCGCTGAGCCGCGCCCTGGTCACGCCCGACGTGTCGAACGAGGCCGCCACCGTACGCCGTGACAGCGGTCTCGTCGACCGGATCGTGCCCGACGGGCCGCTGGCGGCCGTGGTGACCAAGGAGCTCAAGTACATCCGGCGCGAGCCCCGCTACCGCGTCGTCTGGTTCACCGCGGTGGTGGTGACCGCCGTGCTGGCGATCTCGTTCGGCCGGGGTGACGGCCCCAGCGGGCCCGGTGTGCCGATCATGCTCACCGCGGCCGGCGGGCTGATGGTGTCGCTGCAGCTGTGCAACGCGTTCGGCATCGACGGCCGCTCCCTGTGGATGAACGCCGTGGCGATCGGCTCCGAGCGCGGTCTCAGCGTCGACCTGGCGGGCCGCCACCTGGCCAACGCGCTGGTCGCGGCGCCGATGCTGGTGGCGATCGCGGTCGTCACCGGGGTGCTGACCGGCAGTCCGGGCGCGATCGTCTGGGCGGTCTTCGCGGGCCTGGGCGCGCTGGGCATCGGGTGCGGCGTCGGCGCCGTGACCAGCGTCGTCATCCCGTACACGATCCCCGAGCGGCTCAACGCCTTCACCGGCGCCGCGCCCGGCCAGGGCGGGCAGGCGTTCGCCTCGTCCATGGGCGCGATGGTCGGCATCTCCCTGCTGACGCTGCCGTTCATCGTGCCGATGCTCTTCGGCCTGCTCTGGGTGTGCGCGCTCGCGCCCTTCTACGGCCTGGCCGCGGAGGTGCTCGGCCGCAGGCTCGGCGCGCGTATCGGCTTCGCCAGGATGCCCGAGCTGCTGGCCGCCGTCTCGAAGCCCGCCTGACCAGTGGTCTAGTCCAATAAGTGAGACCCCTCTGCGGCGTCCAGGAAGCGGTGTATACGCTTCGAAGCATGATTGACCAGGGGCTGGAGCATCGCAGTGCCGCAGTGACCGAGATGCCCGACGAGCTGCGCAGAGACGTGCGGTTGCTCGGCAGCCTGCTCGGGGAGGTGATCGCCGAGCAGGGCGGCGAAGATCTGCTGGCCGACGTCGAACGCCTGCGCAAGGCCGTCATCGCCGCCCGCAGAGGCGAGGTGTCCGGCGACGAGATCGTCGAGATGGTGTCCGGGTGGGAGATCGACCGGGCGGTGGAGATCGCCCGCGCGTTCACGTGTTACTTCCACCTGGCCAACCTGGCCGAGGAGCACTACCGCATCCGCTCCCTGCGCCGCCGCGACACCGAGGACGGGGTGCAGCGCGAGTCGCTGGCGCACGCCGTGCAGGAGCTGGGCGCCGAGCGCGTCGCCGAGCTCGTCCGCGACCTGGAGCTGCACCCCGTGCTGACCGCCCACCCGACCGAGGCGCGCAGGCGCGCCGTCGCCACCGCCATCCAGCGCGTCAGCCACCAGCTCACCGAGTACGACGCGCCCGAGCGGGGCGCCTCCGAGCGGGCCGAGTCCAGGCGCCGCCTGCTGGAGGAGATCGACCTGCTCTGGCGTACGGCGCAGCTCCGCAACACCCGGCTGGACCCGCTCGACGAGGTCCGCACCGCCATGGCGGCCTTCGACGAGACCCTGTTCAGGGTGGTGCCGCAGGTCTACCGGTCGCTGGACGCGGCGCTGCACGACAGCGTCGGCGAGCCGCTCGCCCGGCCGTTCATCCGCTTCGGCAGCTGGATCGGCGGCGACCGCGACGGCAACCCCAACGTCACCGCCAAGGTCACCCGCGAGGCCATCCAGATCCAGGCCGAGCACGTGCTCACCGCCCTGGAGAACGCCTGCCTGCGGATCGGCCGCACGCTCACCGCCTCGGCCCAGTTCGCCCCCGCCTCGCCCGAGCTGCGCGCCGCGCTGGCCGCCGCCGTCGACCACCACCCCGACCTGGTCTCCGAGCTGGCCACCCGGTCGCCGCGGGAGCCGCACCGGCAGTGGCTGCTGTTCGTCGCCGCCCGCGTCGCCGCCACCCGCAGCCGCGACCTCGACCTCGCCTACCGCGGCCCCGCCGAGCTGCTCGCCGACCTGCGCCTCGCGCAGGACTCGCTCGCCAAGACCGCGGTACGCCAGGCGTACGGGGAGCTGCAGCACCTGATCTGGCAGGTGGAGACGTTCGGCTTCCACCTGGCCGAGCTGGAGGTCCGCCAGCACTCCCAGGTGCACGCGGCGGCCCTGGAGGAGATCCGCGCGGGCGGCGAGCTGTCGGAGCGCACCGAGGAGGTGCTGGCCACGATCCGGGTCATCGCCTGGATCCAGGACCGGTTCGGCGTCGAGGCCTGCTCCCGCTACGTGGTCTCGTTCACCCGCTCCGCCGACGACGTCGCCGCCGTGCACGAGCTGGTGTCGCACGCCCTCGGCGCGCGCCCGCTGGCGCTGGACGTGGTGCCGCTGTTCGAGTCGGGCGAGGACCTGGTCAACTCGCCCCGCGTGCTCACGGGCATGCTCGACATCCCGCAGGTCCAGCAGCGGCTGGCCGACACCGGGCGGCGCATGGAGATCATGCTGGGTTACTCCGACTCGGCCAAGGAGCTCGGCCCGGCCGCCGCGACCCTCCGCCTGTACGAGGCGCAGGAGCAGCTCACGGCGTGGGCCGCCGCGCACGACGTCAAGCTGCGGATGTTCCACGGCCGCGGCGGCGCGCTCGGCCGGGGAGGCGGCCCGGCCAACCGCGCCGTGCTCGCCCAGGCGCCCGGCTCGGTCGCCGGCCGATTCAAGGTCACCGAGCAGGGCGAGGTCATCTTCGCCCGCTACGCCCACATGGCGATCGCCCGCCGCCACCTGGAGCAGGTCGCCAACGCCGTCCTGCTGGCCTCCTCCCCGGCGGTCGGCGCCCGCACCGCCGCCGCCGCCGAACGCTTCCGCCCGCTCGCCGAGCGGGTCGCCCGCGCGTCCGAGGAGGCGTACCGCGCGCTCACCGAGGCCCCCGGCTTCCCTGAATGGTTCGCCCTGGTCAGCCCGCTGGAGGAGATCGGCTCCCTGCGCCTCGGCTCCCGCCCGGCCCGCCGGGGCCTGGGCGCCCCGCGCTCGCTGGACGACCTGCGGGCCATCCCGTGGGTGTTCGCCTGGGCCCAGACCCGCGTCAACCTGCCGGGCTGGTACGGCATCGGCACCGGCCTGGCGGCCGCCGACTCCCTGGAGGAGCTGCAGGCCGCCTACGCCGAGTGGCCGCTGTTCAACTCGCTGCTCGACAACGCCGAGATGTCGCTGGCCAAGACCGACCGCTCCATCGCGGCCCGCTACCTGGCGCTCGGCGGCAGGGACGACTTCGCCGAGCAGGTCCTGGAGGAGTACGACCGCACCCGCAGGCTGGTGCTGAAGGTCACCGGCCACAAGCGCCTCCTGGAGAACCGCAAGGTCCTCTCGCGCGCCGTCCAGCTCCGCGACCCGTACGTCGACGCCCTGTCACACCTGCAACTGCGTGCCCTGACGGTGCTGCGCACCGGCGACCCGTCCGACCACGAACGCGACCGCCTGTCCACGCTCCTCCTGCTGTCCGTCAACGGGGTGGCGGCAGGTCTGCAGAACACGGGCTGATGCCGGGGGTCAGGTCAGGCTGAGGAAGAAGTCGCGGACGTCCGAGGTGAGGGCGTCCGTGGCGGTGTGGGCCGTGTAGTGGCCGCGGGCCGGGGCCGGCAGCGTCTTCCAGGAGACGATCCGGGTGTGGTCGCGGTCCGCGAACGGCCGGATCGACTTGAAGTCGCCCTCGCCCATCGCCAGCGCGATCGGCACCGTCGTGGGCTCCTTGGGCTGCTCGGCGCGGGCGTTCTCCCAGTAGAGCCGGAGCGCCGACGCGGCGGTGCCGGTGAACCAGTGGATGGCGGCGTGGGTCAGCACGAAGTCGTCGTCCAGGTCCTCGTCGAAGAGCTGGGCCAGCCAGCCGACCAGGCCCGAGGGGGAGTCCATGAGGGCGTGGGCCAGGGTCTGCGGCTGCTGCGAGTGCAGGACGTTGAAGGCGCCCTTCTCCTTCCAGAACCAGTCGAGGACGGCCAGGCCCTGCTGGTCCTCCTCCGAGAGGCCGGCGAACTCGGCCGGGTCGCCCGACGGGAAGGAGAAGAGCTGGGTCACGTGGACGCCGACGCAGTGGCCGGGGTCCACCCGGCCGATCTCGGGAGAGATCATCGAGCCGGCGTCGTTGCCCACCGCGCCGTAGCGGGTGTAGCCGAGGCGGGCCATCAGCTCGGCCCAGGCGCGGGCGATGCGCACGTTGTTCCAGCCCAGCTCCCTGGTCGGGCCGGAGAAGCCGTAGCCGGGCAGCGACGGGACGACCAGGTGGAAGTGGCGCGACAAGGGCTCGATGGCGTCGAGATACTCGGCGAAGCTGCCCGGCCAGCCGTGGGTGAGGATCAGCGGCAGCGCGTCCGGGTTGTCGGAGCGGACGTGGACGAAGTGGATGTCCTGCCCGTCGATCTCGGTGACGAACTGCGGGTGGGCGTTGAGGCGGGCCTCGACGGCCCGCCAGTCGAAACCGTCGCGCCAGTACGAGACCAGCCGCTGGACCCGCGAGACCGGGACGCCCTGGTCGGCGCCGGGGATCTCGTCGGCGAAGCGGGTCAGGGCCAGGCGGGCCCGCAGGTCGTCGAGGTCGGCCTGGGGGATCTCGATGCGGAAGGGACGGATCACGGGAGGCTCCTCGGAAGAGAACGGAACGGCTTGTTCTGTTCCCCAACTATAGCAGAACGGAATGCTTCATTCCATAAGAATCCGCTCATGGCCGGCATAGACGTTGCACCGCTCCCCCCGCAGGAAGCCCACCAGCGTCAGCCCGAACTCCATGGCCAGGTCGACCGCCAGCGACGAGGGCGCCGACACCGCGCACACCACCGGCACCCCGGCCGCCAGCGCCTTCTGCATGATCTCGTAGCCGGCCCGGCCGCTCACCATGAGCACGTGCCCGGCCAGCGGCAGCCGGTCGTTCATGGCCGACCAGCCGACGAGCTTGTCGACGGCGTTGTGCCGGCCGACGTCCTCCCGTACCGCCAGAAGGGCGCCGTCGGCGGTGAACAGGCCGGCCGCGTGCAGCCCGCCGGTCTTGCCGAACACGCCCTGGCCCGCGCGCAACGCGTCCGGCAGCCCGTACAGGACCTCGGGGTCGATGGGCGGCCCGCCCGGCGGGAGCGGGGCGCACCGCTCGTGCAGCCGGTCCAGGCTCGCCGAGCCGCACACGCCGCACGCGCTGGAGGTCACGAAGTGACGCTCCAGGGCGGGCAGGTCGGGGATCGGCCCGCGCAGCCGCACGGTGACGGTGTTGTAGCGCTCCTCCGGCGGCAGGTCCTCGTCGGTGCAGTACGCGATGGACGCGATCTCCCCGGGCCCGGCCAGGCCCTCGCCGTGCAGGAACCCGGCGGCCAGCTCGAAGTCGTGCCCCGGCGTGCGCATGGTGATCGCCACCGTCTTGCGCGCCCCGCCGAGCCCGACGAGCCGTATCTCCAGCGGCTCCTCGGTGGCCAGGTTGTCGCGGCGCTCGCGGGCCGTGCGCCCGTTCAGCTCGCGGATCCGGGCGCGGCTGGTGGGGCCGGGCCTGCTCACAGTGCCCGCACGGTGACGACGGCGTTGTAGTCGGGGATCCGCGCCTGCGGTGACCGGCGCGTCTCGTCCAGCAGCACGTTGCCCTCCGGCCAGTGGACCTGCAGGTTGCCGGGCACGAGCGGGGCGCGCAGCACCTTGCCCCGGTACGAGCGCTCGCCCGCGCGCAGCTCGACCGGGGTGCCGTCGGGCAGGCCGAGCCGGTCGGCGTCGTACGGGCTCATCAGCACGGCCTCGCGCATCGCGCCGTTGAAGCCGTCCATGCGCTCGTGGACCATGCTGTTGAACTGCTTGCCGCGCCGGGTGGCGACGGAGAACGCGCCGTCGGGCCGCTCCAGCGCCGGTGGATCGACCGCCGAGAACCCGCCCCGCCCGTCGGGGGTGGGGAAGCGGCCGTCGGGGCAGAGGTGGCGGCCGCCATACTGGACGCTGTCGCCGAACCGCCGCAGCCCGGCGATGCCTTCGTAGAAGGGCACCGCGCGCTCGATCTCCTCGCGGATCGCGGGCGTGCCGGTGAACCTCACGAGTCTTGAAATTTCGGGACGTGTGGTGGCGGCCAGCTCGGTGAAGATCTTCCACTCCGGCCACGCCTCGCCGATCCGCGGCCCCTCCACCTCCGGCGAGAAGATCACCCGCCGCTCGGTCGACGTCTCGGTCACCCCGCCCGCCATCTCGTAGCGCGTCTGCGCGGGCAGCAGCAGCACGTCGCCCTCGGCAGGCACGAGCATCTGCGACGACAGCACGATGTCGATGTGCACCCGCAGCTTGAGCCGGGACAGCGCCTCCCGGCAGTAGTCAGGGTCGGGCAGCACCTCCAGGAAGTTGCCGCCGGAGGAGACCAGCGCGTCCAGCTCCCGCGCGTGCGCCGCGTCGATCATGTCAGTCGCCGTCAGCCCCGGCGAAGAAGGCACCTCGAACCCCCACATCCCGGAGAACTTCGCCGCGTTCTCCGGCGTGACGGGCAGCCCGCCCGGCAGCCCGGTCGCGTACGCCCCCATCTCGGCCCCGCCCTGCACGCCGCTGTGGCCGCGGATCGGCATCAGCCCGCACCCGTCGCGCCCCACGAAGCCTCTGGCCAGCGCCAGGTTGACGATCGCGCGTACGTTGTCCTCGCCGTGGGTGTGCTGGGTGATGCCCATCGACCACACCAGCACGGCCGAGCGGGCCTCGCCCAGCATCCTGGCCAGCCGCAGCATCTCGTCCCTGGTCGACCCCGACAGCGCCTCCAGCACCTCCCACGACTGCTCCGACACGGCCCGGCGGGCCTCCTCGAAGCCGGTGGTGTGCCCGGCGACGAACTTCTCGTCGATCCAGTCGTTCTCGATCAGGTGCTTGAGCACCCCGTTGAGGAAGCCGATGTCGCCGCCCTGGTGAACCCCGAAGAACTCATCGGTGATCTTCGTGCCGAACAGGGCCGACTCGGCGTTGGACGGCACCCAGTAGCGTTCCATGCCGGGCTCGCGGTAGGCGTTGACCATCGCGATCCGGGTGCCGGCCTTCTTGGCGTGGTAGAGATACTTCATCGCCACCGGCTGGTTGTTCGACGGGTTCGACCCGATGAACACGATCAGGTCGGAGCCGATCCAGTCCTGATACGAGCAGGTCGTGGCCGCCGCCCCGATGGTGTCCTTGAGCGCCACCGTCGACGGCGAGTGGCAGATGCGGGCGGCGTTGTCGACGTTGTTGGTGCCGAGCGCCCGCACCGCCTTCTGGGCCGCGTAGTAGTTCTCGTTCGGCATGCCGCGGCTGGTCAGGTAGGCGCCGAAGCGCGCGTCGCGCAGCCCGCCGGCCGCCACCCGCAGCGCCTCGTCCCACGACACGCGGGTGAAGCCGGGCTCGCCGGCGCGCCGCAGCATCGGGTACGGCAGCCGCCCCAGCTCCCGCAGCTCGGCGCTCCTCTTCCCGGCGAGCCGGGAAGCGTCCGCCAGCACCGACACGTCGAGCGCGGGCATCGTGTTGAGCGGCAGCAGCCGCAGCCTGATGTTGCACAGGTGGACCTCCCGCATGGTCCAGTCACGCATGCCCTTGGTGCCGAGCGCGCACCCGTCGCACGTCCCCCGGGTGAGGATCCGCCACGCGTAGCGCCTGTTGCCCTTGACCGACCGGAAGGCCTTGATCAGCTCCAGGTAGTTGTTCGGCTTGCGC
Organism: Nonomuraea ferruginea; assembly: GCF_039540635.1. Lineage (NCBI taxonomy): Bacteria > Bacillati > Actinomycetota > Actinomycetes > Streptosporangiales > Streptosporangiaceae > Nonomuraea > Nonomuraea ferruginea. Next base: position 244,790 of record NZ_BAABFD010000009.1, on the reverse strand, counting down.
AGCCCGAGGCCGAACGGCCGCCACGAGGCCCAGTTGCGCGGATCCAGTCGCTTGCTCATGCGTCCATCTTGCTCCTGGCCGATCCGTGGTTCCGCCCGGCCCTTCCGGAGTCCGGCAGGCGGATGCGACAGGATGGGAGGATGTCTCGCTACCACGACCTCGACCGGCCACCCCTGTCCGAGGCGGCGCTCAACCGCGCCCTGGTCCGCCCCGGCTCGCTGTGGACGGGCATCAGGGTCGTCGACAGCACCGGCTCCACCAACGCCGACCTCGCCAAGGCCGCCAGGGACGGCGCGCCCGAGGGCGCGGTGCTGGCCGCCGAGGAGCAGGTGGCGGGCCGCGGCAGGCTGGGCCGCCCCTGGACCGCTCCGGCGTACGTGGGGCTGACGTTCTCGGTCCTGCTCAGGCCCGAGGCGCCGGTCACCGCGTACGGGTGGCTGCCGCTGCTGTTCGGCGTGGCCGCCGCGTCCGCGGTGCGCCGCCTGGCCGAGGTGGACGTGCGCCTGAAGTGGCCCAACGACCTGCTGATCGGCGAGCGGAAGCTGGCCGGGGTGCTCGCCGAGAGGGTCGAGGGCGGGGTAGTGATCGGCATCGGGCTGAACGTGCTGCTGAGCGAGGACGAGTTGCCCGTCGCCACCGCGACCTCGCTGGCCGTGGAGAAGGCCGCCTGCGTCGACCGCGACCCGCTGCTGCGGGCCGTGCTGCGGGAGGTCGAGACCCACTACCGCGAGTGGGACGAGGCGGGCGGCGACGCCGACGCCTGCGGGCTGCGCGCCGCCTACCTGGCCCGCTCCGCCACCGTCGGCCGCGACGTGCGGGTGGAGCTGCCCGGCGGCAGCGTGCTCACCGGACGCGCCACCGGCGTCGACCGGTCGGGCCACCTTCAGGTGAGCGCCGAGGACCGGGCCTACGCGCTGAGCGCGGGCGACGTCGTGCATGTTCGGGCCACGACGTAGCCGCCGATCGGCCGAGGTGGCACCATTTGCCCATGACCATTCCCGACCACCACCTGACACAAGGTGAGCGCCGCGTCCGGTCCTTCAACCCGCACTGGAAGCGGCTGGTCGTCCCCTTCATCGCGCTCCTCCTGATCGCCGCGGCCTCCGGCGCGGCGATCTACTTCGTCCCGGACACCTGGGAGTACGCCTCCTACGCCCGCATCGCGGTCGTCGTCATCGGGCTGATCCTCATGACGATCTGGTCGTTCGTCCCGTACCTGCAGTGGAAGAACACCGGTTACGTCCTCACCACCCACCGGTTCTCGATCAGCACCGGCGTGCTCAACAAGTCGACCGACGAGATCCCGATGGCGAAGGTCAACACCGTCAGCTCCGACCAGACGCTCTTCGAGCGGCTGCTGGGCTGCGGCACCCTCACCGTCGAGTCCGCCGGCGAGCGGGGTGAGATCGTGCTGCGCGACATCCCGCGGATCCAGGAGGTCCGCACCGAGCTGTTCCGGCTCCTGGAGGACGCCTCCGACGGCGAGATCGACGGCCGGTAGCCTGTGCAGCGGCTCGGGCAGCGGCCGGTGAGAGGTCTCGGCGTGGTGCGGCCCCATGTCTTGCGGAGATCACCCTCCTGGACACAAGATGGCTGGCATGCCGTACGAAGTTCAGGGTGTCATCGCCCGAGGTAAGGGCCAGGAAGTCTCACTTGAAACGGTGCTCGTCCCCGACCCGGGCCCGGGCGAGGCGGTGGTGACCGTGCAGGCGTGCGGGGTCTGCCACACCGACCTCCACTATCGCGAGGGCGGCATCAGCGACGACTACCCGTTCCTGCTCGGGCACGAGGCGGCCGGCGTCGTGGAGGCGGTCGGGGAGGGCGTCACCGGCCTGGAGCCCGGCGACTTCGTCATCCTCAACTGGCGGGCCGTGTGCGGCCAGTGCCGGGCGTGCCTGCGCGGCCGGCCGTGGTACTGCTTCAACACCCACAACGCCACCCAGAAGATGACCCTGACCGACGGCACCGAGCTGTCGCCCGCGCTCGGCATCGGCGCCTTCCTCGGCAAGACGCTGGTCGCCGCCGGGCAGTGCACGAAGGTCTCGGCCGAGGCGCCCGCGTCCGTGGCCGGGCTGCTGGGCTGCGGCGTGATGGCCGGCCTCGGCGCCGCCATCAACACCGGCGGCGTCACCCGCGGCGACACGGTCGCGGTCATCGGCTGCGGCGGCGTCGGCGACGCGGCCATCCTCGGCGCGTCCCTGGCCGGCGCATCCAAGATCATCGCGGTGGACGTCGACGAGCGCAAGCTGGAGTGGGCGCGCGGCTTCGGCGCCACCGACACCGTCAACTCCCGCGAGAACGACCCGGTCGAGGCGATCCGCGACCTCACCGGCGGCTTCGGCGCCGACGTGGTGGTCGAGGCGGTCGGCAGGCCCGAGACGTACGAGCAGGCCTTCTACGCCCGCGACCTGGCCGGCACCGTGGTGCTGGTCGGCGTGCCCACCCCCGAGATGCGCATCGACCTGCCGCTGCTGGACGTGTTCGGCCGGGGCGGCGCGCTGAAGTCGTCGTGGTACGGCGACTGCCTGCCGACCCGCGACTTCCCGATGCTCATCGACCTGTTCCTGCAGCACCGGCTGCCGCTCGACAAGTTCGTCGCCGAGACGATCGCGCTCGACCAGGTCGAAGAGGCCTTCCACAAGATGGAGCGCGGCGACGTGCTGCGGTCGGTGGTGATCCTCTAAATGCTCGACAAGGTCATCACCTCCGGCACCTTCTCGCTCGACGGCGGCACCTGGGACGTCGACAACAACGTCTGGCTGGTCGGCGACGCCCGTGAGGTCGTCGTCATCGACGCCGCCCACGACGCCGGGGCCATCGCCCAGCGGGTCGGCGGGCGCAGCGTGCGGGCCATCGTCTGCACCCACGCGCACAACGACCACATCAACGCCGCCGCCGACCTGGCCCGCCGCACCGGCGCGCCGATCCGGCTGCACCCCGCCGACCAGGTGCTCTGGGAGCAGGTCTACGGGGACGAGGTCGCGTACGAACCACTCGCCGACGGCGACAAGTTCGAGGCCGGCGGGATCGAGCTGCAGGTCCTGCACACCCCCGGCCACGCGCCCGGCGCGGTCTGCCTGTACGCGCCCGAGGTGGGCGCGCTGTTCAGCGGCGACACGCTGTTCAAGGGCGGGCCGGGGGCGACCGGGCGGTCCTACTCGTCCTTCGACACGATCATCGCGTCGATCCGCGAGCGGCTGCTCATGCTGCCTCCCGAGACCGTCGTGCACACCGGTCACGGCGACTCGACCTCGATCGGCGCGGAGGCGCCGCACCTGGAGGAGTGGATCACCCGAGGTCACTGAATCCGCCTTATGGCGGACCTCACATAGGCAAGCCTTACCTCAGTGGGCTACCTTAGGTGTGCCTTACCTGAGTTGTTCCCCTGAGAGGCTGCCCCGGATGTACGTGTGTGTCTGTCGTGCCGTGACCGAGAACGAGGTTCACGACTGCATCGCCGCGGGCGCCAAGAGCGCGAAGCAGGTACGCGACACCACGGGCGCCGGGGGCGACTGCGCCCGGTGTGTACGAAAGATCTGTGCGATGCTGAAAAGGTCGGAGGAACTCACGACCGCATAGCACAAGGGGCTTGTTTCATGCAGGGTGACAGGCAGATCATCGAGCTGCTCAACGAGCAGTTGACCGCGGAGCTCACGGCGATCAACCAGTACTTCCTGCACGCCAAGATGCAGGAGAACTGGGGCTACACGAAACTCGCCGAGCACACCCGCGCGGAGTCGTTCGACGAGATGCGACACGCCGAGCGGCTCACCGATCGCATCCTGTTCCTGGAGGGACTGCCCAACTACCAGCGGCTGGGCACGCTCCACATCGGGCAGACGGTGCCCGAGCAGCTCCGGGCCGACCTGGACGTCGAGCTGGGCGTCGTGGAGCGGCTGCGGCCCGCCATCGCGCTGATGCGCGAGAAGGGCGACATCACCTCCGCCCGCATCTTCGAGGAGATCCTCGAGGACGAGGAGGAGCACATCGACTACCTGGAGACCGAGCTCGAACTCATCCAGACGCTCGGTGAGCAGCTCTACCTCGCCCGCTACGCCGAGCCGCCGTCCAGCGACGACTGAGCCCGCCGCCCGCGCCCGAACTTCCGTCAATGCGACCCCCGCCCGCCGGTTTTCCCGGCGGGTGCGCGCGTTTCTGGGGGACGTAAGGGTTTAGCCCCGAGTATCGCGGTAATTTAATCACGACTAACCGACATTTAGTCGCGTTTGCCCAGGTCAATAGATAGGTCAACTACGAGTCAAACCGCGCGCTGTGCCCGGGAAACGATCGCCTAAGGACCTACGATCGCCTCATGACCTGCGTACTTCTCGCCGAGGATGACACCTCGATTTCCGAGCCGCTCGCGCGCGCCCTGCGCCGCGAGGGCTACCAGGTTGAGGTGAGCCCCGACGGCCCGCAGGCCCTGGAGAGGGCACTGTCGGGTGGCATCGACCTCATCGTCCTGGACCTGGGCCTTCCGGAGATGGACGGCCTGGAGGTGGCGCGCCGCATACGTGCGGAGGGGCACGGCACTCCGGTGCTGATCCTCACCGCACGCGTTGACGAGGTGGACACGGTGGTCGGCCTCGACGCCGGCGCCGACGACTACGTCACCAAACCGTTCCGGCTCGCCGAACTGCTCGCCCGGGTGCGGGCACTGCTGCGGCGCGGCACGTCCGAGACCCCGGTGGTCCAGGGTGTCCGCATCGACGCCGACTCACGCCGCGCCTGGATGGGCGACAAGGAGCTCCACCTCACCACCAAGGAGTTCGACCTGCTGCGCGTGCTGGTGCGCGACGCGGGCAAGGTCGTCACCCGCGAGCAGATCATGCGCGAGGTGTGGGACACCAACTGGTGGGGCTCGACCAAGACGCTCGACATGCACATCTCCTGGCTGCGCCGCAAGCTGGGAGACGACGCGGCGAAGCCTCGTTACATCACGACCGTCCGGGGAGTCGGCTTCCGCTTCGAACGCGAGTAGGCATGCGCCGACGCCTGCTCACTTCAACCCTCCTCGTCGCGGGCATCGCCGTCCTTCTGCTCGGAGTGCCCCTGGGCGTCGTCGTCAGCCGGCTGATCGTCGATGATGCCGCCCAGCAGCTCAGGGCGGAGGCGACGCGCCTGGTGGGCGAGGTCGAGTACGCCCGGATCCAGGAGACGCCGCTCGACCCGCAGCAACTGGAGCAGAAATATCCGGATCGCTACATCCAGATATTCGAACGCGGGAACCCCCCGAAGGCCACCGTCGTCGGCACGCCACCGCCGTCCGGTCAGCAGATGACCGAGGACGCGGAGTCCGACAGCGGCATCTTCGTCCGGGTGAGCCGCGACAGGGCACAGGTCGAGCAGGACGTGTACGCGCGCCTGCTGCTGATCGTCGCCCTGGCCGTCGCGGCTCTCGCCGTCGCCGTCGGCCTGGCCATCGTGCAGACACGCCGGCTCACGCTGCCCCTGCGCGACCTCGCCATGATCGCCGAGCGGCTCGGCTCCGGGGACGCCCGGCCGAGCAAGCACCGCTACGGCATCCCCGAACTCGACAGGGTGGCCCAGGTCCTCGACCGCAGCGCCACCCGCATCTCCGACCTGCTCACCCGTGAGCGCGAGTTCGCCACCGACGCCTCACACCAGCTGCGCACCCCGCTGACCGGCCTCACCATGCGCCTGGAGGAGATCGTCGCCGCCTCCAACCACCCGGAGGTCGTGCGCGAGGAGGGCGAGGCGGCCATCGTGCAGGCCGAGCGGCTCACGGCGGTGATCGACGAGCTGCTCGCCGCGGCCCGCCGCCAGCGTCACTCCCAGGCCGAGCCGACCTCCATCGACCAGGTGCTGGTCCAGCAGGTGACGGAGTGGGACCCCGTCTTCCGCGGCGTGGGACGCAGGCTCGTGCTCGAAGGCACCCGCGACCTCAAGGCGCTGGCCACCACCGGCGGCTTCGGTCAGGTCATCGCCACGCTGCTGGAGAACTCCCTGCGCCACGGCGGCGGCACCGTCACCGTCACCACCACGAGCGGCGACAACTACGTGGTGACCGAGGTGACCGACGAGGGGCCGGGCATCGACGACGAGATCGCACCCAAGATCTTCGACAGGAACGTGAGCGGGGGCGGCGGCACCGGTCTCGGGCTGACGCTCGCCCGCGCGCTGGCCGCCGCCGACGGCGGACGGCTGGAGCTGGTACGGAGGAGGCCGGCGACGTTCGCCGTCTTCCTGCGCCCGGCCGACGCCACGGGCAGGAACCGCGTGGTCAGCGGTCCTGCCTGAGCTCGACCGCGGGCAGCTCGGCCGGGATCGGCGTGGTCGCCTCCAGGAACACCCACTTCTTGTAGGACCAGTAGCGGAAGAGGGTGCCGAGGCCGACGCCGACGATGTTGGCGACGTTGAGACTCACCGGGTCGTCGAGCTTGAGCGTGTAGGTGGTGAACCCGATCACCAGCACGCCGAACAGCAGCGCGATGCCGTTCATCAGGAAGAACAGGAAGTATTCGCGCCCCAGCCCGCTCTGCTCGCGGTGGCGGAACGTCCAGAAGCGGTTGCCCGCGTACGCGAAGGTGGTCGAGATCGTCGTGGCGAAGACCTTCGAGGTCATCGGCCCGATGCCGACGACCAGGTGGAACAGGTTGAGCGCGCCCAGGTCGATCAGGAAGGCGAGCCCTCCGACGATGCCGAACTTCGTCAGCTCATGCAGAAGGGCGGCGAACCGCTGGTACAAGCTCTTGACGAACCGCACGTGTCTGCTCGGCCCTTCCGCCTCGTCACGCCATGACCACTTCAGCGTACCGGGGTACCTTACCGTGGCGTGTCAGCATCTTCCTTCCTGAAGACTGCCCGTTATAACGCGGTTCGCACGGAGGGCGCTCTACCTGCGAGCGCTCCGGAATGCGGCCGGTATGCTCACCTCACGTGAACGCATACAGTCCCATCGGCCCCGTCGTCGGCATCGTCGGCGCCGGACAGCTCGCCCGGATGTCGCAGCCCCCCGCCATCGCTCTCGGCGTCGAACTGCGCGTGCTGGCCGGGTCCTCTGACGAGAGCGCCGCCCGGGTCATCGTCGACACCCGCGTCGGCGACTACCGCTCCCTCGACGACCTGCGCGCGTTCGCCGAAGGCTGTCACGCGATCACGTTCGACCACGAGCACGTTCCCGGCGAGCACATCCGGGCGCTCATCGACGACGGCCACGCCGTCCACCCCGGCGCCGACGCCCTCGTCCACGCCCAGGACAAGGCCGTCATGCGTGAGCGGCTGACCGCGATCGGCGCCCCGTGCCCGGCCTGGGCCCGCGTCTCCGGCCCCGGCGAGGCGGCCGCGTTCGCCGCCGAGCACGGCTGGCCGGTGGTGCTCAAGGCGATCACCGGCGGCTACGACGGCCGCGGCGTGTGGGTGTGCGACTCGGAGGAGGCCGCGGCCGAGGCGTTCGCCGCCGCCGGCGGCCCGCTGCTCGCGGAGGCGTTCGTGCCGTTCGAGCGCGAGCTCGCCGTGCTCGTCGCCCGTTCCCCGCACGGCCAGGGCGTCAGCTACCCGGTCGTGGAGACCGTGCAGCGCGACGGCATCTGCGTCGAGGTGCTCGCCCCCGCCCCCGGGCTCGACCCCGAGGAGGCCGCCGAGGCGCAGCGCGTCGCCCTGCGGATCGCCGACGAACTGGGCGTCACCGGCCTGCTGGCCGTCGAGATGTTCCAGACCGGGCAGGGGCTGCTCGTCAACGAGCTGGCCATGCGCCCGCACAACAGCGGCCACTGGACCATCGAGGGCTCCCGCACCTCCCAGTTCGAGCAGCACCTGCGGGCCGTGCTCGACCTGCCGCTCGGCACGCCCGCCATGACGGCGCCGGTGGTCGTCATGGCCAACCTGCTCGGCGGCGACGACCCCGACCTGTTCAAGCGGTACGAGCACGTCATGGCCCACGATCCGGCCGTCAAGGTGCACTTCTACGGCAAGCAGGTGCGCCCCGGCCGTAAGATCGGCCATGTCACCGCCGTCGGTGACGACCTCGACGAGGTCAGGGCCCGCGCCCGCCACGCCGCCGTCTACCTGATGACCGGGGAGTACACGTGAGCATCGGCATCGTCATGGGCAGCGACTCCGACTGGCCGGTGATGAAGGCCGCCGCCGAGGCGGTCGCCGAGTTCGGGATCCCGTTCGAGGCCGACGTCGTCTCCGCCCACCGGATGCCCGCCGAGATGATCGAGTACGGCAGGCAGGCGGCCGGCCGCGGCGTCGAGGTCATCATCGCGGGCGCGGGCGGCGCCGCCCACCTGCCCGGCATGCTCGCCTCGGTCACGCCGCTGCCGGTGATCGGGGTGCCGGTGCCGCTGAAGTACCTCGACGGCATGGACTCCCTGCTGTCGATCGTCCAGATGCCGGCCGGGGTGCCCGTCGCGACCGTCGCGGTCGGCGGCGCCCGCAACGCCGGACTGCTCGCCGTACGCATCCTCGCCGCCACCGACGCCACCCTGCGCGCCCGCATGGTCGAGTTCCAGGAGCGGCTCAAGGAGCAGGCGCACGCCAAGGGCGAACGGCTGCGCGCCGAGGCGGCGGCGCTGAAGCCGGCCGATTGATCCGCCCGCCCCGGGAGAGGGCCGTGCTGGACGTGCTCGCGGGCCACGCCGCCCGGGTACGCGCCGCCGACCCGCTGGCCGGCGGTCAGGACCGGCTGCCCAAGCCCGGCCTCGGGGAGCAGCTCGTCGAGGTGCCCGGCGCCGTCGGCCTGGCCTCGATGGACCGTTCCGGCCTCGACACACTCAACGCCACCTGGGGCCCGCTCGTCGTCCACCGGCTGCACGCCCGCGTCGGCGGCCCCGACCCGGAGGCGGCGCTCGGCGCGCTGCTGGACGCGTGGACGGCAGCGCCCCGGCGGGAGCCCGGCCCGCTCGCGGTGCTGTGGCCCAGCCGCGACACCGCCGCCGTCCGCGCCCTGGCCGTCCGCGGCTTCGCCCCGACGGTCACCGTCGCCGCCCGCCCCCGCAGGCCCCCGGCCGGGCAGGCCACGGACCCGCGCGTACGGCCCGCCACCGCTGACGACCTGGACGGGATCGCGCGTTTGTACGAGGCGCTGGTGGCGTACGACGCGCAGTTCGGCTGGGTCACGCCGCGGCCGTCGACGCCCGCCAGGATCAGGGAGCATCTCACCGGCACGCTGCCCCGCTCCTGGGCCTGGGTGGCCGAGCACGACGGCACGGTGACCGGCGTCGTCATCGTCGACCCGCCGCCCCGGTCGCGGTGGATCGCCTCCATGGTGACCCGGATGCCGGCCGCCTACCTGGGCGTCATGTACGCCGACCCCGCCGTACGGGGCCGGGGTGTCGGCGCGGCGCTGGCCGCCGCCGCGCACGCCCGGCTGGACGCGTGGGGCGTGGCGACGACGCTGCTGCACCACGCGGTGGCGAACCCGCTGTCAGGCCCGTTCTGGGCGCGCCAGGGCTACCGGCCGGTGCACACCCAGTGGGTGCGTCAGGGGCGGCCCAGCGCCCGGTAGTGCCACCCGGCGGAGCGCCACGCCTCAGCATTGAGCGCGTTGCGCCCGTCGACGATCTTGCGGGTGGCCACGACCTCGCCCAGCGCCTCCGGGTCCAGGTCCAGGAACTCCTGCCACTCCGTCAGCAGCAGCACGACGTGCGCGCCCCGTACCGCGTCGAGGGCCGACTCGCCGTAGGCGAGCTGGGGGTGTGCCTTGCGGACGTTGTCGAGCGCGATCGGGTCGTAGATCGTGACCCGCCCGCCCTGCCGCCCGATCGTCACCGCCACGTCAAGGGCGGGGGAGTCGCGTATGTCGTCGGAGTTGGGCTTGAAGGCGGCGCCGAGCACGCCCACCGTGCAGCCGTGGAAGGAACCCCCGGCCAGCTCGCGGGCCAGGTCGACCATGCGGGCGCGGCGGCGCATGTTGATCGCGTCCACCTCGCGCAGGAACGTCAGCGCCTGGTCGGCGCCGAGCTCGCCGGCCCGCGCCATGAACGCCCTGATGTCCTTCGGCAGGCAGCCGCCGCCGAACCCGAGCCCCGGGTTCAGGTAACGCCCGCCGATGCGGTCGTCGTACGAGAGCGCGAGCGAGAGCTGCTGCACGTCGGCGTGCGCCGCCTCGCACACCTCGGCCATCGCGTTGATGAAGGAGATCTTGGTGGCCAGGAAGGAGTTGGCGGCGGTCTTGACCAGCTCGGCCGTCGGGAAGTCGGTCACCACCATCGGCACGTCGCCGAGCGGCTCGTAGACCTCACGCAGCACCTTCTCGGCCCGCTCGGAGCGCACGCCCAGCACGATGCGGTCGGGGTGGAGCGTGTCCTGCACGGCGAAGCCCTCGCGCAGGAACTCGGGGTTCCACGCCAGCTCGGCCTGCTCGCCCGCCGGAGCCAGCGCGGCCAGCCGGTCGGCCAGCCGGGACGCGGTGCCGACCGGGACCGTCGACTTGCCGACGACCAGGGACGCGCGGTCGAGATGGGGGGCCAGCGAGTCGATCGCGGCGTCGATGTAGGACACGTCGGCGGCGTACTCGCCCTTCTTCTGCGGCGTGCCCACGCAGACGAAGTGGACGTCGCCGAACGCGCCGGCCTCCTCGTAGGAGGTGGTGAAGCGCAGGCGGCCGGACTCGAGGCCGCGGCGGAGCACGGGTTCGAGCCCAGGCTCGTGGATGGGGAGCTCGCCGTTGTTGAGGCAGCGGACCTTGTCGGCGTCGATGTCAAGGCCGAGCACCTCATAGCCGAGATCCGCCATGCAGGCCGCATGCGTGATGCCCAGGTAGCCGGTCCCGATCACCGTCAGGCGATATGGCACGAGTGAGCTCCTTTCCATTGCGGAGGAATGCTACAGGCCCGCGCCCACCCTTCTTCGTGCCACCTCTTCTCAAGCACAAACCGTACCGGTTGGTAGCAAGATGCTCGGACGTCCTACTATCTGTGCATGAGCTTTCCTCTGTACGCGCCCGCCGAAGAGCACGACATGCTCCGGGAGACGGTCAGGGCCCTCGCCGACGAGAAGATCGCCCCCCGCGCCGCGGAGGCGGACGAGGCCGAGGAGTTCCCCTGGGACGTCTATAAGGCCCTGGTCGCATCCGACCTGCACGCCATTCACGTCCCGGAGGAGTACGGAGGAGCCGGCGGCGACGCGCTGGCCGCCGTCATCGTCATCGAGGAGGTCGCCCGCGCCTGCGCCTCCTCCTCGCTGATCCCCGCCGTCAACAAGCTCGGCACCGTGCCGATCATGCTGTCGGCCTCCGAGGAGCTCAAGCAGCAGTACCTGCCCGCCGTGGCCCGCGGCGACGCCATGTTCTCGTACGCGCTCTCCGAGCCGGAGGCGGGCTCCGACGCCGCCGCCATGAAGACCCGCGCCGTCCTCGACGGCGACCACTACGTGCTCAACGGCACCAAGATGTGGATCACCAACGCGGGCGTGTCCGAGTACTACACGGTCATGGCCGTCACGGACCCGTCGGCCGGGGCGCGCGGCATCTCCGCCTTCGTGGTGGAGAAGTCGGACGAGGGCGTCTCGTTCGGGCCCAAGGAGCGCAAGCTCGGCATCAAGGCCTCCCCGACGCGTCAGGTGATCCTGGAGGACGTGCGCATCCCCGCGTCCCGTCTCATCGGCGAACCCGGCACTGGATTCAAGACCGCCCTGGCCACCCTGGACCACACCCGGGTGACCATCGCCGCGCAGGCCCTGGGCATCGCGCAGGGGGCGCTCGACTACGCGGTCGGGTACGTCAAGGAGCGCAAGCAGTTCGGCAAGGCCGTCGCCGACTTCCAGGGCGTGCAGTTCATGCTCGCGGACATGGCGATGAAGCTGGAGGCGGCGCGGCAGCTCACCTATCACGCGGCGGCCAAGTCGGAGCGGGCCATGAAGGGTGAGCCGCAGAAGGACCTCACGTTCCTGTCCAGCGCGGCCAAGTGCGCTGCTTCCGATGCGGCTATGGAGATCACCGTGGACGCGGTGCAGATGCTGGGCGGGTACGGGTACACGAAGGACTTCCCGGTGGAGCGCATGATGCGCGATGCCAAGATCACGCAGATCTACGAGGGCACCAACCAGATCCAGCGCATGGTGATGGCGCGGCAGCTCCTCAAGTAGCCGTTGACGTGCACGAACCCCGCCTGCCTCGCTGGACGGGCGGGGTTCGTCGTCCCGGGATCCCGGTTCACACCTGAGGTCATAGCGCCCCGGGGGGGCCGGGCAGGACGATCTCGAAGAAGCCCTGCGCTCTGTACGTGGCGAGCTTCCTGGCCTTGCCGGTCCTGACGTTCACCGCGTACGCGGTCATGGTCCGGTACGGCTGGTCGATCACCGCGGGCTCGTCGTCCGGCACGTCGGACGCCGGCCTGCACCGCACGGACATGGTGAGAGCGGTGACCTCCTCGGCGCTGAGCCAGGTGCGCAGCGAGATCTGGGAGACATCGGCGGGCAGGCCGCTGATGACGGTCGGTTTCCGCTTCTCACCGGTGAGCGTGTCCATGAGGGCCAGGTCGCCGCGGCGGCACGGCCGCTCGGCGGTGCTGAGGTTCTCGATCACCGCGACGGTTCTGCCATCGGGGGCGAGAGGGCTGAAGTGGTAGTCCACCGGCAGGATGACCGACGTGGTGTCGCCCTTGGAAGAACTGGGCCACAGGTTGGAGATCGTCCGCAGCCGTGATCGCGGCGAGTACTCCGCGAGGGTGATGGTCGCGCCGTCCGGGGACAGACCGATGGGGACCCAGCGGTTGGGCAACTCGCGGACGGCCCCGCCACGCATGTCGATGAGCAGCGCGGGATCCTTGAAGTCCGGAACCTTGCTGAAGGCGACGAACCGCCCGTCGTCCGACAGCATCAGTCGCGAGACGCTGCCCAGCAGGCTCTTGGGCACCTTCTGCGCGGCCGTCGTCTTCCGGCCCGAGGCCAGGTCGCGGACCTGGAAGGTGCCTTCATCGGCGCTGTAGTAGGCGATCTTGCGGCCGTCGCGGCTGATCGCCAGCGGGCTGTCGCGCAGGCCGGTGCGGCCGGGAGCGAGGCTGCGCAGCGCGTCCGGCACGTGGTAGGTCTCGCCGCTCCGGGTGACCACCCGCCAGCCTCCGTCTCTGCAGCCCTTCGGCGCCTCCCCGCGGGCAGGCTCGCAGAAGGTCTTGTACGCGTGGCTCAGCGGCCCCACCCCGCGCGCCGGCAGGTCGCCCGTGGAAGCGGCCTCCTGCCGCCTGTCGGGCAGCAGCCGGACGGCGGCCGTCGCACCAAGAGCGACGACCACGACCATGCCCGCCGCGAGGAGCGAGACCACCGTACGCCGCCTGCGGTGATGTGCCGCGATCGTACGTTCTGCCAGGTCCACCTGCGGAGAGTCGTCGGCCAGATCGACGAGCACGTCCCGTAGCCAGGTCATCGGCGGGCCTCCTCTGCTTCCAGGTCTGAGAGTTTCGGCGCCAGTTCGGGCGCCAGCTCGCGTAAACGGGCCAGCGCGTAGTGGGCCTGGCTCTTCACCGTGCCGACCGAGCAGTTCAGCAGCTCGGCCGTCTCGCGTTCGGTCCGGTCCTCGTAGTAACGCAGCACGATCACCGCCCGCTGCCGGGGCGGCAGCCGCATGAGAGCCCGGCGCATGACGAGCCGCACGATGGTGGAGTCCTCGCTCGAGTACAGCCGGTCGGGCGGGTCGGCGGTCGGAAGCTCGGCTCTGACCCGGCGCCGTCGCCACGAGATGTACTGATTCAGCAGCACCTTGCGCGCGTACGCCTCGGGATACTCGACGCGCGACAGCCTGAACCAGCGGCCGAACACCTTCAGCAGGGCGCTCTGCAGCAGGTCCTCGGCCTGGTGGGCGTCTCCTGTGAGCAGGTACGCGGTGCGCATCAGCCCTTGCTGATGGGCGGCGACGAACTCGCGGAAGCTGTCATTGCGATCCAAAATGACTCCTCTCGACCGTTACGGACGCCGGCGACGCGTCGAAAGGTTCGGTCCCGTCCGGGGCGCGTGCGAGTACGCTGCGGACCACCACAGGCCGATAGCGCTGCTCGACAACGGATATATCCGCCAGGCTCGCCGACAGCGGCACCTGTCATCGGTGTCTTGGGACCCCTGCGTCAAGCATGTCCCGGGACAACACATCTTTTGTCAGGTCTCAGGACCCGTGTGACAGATCCGGCTCGGGAGGTGGGTGACACTCCGGCTAGGTGATCTGTCGTTCTCTTGGTGCCTATTGAACCGGGAATTGGTGGCCGTGTCCCGGTGGCGGGGGCGGAAGTTCTTCGATGTGCAGGTCGGAGAAGACCAGGGTGAGGACGTGCACGTTGGTCTCGAACCGGACTTCATGGAAGTCGATGCCGATGGCTGCGGCCCAGCTGCGGGCGGTGGGTGAGTCGCTGATGAGCGTGGCGCCGGGATAAAGCGCCTGCCATTTGACGCCCCAGACGTATCCGTCGTACTCCACCCTGGTTTCGCAGGTGGTGAGCCGGTCATCGAGCGAGACCCGCCAGGTTCGGGCCGGTAGCGCGGTGGTGCAGGTGGCCTGCACGCAGTACCGGAACAGGTAACGCAGCGGCGGCGGTGTGGTCCCGGTCCGGGGATCGGGCATCGGGAGGACCACGAGCTGGTAGTCGCGCGAGTAGCCCACGAAGCCGTGCCGCAGCAGGGCCAGCGCCAGGTCCTGCTCAGCGCTTGCACGGAGACGGTGAACGAACTTCGGGAAGGGGACATGCGCGAGATGATCAAGCGATGGCTCGAGACATCTGCAATGTTCCAGCAGTAAAACCAAGTGAGCTGGCGATTCTGCCCACGCTCCCCTACAGCAGGTGCCACAGGGGCCAGGCCCAGTCGTCACCACACCGGCACCCGACCAGGACGGCCATCTACTGGCCGAATTGCTGCCGTGGGGGATGCGGCGGCTGGGCCCAGCCGCTCACCGTGGAGGATCCCGCCCGCCAGGCGAACATGAACTCGCGCCACCTGGCCCGGCCCTTCCACTCAGAACCGGCACCACCTCACTACTGTGGCGGCTGACGCAGCGGATCCGCCGCGCGCAGGGGCTGCTGGAGAGCACGGTGACAGCGTCTACACCGTCGCCTCGGCTGCGGGCGTGTGGACGGCGACGACGACGCCACTTCCATCGCACGATCGGCGTACCGCCGGACGCCTACCGCCGTACGTTCCGAGCATGAGGCTGCAGTCCTCAGCGGCCAGGTACGATCAAAACTCCGGTGCGGCGGCACGCCAGGCGGCGGGCGCCACGTTAGCAATCGACGAGCCGGGGTCGCATCGGACCAGATGCCGGCACAAATCCATCGCCGCGGGCTTGCCCAGCGGAAGTGAGCACGGTGCCGCTGTCGACGTAGAGAACCTCTGGGCCAGCCTGTACCTGGGGGGTCGCGTGTGGCCAGCGCCAGCATTACCAGTGGCTTCCTACTGCTCCTCAGTCGCACTCCGCATCAAGGATCTCTGAATGCCGTCGTGAGTCTCGCTGGCTCGTACACTGACATTGGCTTGCGACATGCTGCCCCGGCCGGTGCCGTGCCCAGAGGAGACGATGTGACTATCGCCGAACTCGTAGCTGCGCCGACCCGGCGGCAGACGCCGCTCAAGACTCTGGCCCACGTTGAGTATCAACTGCGGGTACTGGGATTGCTCTGTGCTGCCGCAGCCGAGGGACCAACCAAGTTGACCACACCGGGATCCCTTGATGTGTGGTCCCGCTACATCACGCTGCAGCGCGGCTCTCTGGGTTGTGCTGCTTGCGAGCGCGCTGCACTCGACGTCGCCGACAGCCTTGATGTCGAAGTGGCTACGGGCACATCGATCCGGAAGATGCGCAATCAGGTGTTCCACGGCGGCCCAGACCCAGAGAACGTTGACCTCGACGCTCTCTATCGGGTGGTCTCGGATAACGCGGACCGAATCGTGGCGATCTACGAGCACGGGCACGTCACTCACTTGGAGCCATTGTTTATTCTGATCGACGGTGAGCTCGCCGCCCTGAACGATTACTCCGAGGGTTCTGCGACCTACTGGCCCCGCCATGGGCAAGTGACCGATGTCACCCGGCCGGAAATCCTCGAAGCGCTCCAAAAGCTGGGCCCACAGAGCGGCGACCGGTTGCTAGAGAGCTTCGCGCTGGACATCCAGAAGGATCTTCGCGGTTTCGCCGAACGAGATTCCATCCAGACCCTCGTCGTTCCGCCCGAGCCGATCGTGGCGCGCTGGGATCTGCGCACCTCCAGCGGGACGATCCAACGCGTCGATCGATTCGAAATAGGTGTTGACCATGACCGGATTTGGTGCACCGAGTCGGGCCCGAAGCCGTACAAGGCTTTCCTGGCGGATATCTGCAATTGGGATCTCCTCAAGGAGCGGCTCTTGGAGGAGCTTGAGGAGCGAATCAAGGCCGAAGGTCTGATTAGTGACGAGCTATTCCCGGATCTCAAGCGGCATGTTCCCGATGTTCCCGCTCGGGTCCGTATTGCCGACGGCCCGCTTGGGGATGGCGGCGACATCACGATTACGCAGGCGTGTGAGCGGATCACTGCTCGGACCGGCATCTACAGCTCATACACGAACCTTATTACGCTGACCGGCGAAGCCGGATCGGGCAAGACACACAGCCTGCTTCAGTTCGCTCGAGAGTCACTCTCCCCCGGTGGCGAGCTCCGTCCTATTGCGATCTACATTTCGTCGAGTGGGACCAGCGCGAACAGCCTCGACACCCTTCTCGAAGCTCGAATGGCTCCCACTCTGATCCTTAACAAGAGCTCCGTGCTGGCGTTGTGCCGCGTGGGTCTTGCGATCCTAGTGATCGACGGCTTCGACGAGCTACTCGGTCTCCGTACTTACGACAATCCGCTGACTGGCTTGAAGCAAATTCTGGATCCGCTGCGTGGCAAGGGGACAGTCGTCTTGTCGGCGCGATCAAGCTACTCGGAAGCCCGGCTCCGTCAGAATTTGGAGTTTCACGCCACGCTAGACTGGCCGCCTTACGTAACGACGCTCGAGCTGTTGCCGTGGCAACCGGAGCAGTTAGAGGAGCTCACCAGTAGGCTGTCACTCCATGTGACGGGGGAGGCTACGTCCCCGGAGGTCCGGCAGCTATTGACCACACCGTTCTTCTGTCTGGCCTTCGCGGCTTGGGCACGATCCGAGAAACCGCTCGAGTTTCTGCAATTCGTCGTCGACACCTATCTGCAGCGCGAACGGCGGAAACTGAAAGGCCAGGGAGGTGACGAACTCTTCGGCTCAGAACTGCTGGCCGCCATCTTCTCGGAGGTCGCAGAAATGGCCGCTCGGAACGCTGTACCAGAGATCTCCGAGGAAGATTTGGAACTGGCGGCGTCCCAGGCCATGGACCGCAATCTTACCCCCGAAGAGAAGCGCCGGCTAATTGCGCTATGCGGAGTGAGCGCTGAATGGGCGGAAAACGACCTCTCGTTCAAGTTCACGCACCTCGCGATCGCCGAGCATTTTCTTGCTCGGCAGATCACCAGGCTGCCGCTCAACCAGGCTGTCTCACTAGTTTTCAGCGTTCCCATATCGACGCTATGCGCACAACTGATCGTCTCCATGTGGCGGACGGAGCACGACAGGGCACCAACCGAACTGATTACGGCACTTCAAGACAAGGTGGCTATAGCGGAGCCTTATAGTCCACGCCTACCCGGAGCGATCAGCCTCGGCGAGCTGTGGGCGAAGGTCCACGGGACAAGCGACGGCCCTCGCGCCGCGCGCCGGATCACAGTGGAGGATCTGGAGCTCGGTGGCACCGGCCGGATCACGCTGAAGGAGGCGCACATCCTGAATCTGGCCATCGGACCCGGCGTCGAACTTCTGTTGATCTCCAGCCACGTCGATCGGATGGATCTGTCGAGGTCGTCGGGCGCGGCTCTGGTGGGTGATTCCCACAAACAGGTGCTTGAGGTGCTTACACAGAGCGAGCTGGCGGTCGGTCAGTCGAGGATCAAGCTTGTACTCGGTCTCACTGAGGACACGACTGACGAGGTCAACGAGATCGACAGCTACTTCAAGTCGAACATGGCCCTTGCCAGGGGACCGGTTGTCGTGAGCTCGCGTGATTTCGCACCATATGCGAGCCCGTTGAACAATTGGATTCTGGAGTACGGTCTCGAAGCCTGGCAGGGCTTCGTCCGTAGGATGCTTGAGGAGGGTAAAATCACCCTCGATAAGGTGAATGCGAGCGGACCTCGGAAGGTGCGGCTGCGCCGGACGGAGAAGTTCGATCAACAGTGACGCGCACGGGGCCGTGACAGTTACGGCACTGCGACGGCTTGGAAGGTCCTCCCATGTCTGTCTCGGGACAGCTACGAGATGATCTTCATAGCCTGGGACGTCGAATTAGGCATTTCCCCAGTTCAAACCGCTGCAGGAGACGGACCAACCGCGCTCTCCTAAACCGGGTGTTGGTTGGCTGAGGCCGTGACGATCGCGGACTTCGGCGCCCGTCTCGTGGCATGGGGCGATCGCCGCCGAGACCTTCCTCCGTCGGGCATGGCGGTGCCAGTTCGGCAACGCTGACGACCCCGGAGCCTACGGTCTTGTTCCGTCACTGTTCCGTGGGAGTGTCGCAACCAGCGAGAAGTGATGTCGCAACCAGCGAGAAGTGATGAGGGGCGTCCGAAGACTCCACCCCTGCTCAGCCCCATGATCAGCGTGTTCTCGCAGGGTGCCGAATCTAGCTTCGGAGAACACCCGGATCTACGAGGGCACCAACCAGATCGAGCGCATGGTGATGGCCCGCCAGCTTCTAAGTAGGCGTTAACCAGCGAGAACCCCGCCTGCCGCTCCTTGGAGGCGGAGCTGTGACGCCCTTCTTCGCGGGAGGTTACGTAGCTGCCCCGCCAGCGCTCCGGTGCCGGGGCTCACGCCCGCAAACACACGATCAAGGGCAAAACACCCGCAGGCGCCCGCTCCGGCGGCGAAGCCGGCGCCGCGGTGATGTCGTCGAGAAGGTGGTCGGCGACCGCGCCAGGGCAGACGTACGGCCCCGGTCAGCGGTGGACCGGTGAGGGGCCGTGGAGGAGCTGCCCGTCCTGGTCAGGGATGGTGCCGAGCTTGTCGACCTCCTGCGCCAGCCCCGCCAGCACCGCCCGCAACTGCACCCGGGTGACGTCGGCGAAGGTGCGCAGGTAGGCGATCTGCCGCTCCAGTTCCTCGGCCTCGGCGCCGTGTTCGCCGCCGCGCGAGCGGTAGGCGCCGACCGCCTGGTCGGCGGCCTCCTCCGCCTGCCGCTGCGCCTCCGTGAGGATCACCTCGTACTGCTGGCGGGCTTCCCCCAGGATCCGCCGGGCGTAGTCCTCCGCCTCCGCGATCTGGACGTCGGCGGTCTGCTGGGCGCGGGAGAGGATGTTGATCGCGTCGACGCTCAGGGCCTGCTGGGGAGCGGCGTGCTCGACGCTGATGCCGTGGTCCTTGTACCACTGCTTCAGACGGTCGATGTACGCCCGGAGGTCCGCCTTCTCCTTGTCCCCGGCCGCCATGTCCTCCGCGACCCGGTACAGGAACGAGCGCACCTCGTCCTCGCTGTAGCCGCGGCGTCCGAGCGGTGTGCGCGAGAACTCCTGCTTGCGTACCCGATCCGGGGTGAGAGGCTGGCGTTCGCGCTCCGGGTGATCTCCCCAAGGCATCTCTGCCGTCATGACTCCCCGCCTTTGTCGCTCGTGAACTCGTCGAAGTGGATCCGCTCGGAGGGCACGCCCGCGTCCAGCAGTCGTCCGACGGTGCTCTGAGCCATCTCCGTGGAGCCGCAGACGAAGACCTGCTGGCCACGCCATGCCTGGAGCGCGACGTCCACGGCGTTGCCGCGGACGCCCCGGTAGAAGGGGTCGTTGGAGACGGCCGGGACGACGGTCAGCCAGGGGTGTTCCGCGGCCATCTTGGACAGCGCTTCGAGGTCGTACAGCTCCCGGGACGTCCGGGCGCCGACGACGACGTCGACCTTCCGTGACGGGCCTTCGTACATCACCTGTTCCACCAGCGCCTTCAGCGGCGCGAGGCCGGTGCCGCCCGCGATGAGGAGCAGGTCGCCGGTGATCTCGGGGGTGAGGCTCAGCCTGTCGCCCACGGGTGCTCCCACGCGCAGGACGTCGCCGCGCCGCGCGCCCATGACCAGGGCGGCGCTCAGCACGCCGCCGTCGACCATGCGGACGTGCAGGTCGATGGTGTTGTCCTGGCGCGGCGCGTTGGCGAAGGAGTAGAAACGCCAGACGCGCGGCCGCATGGGATGCGCGATCGACGCCGACTGGCCGGGACGGTAGCCGTACTGGTAGTTCAGCCGCGCCCTGATCACCGCGATGCCGAGGGCGGGGGTCTCGTGGCTGATGATCTCGCCCTCCCACCAGGGCGGGGTGGTCCTGGACGCGTCCGCGGCGGCGTCCGTCATCACCTGGGCCACCAGGCTGTACGCCTTCGTCCAGTCCTCGGCGAGGGCGGGCGTCCACCGGTCGCCTATGAAGTGCTCCAGGGTGGCGAGCAGCGCCCTGCCGACGGCGGGGTAGTGCTCCGTCACCACGGCGAACTTGCGGTGGTCCCGGCCGAGCTGCTGCAGGAACGGGACCAGCTCCTCCACCCGGTCGACGTTGCTGACGATGTGCCCGAGCGCGCTGACGAGCCGGTCGCGCTGGCTCGCCATCGACACCGGGAACAGGTCCCTCGTCTCCGGGTTCATCAGGAACAGGGCCGAGTAGAAGTACAGCGGCACCTGGTCGCCTGACCGGGCGACGAGGCGCCAGCTGTCCTTCAGAGCTTGCGCGTCCACTCAGTCGGCCGTCTCGACAGGTTCGGCCACGATGGACGACTCCACCTTGTTCAGGATCAGCACGACGTGCTGCAGGATCTCGTCCCCCACGCCGGCCCCCTGCAGCACCGACAGCAGGATCTCGCCGACCTTCGCGTAGTGGTCGGCGGTGATGCCCATGCCGCGGTGCGCCTCCGCCAGGTCGCGGCCCTCGTACGGCTCGGGGCCGCCGAGGACGGAACACAGCAGCACCACCATGTGCCGCTTCAGCCTCGGCATATCGATGCCGGCGAAGTAGGGCTTGAGGTCGGCGTCGTCGAGGACCCGCACGTAGAACAGGTCGACGACGTCGCGAACAGCCGGCGCGCCGCCGATCTGGTCATAGTAGGACGTCGAGGTTGTCACAGATCCTCCAAGGGGGCCAATGCGTCGCAGGACGCGGTCACGACTCGGGGCATGGTGAATAGACGCGCCCTGGCGCTCGGGGACACCGGAAGCCCGGGTGCCCGCGAGAAGGTGAGTGATGGTCGTGGGCTTCCTGCCGTCACCCTTCTTCGGAGCCAGAGCATCGGCGTCGTGTGCAGCGCGAACAGCCTCCGGACGCCCGCCGGCGCGCGCAGCGCGGGAGAGATGATCTGCTCGGTCCACTGGCGGGCCGCCCAGTCGACGGCGTCGAGCTGGAGCTGCTCCTTGTCGCGCCAGTGGGCGAAGAAGCCCGACTTGCTGATGCCGAGCGTGGTGGCCAGCCGGCCGAGCGAGAGCCCGTCGAGGCCCTCCACGGAGGCCAGGCTCACGGCCTGATCGAGGATCGCCTCCCGGCTCCGCTGGCCGCGCAGCCGGCGGCCGTCGTGTGTCATGCCGTGAGACTATATGAACGACCGGTCGTTTACCTAATCAGGTCTTCCTCCTGTTAAACCGGGCTGATGGTGGATAAGGAGGAAACGACGGTAAAGACACTGATCAAGGGAGATGCGCATGCTGCGTCGGAGGAGTCACAGGTCGATGCTCGCGGCCGCCGCGATGGTGGCCGTGCTCGGGTTGACCGGCGCCTGCGGAGGCGGTGGCGACGACGGCGACGACGACCCGGATGTCGTCAACACCAACCAGCAGAACGACGACCAGGACGACGGCCAGGACGACAACGACCAGGACGACAACGACCAGGACGGCGACTGACCCGGGAGCCGGGAGCACGGCCGCCGGGTCAACCAACCCCCTTGATCCGGATATTTCCGGATTCGCTTCTGGCGACGATCGTCCGATCGCTCCTGGCGCTCTTCAGCTCGGAGCGTTCGGACCCCTCGGCGGACTCGGCGGTGATCGCGTACTTCTCGCGCGGCACCGCCACCGTCACCCCGCCCTCCCGCGACCGGGCGTCCAGCTTGACGGGCGCGACGGCGAAGGCCAGCGCGATCGAGCCGCTCACCGTCCGGGCCCGCACGTCGGCCGACTTGAGGCCCGAGCCCTTGATCGGCTCCTCGCCGCCCAGGAGGCGCAGCCTGCCCGACGTCCCCTCGGCCGTGATGGGACCGCGGGTCGAGACGTCCGCGTCCTGGTCGAGGTTCTTCAGGATGACGCCGTCGTCGGAGCCGTCGACCACGAGCCTCGTCCCCGGCGGCACCCGTACGTGGTAGCGGGCGCCGCAGGTGCCGAACACCATGGTGCAGTCGGCGCTCAGCCGGAGCACGCCCCCTCGGAACGACCAGGAGGCGTTGCCGTCCCTGGCCGCCTTCCCCTCCAGCCACCGGTCGACCCGGACCTCGCCGGCCGTGCCCGGCAGGAAGCGCAGGCCGCCCACGGAGGACTTGACGACCAGCGTCGCCCCTGAATGGGCGAACGCCCGCGCGGAGTGCGTCTCGGTGTCGTCGAAGGTCGCGCCGCAACCGGCGAGCCCGGCCATCCCGGCGATCACCGCTGCCACTGTCAAGGTCCGCTTCATGCTTCCGATCGTGGCCGGGGCGCCGGTGGGCGCGGATCAGCCTTCCGGCCGATCGCTGTCCGCCTTTCGGCCAGATCCCCGTCAGAGCGCGGTGAGGAGGGCCTCCACGTGGGGGACCGGGTCGGCGGCCACCGGGCGGACCAGCACGGTGCCGGCGCCCGCCGACCACAGGGCCCTGACGTGCGCCGCGGCCTCCTCGGCGGTGCCGACGGCGCTCGCCACCTCCTCCGGCGCCACGCCCAGGAACTCGGCCTGGCCCTCGGCCACGTGGCCGGGGAAGCCCGGCCCGACGTGCAGGTAGGTGAAGGCGGCGAGCTCGTGATCACCGGCGGGGGAGATCTGGCCGAGCGCCTGCCTGACCTGGTCGGTACCGAGGCCCTCGGGCAGGATCGTGCCCTGAGCCACCCGCCCGGACAGGGCCAGCGAGCGGGGACCCTTGACGCCCGCCAGCACCGGCGGGACCTCGCGCGGCGGGTGCACCAGCGACAGCCCGTCCAACTGGACCGACCGGCCCGCCATGGTGACCGTCTCGCCCCTCAGCAGCGCCCGTACGGAGGTGATCGTCTCCTCCAGGAGGGCCAGCGGCGACGGCGGCGCGGCCCCCGCCTGGGCCATCCACGCCGGCACCCCGTGGCCGATCCCGGCGGCCAGCCTGCCGGGGTGCAGCCGGGCCAGGTTGGCCAGCTCCATGGCCAGCAGCATCGGGTTGCGCAGCGGCGCCGGGGCGATGCCGATGCCCACGCGCAGCCGGGAGGTGACGGCCAGGGCGGTGGCGGCGGAGGAGACGCCGCCGGTCCAGCCCAGGTCCTCGACCACCCACAGGTCGTCCACCCGGTCCAGGGCGTCGAGCGCCCGCGCCACCGGCACGAGCCGCTCCGGCGGCAGATCCCGGTCGAAGATCACACCAAGTCTCACGAGGACATCCCATCACGGAGTCGCCAGTAGTAGCGGTGCAGGCGGCCGGCCTCGGAGTATCCGGCCCGCAGGAACGCCGCCGCGGTCGGGGCGTTGGCCACGTCGGTGGCGGCCACGACGCGCTGGACCCCGGCCTCGGCGAGCGTGCGGGTGCCGTGGGCCAGCAGGTCGTCGACGTAGCCGTGGCCGCGATGCTCCGGCACCACCCCGATGTAGGCGATCGAGTGGTCGTCGGGCGCGACCAGGCCGACCGGCTCGCCGTCCAGACAGCCGATCACGAACCAGCCGGGCTTGCCCTTGCGGTTCATCAGGTCGTCGTACATCCAGCGCGCCTCGTGCTCGGCCCCCACCGTCGCCAGCTCCACCCGGGTGTCGTGGTCGAGCGACCCGTACGAGATGCGCACCAGCAGGTCGAGCACCTCGGCCGGGTCGAGCTCCCTGGCCGGGCGGTAGGTCAGCCGGCCGGGGTCGGCGGGCAGGTCGCCGCCTGGCCGCCATTCGAGCAGCAGCCGCTCGACCTCCAGCGCGAACCCCGCGCCGGTCAGCGACTCGTGCTCGACCGCACGGTCGATGAGCGGCGACAGGCCGGACGGCAGCGAGATGTCATGGATGACCTTCTGGACGCCGGCGGCGGCGAGGGCCCGGCGCAGCAGGCGCGAGGCGGCGGCCGGGTCGGGGCCGGCCGTGAACTGCCAGACGATCATCGGCTCCGCGCCGGCGAAGGGCGCCCAGAACGCCAGCCGGACGGGCCCGTCAGTGAAACACCACTCCGGCCGGGTCCTGCCCTCGTCGTGGGCGGCCACGAGCTGGGACCGCGCGGGCTCGGGGAACTCCTCGAACAACGCCAATGCCTCCACAGGAGAACCGCAGGGACGATGACATCGTCTCGCATCCCTGGGCAGGGCTACGCCGCGGCGGCGAGCGCCGCCTGGGCGTCCGTGAGCGAGGGGCTCGTCTCGAAGTGGCGGTCGAGGTTGGTGATCGTCAGCAGGTGGCTGATCATGCCCTCCTGGAGGACCAGGATCAGCCTGCCGCCGGTGCGCCGCGCGTGGTTGTGCGTCGAGACCAGCACGCCCAGCCCCACCGAGTCGCAGAACGGCACCTCGCTCAGATCCATCACGAGCATGAGCGGGCCGGGGGAGGACAGGACCGGCTCCAGCTCGGCGCGCAGCCGGGGAGCGCCCGCCACGTCGAGCTCCCCGGAGACGCGCAGGACCGTGCAGAGTTCCTCCTGCCAAGACCTGACAATCATGGGGAAAGGGTGCCCCCTTGGCTGATTGTTAACCTATTTCTTGCAGATGTTCTGCGTTGCCGTTTCCGCAGATGGGGAAGCGCTCGGCCGCGCCGACGGCGTCGTGGAGGCCTTGGGCTTGGCCACCTTCGGCTGGTCGGCGCCGATGACGACCTCGATCTCCTTGACGTCCGCCTTCCGCAGGTCGGACCCGGGGATGGCGGCGGCGACCGTGCGGGCGGCGGCCTCCTGGCCGGGGCCGTAGCGCACCACGGTCTTCTTGTGGTCCTTGCGCGCGGTGTTGCCGGCGTCCTCGGGCACCTGGAAGCCGTACGCGACCAGCGCGGTGCGCGTCCGGGCGCCGAGCCCGGTGATCAGCGTGCCGTTGAGCACCTTGACCGAGATCTGCTGCGGCGGGACGGACGTCGGCCCGGCCGAGGCCTTGGCCGAGGGACTCGCCTTGGGGGTGGGCTTGATCAGGTCCTGGTCGGCCTCGATGGCCCGGAACAGCTCACGCGCCTTCTGCTTGTCCCACAGCACCGCCGACTCGCCCGTGGAGGTGCGGAAGTCGACGTCCTCCAGCGGCACGTCGGCGAACTGCACGTTGTCGAGCTTGACGTCCCGCAGCTGGGTGGCCAGCCCGAGCAGCCCGTCGTCGGGGTCGACCTTGATCGTGCCGAGCGTGGTGTTGACGAACGAGGCCAGCTTGGCCGGGTTGGCCAGCGTGTCGGCGCTCAGCGCCCGGTTGAGCAGGGCCGAGATCACCTGCTGCTGCCGGTCGATCCGGTCGAGGTCGGAGCGGGCGGTGGCGCGGGTGCGGGCGTAACCCAGCGCCTGCGCGCCCTGCAGCTCGTGGGTGCCGGCGGCGAGGTTGAGACCGGTCTTCGGGTCGTTGATCGGCACGGGCGTGCAGACGGTGACGCCGCCGAGCGAGTCGACCACGTCGATGAAGCCCAGCACGTTGACCTCGATGTACCGGTTGATCTTCAGGCCGGTGGCCTGCTGCACGGCCTGCACGGTGAGCTTCGGGCCGCCGAACTGGTAGGCCGAGTTGATCTTGTGATCGCCCTTGCCGGGGATCGTCGTCCAGGTGTCGCGCGGCAGGCTCACCACGGTGATCCGGCTGTGGTCCTCCGACAGGTGGATCACCATCATGGTGTCGGTGCGCTGGCCCGACTCGCGGCCGAGCTTCAGCTCGTTCTGCTTCTTGCGGGTGAGGTCGTCGCGCTTGTCGACGCCCACCAGCAGGATGTTCTCCGCCCCGCGCGGCGCGGTCTCCTCGACCCCCGCGTCGACCGTGCCGATCTGGCGTGGCGTCGCCCACACCACGCCGGTGCCGATCAGGACGCCCGTGGACAGCAGGCCCGCGAGGACCGCGTTGCGCCGCCGCACCCTGGCGCTCCTGCGCGGCCTGCGCCGCCCGCCGGCGAGCTTGACGCCGCCGTAGGCGTCGCCGCCCACGATCACCCCGGCGTCCTCCTCGCCTGGGTCGCGCATGACCGTCCCCCTCCGTGCCGCCGGAGGATTGCGCTCTCGATTGCCGTCCTCCCGTGGTCGTACAGTAGCGTGAGCCCCGCCATGAAGCAGTTCCCCGACTCGCCGCACGCGCCAGCGGAGACGCGTGGCTGGCCCCCCATCTCCGTCGTCATGCCGGTCCTCAACGAGGAACGCCATCTCCGCGAAGCCGTCGACCAGGTGCTCGCCCAGCACTACCCGGGTGAGATCGAGGTCGTCCTCGCCGTCGGTCCGTCACACGACCGCACGCAAGAGGTCGCCGACGCCATCGCCGCCGCCGACCGCCGGGTGACCGTCGTGCCCAACCCCACGGGCCGCACACCCAACGCGCTCAACGCCGCCATCGCCGCCTCCCGCAACGGCATCATCGCCAGGGTCGACGGCCACGCCATGCTCCCGCCCGACTACCTGCGGGTGGCGGTCGAGACCCTGTACGAGACAGGAGCCGACAACGTCGGCGGCGTGATGGCGGCCGAGGGCGTCAGCCCGTTCGAGCAGGCCGTCGCGTGCGCGATGACCTCCAAGATCGGCGTGGGCGCGGCGGCCTTCCACGTCGGCGGCACGGCCGGGCCCGCCGACACGGTCTACCTCGGCGTGTTCAGGCGCTCCGCGCTGGCCCGGGTGGGCGGCTACGACGAGCACTTCCAGCGCGCCCAGGACTGGGAGATGAACCACCGCATCCGCCAGACCGGCGGCCTGGTGTGGTTCCAGCCGCGGATGCGGGTCTCCTACCGGCCTCGGCCCAACGTCAAGGCGCTCGCCAAGCAGTACTTCCACTACGGCAGATGGCGCCGGGTGGTGGCGCGCACCCACGAGGGCACGATCAACCTGCGCTACCTCGCGCCGCCTGCCGCCGTGCTGGCCATCCTGCTCGGGCTGGTGGTCGCGCCGTTCTTCCCCCTGGGGTTGGTCGTCCCGGGCGGATACGCCGCGGCCATCGTGGCGGGTTCGGCGCTGACCGGAAGCGGGCTGCCCTGGTCGGCCAGGCTGCGGCTGCCGGTGGTGTACGCGACCATGCACATGTCATGGGGCTGGGGCTTCCTCACCAGCCCCCGCAAACTGGCCCGCCCATCCCGCTGACGCCACGCACCGTTCCGTACGGTGCGTGAGCGTGGGATCAGCCTTCCATGACCTGTCCGGTCAGGCCGGAGGCGAGCGCGTCCAGGCAGGTCCGCGCCGTCCGGTGGGGGTCGGTCGTGAGGACCGCGTTGACGCGGATGTCGTCGGCTGCCCATTCGGAGGCGAGGGCTCGGGCCAGCTCGGCGGTCGCCGCACGGGCCGGGGCGGCGACGCTGCCGTCGCCGCCGTCTGCCTGGAGGACGAGGGTGCCGCCGGTCTCGCGCAGGAGCGGGTACGCGGCCCTGGCGACGTTCGACGCCCCGAGGCAGGCCAGGGCCAGGGCTTCCGCGTCGGCCGCCGCGAGCGAACCGGGGCGCGGCCCCGCGAGGTGGATGACGTGGTGCACCGGGCCCGCCTCGGCCAGGGCCTTGGCCGCCTGCTCCTCCGTACGGGCCAGGTCCGCGGGGAAGCACCGCACCACCGCGCCGTATCCGGACGCCAGGGCGGCGAGGACGGCGCCGTCGCCGAACACCGCGACCGTGCGGCCGGAGAGGACCCGCCGGTAGTCGGGCGGGGCGGGCGCGGGCGTGCCGGCGGCGGCCAGGCGCAGTAGCTGGTCGGCGATGGACAGGTCGATCGGGTGGGTGACCTTCATGTTGCGCTCGCTGCCCGGCACCAGGTAGATCGGCACCTCCGGCAGGTAACGCAGCACCACGCCGCAGTCGTCGGTCGCCTGCCGGGTGGCGAAGCCGGGATCGGCCATCGCCCGCCGGTACGCCTCGCGGATCACCGACAGCCGGAACGCCTGCGGCGTCTGCGCCCGCCGCAGCCGCGACCGGTCCAGCACCTCGCGCACGATGTCGTCCTCGGCCACCAGCACCGTGTCGGAGCTGGGGATCGCCACCTCGACGGCTTCGTACGTCTCCAGGGCGCGGACACAGTCGGTGATGATCCGGGGCTCCAGCAAGGGCCGCACGGCGTCGTGCAGGAGCACGTTGCACTCCCGCTCGCCCACCGCCTGAAGGGCCCGCCAGGTGCTCTCGGTCCGGCTCGCCCCGCCCTCGACGATCGCGGTCACCTTGCCGAAACCGCACCGCCGCACCAGCTCGCGCACCGGCTCCACGAACCCCGGCGTCATCAGCACGACCACCTCGTCGACGTCGGGAGAGGCGTCGAACAGCTCGATCGTGTGCTCCAGGATCGTCCGCCCGGCCAGCTTGATGAGCTGCTTCGGCTCACTGTGGCCGACACGCCGGCCTGTGCCGCCCGCGAGCACCACGCCGATGGAGGGCAGCCGAGAAATCATAGTTCGAGGGTAACGGTACTGGTCCGTGCTATCGCGTGGCCCGATCGCTACGCTGTGTGCCACGCGCTCCCTCATCAAACGGGAGGACCCGCGCCTTGACCGACTCGCTCACCGAGAGCGGCACGATCGTGCTGCTCGCCACGACACCGGCGGCCCGGCTCGGCTGCCGCGAGGGCACGCTCACCGACCGGCTCGCGGACCAGCTCGCGACCCTGCCCACCCGCGAGGTCCAGGTGCTGACGTCGGCCGGCGGGCTCGCCGCCGACCTGCGCGTGGTGGCCAAGCTGGCGCGCGTGGCGTCGGGGCCGGTCGCCCTGCTGCCCGGCGACCTGGTGGCCCACACGGAGGCGCTGGCCGTACTGCTGGAGCACCCGGCGCGCGACACGCGGGCGCTGGTCGACGGCGAGGCCGCGGCGGGGCCGACCCGGCCGCCGCTCCGCGTCGAGGGCGGGCGGATCACCGCGGCGGGCAGCTCGTTCCACACCGTGCCGGAGGCCAACACCGCGTTCGCCGGCGGGCTGCAGGCCGGCGAGGCCGACCTGGGCGTGCTCGCCGAGGTCGCGGAGGAGCTGGCGGAGCTGGCGGAGTCGGGCAGGCTCGGCCCCGTCACCCCTGTCGAGACCGTCGACCTGCTGCTGGTCGGGCTGGTCAGATCCGGGGTGCCGGTGCGCACGGCGGCGCTCGGGCCGCTCCACTGCGTGCGGCCCACCGGCCAGGCCTCCGCCGACGCCGCGATCGAGCGGCTCGCGGAGGTGGACGAGGACCAGGTCCGCCTCGACGGCGCGGTGAAGTCCGACGACGGCTTCTTCACCTCATACCTCGTCTCGCCCTTGACCCGCCATCTGATCAGGCCCGCGCACGCGCTCAAGCTCACCCCGAACGCCGTCACCGGCGTCTCGGTCGCCGTGGCCGTGCTGGCGGCGGTCTGGTTCTCCCAGGGCGGCAGGGTCGCGCTGGTGGCCGGGGCCCTGCTCTTCTACCTGTCGTTCGCGCTCGACTGCCTCGACGGCCAGCTCGCCCGCTACACGCGCGGGTACACGCCGCTCGGCGCGTGGGCCGACGGGATGGCCGACCGGTTCAAGGAGTACGCGGTCTACGTGGGGCTGGCCTACGGCTACGCGGCCACGCACGGCGGCGGCAACCCCGACGGCATCTGGTTCCTCGCCGTCGCCGCCATGATGCTGCAGGCCGTCCGCCACTCGCTCCAGTTCGCGTACGCCGGGTCCGTGTGGGACGCCGGCCAGACCGGCGCGCTGCCTGCCAGGCCATCGCGCTCGCTGCTGGAGCCGTCCGACGCCGGGCGCCGCCGCCCTCGGCAGGGGCTGCTCAGGATCGCCCAGCGGGTGCGTCACGGCTCCGCGGTCCACTGGCTGCGCAGGATGGTCGTGCTGCCCATCGGGGAGCGTACGGCGCTGATCGCGGTCACGGCCGCGGTGTCCGACGCCCGGGTCACGTTCGTGGCGCTGCTCGGCTGGGGCGCGGTGGCCGCCGCCTACCAGCTCGTCGGCCGGATGATGAGGTCTGCTGAATGAGCTCTGTCCACATGGTGCCGGTGCCCCGGGGCAAGGTCGTGGCCTACCGCGACGACGGGCCGCTCTCACGCGGCATGGGCATGCTCGTGGCCGGGCAGCTCCCGCCGCTGCCGCCGCTCGTCGCCGCCGCCTTCGTCATCGGGATCCTGCTGCTGATGGGGGTCGCGGGGGCCGGCGGGCTGGCGGTGTTCGCGCCGCTCGTCACGCTGCTGCTGGCCGGGCCGGGCAGCTCCCATCCGCACGACGGCCGGCTCGACTGGATGGCGCCGCCGATCCTGCGCGGGATCGAGTACGCCTTCATCGCCGCCTGCGGCTTCGCCCACGGTGTGCCCCCGGTGCTGATCTTCCTGCTGCTCGGGGCGGCCGCCTTCCACCATTACGACCTGGTCTACCGGCTGCGCCAGCAGGTCTACCCGCCGCCCTGGCTGGCCGCGCTCGGCCTCGGCTGGGAGGGGCGGATGCTGGTGCTCGGCCTGTTCGCCCTCGTGGGCTGGGTGACCGGTGGGTTCGTGCTGCTGGCGGTGTATCTGTGGGGCGCTTTCGGGTGGGAGAGCCTCACATGCTGGCTCGCCGCGCCCAGGACCGGGGTGCGCACGGCGGACACGGGAACGCAAGACTAACGGCGGATTACCCTCACGAGGCCGAAAGCCAACTAACCTTTGGGCCTACGTAGTCATGCTCGACTGAGGAGTGCACGTTGCTGGGAATGGTGCTGGCCGCTGGAGCCGGACGACGCCTGCGGCCGTACACCGACACGCTGCCTAAGGCGCTCGTGCCGGTCGACGGCGAGACCACGATCATGGACATCTCGCTGCGCAACCTGGCCGCCGTGGGCCTGCGCGAGGTCGTGGTCGTCGTCGGTTACGCGGCGCAGGCCGTACACGAGCGCAAGCGCGAGCTGGAGGAGCGTCACGGCGTCGAGCTCACCCTCGTGCACAACGACAAGGCCGAGGAGTGGAACAACGCCTACTCCCTGTGGTGCGCGCGTGACTACTTCGGCCGCGGCGCGCTGCTGGTCAACGGCGACACCGTGCACCCCGTCTCGGTCGAGAAGACGCTGCTCGCCGCGCCCGAGACCAGCGACATCCTGCTCGCCGTCGACGACGTGAAGAAGCTGGCCGACGAGGAGATGAAGGTCACGCTCTCCGAGGAGGGGGCGCTGCGCCGCATCACCAAGCTGATGGACCCGTCCGACGCGTACGGCGAGTACATCGGCGCCACGCTCATCCGGCCGGGCGCCGCCGAGCGGCTGGCCGACGCGCTCAAGGCCACCTTCGAGCGCGACCCGCAGCTCTACTACGAAGACGGCTACCAGGAGATGGTCGAGCGAGGCGAGGCCATCCACGTCGCCCCCATCGGCGAGGTCGACTGGGTCGAAGTGGACAACCACGACGACCTGGCCAAGGCCCGCACCATCGCCGTCCACTACTGAGGGGGCCGGATGCCGCTTCTTGCGAGGATGCTGCCCGCGCCGATCCAGATGGAGGTCAGGCGCGGTGCCGTCGCGGAGCTCGGCGCGCTGCTCGCCGACAGCAGGGTCGCCACCTCCGGCCGGGTCGCGGTGGCCGTCGGCCCCGGCCAGGGCGACCACATAGAGAGCCTGATCGCGCCGACGCTGGACGAGGCCCAGGTGTTCCGCGTCTCCGACGGGAGCGTGGAAGCCGCCGTCTCGCTCGGCGCCGACCTGCGGAAGGGCGCCTACGAGGTGGTGGTGGGCGTGGGCGGCGGCAAGACCATCGACACGACCAAGTACGCCGCCTCGCTGGCCGGCATCCCCATGGTCGCGGTGGCCACCAACCTGTCCCACGACGGCATCTGCTCGCCGACGGCCTCCCTGCTGTACGAGGGCGGCAAGGGCACGTTCGGTGTGCCGATGCCGCTGGCCGTCCTGGTCGACCTCGACTTCGTGCACAAGGCCCCGCAGTCGCTGGTCCGCTCGGGCGTCGGCGACGTGCTCGCCAACCTGTCGGCGTGCGAGGACTGGCAGCTCAGCCACGTCGAGCGCGGCGAGCCGATAGACGGGCTGGCCTGTTCGATGGCGCGCACGGCCGCCGAGGCGCTGCTCGGCAGGGCCGACTCCGTCGAGTCCGACGCGTTCCTGACCGTTCTGGCCGAGTCGCTGATCCTGTCGGGCATGTCGATGGTGGTCGCCGGCTCATCGCGGCCCGCGAGCGGTGGCGACCATGAGATCATGCATGCCGTGGACCAGCTCTTCCCCGGCACCTCCAACCACGGCGAGCTCGCCGGGGTCGGCACCGCCTTCTGCTACTTCCTGAGGGAGGACGAGGCCCGGCTCAAGCAGGTGGTCGGCTGCCTGCGGCAGCACCAGCTGCCGGTGACCCCCGGCGACATCGGGCTGAGCAGCGAGCAGTTCACCGCCGCGGTCTCGCTCGCGCCCGCCACCCGTCCCGGCCGTTACACGATCCTGGAGCACCTGCGCCTGCAGGATTCCGAGATCCGCGATCGGGTGGAGGACTATGTCCGGGCCTTCGGTCGCTGAGCTGCGCGGGGTCGCCCAGCCCGCCGGTCATCTGGAGCGCCGCAACGGCGAGCACTGGGCGGGCGTGCTCTACATGCGCAGGCTGTCGATCTACGTCACCTGGTTGATGACCAGGACGAGCGTCACGCCCAACCAGCTCACCTGGGTGATGACGGTGGCGGGGGTCGCGGCGGGGGTGGTGATCGCGCTGCCGGGGTTGTGGGCGGCCGTGGCCGCCGCCCTGCTGATCCAGGTCTACCTGCTGCTCGACTGCTCCGACGGCGAGCTGGCCCGGTGGACCGGCAAGACCTCGCTGACCGGCGTCTACCTCGACCGGGTCGGCGCCTACTTCGCCGAGGCGGCGCTGCTGGCCGGGCTGGGCTGGCGGGCGTCGGCCGTGCTGCCCGACTGGTACACCGTGCTGGGCTTCGCGGCGGCGCTCGGCGCGATCCTCATCAAGGCGGAGTCCGACCTGGTGGAGGTGGCACGGGCCAAGGGCGGCCTGCCCGCCGCGACCGAGTCCGCCGCCGTGCAGTTCCGCTCGGGGCTGCTGGGGCTGGGCAGGCGGGTCCTGGCGGCGACCGGGTTCCACCGGATCGTGCAGCCGATCGAGCTGTCGCTGCTCGCGCTCGCGACGGCGGTGATCGACGTGGTGCGGGGCGATCTGGCGGCCACCCGGGTGCTCGTCGTGGCCTGTGTGGTCGCGGCAGGGCTACAGGTTGTCCTGCATTTGGTCAGCATTCTCGCGTCGAGGCGGCTGGCGTGATGCGATTCTCGGAACCGGCAGGGCTTCTCGTCCGTCGTATTGATCGGACATCCCCGGTTCGGTGGGGGTTCACTACCGGTTCCGATACGCTTAGCTCCACCAATATCAGGAAATAAGCCACCCAGCAGACTCGGTGATCATGAAAGATTGCTCCGCCCGTGCTCTCAACGCGTCAGGACGATGATTCGTTGAAGATCTCGTGCGTCATCCTCACCATGGGAAACCGGGTCGCGGAGCTGGACCGGGCGGTCGAGTCCGCGCTCAACCAGATCGACGGTGACGTCGAGGTGGTGATCGTGGGCAACGGCGCAGACGTGCCCGAGCTGTCCGCGACGCCCCCCGCTGGCTCGTCGGCGACCGTGAAGACGATCCGGCTCGACCACAATACGGGCATACCCGCGGGCCGCAACCGCGGGGTCGAGGAGTGCTCCGGTGACGTGGTGCTGTTCCTCGACGACGACGGCTGGTACGCCAACCAGAAAGTGGCCGCGCACGTCCGCGACCGCTTCGCCACCGAGCCCGACCTGGCCGTCATCTCCTTCCGGGTGATGGACCCCGACGGCGGCATCGGCCAGCGACGTCACGTCCCGCGCCTGCGCGCCGGCGACCCGGAGCGCAGCTCACCGGTCACCACGTTCCTGGGCGGCGCCTCCGCCGTCCGCCGCTCGGCCTTCCTCCAGGTGGGCGGGCTGCCGGAGCGGTTCTTCTACGCGCACGAGGAGACCGACCTGGCCTGGCGGCTGCTCGGCGAGGGCTACCGGATCGAGTACGACGCCGAGACCGTGATGTACCACCCCCAGGTCCCGCCGACCCGCCACGCCGAGTTCTACCGGCTCAACGCGCGCAACCGGGTGTGGCTGGCCCGCCGCAACCTGCCGTGGCCGCTGGCGGCGCTCTACCTGCTCGACTGGGTGGTGCTGACCCTGATCAGGGAGCGCGGCTCCAAAGACTCGCTGAAAGCATGGTTCACCGGGTTCTTCGAGGGCCTGCGCACACCCGCGGGCGAGCGCCGCCCGATGGCCTGGAAGACGGCCTGGCGCATGGTGAAGCTCGGCCGCCCGCCCATCGTCTGAAAGCCCTCGCCGTCACGGCGAGGGCTTTTCCCCGCTTGACGGCTAACGCTGTTAGCCATAGCCTTCGGCTAACAGCGTTAGCCAACGAGAGGGCGGTCATGGGAAGAGGCGCGTGGGGTGGTCTGGCGATCTTCTGCCTGGCCTTCATCGTCTTCGAGGTGGCCAAGCACGGGGGAATGGCCTGGGTCACAGCGGTGGTCTTCGCGATCCTGCCGGACCTGACCATGCTCGTGGGGGCGAGGAAGGCCGGCGGCGGGCGGCTGTCACCGCGGGCGGTGCCGTTCTACAACGCGGCACACCGGGCGTGGGCGCCCCTCCTGCTGCTGGTTGGATACATCTTCTGGCCGATCGGCGGAGTGCCGACGTGGACCGCCGGGCTCGCCTGGCTGATGCACATCGCCGCCGATCGCGCGTTCGGTTACGGACTACGGGAACGGGATGGGAGCCGGCGTGTCCGAGCGGTCACGGCAGATCGTTGAGGCGGCCCTGCGCCTCGTCGAGGAGGGCGGCGCGGAGGCGCTCACCATGCGGGCGCTGGCCGGGCGGCTGGGCATCCGGGCCCCTTCGCTCTACAAGCACTTCCCCGACAAGAGCGCCGTCGAGGCCGAGGTGATCGCGATCGCCATGCAGGACCTGGCGCGGGCCCTGGAAGCGTCGCAGGGCGGCCTGGGAGTGCTGGCGCGGGCCTACCGCGCCTACGCGCTGGCCCACCCCCATCTCTACCGGCTGATGAGCACCGGGCCGCTGCCGCGCGGACTTCTGCCCGCCGGACTGGAGGACCGGACGGCTCTGCCCCTGGTCAAGGCCGTCGACGGTGACCCGCTGCTGGCGCGGGCCGTGTGGGCCTTCGCGCACGGCATGGTGATGCTGGAGCTCGACGGTCGTTTCCCGCCAGGTGCCGACCTCGACGGCGCCTGGCGGGCAGGGCTGGCCGCGTTCGCCCGCTAGCGGACGAGCTCGGCCTCTTCCAGGGCCATGGTGGCGTGCGCGACCGTGCCGGCCAGCAGGGGGCGCTTGGGCAGGCCCAGCTCGCTCAGCTCCTTGGCGATGGGATGGTTGCCCAGCCGGATCAGCGCGCCGCCGGGGCGCACGCGGAGGCCGCGGGTCTGGACGGTCCACGGGATGCGCCGGGTGAGCCCGTCGCGGTGCGTGTAGGCGTCCAGGGCGATCACCGGGCCCGGTCCGGGCAGCGGAGCGCCGGGCTTGACCAGCATGTCGAGCACGAGCCTGCCGTCCCTGCTCAGGACACACCGTTTGTACGGGGAGCCGAGCCGCAGGTCGATGTCGGCCAGCTCCTTCGGCACGCCCCACAGCGAGCGCCCCGCCTCCAGCGTGAAGCCCTGGTCGACCGGCATCCAGTGGACGAACGCGGCCGCGTTCCGCAGGTCGGCGAGCCCCACCGAGCCCGTCGCCCCCGGCCGACGGATCAGGAACGCCATGCCGAACTCGTGATAGGAGTCGAGATCGCCGTCGCGGTAGTCGGCGAACACCAGCACGCAGACGGCCTTGCCGGGCAGCACCTCGGCCACGTCCAGCCCCGAATACGCGAGCACGGCCCGTGCGGCGTCGGCCCGGACCAGGTAGAGAGCGCCACACACCATGACGTCCCGTACCCGGACGGGCATGCTCACCGTCCGGCCCTGGATCAGATGCGATGCCATGGCGTCTAGTACATCAACCGCCGGACGCCGTGACCATCACCCCGCGGACCTGCTCTGTACCGCGAACGACGGGGCGCGGGCGGGAACCCCGGCGCAGCCTTCCATCCGGGCCACGAACGCCGGCGCGTGGTCCGGCCAGTGGTGGTGCGCGCGGGCGTGCGCGTGCCCGCGCGCGGCGAGCGACCGGCGCAGCTCGGGGCTCTCCTTCAGGTCGAGCACGGCGTCGAGCGCCGCGTCCACGTCCAGCGGGACCACGAAGCCGCAGCCCGCCCGCTCCACCACCCCGGCGCCCTGCGAGGTGGTCACGACGGGGAGGCCCCGGCCCAGGTAGTCGAGGATCTTGGTGGGCGGCCCGGTCACCGCGGGACCGGCCAGCGACAGGCCGGCCAGCGCGCCCTCGGCCATCCGCAGCGCGTGCCTGAGCGGCACGTGGCCGAACCAGTCCAGCAGGCCGACCCGCTGGGCGTCACGCAGCAGCGGGCGCGCCGCCGGGTCGGCCTGGCCGATGAGGTCCATCCGGATGCCGTGCGGGGCCAGCCGCCGGGCCAGGCCGATGAGCTCGTTCACGCCCCTGGCGGCCGACAGCCGGCCGATGTGGACCACTCTCGTCTCCCCGGGAGGGGGCGGCTCCGGCGCCACGAGAGTGGCCTCGGGCACCACGTCCGGTGTGATCACGTGGCACCTGCGTGCGGCCCGCGCCAGCCTGGCCTCGGAGACGTCCTCGCGTACGTCCCAGACGACCGGAGGGCGGCGGTACGGCAGCGCGCGGAGGAGACGGGCGTCGTGCACGAGCAGGAGGTCGGCGCCCCGCACGCCGCGCCTGAGAGCCGACCGGGCCCGGCCCGGGCCCGCCTCGCGCGCCACGTCGACGGCGGTGAGCCGTGGGGTGGGCGTCACGTTGTGGTAGGTGAACGGCGCGACGTAGGTCACCTCGTGGCCGGCGTCGAGCAGCGCCCTGATCTGCCGATGCATGATCCGGGCGTCCTCGGGATGATGGACGACGGTGGCAACGCATACCCGCATGCGTCGATGCTCCGCGCCGACCGGGTCAAAGGCGTGAATGCGGGGGTAACTGCCGCTTAACTTCTGGAAGGACGGCGATAGAGCCAGGTCAGGCGCGGCTCCAGCACCCACTTGAAGACCGTCCGGGTCTCCGGCAGGCACAGCACGATCGCCAGCGCGAAGCAGCTGAAGCTGATCGCCAGCGCCCCGAGCGGGCCGTGCAGCCACGGCAGGTTGAGCCAGCCCTGCTCCTTGGCGATGAGCACCGGGATGCCGTGGAGCAGGTAGCAGTAGAGGGTGCGGGTGCCGAGATCGGAGTACCACGTCTCGCCCCGCGGCACCAGCGCCAGCACCGCGAAGCAGAGCGCCAGGGCGCAGACCAGCAGCCCGACGCGCACGCCCAGCCCCATGTACCAGGACAGGTCCATCTTCTCGTAGCTGTTCTTGAAGTAGAACGGCGCGAGCTTGGCCCTGGGCGCGATGAGGATGGCCACGGTGGCCGCGGCGACGATGGTGAACACCGAGGCGATCTTGATCCACAGCCGGTTGAGCAGCTCGAAGTGCTCCGGCTGCATGACCAGCCCGATCACGAAGAACGGCAGCAGGCCGAAGAACCGGTCCATGCTGAAGTCACCGGAGATCTCGGAGAACCCGGCGAACAGGTAGATCGCGATCGCCACCGGGATCGGGAACTTCATCCGCTTCCACACCGGCGTCGACAGCCGCCAGAACAGCAGCGCCAGCAGGTACCAGTTGAGCCACGCCGGGTCGATGATCGTCAGGCTCCACTTCTGCCCGAGGGAGAAGCGCAGCGCCGCGTAGCCGACCTCGACGATCACGTACGGCACGAGGAACGTGTCGACGAGCTTGTTGGTCTTGGCGTTGGAGTTCCAGAAGTTTCTGGACAGGTAGCCGCTGATCAGCACGAACAGCGGCATGTGGAAGGTGTAGATGAAGATGTAGAGCGCCCGGTTGGAGTCGGCGTCGAGCGTCGGCACCAGCGAGTGGCCCACCACGACGAGCGCGATGAGCACGAACTTGACGTTGTCGAGGTACGGGTCGCGCCTGCGCTTCGGCGGCCCGGCCTCGGGCTCGGGCTTCTGGGCGGGCTCGGCCTGCTCCTGGCCAGGGCGCTCGAAGAGGCCGCCGCCGCCGGGGAGCGGCCAGCGGGCCCCTGTGTTCGCCGGCCCCGCACTCTCTTCGCCGGGAACCTGGACCGGAGGGGAGTACTTGGTGTCAGACACAGGGAAGTCGCTCAGCTTCGCTCGGGGCCGGGGTACGCGACAGGCGGCGACGCCCGCGAGGGCGAGCCGCGTCGCCGACCCGAACCACCCTAGCGGGCGCCGGAGGTCCTGTCTCACGGCCTGAGGGTTACACAGACAACTTGCAGGAGCCTTACACGCAGACGTTCTTCTGCTGGGACGCGGTGATGGTGTTCTTCTCCACGGCCTCCGACAGCTTGGTGACCTTGACGGCCTTGAAGTCGGTGCCGATGACGAGCTGGAGCACCGGACCCTTCGGCCCGTCGGCGGCCGGCGCGGTGGTGGGGGCCACCGTCGGCGTGTAGGGCTCGGTGTTGGTGGGCCTGACCTTGCCGGCCGTCGCGTCGGGCGCGGGGTTGAGCTTCTTGGTCAGCACGTCGGCGTGGTCGGCGCCGGTCTCGGCCGTCTTCGGGTAGCGGACCTCGGTGGCGGCGACCGGCTGGCCGCCGGCGTCGGCGTAGTTGCCCAGCCCGGTGACCTGGAAGCCCTCCTTGGCGAGCTGGTCGGCGACCTCGCGCGCCCTGCCCGGTTCGCCGGTGGCGTTGAGCACCTGGATCCGCACCTGGCCGGGCTTGACGGCGACCTTCGGCTTGTCGGCGGTCGCGCTCGGCGTGGGCTCGGGGAGCTCGGTGTCGTTGATGATGGAGTCGAACAGTTCGCCCGCCGCCGGCTGCTGCCAGACGACGCGGTTCTCGTCCTCGGGGTCGGGGATCCACGGGACCGTGGTGAGCTTGACGCCCTTGGCGGTGAGGTCCTTGGCGCTCATGCCGATGTCGATGAGCTTCTGCGGGTTGTTGGCCAGGTCGGGGTCCATGGTCACCGACTGGGCGGCCGACTTGATGAACCCGGTGAGCTTGATCGGGTCGGTGAGCAGGTCACTGCTGGTGGCCTTGGCGATGACCTTGCTGAGGAAGATCTGCTGGCGCTTGATGCGCTGGATGTCGCTGCCGTCGCCGTAGCTGCGCAGCCGCACGTAGCCCAGCGCCTTCTCGCCGTTGAGCAGGCTCTTGCCGGGCGGGAGGACCAGCTTGGCATTCTTGTCGTTGACGCCGGACTTGAGGCAGATCTCGATGCCGCCGAGCGAGTCGACGATGTTCTTGAAGCCGCTGAAGTCGACCTCGACGAAGTGGTTGATGCGGATGCCCGTCAGCGTCTCCAGGGTGGAGATCGTGCAGGCGACGCCGCCGTGGTTGTAGGCGGAGTTGATCATCGCGCGGCTGGGCGGCATCTCCTGTTTGGTCGTCTCGTTCTTGCACTTGGGGATGTCCACCATCGAGTCGCGCGGGAAGCTGATGAGCCTCGCCTGATCGCGGTTGGGGGAGATGTGCAGGACGATGATCGTGTCGGTGCGCTTGCCGCCCGCGTCGGCCAGCCGGGCCGTCTCCTGGCCGTACTGGGCGTTGCCGTCGCCCGCACGGGTGTCGGAGCCGACCAGCAGCACGTTGAGCGCGCCGGTGTCGCGGGGGCGGGGGTTGATGATGTCGTCCTTGACGTTCTTCTGGTCGATCGCGCCGAACGCGTCGCGGTAGGCGACGTAACCGGTCAGCGAGCCGGCGACCATGAGGGACGTGGCCGCGATGCTGACCCAGGCCAGCACGCGCATTTTGCCGTTGCCGCCGTCTCCGCCCCGCCGGCCGCGCTCGGGCTCCTTCGGCGGAGGCGGCGCCGAGGCGGCGAGCCTGCGTGCCATCCTGCTGCCGGGCTGGGGGGACCTGCTGTCCTCTACGGACATGCCTCTGTAGTCACTCATGCGCCCCCTAGCCTCGTCGCTGCGCCTCACGCGCTGGCTCGGTCGTTCTGCGCCACGAGACTAGGTCACCGGCGGCGTCGCCGCAGCCATGACTGGAGTAATCGACCGTGACCCAGCGGTGATGATACCGGGGCAAAGCATACTCAGAGTTGGACATTTCGTGGAATAAGATCAGTAAATTCTCTACCGTTCCCGCAGGCCAGGGCCGCCGCCAGGCAGGCGAGCGGCACCGCCGGCAGCACGTACCGGTAGTCGAACTCGGCCACGGCCGCCGGAGTGATCAACAACACGACGGCCACCGACCAGGGCAGCAGCCACAGGGCACGAGGGGAACCCGGGCCCCGCCCGTACCGGAATGCCCGCCACGCCACGGCGGCGGGCGGCACGAGCAGGACCACCAGCAGGACCGTGCCGGGGATCCGCGCCACGTCCTGGTAGGCGCGCATCCACCCGGCGTACGGCTCCACGATCGAGGTGCCGATCGGGCCCTGCTCGTAGCGCTTGGCGAACTCGGTGCCGACCTGCGCCGGGTAGCGGCCCGGCGGCCCCGGCGGGGTCTCGGGGAACTGGTAGTAGCCGTAGATCTCCTGGTCGGGGTAGACCGGGCGGCCCCACACGAACGAGCGGCCCAGCTCCGCCAGCACCGAGCCGGCGTAGTCGAGCGGCTGCGTGCGGATCGCCAGCAGTGCGAAGCGCATGGCCAGGTCGTCGGTCTCCTTGGTGAACGTGATGCCGGGCAGGGCCACGATCGGCGCGTCCCTGGCCCAGATGTACTCCTGCGACGGCGGCCGCTGGCCGGCCGGGCGCGGGTCGCACAGCACCCGCAGGTCGGGCGGCGGGTCCATCTCGGCGCAGTCGGCGAACGACATCGTGCGGGCGTAGAGGAAGACGCCGTTCGCGCCGATGACGCCGACCCGCTGGTAGGTGGCGTAGAACCAGCCCCCGTACGCGAGGATCGGGACCACCGCGGCCACCAGCATGATCCAGGCCGGCCTGATCTGACGGCGCAGCAAGAACCAGGCCACCAGCACCACGATCAACGGCTGCCCGACGGTCCTGGTGAGCGAGGCGGCGGCCAGCAGCAGCCCGATCGTGACCGCCTTGGGCCGTCCGGCGAGCGCGAGCGCGACGGCGGCGACGACCAGGAACATGAACAGCGTGTCGGAGACGAGCAGGTGCTCCAGCTCGATCTGGTACGGCTCCACCAGCACGGGGGCGGCGGCCAGCGTCGCGATCCACCTCCGGGTGTGCCGCGCCGCGGCCCAGTAGACCAGCACCCCGGTGGCCAGCCCCAGCAGGTGCTGGGCGGCGGTGACCGCGCCGAAGGAGTGCAGCGGCTCCAGCAGCTTCATGAACATCGAGTAGCCCGCCGGGCGCACCAGATCGGGCCGGGGGCGCAGGACGGTGACCACGTAGGTGTAGGAGTCGGGGAACCACAGCGCCGGCCGGTAACCGAGCATCGTGACCACCCGCAGCGCGGCGCCGATCGCCAGGACCGCCAGAAACCACCCGTGCCGCCCGAACCCGGCCCGCTCATCCACCACGCCGCGCACGCGAGCGGCTGCTCGCCGCGCGCCCTCCCGATCTCCCCCCACGCCGCGTACGCTACCGGCCCCCGCCCGCGGCGCCGTCATCTCAAGCCGGTTCCTTGTCTCCCGTCACGTCGCGGCGCTGGGTCTTCTTCCGTCCCGCCGCGTTCGCTACCGGCCCCCGTGCCCTCCCGATCTTCCCCCCGTCACGTACGTGACCGGCCCCGCCCGCCCTGCCGGCATCCCAAGCCGGCCACGTCGTGTGCTGTCGTGGTCGTCTGCTCGGGCTGGGGTCTCCTTCTTCTGTTTTCCGCCGTAGGTGGGGTGGACACTCAAAAGCCTTTTGGTAAACCCCTCGGGCTGGGCGCCGATAGCAAGCCTTCGGCCTGCCCGACCCGCCGTAGGTGGGGTGAATCCGTGACTCGTCCCTGTTGGTCTTGGCTTTCGTCATCGTGTGCTGGGGGGCCGGGGGTTTAGTGTGATCATGATTGGTGGGTTCTCGGCGCTGCCTGGCGTGCCGTCGGCTTGAGGTTGGATACGCTCGCTCACCGATGGGAATCGCCTGGTTGGACCCGATGCGGAGGCCGCCGGCGGGCCGGGTGCTCGCGGCGCTCTCGGTGCTGCCCGCGCTGGCCGTGGCCGGGTGGCTGCTGGCCGCGCTGCCGCTGCTCGCGTTCGGCGTCTACCGGCCGGTGGTGGCGATCCCGCTCGGGCTGGCCATGGCGGGGCTGCTGTGCTGGGCGGGCACGCGCGGGCTGGTCAGCGTGGCGGAGGACGCCGACGGACACGGGCCGGTCGACACCGTGCGGGCCACGGTGGGGCAGGTGGCCGCTGCTGTGGCGGTCGCGGCGGGGGCCGGGGTGTTCAACGGGGTCATGCACGGTGAGCAGCTCGCCGTCCGGCGTGACCCGTCCACCTACGCGCAGTACGCCATCTGGCTGGCGCGGGAGGGATCGCTGCCGATCCCCGCGCGGCCGGAGGCGTTCGGCGGGGCCGACCCGTCGCTGATCTTCGAGAGTGTCGGCTTCTACGCCGTCGGCGACTCCGTGGTGCCGCAGTTCATGCCGGGCGCGCCGATGCTGTTCGCGCTCGGGGAGTGGCTGGGCGGGCTGTTCCTGGCCCCGGTCGTGCTGGGGGCGCTGGCGGTGCTCGCCGTGGCCGGGCTGGCGGCCCGGCTGGCCGGCGGGCGCTGGGCCCCGGTGGCGGCGCTGGCGTTCGCCTGCTGCATGCCGATCATCTACACCTCGCGCGCCACCTTCAGCGAGATCCCGTCGATGCTCCTGCTGCTCGGCGGGCTGGCGCTGGTGCACGACGCCCTGTACGGGCACGGGCGGCGGATCGGGGCCGCGCTGGGCGGGCTGACGCTCGGGCTGGCCGTGCTGGTGCGGGTGGACGGCCTGCGTGACGTGCTGCCCGTGCTGGCGTTCGCCGGCCTGCTCGTCGCGATGGGCCGCCGGTCGCCCGGCCGCCACGGAGGGCTGGGGCCGCCGCTGCTGGCCGGGCTCGCCGCCGGGGCGGGCCTCGGCCTGGCCGCCGGTTACGGACTGTCGCGGCCCTACCTGACGTACCTGTCCAGCTCGATGCGGCCGCTGCTGCTGATCTGCGCCGCCGTCCTGGTGCTGACGCTCGCCGGTACGGTGGCCGCCCCGCTGCTGGCCAGGCTCAGGCCGCCGGGCTGGCTGCCGGCGGCGGGGGCGACGCTGGTGGCGCTGACCATGGCCGGGCTGGCGGTGCGGCCCTGGCTGGTGACCGTGCGCCGGGTCCCCGACAACGTCGACGACCGGCTCACCGCCACCTTCATCGAGCAGATCCAGAAGGCCAACGGCCTGCCGATCGACGGCACCCGCCTGTACTTCGAGCACACCCTGCACTGGGTGGCGTGGTACGTGGGCGTCCCGGCGCTCGTGCTCGCCACGCTGGCCGCGGCCGTGCTGACGCACCGGCTGCTGCGCGGCCGCGGCCTGCCATGGCTGCTGCCGCTGGCGGTCATCGGCTGGGCCACGCTCACCACGCTGCTCCGCCCGGCGATCACCCCCGACCACCCGTGGGCCGCGCGCCGCCTGGTGCCGGTGGTGATCCCCGGCGTGATCCTGCTGGCCGTGTGGGGGGCGGAGCGGCTGCGCGAGCGGGCGGGAGAGGGCAGGTGGCGCGGCTGGGTCGTGCCGGTCTGCGCGCTGCTCCTGGTCGTGCCGCCGGCCGTGACCTCGATCGGCACCGCCTTCACGCCGGTCGGGCGGGGCGAGGCGGCCGCGGTGGCCGCCATGTGCGCGCGCATCCCGCCGGACGCCTCGGTGCTCATCGCCGAACGGGTCACCGCCGACCGGTACACGCAGGTCGTCCGCGGCGCCTGCGGCGTCCCGGCCGCGGAGGTGCGCCAGGTGGAGGGCGACACCGCGCCGGAGTCCGACGTGCGCCGCCTGGTCGAGCGGGTGCGGGCCGCCGGGCGCACCCCGGTCGTGCTGGCCGCCGAGGAGGGGCAGGTGGCTCCGTACGGTCCGGTCACGCAGCTGATCGGGCTGGTCACCCGGCAGGACGAGCGGTCGCTCACCGAGGCGCCCGACGGCACCTGGTCACTGCGGATCAACGTGTGGATGGCCCTGCCTTGACCTGTGATGTGCACTCGGCCACGGACCGGGCAGAGTACCCTCGTCCCACGTGAGAACGCTCCGAGCCCCCGCAGCAAGGTGGACCCGCCGTGGATGAGGAAACCCCGTACGTCACCATCGTCCTGCCCTGTTACAACGAGCAGGACCATGTCATCGACGAGGTCGACCGCATCACCAAGGCGATGGACTCGAGCGGCTACACCTACGAGCTGGTCGCCGTCGACGACTGCTCGACCGACGAGACGCTGGCCAGG
The DNA here is from genome assembly GCF_039540635.1 of Nonomuraea ferruginea. NCBI lineage: Bacteria > Bacillati > Actinomycetota > Actinomycetes > Streptosporangiales > Streptosporangiaceae > Nonomuraea > Nonomuraea ferruginea. The sequence continues at coordinate 200,240 of NZ_BAABFD010000009.1, read as the reverse complement.
CTCAAGGAGGCCGCGCCGCTCTACCCCCACCTGCGCATCCGGGCCTTCCACCGCAACGGCGGCTCCGGCACCGTGCGCAGGATCGGCACGCAGGAGGCCAGGGGCGAGATCGTCGTCTGGACCGACGCCGACATGACCTACCCCAACGAGCGCATCCCCGAGCTGGTGCAGATCCTCGACAAGGACCCGACGATCGACCAGGTCGTCGGGGCGCGCACCAGCGAGGAGGGGTCCCACAAGCTGCTGCGGGTGCCCGCCAAGTGGGTGATCCGCAAGGTCGCCGAGATGCTCGCCGGGCAGAAGATCCCCGACCTCAACTCGGGGCTGCGGGCCTTCCGCAAGTCGGTGGCCAAGCCCTACCTGCGGCTGCTGCCGCCCGGGTTCTCCTGCGTCACGACGATCACGCTGTCGTTCCTGTCCAACCAGCACGACGTCTACTACCTGCCGATCGGCTACGCCAAGCGGGCGGGCAAGTCGAAGTTCAGCTTCGTCTCCGACGCCTACCGCTACATCCTGCAGGTCCTGCGGATGATCATGTACTTCAACCCGCTCAAGGTGCTCATGCCGCCGGCGCTCTGGCTGGTCGGCATCGGGCTCGTGAAGGGCGCGTGGGACATGATCCAGCACCCGTTCTACTTCCCGGCCAACACCGTCATGATCTTCCTGTCCGGGATGCTGATCGGGTCGGTGGCGCTGCTGGCCGACCTGATCGTGCGGTCGCGGGGAGACTGAGCGTGCGCGTCGCGATCGTCGGACCCACCTACCCCTACAAGGGCGGCGGGGCGCAGCACACCACCGAGCTGGCGCACCGGCTGGCCGCGCTCGGCCACGACGTGGTCATCGAGTCCTGGCGGGCGCAGTACCCGTCGTTCCTCTACCCGGGGCAGCAGACGATCGACGCGCCGGAAGGCGTCCCGTACCCGAAGGTGCTGCGCGAGCTCGACTGGCGCAGGCCCGATGGGTGGGTGGCCGCCGGGCGGCGGCTGCGCGCCGCCGACCTGGTGGTCCTGGCCGTGCTCAGCCCGGTGCAGGTGCCGCCCTACCTGGCGATCCTGGCCGGGCTGCGGGGCCGGGCCCGGACGGTCGCGCTCTGCCACAACGTGCTGCCGCACGAGCGCAAGCCGTACGACCGGCCGCTGATGAAGGCGTTGCTCAGGCGGGCGGGGGTGGTGCTCACCCACTCCGAGCAGCAGGCGGGGGTGGCCCGCGAGCTGACCACCAGGCCGGTGCGGGTGGCCGCGCTGCCGCCGCACCTGCCGTCCACCCACGGCGCCCGGTCCGACCGGGTGCACCGGCGGCTGCTGTTCTTCGGCATCGTGCGCCCGTACAAGGGGCTCGACCTGCTGCTGCGGGCGCTGCCCGCGGGGGTGTCGCTGACCGTGGCCGGGGAGTTCTGGGGCGGGCTCGACGAGACGAAGGCGCTGGTCGGCGAGCTGGGCCTGGCCGACCGGGTGGACCTGAGGCCCGGCTACGTCGCGGCCGAGGACGTGCCCTCGCTGTTCGCCGGGGCCGACGCGCTGGTGCTGCCCTACCGCAGCGCCACCGCCAGCCAGAACGTGTGGCTCGCGCACGAGCACGGCGTGCCGGTGATCGCCACCCGGGTGGGGGCGCTCGCCGACCATGTCACCGACGGCGTCGACGGGCTGCTCGTGGAGCCGGGCAGCGCCGGCGCGCTCCGCGACGCGATCGAGCGGTTCTACGCCTCGGGGGAGCCCGAGAGGTTGCGGTCGGGGGTCAAGGCCGTCGACCCCGACCCGTTCTGGGCCTCGTACACCGCCACCCTGCTCGGCTGACGGCCCAGCAGGAACGCCAGCCCGGCGGCCGTCACGTCGGCGAGTGTGAACACCAGCCGCGACACCACCGCCACCGCGAGCGCAGGGCCGGTGCCGAGGATCGGGTGGAGCACCAGCACCAGCGCGCCCTCCCGCACGCCCACCCCGGCCGGCACCAGGAACGCGAGCAGCCCGGTCGACCAGGCGAACGCGTAGGCGCCGGTCGCGATGACGTACAGGTCCCAGCGGCCCGCGAGCATCCACGTGTGGAGCCCGTACACGAGCCAGCCGAGCACCGTCCAGGCGGCCGCGACCAGGACCGTGCGGCCGGGCAGCACGGAGTCGAGCGTGTCGCGGCGGGCCAGCCGCAGCGCCAGGTTGAGCCCCCAGGTGAGGATCTTCGGATGCATGCAGACGGCGATCACCGGCAGCAGGAGCAGCAGGTACCATGCCTGCCGCACCACCTCCTGGGTGGCCAGCGTGGCGGCGGCGATCGCGATGCCGACCCCCAGGTTGATCACCAGCGCCAGCGAGATGCACGCGAACGTGCGGCGCGGCGGGCTGCCGTGGTCGCGGCCCAGGTCCATCATCGCCGCGTACGCCCAGATCGCGCCGGGGATGTACTTGCCCATCTGGCCCACGAACATGATGCGCCCCGCGGTCCGCACCGGCAGCGGCGAGCCCAGCCCGGCCAGCACCTGCCGCCAGGCGAGCAGCATGCAGAACTGGCCGAGCAGCACGGCGGCGAACGCGCCGGCGACCCCCCACAGCGGGATCTCGGCGACCGCCGCCGTGGTGTCGGCCCAGTTGGCCGCCAGGCCGTAGCCCAGGAACCCGAGCGCGACCAGCGCGAGGACGATGCGCAGCAGGCGGCGGAACATCACGCAAGGGTACGGTGTCCGCCCAGGTGAAAGCCAGTTACCGCATCACGAACAGCGAGACGACGAGCGCGACCAGCGCCACCGCCGCCAGCACCGCCAGGGTGATCTTCACGGCGCTGTACGGGCGATCGCCCTGCACCTCGCCGCCCACCCCGTTGACCAGCACCTGGTACGGCCTGCCTCCATACAGGTAGGAGCCGACCCAGACCGGCAGCAGCACCAGCTTGAACGTGACGTCCGCGTAGCGGGTGTCGACGCTGTGCAGGCGCTGCACGTCGCCGCCGATGTCGCGCTTGCAGTCGGCGGCGATCACCTCGGCCATCTTGCCCTTGGCGTTCTCCAGGCCCGCCTCGGGTCCGGCGTCGTAGCGCAGGCTGTGGTGGCCGGCGACGAAGCCGGGCTCGAACGCCACCGCGCGCTCCAGCGGCCACGGCTCCAGCGCGTCCAGCCGCTCCATGGGCACCCGGGCGGTGGCCGAGACCAGCACGTCGTCGAACGCCCTGGTCACCGAGCCGCTGGCCGGGTACCAGCGGGTCTTGCGCACCCGGCGGGTCTTGGTCTGGCCGTTGTCCGTATAGGTCTCGGTGACCCAGTAGTGGACGCCGCGCTGGCCGGAGTAGTGGGAGAAGGTGCTCGCGTCGAACGTCCAGTGGGGCAGGTAGGTGCTCTTCATCGACTCCGCCTCGGTGACCTTCTTGAGGCGGTTCGGGGCGAACCAGCGGGACCTGGTCCACGTGCGGAGCGCGTCGCGGGCGGCTCCCTTGTCGAGCGCGAACGGCAGCACGGCCTCCGGCGCGATCTCGTCGCCGGTGCTGCCCGCGACCAGCGCGGTGCCGCAGAACTGGCAGTCCTTGGAGATCGCGTCGCTCTCGGTGCGGGCGCCGCAGCCCGGGCAGGTGAACTGGTTCGGCGCGATGGCCTGGACGCGGGGCTTGGCCAGGAACGCGTCGTAGGAGTGCTCGCGTACGTGCCGGGTGGGGGCGGCGATCGGCTGCTCGTGGCCGCAGTACGGGCAGCGCAGCACGCTGGTGCCGGGCGCGTACTGGACGCTCGCGCCGCAGCCCCCGCAGGGGTGGGTGGTGGGGGTGAGCGAGGTCATCGCGGGTCTTTCCGTACGGGGCGCCGGGGCGGTGAGGACGAGGGAGCCGGTCAGGACGGCGGGAGCGGCGGCGGGGTGTTGTGCAGCAGGGCGGCCAGTTCGGGGACGTCGCGGGCGGGCGCCCACTGGGCCATGCCGGCCCGCCACACCAGCGCGTCGGGGGTGAGCCCGGCGGCGGCCAGTCCGGCCTCGTCGAACGGGCCGCGCCGCTCGCCGCCGACGCCGAGGAACCACTGGTGCCGCTGGGGGAGCGGCGGCGGCTGCTGGGCGGGCTGGCTCAGAGAGGCCGCCATCTGCTGGCCGGCCGCGATGCCCATGCCGAGGCCCATGCCCTCGCCGGCGCCGCCCGCGTTCTCCAGCGCGTTGGCCGCCTGGAACCTCGTGTACTGGCCCAGGTCGCCGGCCAGGCCCATCTGGGTGCGCTTGTCCAGCGCCTTCTCCACCTCGGGCGGGAACGAGATGTTCTCGAAGGAGAAGTTCGGGATCGACAGCCCCACGGTGGACAGGTCGGCGGAGAGGATGTCGGCCAGCTTCTGTCCCATGGCGTGCTGGTCGGCGGCCAGGTCCAGCACCGGCACCTGCGCCGCGCCGAGCGCGCCCGCCAGCCGGCCGACGATCGTCTGCCGCAGGTAGCCCTCGACCTCCTCGGTGCGGAAGCGCTGGTCGGTGCCTGCCAGTTCGCGCAGCAGGCTCATCGGCTCGGTGACCTGGACCGAGTAGGAGCCGAACGCCCGCAGCCGCACCGGGCCGAACTCCGGGTCGCGCAGCATGATCGGGTTCTGCGTGCCCCACTTGAAGTCGGTGAACCGCCGGGTGCTGACGAAGTACACCTCGGCCTTGAACGGCGAGTCGAAGCCGTACTTCCAGCCCTTGAGCGTGGACAGGACGGGCAGGTTGCGCGTCTGCAGCGTGAACGTGCCGGGCGGGAACGCGTCGGCGATGTGGCCCTCGTTGACGAACACCGCCACCTGGGACTCCCGGACCACCAGCTTGGCGCCCATCTTGATCTCGTTGTCGTGCCGGGGGAAGCGCCACACGATCGTGTCACGGCTGTCGTCGAGCCATTCGATGATGTCGATGAATTCGCCGCGGATCATGTCCAGAAAAGCCATAGAGCACCCGCTTATTGGTGGTTCGCACTGGCGGGCACGGTACCAAAGCCGGATCGACTGATGGTCGCGGCGGGCGCGGGTACTGTTGGGCGTCGTGGGGAAGCAACGGGTCGCGCAGCTGGCCTACTCCGAGTTCCAGGCGGCGATGCTCGACGAGGAGAAGCGCCGGCGCAAGGCCGCGAAGATCATCGCGGTGCTGGAGCACTTCCACGGGCCGCTCGGCGGGCTGACCGTGGGCGACGTCGGCTGCTCGGCCGGGTTCATCGCCGACGAGCTGGCCGCGGCGGGGGCCAAGCACACGCTCGGCGTCGACATCGACGTGCCCGGGCTGCGCAGGGCGGCCGACCGGTTCGGCGAGCGGGTGGCGTTCGTCTGCGGCGACGGCACGGCGCTGCCGTTCCCCGACGGGTCGATCGACGTGCTGGTGTTCAACCACATCTACGAGCACGTGGTCGACCCCGACGCGGTGGTCGCCGAGATGCGCCGGGTGCTCTCCGACGAGGGCGTGCTCTACCTCGGGCTGGGCAACCGGCTGGGCGTCATGGAGCCGCACTACAAGCTGCCGTTCCTGTCCTACCTGCCGCCCTCGCTCGCCGACCGCTACGTGCGCGCGTCCGGGCGGGCCGACCACTACTACGAGCGGTTCCGCACCCGGCGCGGGCTGCGCAGGATGCTGCGCGCCTTCCACGTGTGGGACTACACGTTCCCCGTGCTCGCGACGCCGGAGCGGTTCGCGGGCGGCGAGCTGTTCTCCGGCGTCCCGGGCCGCGTGGCGCGCGCTCTCCTGGCCCGCACCCCCCGGGCGGCGCTCCGGCTGCTGCTTCCCCTCGTTCCCACGTACCTCTGGGTCGCGACCAAGACCCCGCGCCCGCCCGCGGGCCCCGCGCTCCCGCAGCCCCCCGAACGGGTCCGGCCGCTGTGACGGACGTCCCCCGGTCCGAGGCGTCGCCGTCCCTTCCGTCCGGCGGAGAGCCGCGTGCCGTGCCCTCCAGGCGGTGGGGGTGGCGGACGGCCGTGCGGGGCGGGTTCCTCGTCGTGGCGCTCGGGTTCGGGGCCTGGGCGGTGGCGTCGCGGTGGGAGGAGGTCGCCGCCGGGTTCCGGCAGCTGACGCCGGGCATGGTCGGAGCCTCGCTGGCCGCCGTGGTGGCGGCGCTGCTGGGCGCGATGCTGACGTGGCGGACGCTGCTGGCCGACCTGGGGTCGCGGCTTCCCGTACGGAGCGCGGCCAAGGTGTTCTTCGTGGGCCAGCTCGGCAAGTACATCCCGGGAGCCGTCTGGCCGATGCTCGCGCAGATGGAGATGGGCCGCGACCTCGGGGTGCCGCGGGCCAGGAGCGCGGCGGCGTTCTTCCTGATGATGCCGGTCCAGCTCGCCAGCGGGCTGCTGGTGGCGTTCGCCACGCTGGGCTGGGACCGGTTCGGATGGCTGCTGCTCCTGGTGCCGGCGCTGCTCGTGCTGCTGGAGCCCAAGGTGATCAACGCGGTGATCGGCTACGGGCTGCGCAGGCTGAAGCGGCCGCCGCTGGAGCGGCCGCTCACCCGTAAGGGGATGCTCGCCGCGCTCGGCTGGGCGTTCGCGGGCTGGGCCTGTTACGGGATCCACCTCTACTTCGTCGCCCCGCAGGGCGGGGTGGTCTTCGCCGTCGGGGCGTTCGCGCTGTCGTGGTGCCTGGGCATCATGACGTTCGTGGTGCCCGCAGGGGCGGGAGTCAGGGAGGTGGCCATGGTGGCTGCGCTGGCGCCGGTGATGCCGGCCGGGCCAGCCATCGCGGTCGCGCTCAGCTCCCGCGTGGTGATCGTGCTGGGTGACCTGATCTGCGCCGGTGTGGCCGGATTGTCAGCGCGGCGTTCCTCCGTGTGATTTGGCGCACGTTTTGGGGGACGCTGGTCATAAGGTGGAAGAAGAGGGGGGCCGCCGGGTCCCACGTTGATCTTGAGGGGAGAAGATCACGTAATGCCTCGAGTGCTCGTCGACGCGGCGGCGGTTCCCGCCGACCGCGGCGCACTGATCAGATATGTCGACGGCTTGGTGGCGGCGCTCGACCGGGCGGGCGCCGACCTGGCGGTGGTCTGCCAGCGGGCCGACGCCGCCCGCTACAGACGCCTCGCCCCGTCCGCGCGCGTCCTCCCCGGTCCCGTCTCGATCACGAATCGCGCGGCCAGGCTCACCTGGGAGCAGACCGGCCTGCCGCTGCTCGCCCGCCAGGCCGGGGCCGACGTGATCCACGCCCCCTACTACTCCATCCCGCTCCGCTCGGGCCTGCCGACCGTGGTGACGGTGCACGACGTCACCTGGTTCACCGAGCCCGAGCAGTACAGCCCGGCCAAGGCCTCGTTCTTCCGCTCCGCGACCCGCACCGCCGTGCGCCACGCCAACCGGGTGATCGTGCCGTCCAAGGCGACCAGGGACGAGCTCGTGCGCGTCCTCCACGCCGACCCGACCCGCATCGACGTCGCCTACCACGGGGTCGACCAGAGCCAGTTCCACCCGCCCTCCGAGGAGGAGACCCGGCGGGCGGCCAGCCGGTGCGGGCTGCACGGGCAGCCGTACGTCGCGTTCCTGGGCGCGCTGGAGCCGCGCAAGAACGTGCCCAACCTGATCCGCGGCTTCGCCACGGCGGTCAAGGACCTGGAGACGCCGCCGGCCCTGGTGCTCGGCGGCGGCGTGCACGAGGACGACGTCGACGCGGCCTGCCGCGAGGTGGAGGCCACGGTCAAGGTGGTGCGGCCGGGCTTCCTGGGCGCGCCCGACCTGGCGGGGTTCCTCGGCGGCGCGCTCGTGGTGGCGTTCCCGTCGCGGGGCGAGGGGTTCGGGCTCCCGGTGCTGGAGGCGATGGCCTGCGGCGCCCCGGTGCTCACCACCCACCGCACGTCACTGCCGGAGGTCGGCGGCGACGCCGTCGCCTACACCGAGCCCGACGCCGGCAGCATCGCCGCGGGGCTCGCCGACCTGCTGGCCTCGCCCGACAGGAGGCGGCGGCTCAGCGAGGCGGGGCTGCGGAGGGCACGCGAGTTCACCTGGGAAGCTTCGGCCGAGGCACACCTGTGCGCCTTCCAACGCGCGACGGAATAGTTCGGTAACCTCCCACAACTATGGAGAGCAGCTCTTTGCCAGACCTCGAGGCGATACTCCTGGTCGGAGGCCGTGGCACGCGCCTGCACCCGTTGACTCTCGGCACGCCGAAGCCGCTGCTGCCGACGGCGGGGGTGCCGTTCCTGGCCCACCAGCTGGCGCGCGCCCGCGCGTTCGGGGTGCGCCGGATCGTCTTCGCGACGTCTTACAAGGCGGCGATGTTCGAGCCGGTCTTCGGCGACGGGTCGGCGCTGGGGCTCTCCCTGGAGTACATGACGGAGGAGACCCCGCTCGGCACCGGCGGCGCGATCCGCAACGCGGCCCAGGCGCTCGGCTCGGGGCCGTCCGATCCGGTCCTGGTGCTCAACGGCGACATTCTGTCGGGTCACGACATCGGCGAGCAGGTGCGCCTCCACCTGGCGCGCCAGGCCGCTGTAACGCTCCATTTGACGGAGGTGGAAGATCCGGCCCGGTTCGGTTGCGTGCCCACCGACGACGAGGGGCGGGTGACGGCGTTCCTGGAGAAGACGCCCAACCCGGTGACCAACCGGATCAACGCCGGCTGTTACGTGTTCACCCGGTCGGTCATCGACGAGATCCCGCGCGACGAGGTGGTGTCGGTGGAGCGCGAGACGTTCCCCGCCCTGATCGAGTCGGGGCGGCCCGTGCTCGGTTACGCCACCCGCACCTACTGGCTGGACGTCGGCACGCCGGCCGCGTTCGTGCAGGGCTCGCGTGACCTGGTGCTCGGCCGGCTGGAGTCGCCCGCGATGCCGGGGGCCACGGGCGAGTTCCTGGCGCTGCCTGGCTCGTCGGTGTCGCCGGAGGCCAAGGTGCAGGGCGGCACGTCCGTCTGCGAAGGCGCGGTGGTCGGCGCGGGCGCCACGGTGACCGGCTCGGTGCTGTGCGAGGAGTCCGTGGTGGAGCCCGGCGCCGTCGTCACCGACTCGGTCCTGGGCCGGGGCGCGCGGGTGCGCGGCGGCGCGGTGGTGCGCGACGCGGTGATCGGCGACGGCGCGGTCGTGGGGCCGGGCAACGAGCTGCTGGCCGGGGTGCGCGTCTGGCCCGGGGTGGAGCTGCCGGAGCGCGCGATCCGCTACTCCAGCGACGAGTGACCGGCCGTACGCCTTCGTGCTGGTGCGCTGAGCTGCGGGGGCACGGCAGACTGGACGGGTGAGGGAGCGTAGCTGGGTTCCGGACGGGCCGCTGGACGTGGGCCTGGCGCTGGCGGCGCACAAGCGGGGCGGCGGTGATCCGGCCTGGCGGCAGACGCCCGACGGCGCGATCTGGCGCACCTGCCGCACTCCCGGAGGGATCGCCACGCTGCGGGTGTCGGTGGCGGGCGGGCAGGTGCGCGGGCAGGCCTGGGGGCCGGGGGCCGAGTGGATGCTCGACGGGCTGCCGGCGCTGCTCGGCGCCGACGACGACGTCTCCGGGTTCGAGGCCAGGCACGAGATCCTGCGCGAGGCGGTGCGCAGGCACGCGGGGTTGCGGATCGGCAGGACGGGGCGGGTCATGGAGGCCCTGGTGCCCGCGGTGCTGGAGCAGAAGGTCGTCGGCCAGGAGGCCTGGCGGGCGTGGCGGTGGCTGCTGGGTCGCTACGGCGAGCCCGCGCCGGGGCCGGCCCCGGAGGGCATGCGGGTGGCGCCGGAGCCGTCGGTGTGGCGCGAGATCCCGGCCTGGCACTGGCACCGGTCGGGCGCGGAGACCGTGCGCGCGAAGACGATCGCGACCGCCGCCTGGCACGCCGCCAAGCTGGAGGCGGCGGCCACCAGCGAGGAGCTGGACCGGCTGCTGCGGGCGCTGCCGGGCATCGGGGTGTGGACGTCGGCGGAGGTGCGCCAGCGGGTCTTCGGCGACCCCGACGCGATCAGCGTCGGCGACTTCCACCTCGCCAAGATCGTGGGGTACGCGCTGACGGGGGAGAAGACCGACGACCCGGGCATGCTGCGCCTGCTGGAGCCGTATCTCGGCCATCGCCACCGGGCCGGTCTGTTCATCACGCTGACCGGCCGCCGCCCGCCGGCCCGCGGCCCCCGGATGGCCGCCAGGGACTACCGGTCGTTCTGACCGCGGTTCTGCGGTACCGGGCGTCCGCTTTGCGAAGTTCCTCTGAGTAAGGTCTGCCTATGACCGTTGTCAGTGATTCGGCCCTTCGCCGCGCTCTCGCCCGCGCCCGTGACGGCAAGGCGCTCGACCTCACCGAGGCCGTCGTGCTGCTGCACGCGCGGGGTGAGCATCTCGACGCCCTGCTCGGGCACGCCTCCCGGGTACGGGACGCGGGCCTGGAGGCCGTCGGCCGTGCCGGGACCATCACCTACAGCCGTAAGGTGTTCATCCCCCTGACCAGGTTGTGCCGGGATCGCTGCGGCTACTGCACGTTCGCCACCGCCCCGCACAAGCTGCCGTCGCCGTTCCTGTCCCCCGACGAGGTGCTGGAGATCGCCCGGCAGGGCGCCGCGCTGGGTTGCAAGGAGGCGCTGTTCACGCTGGGCGACCGGCCGGAGGACCGCTGGCACCAGGCCCGCGAGTGGCTCGACGCGCACGGCTACGACGACACGCTCTCGTACGTGCGCGCGATGGCGATCAGGGTGCTGGAGGAGACCGGGCTGCTGCCGCACCTCAACCCGGGCGTGCTGAGCTGGCGTGACCTGCAGCGGCTCAAGCCAGTGTCCCCGTCCATGGGCATGATGCTGGAGACCACGTCGCGGCGCCTGTTCGAGGAGAAGGGGCAGCCCCACTACGGGTCGCCGGACAAGGACCCGGCGGTGCGGCTGCGGGTGCTGGAGGACGCGGGGCGCAGCAACGTGCCGTTCACCACCGGCATCCTCATCGGCATCGGGGAGACGATCGAGGACCGGGCCGAGTCGATCTTCGCGATCCGCCGGGTGGCCCGCGAGTACGGCGGCGTCCAGGAGGTCATCGTGCAGAACTTCCGCGCCAAGCCGGACACGGCGATGCGCGGGCTGCCGGACGCCGACCTGGAGGAGCTGGCCGCCACCATCGCCGTGACCCGGCTCGTCCTCGGGCCGAAGGCACGCGTCCAGGCGCCGCCGAACCTGGTCGACGCCGAGTACGCGCTCATGATCCGGGCCGGGATCGACGACTGGGGCGGCGTGTCGCCGCTGACCCCGGACCACGTGAACCCGGAGCGGCCGTGGCCGCAGATCGACGAGCTGGCGACGCGTACCGCCGAGTCGGGGTTCCGGCTCAGGGAGAGGCTGACGATCTATCCCGAGTACGTCCGGGCGGGCGAGCCGTGGCTGGACCCGCGGCTGGCGGCGCACGTGGCCGCGCTGGCGGAGCCGGAGACCGGGCTGGCCAGGGAGGGCGCGATCCCGGAGGGACTGCCCTGGCAGGAGCCCGACGGCGGGTTCGCCCCAGGCGGGCGGGTGGACCTGCACGTCGAGGTCGACACCACGGGCCGCACCCACGACCGGCGGGACGACTTCGACCACGTGTACGGCGACTGGGAGGCCCTGCGCGACCGCCTCCCCACCGCGACCGGCGGCGGCGGGACGCCCGCCGAGATCAGGAAGGCGCTGGGCAGGGCCGCGAGCGACCCCGCCGGGCTCACCGACGACGAGGCCGTGGCGCTGCTGTCGGCCGACGGCGAGGCGCTGGACGAGCTGGCCGGGATCGCCGACGCGCTGCGCAGGGAGGCGGCCGGCGACGACGTGACGTACGTGGTCAACAGGAACATCAACTTCACCAACGTCTGCTACACCGGCTGCCGCTTCTGCGCCTTCGCCCAGCGCAGGACGGACGCCGACGCGTACACGCTCAGCCTGGAGCAGGTGGCCGACCGGGCGGAGGAGGGCTGGCAGGCGGGCGCCACCGAGGTGTGCATGCAGGGCGGCATCCACCCCGACCTGCCCGGCACCGCGTACTTCGACATCGCCAGGGCGGTCAAGGCGCGCACACCGGACATGCACGTGCACGCCTTCTCTCCGATGGAAGTGATCAACGGCGCCAGCCGGGCGAACCTGTCCGTCGAGGAGTGGCTGCACGGCGCCCGCGAGGCCGGGGTCGACTCGCTGCCCGGGACCGCCGCCGAGATCCTCGACGACGACGTGCGCTGGGTGCTCACCAAGGGCAAGCTGCCCGCCGCCGAGTGGATCGACGTCGTCACGACGGCCCACCGGGTCGGCATCCCGACCACCGCCACGATGATGTACGGGCACGTGGACAACCACCTGCACTGGGTGCGGCACATCAAGCTGATCAGGCGGCTGCAGGAGGAGACCGGCGGCTTCTCCGAGTTCGTGCTGCTGCCGTTCGTGCACACCAGCGCGCCCATCTATCTGGCGGGCGTGGCCAGGCCCGGCCCCACCGCGCAGGAGAACCGCGCCGTGCACGCGCTGGCCAGGATCCTGCTGCACGGCGCGATCCGCAACATCCAGTGCTCCTGGGTCAAGCTCAGGGACGACCTGTGCCGCCAGGTGCTCCAGGGCGGCGTGAACGACCTGGGCGGCACCCTCATGGAGGAGACCATCAGCCGGATGGCCGGGTCGGAGAACGGCTCGTACAAGACCATCAGCGAGCTGCGGGCCATGGTGGAGGTGACCGGGCGGCCGGTCCGCCAGCGCACCACCGAGTACGGCGTGCCCAGCGCGGAGCGGCTGGCCGCCGCCGCGGCCAGCGACGGCGTGTGCCAGAGCGTGCGCAGGGTGCTGCCCCTGGCGTAGATATAACCAGTTCTAGTTAGACTGGCGTCCGCTCTGGGAGGCACTGGGAGCATCGGCACCCCCTTCGGAGAGAGGTTTCACCGTGCGTTTGGGCCGACACCGCGCCGCGCTGTCCCCCCAGCAGAGGCGGAGCCGGGCGCTGTGGCGCGGCGTGCTGGCGGGCACGACCGTGGTGGCCGTGCTCGCGGCGGCGATCGTCCTGGTGTTCGGCGGCGGCGCGGCCGTGTGCGCCACGCGAGAGCCTGTTCTGGTCGACGTGGCGGCCGCGGTGGACGTGGCCCCCGCCGTCATGGAGGCGGCCGGGCGGTTCAACGAGACCAGCACCACGGCCGGCGGCCGGTGCGTGCTCGTCCAGGTGACCGAGCAGCCTCCGGCCACGGTCTTACGCACGCTCATCGGCGACAAGGTGGGCGTGCTGCGCGAGCGGCCGGACGGGTGGGTGGCCGACTCGTCCGCCTGGATCCGGCTCGCCCGCGACCAGGGGGCCGGCGCGCTGCCGGGCGGCGAGACCGTGGTGGCCACCTCGCCGCTGGTGTTCGCCACCCGTTCGTCGCTCGCCGAGCGGTTCGCCATCGGCAAGACGGAGATGAACTGGCGGATGGTGTTCCCGGCCACCGCCCGGGGCCGGCTCGCGCCCACGGAGAACGAGCCCGACGTCGTCCGCGTGCCCGACCCGTCGCTGGCGGGCGCCGGCATCGCCACCGTCGCCGCCGCCCGCGACGTGGTCGGTACGGGCCCGGAGGCGGACAAGGCGCTGACCGCTTTCGTCCGGTGGGCGCAGGCCGGTTCGGCGCCCGACTACCGGAGCATGCTGACCGCCGTGGACGACCGCACGTTCTGGCAGCGGCCGGTCGTGATCGTGCCCGAGCAGTCGGTGTGGCACCACAACCGCGCCCCGTCGGACGACCCGGTGGTCGCGCTGCACCCGCGCGAGGGCACGATCACGCTCGACTACCCGTACGTGGTGACCGCCACCGACCCGGCCGTGGCCGAGGCGTCCAAGGCGTTCGCCGGTTGGCTGGCGGACGCCGAGGCGCAGGAGATCGTGCGCCGGGCGGGGTTCAGGTCGGGGGACGGCGCGCACGGGCCGATCTCGCCGGGCCCGGAGATCCCGCAGGCGACGCCGAAGGTGCGCCCGTCGGTGTCGCCCGAGGACATCGACGAGGCGCTGCGGGCGTGGAGCAGGCTCGCCCCGCCGACGAACATCCTCGTGCTGACCGACACCTCCAGGCACATGGCGGAGAAGCTGAAGGGCACAACCAAGGCCGAGGTCGCGCTGGAGGCGGCCAGGATCGGGCTCCAGCTCTTCCCCGAGTCCACGCACATGGGGCTGTGGGAGTTCGCGCACCGGGCCGGCGGCCTGCACGGCTACCGCGAGCGGGTCGGCCTGGGGCCGATCAACGAGCCGGAGTCCGGCCAGCTCGTCCGGCGCGGCGAGCTGAACCGGCTGACCACCACCATGAAGGCCGACCCCGACCGCGACAGCTCGCTCTACGACGCGATACTCGGCGGCTTCCGCGAGGTCGGCGGCGAGTACCGCGAGGAGATGAACAACACGCTCCTGGTGATCACCGCCGGGAAGGACGACGGCCGCGGCGTCAAGCGGCAGGCCCTGCTGGATCGGCTGCGCGGGGAGTGGAAGCCGGACCGGCCGGTGCAGATCATCGTCATCGCCTTCGGCGACGACGTGGACCGCGACGGCCTGACGGCCATCACCGCCGCCACCAACGGCTCGCTGCACGTGGCCCAGCAGCCCGGCGAGATCATCGACGTCTTCCTCGCCGCCCTGGCCCGCCGCCTCTGCCACCCCACCTGCAAGCCGGGGGCGTGAAGAAGGGGGCGCCGTGCGGGGCGCCCCCTTCGGCTCACGGGATCGTCAGACGCGCTGCCAGAGTGCGGGCACGTTCGGCGGCTCCCAGCCGGTGAGGGCGGTGTGCGCCTGGATGCAGCGGTAGGTGGCGCCGCCGTAGGTCACGGTGGAGCCGACCGCGTACGCGGTGCCGGCCTTCCAGGTGCCGCCCGGGTTCGAGGTGGGCGTCGGGGTCGGGGTCGGAGTGGTGGGCGTGGGGGTGGGTGTCGGAGTCGGGGTGGGGTTGCCGCCGCCGCCGATCTGCAGGTCGATGCAGGCGTAGAAGGCCATGGGGGTGTCGGCGATGTTCCAGATGGCCAGCACCTTCTGCTTGCCGCTGTAGCCCGACAGGTTCACGGTGTGGCTGACCTGGGCGGCGGGCTGCCGGCCGCCGTCGTTGAACACGGCGACGCGGTTGGCGCCGATGTAGTACTCCCAGGTGCTGGTGGCGTGGCGGGCGGTCAGCGTCCAGTTGAAGTTGACCGTGGTGCCGACCGAGGTGACGGGCCAGTTCTTGCTCTCGTCGCTGAGCTGGGCGAAGCGGGCGACGCCGCCGTGGCAGTTGCGCTGGCCCTTCTGGCCTTCCACGCTCTGCGGCTCGTAGATGATGTCGCCGCAGCCGGAGACCCGGCCCTGCGCGCAGTGGGCCTGCCGGCTGGGCGGCGCGTTCACGTACCCGTGGGCCAGGGCGGGGGCGGCGGAGACGACCGTGGTGGCGGAGGCGAGCGCCGCCACCGACAGTACTGTGAGCATCCTTCGCATCGAGTGGCTCCTTTACCTTGGGGGGTGCGCCCAATGTAAAGGAAAGTTTCCTAACAGTGAACCGATTCGTGACTATTCATGAGAAAGCCAGTCAGTGAGAGATACGTGACCCCTGCCGCGCCGGATCAACGCGTCACCGTGAAGTCCGCGGCGTCGCGCGGCGCCCGGTCGCGCGGGGGAGCGGCGGCGTGGCCCACCGCGACGCATCCCATCGGGTCCCACGCCTCCGGCAGGTCGAGCACCTCACGCACCACCGGGCGGCAGAACATGGTCGACGACACCCACGCCGAGCCCAGCCCCTCGACGGCGAGCTGGACCAGGAAGTTCTGCACCCCGGCGCCCGTCGCCACCACGAACATCTCCCGCTCCGCCGCGTTGCGCCGCTCGTCGCGGTACGTGTGCGAGCCCTCCATCACCAGGCACGGGACCACCAGGTAGGGCGCGTCGCGCAGCACGTCGCCGCGCCTGATCCGCTTGGCGATCGACTCCTCGGTGAACCCGTCGCCGCGCAGGTCGGCGATCCACGCCTCCCGCATGGCGTCGAGCAGCCGCACCCGGGTCTCCGCCGACTCCACCAGCACGAACCGCCACGGCGTCGTGTGGTGCGGCGCGGGGGCGGCGATGCCCGCCGCCACGGCCCGCCGCACCGCCTGCGGATCCACCGGCCGGTCGGCGAACGCCCTGATCGTCCGGCGGGCGAAGACCACGTCGCGTGACCCGTACCGGAACATGTCCTCGTCGGCGGGCCGCACCAGCGGCCGGACCCCTGGGCCGTCGTCCTCGGTCACCAGGTGCGACAGCCCGCGCACGATTGCCACGGGGACGCCGTCGAGCTTGCCCTTGACCAGCTCGGCCGCGGCGGCGATCTCGTCGGCCAGGGCCGTCACGGTGGCGCTGAGCGGGTTGCCGTGGGTGTCGGCGCCGCCGCGGAAGTCGGCCAGCGGGAGCATCCCTGCCACGCCGATGGCCACGTCGGTCAGCCCGTTCCGCCACGGCCGGCCGAACGTGTCGGAGACGATCACTCCGACGCGGCGGCCCAGACCGGCCCTGATCCGGCGCGCCGAGGCGTCGGGGTCCTCGGGGAGCAGCAGGACGGTGCCGGCGGCGGTGTTGGACGCGTCGACCCCGGCGGCGGCCATGACGAAGCCGTGGCGGGTCTGCGAGATCACCGTGTCGCCGCGCCTGGCGACCACCCGGACGGTCTCGTCCTCGATGGCCTTGGCCCGGTCGGGGGCCTCGCGGACGCGGCCCTCCGCCTTGCTCACGATCTTGGACGTGACCACGACGATGTCGCCGTCACGCACGTCCGCGTCCGCCAGCAGGGCGGCCAGGTCGTCTCCGGGGCGCACCTCGCCGAGGCCGGGCACGCCGAACACCTCCAGCCGCTCGGCCGCGGAGAGGGTGGGGTCAGCGGTCATCGGGAGAGCTCCTGCGCGAGGTCGAGGGCGGCGCGGGCGATGGCGGCCGCCGCGTCCTGGTCGGTCATGAGAAGGGGACGGGCCGCCACCCGGACGCCTTCCAGCTCCACCCCGGAGTCCTCGGGTGCCACCAGCCAGCCGTCGACCAGCTCGGCGCCGTACAGCTCCAGCACCGCCTGGGCGCTGGTCTCCACCCCGATCGCCGTCAGGCAGGCGTCGGCCATGCCGCGCACCGGGGCGCCGCCGATGATGGGCGAGACGCCCACCACGGTCTTCGCCAGCAGCGCCTCGCGGATGCCCGGGACCTGGAGGATCGTCCCGATGCTGACCACCGGGTTGGACGGCGGCAGGATCACCAGGTCGGCCTCGGCGATGGCCTCCAGCACGCCCGGCGCGGGCTTGGCGGCGTCGACGCCGACCAGCGCGAACGACTCCGCCGGGACCGAGGCGCGCAGCCGGACCCACCACTCCTGGAAGTGGACGGCGCGCCTGCCCCGCTCGTCGGAGATGACCACGTGCGTCTCGCACCGGTCGTCGGTCATCGGCAGCAGCCGCACCCCCGGCTGCCAGCGGGTGCAGAGGGCCTGGGTGATCTGGGAAAGCGGGAAGCCGGCCTCCAGCATCTGGGAGCGCACGATGTGGGTGGCGAAGTCGCGGTCGCCCAGCCCGAACCACTGCGGTTCGACCCCGTACGCGGCCAGCTCCTCCTTGACCACGTGGGTCTCGTCCAGGCGGCCCCAGCCCTGTTCCTCGTTGATGCCGCCGCCCAGGGTGTACATGACGGTGTCGAGATCGGGGCAGACCCGCAGGCCGAACAGGGTGATGTCGTCACCGGTGTTGCCGATCACGGTGATCTGGTCGTCCGGGGCGGTGGCGCGCAGCCCGCGCAGGAAACGGGCGCCGCCGATGCCGCCGGCGAGGGACACGATGTGCATGCGGTCAGTCTTGCATCGTGCCCTTTTGTCCCTTCCCCTGAGCCGGGGCAAGCGGGAGGAAGGGCGCGCATTGAGACCAACGCGCGACCTGTGATCGAAGCGGTCTTTGCCACGATATGGCAAACTCCCTTCGGGCTAAAGGGTCTGATGGGGGTAGTTGTGAACAAGCTTGACGTCGCCCGGTTGAGAGAGCCGGCCGCCTGGATCATGCTGGCCGCCGGCGGTCTGGACATCCTGGTCACGCTCGGCCGGATCTTCATCGGCTCGTCCGACAGCTTCACGATCACCGAGCGCGCCGCCACGTACTTCGGGGGCCTGACCAGCCCCGTGGTGACCGCGCTGCTGCTCGGCGCGGTGCTGCTGCTCACCAAGGTCGGCCCGCCCTCGCCCAAGGCCAAGATCGCGGCGTACGGCGCCGCGGCGTTCCTGGGGCTGGCCACCCTGTTCGGCGCGCTGTCGCTGCTGCTGGGGCTGTTCGCGGACCGGGGCGCGCGCTCCACCGTGGAGTTCGTGCTCGGCGGCGCGCCCCATCTCGCGCTGACCGTCATCGCGCTGGTCTACCTGCTGCCCCAGGTCCTGCCCGAGCGCAAGCCCACCGGCTACCCGCAGGGCTTCCCGCCGGGGTACGGCCCGCAGGGCTTCGGCCAGCAGGGGTACGGGCAGCAGCCCGACTTCGGCCAGCAGCAGGGGTACGGCCAGCAGCCTCCGTCCCAGGGCCAGCCGATGCCGGGCTACGGCCAGCAGCCGCCTTCGCAGGGCCAGCCGATGCCGGGGTTCGCCCAGCAGCCGCCGCCCCAGGAGTACGCCCCCCAGCCGCCGCCCCAGGAATACGCTCCCCAGCCTCCGTCGCAGGAGTACGCCCAGCAGCCTCCGTCCCAGGGCGTTCCCGGATTCGCGCAGCAGGGGCAGGAGGCCTACCAGCCGCAGCCCCCGTCCCAGCAGCCGAGGGCCGCGCTCCCGGCCGCCCCCGCGGACCGCGACCAGAACCACGAGCCGGCCTTCCCCCAACAGGCCCCGGCCCAGGACCAGTACGCCGCGCCCGTCCAGGACCAGTACGCTCCGCCCGCTCAGGACGCCTACGTCCCGCCTGTCCAGGATCAGTACGCTCCGCCCGCTCAGGACGCCTACGTCCCGCCCGTCCAGGACCAGTACGCTCCGCCCGCTCAGGACGCCTACGCCCCACCCGTCCAGGACCAGTACGCTCCGCCCGCCCAGGACGCCTACGCCCCCTCCGTCCAGGACCAGTACGCCGCGCCCGCCCAGGGCGCGTACGCGACTCCGCCCGCGCAGGAGTTCGCCCCGCCCGCGCAGGACCAGTACGCCCCGCCCCCTCAGGGCGCGTACGCGACTCCGCCCGTCCAGGACCAGTACGCGCCGCCCGCGCAGGCGCCGGACCAGTTCGCGCCGCAGGCCCAGGACCCGTACGCGGCGCCGCCCGCGCAGTCGCAGGAGCAGTACGTGCCGCCCGGCCAGGGACAGGACCCGTACGCCACGCCCGCCCACGCCCAGGACCCCTACGCCCCCCAGGCCCAGCAGGCCGCGTACACCTCCGGTGAGACCTCGCCGGACGCCGGGTTCAAGTCCCAGGAGTACCAGCCCGCCCCGTACGTGCCCGCCGACAGCCAGCCCAACGCGTACCCCCCGCCCAACCCGTACGCCCCGGCCGAGAGCCAGCCCGACGTCTACGCCCAGCCGAACCCGTACGCCCCCGCCGACAGCCAGCCCAACGCGTACGCCCCGTACACGCCGCAGGCGGACAGCCAGCCCTCGGCGGGCCAGTCCGGCGGGTTCGGCCAGCCCTACTCCTCGGGCGAGACCGCGCCGAGCGTCCCCTACCCCCAGGCCGACCAGGCCCAGCAGCCCTACTACGACCAGCCGCCGGCGTTCGACCAGCAGTCCCCGCAGCAGGGCGGCCAGCCGTTCACGGGGTACTCCGGCCACGAGTTCGGGTCCCCCCAGGAGCCCGACCCGCCCGTGGACCCGCGCTCGCAGCAGCTGCTCGACGCCTACCAGCAGGCGGAGACGTACCAGTCAGGCATCATCGGCACCCAGCCCGACCTGCGCGTGCCGGACTACACCAGCCAGCCGAACCCGTACGACGACCCGTTCGGCCACCCGCAGCAGCCGCCCCAGCAGCAGGCCCACCAGCCCCAGCCCCAGCACCAGGCGCCGCAGCAGGGCCAGCACCAGCCCGGCCAGCCGAACCCGTACGAGCCGCAGGCCTACCAGCCGACCCACCAGGCGCCCGCGGGCTGGAGCGGCGGCCAGCCGGCGGACTCGACGGTCAGGCTCGACCCGAACTCCTACCGCGGGGACGACCCGATCGACCCGACGGCGATATACACCCCCAACGAGCCCCGCAGGTAAGGGACCCGCAAAGGACTGCTAGAGAAGAGGTGGCTGAAGGGCGGAGCTCTATCCCGCCCTGATACGGTTCCGACCGCTGACAGCGTTGAACACGCCCGTCCACGCCGCATCAGAACGGCGCAATTCGGGCGCGAACCACACACGCGAGCTGGACCGGGGCGAGACCAGGTCTTTCCCCGGATACCGGCATGCCGCTTGACGTCACGTACAGCACACGCGTGTAATTACAACCATGTTGTTACGCCTTCCAGTGGGTGGGTAATAAGGAAGGCGTTCCATGGGGGGCTCCATTGCGGGCGGGCGGCAGGGAGGTGTGCAGTGACCGACTTGGTCATCGCACAAGATCAGCTTGACGCTGAAGAACTGGGCTGGCAGGAGCGCGCGCTCTGCGCGCAGACTGATCCGGAGGCGTTCTTCCCGGAAAAGGGCGGCTCCACCAGAGAAGCCAAGAAGGTGTGCCGATCGTGCGAGGTTCGTGCCGAGTGCTTGGAATACGCACTTGAGCACGACGAGCGCTTCGGCATCTGGGGTGGGTTGTCCGAGCGGGAGCGCAGAAGGATCAAGCGCGAGGCCGTTTAGCGATATGTGGACGGAGGGGTCACACGGGAGTTCCCGTGTGACCCCTTTTTCATGTGGATGACCCGGTTCGGCCTGTAGGGTAAGCGCCGCCGATCATCCGCCCCTTGGAGCCTGATGTCCCGTCCCTATGTCACCGTGGTCGTCGTCTCCCACGACGGGGCCCGCTGGCTCGGGGAGACCCTGCGTGGCCTGCTGGGCCAGAGCCGGCGCCCGGACCGCGTGGTCGGTGTCGACAACGGCAGCCGCGACGGCTCGGCCGACCTGCTGACGGAGGCGCTCGGCCCCGGCAACGTGCGCAGGCTGCCCCGGTCCACGGGCTTCGGCGAGGCCGTGGCCGAGGCGCTGAGCGACCTGCCCGCCGTCGAGGACGAGTGGGTCTGGCTGCTGCACGACGACTGCGCCCCCGACTGGCGGGCTCTGGAGGCGCTGCTGTACGCCGCCGGCCAGGACCGCAAGGCCGCCGTGCTGGGTCCGAAGCTGCGCGACTGGCTGGACCGGCGGCGGCTGCTGGAGATCGGCGTGACCGTCGGGCTCACCGGCCGCAGGGACACCGGCCTGGAGCCGCACGAGTTCGACCAGGGGCAGCACGACGGCACCCGCGAGGCGCTGTCGGTGTCCACCGCCGGGATGCTGATCCGCCGCGACGTGTGGGAGGCGGCCGGCGGGCTCGACCCGTTCTTCCCGCTCTTCCGCGACGACCTCGACCTGTGCTGGCGGGTACGGAACGCGGGCCACCGCGTGCTGGCCGTCACCGACGCCGTCGCCTGGCACGCCGAGGCGGCGGCACGCAGGCGGCGGCGCATCACGGTCAGCGGCGACCACCCGCGCCGCCTGGACCGGCGCAACGCGATCTTCGTCGTCATGGCGAACCTGCCGTTCCGCACCATGCTGTGGGCGCTGGTCAGGAACGTGCTCGGCTCGTTCGTACGGACGTCGCTGTTCCTGGTGGGCAAGCAGCCCGCGAACGCGCTGGACGAGCTGGTCGCGCTCGGGTCCATCCTCATCCACCCGCTGCGGCTGCTGCGGGCGCGGCGGGCCAGGCGGGCGGGGCGCAAGAAGGGGTACGCGCGAGTCCGCTTGCTGCTCACGCCCAGAGGGTCGGGGCTGCGGCGGCTGGTCGACATGGTGCGCGGCTTCCTGAGCGGCGACCGGCCGGTCGAGTCCGCCGGCCGGCACCACCACGCCGCCGCCCCCGGCAAGCCGGAGGACCCCGACGAGCTCCCGCCGGAGGACCGCGGCGCGGTCAAGCGCTTCCTCGGCCGGCCGGGGGTGCTGCTCGTGCTGGCGCTCACCCTGGTCACGCTGGTGGCCTCGCGCTCCCTGCTGGGCGGAGACCGGCTCGGCGGCGGGGCGCTCGTCCCGGTGACCGGGAGCGCGGCCGACCTCTGGGCCTTCTACACCGGCGGCTCCGCCGGCTGGGCGCCGCCGTACGTGGCGGTGCTGGCGGCGCTGTCCCTGCCTGCCTTCGGGCAGACGGGTCCGGTGGTGTCGGCGCTGCTCCTCGGCGCGGTGCCCCTGGCGGGGGCGTCCGCGTACCTCGCCACCCGCCGCCTGACCACCCTCCCTGACCTCCCCCCATTCCTCCGCCGCCCGAACCACCCAACCGGCCGCCCCCCGTTCCTCCGCCGCTCAAAACACCCCCCGTCCGACCGCTCTCCGGCCGCGGACGGTCCTTCAGGTCGTGATCCCTTCTCGTCCTCGGGTCGCTCGGCGGTCGCGGATGCTTTCTCGGGTCGTGATCCCCTCTCGTCCTCGGGTCGGTCCCCGGTCGCGGACGGTTCTTCGGGTCGTGATCCCGTCTCGCCCTGGGGTCGTTCCCCGGTCGGGGACGGTTCTTCGGGTCCGGATTTCGCCTCGTCCTCGGGTCGCTCTCCGGCTGGGGACGGTTCTTCGGGTCCGGATTTCGCCTCGTCCTCGGGTCGCTCTCCGGCTGGGGACGGTTCTTCGGGTCCGGATTTCATCTCATCCTCTGGCCGCTCCCCGGCTGCGGAGGGTTCTTCGGGTTTTGATCTCGCCTCGCCTTCCGACCGGGCTCTGGCCGCGAGCGGGTCTTCGCGCCGGGGCCTCTCCTCGACCCTGGACGTCACTTCGGCCGCTGGCCGCCCTGCGGGTGCCGAGCCGGGCAGGCGGCGGCGGGGGCGGCGTGGAGCTGCCGTCGATACCGGGTCGGGGGCTCAGGATGAGGGTTCGGCTGCCGCTTCTCCGGCGGGGCGGCGTGCGGGCCGGGCCACCGCTACCGGGGCGGCCGGCCGGGCCGCCGATTCCGCGGCCGGGTGGGGTGAAGGGGCGGTCACTCGTACCGGGGTGGCGGTTCGGGTGTGGGTTGCGGCGACGTACGCGTTGCTGCCTGTCGTGACCGGTGCGGTCGCGGCCGGGCGGCTGGGTACGGCGGTGGTGCATGTGCTGTTGCCCGCTTACGCGGTGCTCGGCGGGCACCTGCTGTTCGGGGACCCGCGCCGGTCGCGCCGCGCCGCCTGGGGGCTCGGTCTGCTGCTGGCCGTCGGGACCGCGTTCGTGCCGCTCGTCTACGTGCTGGTCGCCGTGCTGGGCGGGGCGGCGGCCTGGCTGCTGCGCGGGGCGCGGCCCGGCGTCCTGACCTCGGCGGGCATCGCGCTGGCCGTGCCGGTCGCCCTGCTGCTGCCGTGGCTGGTGGACCAGGCGCTGGACCCGGGCCGGCTCCTGCTGGAGGCCGGGCTGCACGGCCCGGCGCTGAGCGACGCCCGGCTCGGGCCGGAGTCCCTGCTGGCGCTCAACCCGGGCGGGCCCGGCGTGCCGCCGTTCTGGGTGACCGCCGGGCTGGTCGCCGCGGGGCTCGCCGCCCTGCTCGCCCGCAGGCGGCGGCGGGCGGTGGCCGCCGGGTGGGCGGCCGCCCTGTTCGCGATGCTGGTGGCGGTCGTGATCGCCCGGATCACCGTGTCGGGCGCGACGGCCTGGCCCGGCGTGCCGCTGGCACTGGCCGCCGCCGCGCTGATCGTGCTCGCGGGCCTGAGCGCGCCGGGCCTCGCCGCGCTGGGTGCGGCAGGCGGGGTGCGCCGGATGGCGGCGGTGCTGGTGGCCGCCGTGGCGATCAGCGCGCCGCTGCTCGCCGCCGGTCACTGGGTCGTCCAGGGGGTACGCGGGCCGCTCCGATCGGACGTGCCCGACCCGACGCCCCCGCTGGCCGCGATCCACGCGCGGCCCGGAGAGCGGATCCTGCTCGTCAACGGTTCGGAGTTCACCTTGCTGCCCGGCCGGGCCCCGCTCCTCGGCGAGGCGGAACTGCCCGCCGACCCCGAGGCCCGCGCACGTGTCCGCACCGCCGCGGAAGGGCTCGTCGGCGGGCGCGGCGGCACGGACGCCGCCACGCTCGCCCAGCAGGGCGTGGCCATGGTCGCCATCGCCCCGCCGGTGCCGGCCGGACTGGCCGAGACGCTGGACTCGCAGCCGTCGCTGCAGCGGATGAGCCTGTCGGAAGCGGGCGGGCTGTGGCGGGTGGCCGAGACGGTCACCCCCGTCCAGCCTCCGCCCGCGCACTTCCTGCACACCCCGTGGCTGTGGCTCCAGGGCGCGATGGTCCTCGCCGTGCTGCTGCTGGCCGCACCCGGCCGCCGCGACCCCGCCACCGACCCCGAACCCTCCCACCCGTCCCCGGTCCTGGCAGGCGCCCGATGAGAGCGCGCGTCGTGGGCCCCCGGTGGGTGGTCGGTCGGTCTCGGCTGGGGGGTGGGGTATGAGGAGGTTCGCGGCCGGGCGGTTCGGGCTGATCTTGCTGGTGGTGGGGGTGCTCGCCGGTCTGTACGGGGTCGCGTACGTGACCAGGCCGGCGGCGGAGCGGCCGGTGGAGGCGCAGCCGAGGAAGGTGGCGGTGGAGGCGGCGACCGCGGCCTGTCCCGCCACACGAGGCGAGGACGTCAGCGTCTACCTGCCCGGGACGCTGTCACGGGAGCCGATGAGGGACGCGGAACCGTACACGGTGAGCGGGCCGGGCGGACTGGAGGCCGGCTACATCACGCGGACGACCAGCGGCACCGGGCGCGGGCTGGCCGGGGTGCGGTGCGCCGAGCCCGCCGCCGAGAGCTGGCTCGTCGGGCCGGGACCCGCCCGCGCCCGCGTCACGTTGCACCTGGTCAACGCCGACAAGGCGCCCGCCTTCGCCGACGTCGAGGTGTACGCGGCGGAGGGGCCCGTCTCCGGCGAAAGGGGCCTCGGGCTGGAGATCAAGCCCGGCGAGCACCGCCAGATCGACCTCCGCACGCTGGCCGACGCGGCCGACGTGATGGCGGTCAGCGTGAAGACGTTCACCGGGAGGCTGGCGGTCTCTGCCAGGGCGGTGCTGGAGACCGGCGGCGTCGACTGGCTGCCCCCGGCCGCGGCCCCGGCCACCGAGGTCGTGGTGCCCGCGGTCCCCGGCGGCGGCGGGCGTCGTGAGCTGCTGGTTGCCGCGCCCGGCGAGACCGACGCGACCGTGACGATCAAGGCCGTGACCGAGGGCGCCGCGTACGCGATGCGCGGCAAGGAGTCCGTCGACGTGCCGGCGGGCAGCGTGCTGCCGCTCGACGTGACCACCGGCATCGGCGGCGAGTCGGCCGCCCTGGTGCTCACCTCGACGGCGCCGGTGGTGGCGGGCGTGGTGATCACGGGTACGGGGCGGCAGCCGGACGTGGCGTTCACCGCCGGCACGCCCTCTCTCGACCTGGGCAGCGCGGTGGCCGCCAACGGCGCCGGCTCCCGGCTGGTGCTGACCGCGCCGGGCGCCGCGGGGGAGGTGCGGGTGCAGGTGGTGCCGGAGAGCGGCGAACCGCCCGCGCCGATCGACGTGGCGGTGCCGGCGGACCGGACCAGGAACGTGCGGCTGAAGGGCGAGGGCGCGTACGCGGTGGTGGTCACGCCGGTGTCGGGACGGGTGTACGGGGGGCGGGTGATGGAGGAGCGGCTCAGGAGCGGTCTCCTGATCACGGCTCAGCCCCTGGCCCCCGCCCGGCTCTGGACCGTGCTCCGGCCGCTCACCGACACTCCCCGTGCGGTCCTCCCCTGACCTGCCGCGGCTGTCAGCGGCGTTCGTCGTAGCCCGGGTCGACGGTCTCGGGGGACAGGCCGAGGAGGGAGGCGACCTGCTCCACCACGGTGTCGTGGACGAGGGCGCCCAGCGTGTCGCGGTCGCGGGCGCGGGCCTCCAGCGGGCGCCGGTAGAGGACGATGGACGCCGGGTCCTGCCCCCTGGCCGTGTCGGCGCGGCCGAGCGGGATCGGGTCGGCGCCGAAGCCGGGCCCGTCGCCCAGCTCGCTGAGCGGCGGCACCTCCTCCACCGCGAACTCCACCGACGACAGCTGCCTGCCCCACTTCGGCCTGAGCCGGTCGACCGCGTCGAGCACCAGGTCGTCGAAGCGCTCGCTGCGGGCACGGGCCATGGGAACGTAGGAAGGGGCGATCGGGCCGCGCAGGCCGCGGCCGTGCCTGTCGCGCCGTCGAGGACCGCGCTTGCTAGTCACACGGCAAGTGTAAGCCGCCCCCGGCGAAGAACACCGGCATCGGTGCATGTAGGTGGAAAGGCTGCGACAGCTGTCCGAATTGTGGCGACACGCCTTTTAAGAGCGCTCAGATAGTGGCGTCCCGCCCCCTTACCAGATACGGTCCCTCCGTGAGCCCCGTCCGCCGCTGTTCCCGCACCGCCTGCAGTCAGCCTGCCGTCTTCACGCTCACGTACGTATACGCCGATTCGACCGCAGTTCTCGGCCCTCTGGCGACGTACGCCGAGCCGCACTGTTATGACCTGTGCGCCGAACACGCCGAGCGGCTCACCGCCCCCCGCGGCTGGGAGGTGGTGCGTCTGCCCACCGACGGCGCCACACCGAGCACCGACGATCTCGAAGCGCTGGCCAACGCGGTCAGGGAGGCGGCCAGGCCCAGCGGATCCGGCGTGGGGGAGCCAGTCGGCCAGGGAGTCGAGGTCGGGCGGCGCGGACACCTGCGTGTTCTGAGGTCGGCCCAGCAGCACCGCGACCGGTAGGCTCGGCTCTAGCCGGAGTGACGACCTAGGGGCGGAGCTGGATGGGCGATCTCGCCAGGATCTTCAAGGCGTATGACGTTCGTGGCCTGGTGCCCGACGAGTTCGACGAGCCGGTGGCCGAGGCCGTGGGGGCGGCGTTCGTCGAGGTGACCGGCGCCCGGTCGATGGTCCTCGCCCACGACATGCGCGAGTCGTCCCCGGTGCTGGCCGACGCGTTCGTCCGGGGCGCCCGTTCCCGCGGCGCCGACGTGGTGCACGCCGGGCTGGGCTCCACCGACCTGCTCTACTACGCCAGCGGCAGCCTGGGGTTGCCGGGCGTGATGTTCACGGCCAGCCACAATCCCGCGCAGTACAACGGGATGAAGATGTGCCGCGCGGGCGCGGTGCCGATCGGCGGCGACACCGGGCTCACCGAGATCCGCGACCGGGCGGCCGAGCTGGTCGGCGTCACGGCCACGCCCACCGGGTCGCTGATCGAGAAGGACCTGCTGCCGGGCTACGCCGACCACCTGCGCACGCTCGTCGACCTGTCGGGCATCAGGCGGCTCAAGGTCGTGGTCGACGCCGGCAACGGCATGGGCGGCCACACCGTCCCCGAGGTCCTCGCCGGGCTGCCGATCGACCTCACCCCGCTCTACTTCGAGCTCGACGGCTCCTTCCCCAACCACGACGCCAACCCGCTGGAGGCGGCCAACCTGGTCGATCTGCAGCGGGCCGTGGTGGCGGAAGGCGCCGACATCGGCCTGGCCTTCGACGGCGACGCCGACCGGTGCTGGGTGGTCGACGAGCGCGGCGAGTCCGTCTCGCCGTCCGCGATCACGGCCCTGGTGGCGGTGCGTGAGCTGGCCAAACACCCCGGCGCGACGGTCATCCACAACCTGATCACCTCGCGCGGCGTGCCGGAGATCGTCCGCGAGCACGGCGGCGACCCGGTCCGCACCCGCGTCGGCCACTCCTTCATCAAGGCCGAGATGGCCCGCACCGGGGCCGTCTTCGGCGGCGAACACTCCGCTCATTACTACTTCCGCGACTTCTGGTTCGCCGACTCCGGCATGCTGGCCGCGCTGCACGTGCTGGCGGCGCTCGGCGAGCAGCCCGACCCGTTGTCGCGGGTGGTGTCCGCCTACTCCCGCTACCACGCCTCGGGCGAGATCAACAGCACGGTCGCCGACCAGGACGCGGCCGTGCGCCGCGTGCGCTCGGCGTTCGGCGGCCGGGGCGAGGCCGACGAGCTCGACGGGCTCACCGTGAGCGGCGACGGCTGGTGGTTCAACCTGCGCGCGTCCAACACCGAGCCGCTGCTCAGGCTCAATGCCGAAGCGGCCGACGAGACCACGATGACGGCGGTCCGGGACGAGGTCCTCGACCTGCTGAGAGAGGTTCAACAGTGAAGATCGACGACTGGCTGCTGGAGATCCTGGCGTGCCCGGCGTGCAAGGCGCCGCTCCGCGCCGAAGGCGAGGCCGAGGAGCTGGCCTGCACCGGCTGCGGCCTGGTCTATCCCGTCCGTGACGACATCCCCGTCCTGCTCGTCGACGAGGCCAGGAAGCCGTGACCTGGGAGCCCGAGCGGCTCGACGACACGCATCACCTCACCGAGGGCGACCCCGGCGGCATGCTCCGCGCGGTCGCCGACTCCGCCGCCCAGGTCCGCACCGGCTATCGGTGCGCGGTCGAGTCCGGCGTCGACCGCCTCTCCGCGAACGTGCGGCCGAGAGCGGTCGTGGTCGCGGGCATGGGGGGCTCCGCCCTCGCGGGCGACATCCTGGCCGCGGTGTGCGGGCCCGGCGCTCCGATCCCCGTGGTCACGGTGCGCTCCTACCAGCTCCCCGGCTGGGTGGGCGCCACCGACCTGGTGATCGCCGTCTCCTGGTCCGGAGAGACCGGAGAGACGCTCGCCATGGCGGCCGAGGCGGTGCGGCGCGGCTGCACACTCCTCGCGGTCGGGCCCGCGGGGTCTGCCCTGGAGGCGGTGGCGGTCCAGTCGTCCTCGCTCCATGTGGCGATCCCCACCGGCCGCCGGCCCAGGGCCGACCTGTGGCTCGTGACGACCCCGCTGGTGGTGGCCGCCGCCTCGCTGAGGCTGGTGCGGGCCGAGCCGACGGTCTACGAGCGGGTGGCCAGGACGCTCGAAGACATCGCGCACCGCTGCCGGCCGTCCAGCGACTCGTTCATCAACCCCGGCAAGGCGCTGGCGATGGACCTGGCCGAATCCGTGCCGATGATCTGGGGCTCGTCCCCGCTGGCCACCGCGGCGGCCACCCGTTTCGCCCACCGGCTCAACGAGAACGCCAAATATCCCGCGATGGCCGGCGAGCTGCCCGAGGCAGGCCACAACCAGGTGGCGGTGCTCGACGGGCCGCTGGCCGAGCGCGACATCTTCGCCGACACCTCCTCACGGACGCTCCGGCTGGTGCTGCTGCGCGACATGGAGGAGCACCCCCGGGTGACCAGCACGAGGGAGGCGGTCCTACGGGTCGCGCAGGATCGCGACGTGCGGGTCACCGAGCTGGCGTCCGACGGCGACCATCCGCTGGAGCGGCTGGCCTCGCTGATCGGGCTGGCGGATTTCGCGAGCACCTATCTCGCGCTGGGTTACGGCGTCGACCCGACCCCGGTGCGGCCGATCACGGAGTTGAGGGCTCGGATTTCCCACTAGGATCCATCCGTCCAGGACTTTGTGATCGTATGACTGGAGACGACCGGTGAGTGCGAGTGGCGGAACCAAAGCAATCATCGCGGCTCTGGCCGCGAACATGTCCATCGCGGTCGCGAAGTTCGTGGCGGCGGCCTTCACCGGGTCGTCGTCGATGCTGGCCGAGGGCATCCACTCCGTCGCCGACTCGGGCAACCAGGCGTTGCTGCTGCTGGGCGGCAAGCGGGCCAAGCGGGCCAGCACCCGCGAGCACCCGTTCGGCTACGGGCGCGAGCGCTACTTCTACGCGTTCGTGGTGGCCGTGGTGCTGTTCGCGATCGGCGCGCTGTTCTCGCTGTACGAGGGCTATCACAAGCTGACCCACGCCGAGCCGCTCACCTCGCCCGGCTGGGCGTTCGGCGTGCTGATCTTCGCGATCATCGCCGAGATCTTCTCATTCCGCACGGCCATCATCGAGGCCAACGCGGTCCGCGGCGACCAGGGGTGGATGGCGTTCATCCGCCGGTCCAAGGCGCCCGAGCTGCCCGTCATCCTGCTGGAGGACCTCGGCGCGCTGCTCGGCCTGATCTTCGCGCTGTTCGGCGTGACGATGGCCGTGGTGACGGGCAACCCGGTCTGGGACGCCGTCGGCACCCTCATGATCGGCGCCCTGCTCGCCGTCATCTCGGTGATCCTGGCCGTGGAGACCAAGTCGCTGCTGCTCGGCGAGAGCGCCGCCCCCGAGATGGAGGGCCGCATCCGCGCCGCGCTCGAAGCCTCCTCGCAGGTCGACCGCGTCATCCACATGAAGACGCTGCACATCGGCCCGGAGGAGCTGCTGGTGGCCGCCAAGATCGCGGTGACGCGGTCCGACACCGCGCCGGAGATCGCCCAGGGCATCGACGAGGCCGAGCGGCGCATCCGCGAGGCGGTGCCGATCGCCCGCGTCATCTACCTGGAGCCCGACCTCGACCGTGAGGTGTCGCCCACGGTCTGACCGGTCACTCGTGGCCGGTGACGCACGACCTGCCCGAGTCGGTCTGGTCGAACAGGCACCGGCCGTCTCTGGCCAGCGTCACGACCTTCTTGACGGTGGCGAACTGCTTGAGCGTCGCCTCGATCGTACGCAGCGCCCGGGCGTCGGAGCCGACTCCCGAGCCCCAGACCGTGCGGCAGAAGCGGAGCGTGGCGGTGCCCTTGCGGATCTTCAGCGTGAAGTCGGCGCCGCAGTCGGAGCGGCCGCGGAGCTTGCCGGTCAGCTCGGAGTGCAGGCCGCGGCGCCGCTCGGCGGCGGTGGGGCCCTTGAGGAGCTGTTCGACGGCGAACCTGGCGACGCCGGCGTGCGGGGAGGTCCTGGTGACCGGCACGACCTTGCCGGGCACCCCGTGCCCCTTGGAGAAGTAGACCTGGACGTCGGCGGCGGTCTGCGCGGGGGTGAGGGCCAGCACGGTGGCCAGCAGCAGCTCTTTCATGCCCTGTTCGACGTATCGCCGGCACCCGGGGTTCGCAGCAGGCGCAGCGCCTTCTCCTTCTCGAAGTCCAGCGCCCTGCGCGGCACCTGGATGCGGCCGATGCGCACGCCCAGCTCGCGCACGCTCGCGGCGACGGCCGGCTCGCTGAGCGCGCGCAGCGCGAACGCCAGCTCGGCCGGTGAGACGTCGAACCGCTTCTCCAGCTCCACCGCGTGGGCGACGGCGGCGAGCTCCTCAGGGCCGAAACGCCGGTGCGCGCCGCGACCCCGCACCGGTGGCAGCAGCCCGAGAGCTTCCCGGTAGCGGAGCATCCTGGGAGACATGCCGAGCCGCTTGGCCGCTTCCGTGATTCGCATTCTTACATTCTTACGTCAACTTCCGGGGTCTCGGGGTGCGACCTTGCCGGACTGCCGCCTAGACTCGTCCGCGACCACACGATGACGCGAGGGGTAACGCAGATGGACTTCAAGGTCGCCGACCTTTCACTGGCCGAGTTCGGCCGCAAGGAGATCCGGCTCGCCGAGCACGAGATGCCCGGCCTCATGGCGATCCGCCGTGAATACGCGGCCTCCCAGCCCCTCCGCGGCGCGAAGATCATGGGCTCCCTGCACATGACCATCCAGACCGCCGTCCTCATCGAGACGCTGGTCGCGCTCGGCGCCGAGGTGCGCTGGGTGAGCTGCAACATCTTCTCCACCCAGGACCACGCCGCCGCCGCGGTCGTCGTCGGCCCCGACGGCACCGCCGACGACCCCAAGGGCGTGCCCGTGTTCGCCTGGAAGGGCGAGACGCTCGAGGAATACTGGTGGTGCACCGAGCAGGCGCTCACCTGGCCCGGCGCCGACGGCCCCAACATGATCCTCGACGACGGCGGCGACGCCACGCTCCTGGTCCACAAGGGCGCCGAGTACGAGAAGGCCGGTTTCGTGCCGGACGCCACCGACGCGGACCCCGAGGAGTGGCACGTCATCATCGGCCTCCTCAAGCGCACCGTCACCGACGAGAAGCGCTGGACCCGGATCGCCGAGGGCATCAAGGGCGTCACCGAGGAGACCACCACCGGCGTGCACCGTCTCTACGAGATGCACAAGAACGGCCAGCTGCTGTTCCCGGCGATCAACGTCAACGACTCGGTCACCAAGTCCAAGTTCGACAACAAGTACGGCTGCCGCCACTCCGTCATCGACGGCCTCAACCGCGCCACCGACGTGCTCATCGGCGGCAAGGTGGCCGTGGTGTGCGGCTACGGCGACGTCGGCAAGGGCTGCGCCGACGCGCTGCGCGGCCAGGGCGCCCGGGTCATCGTCACCGAGATCGACCCGATCTGCGCGCTCCAGGCGGCCATGGACGGCTTCCAGGTGACCACGCTGGAGGACGTCGTCGGCATCGCCGACATCTTCGTCACCACCACCGGCAACTTCAACATCATCACCGCCGACCACATGGCGCGGATGAAGCACCAGGCGATCGTGTCCAACATCGGCCACTTCGACAACGAGATCGACATGGCCGGCCTGGCCAAGACCCCCGGCATCGAGCGGCGCAACATCAAGCCGCAGGTCGACGAGTGGGTGTTCGCCGACGGTCACTCCATCCTCGTGCTCGCCGAGGGCCGGCTGATGAACCTCGGCTGCGCCACCGGCCACCCGTCGTTCGTCATGTCCAACTCGTTCACCAACCAGGTGATCGCGCAGATCGAGCTGTTCACCAAGACGGAGGACTACCCGATCGACGTCTACGTGCTGCCCAAGCACCTCGACGAGAAGGTCGCCAGGCTGCACCTCGACGCCCTCGGCGTCAAGCTCACCCAGCTGACCAAGGAGCAGGCGGCCTACATCGGCGTCCACGTCGAGGGCCCGTACAAGCCCGACCACTACCGCTACTGATCTCCGGCGTGTTCGATGCTCCGGAGGGGCGGGCGCCCCTCCGGAGCCTTGGTGTCTGAAGGCTTGCATGGATCTGTGGGAGAGCGGGGAGCGGCACATCTCGTGGGCCGCCCGTTCGATGCCGGTGCTGACCGCGCTCGGGGAGCGGTTCGCCGCCGAGCGGCCGCTCGACGGGCTGCGGGTGGCCGCGTGCCTGCACGTCACGGCCGAGACCGCGGTGCTGATGGGCACGCTCAAGGCGGGCGGCGCGGAGATCGCGCTGGCCGCCTCCAACCCGCTGTCGACGCAGGACGACGTGGCGGAGGCGCTGCGCGGCTACGGCGTGGCCGTGCACGCCAGGGCGGGCGTCGACCGGGCCACCTACTACCGTCACATCCACCAGGCCCTCGACGTGCGGCCCGACCTGGTGCTCGACGACGGCTGCGACCTGGTCAACATCCTCCACACCGAGCGCACCGACCTGCTCGACGGGGTTTCGGGCGGGTGCGAGGAGACCACCACCGGCGTCATCAGGCTCCGGCAGATGGCCGCCGAGGGGGCGCTGCGCTTCCCGATGGTGGCGGTCAACGACACCCGGACCAAGCGGATGTTCGACAACCGCTACGGCACCGGCCAGTCGACGCTCGACGGCATCATGCGGGCCACCAACACCATGCTGGCCGGGAGCACGGTCGTGGTCGCCGGGTTCGGCTACTGCGGGCGCGGCGTGGCCGAGCGGGCCAAAGGGCTGGGCGCGCGGGTGATCGTGACGGAGATCGACGCGGTCAAGGCACTCGACGCCACCCTCCAGGGATACGAGGTGCGCCCGATGGAGCAGGCGGCCCCGGCGGGCGACGTGTTCATCACCGTCACCGGCAACCGCGACGTGATCACGGCCGCGCACGTGGCGGCCATGAAGGACGGGGCGATCCTGGCCAACGCCGGCCACTTCGACGTGGAGATCGACGTGCGGGCGCTGGACGAGCTGGCGAGCGAGGTGCACCGCGGGATCCGGCCCAACACCGACGAGTACGTCCTGCCCGACGGCCGCCGCCTGCTGCTGCTCGCCGAGGGCCGGGTGGTCAACCTCACCGCCGCCGAGGGCCATCCGGCCGCGGTGATGGACATGTCGTTCTCCGCGCAGGCGCTCGCCGTCGCCTGGCTCGCCCGCGAGCGGGCGGGGATGGCGCCCGGCGTGTACGACGTGCCCCAGGAGATCGACCAGGAGGTGGCCAGGCTCAAGCTGGTGGCCGCCGGCATCGGCATCGACGTGCTCACCGGCGACCAGGAGTCCTACCTCCACTCCTGGCGCAGCGGCTCCTAGCGCTAACCGGCCGCCTGCATCTCGCGCATCCGCCGGATCTCCGAGAGCTGGGTGACGCCCACGTCGTTGGCCAGCTCCTCGATCCGCAGGTGCGAGCCGCCCTTGAGCACCTCGGTCGACATCTCGATCGCGCCCTCGTGGTGCTTGATCATCAGCTCCAGGAACAGCCGGTCGAACGCCTGGCCCGACGCCGCTTTCAGCTGCTCCATCTGCTCGGGCGTGGCCATGCCGGCCATGCCGTCGTGCGCGGCGTGGTGGTCGGGCACCCGCTGGCCCTGCTGCTGCAGCCAGGTGCGCATCCACTGGATCTCCGGGCCCTGGGAGTCCTTGATCCGCGAGGCGAGGCTCTTGAGCTTGGCCGACTCCGCCCTGTTCGGCGCCAGGATGGCCATGTCGAGCGCCTGCTGGTGATGGACGATCATGTCCTGGACGTACGCGACGTCGGCCGCGTTCGCGCTCGCCTGGGGCACGGCGGTGACCGCCTCACCCGGAGCGAGCGTCCTGGCCTCCTCGCCGGGCTTGCCGGGGGCGATGACCGGCGCCGTCGAGTCGGCGCGCGGGGCCTGAGTCTCTGAGGTGCAGCCTGAAACGGCGAATATCGTGAGGGCACCGGTGACGACGACGAGCGCAGCGCGCACTCAGCCTCCTGACGGTTTCGGTCGGAACGTCGCATTCTAAGAGGGAATGGTGATCATTAATAGAGGGCAACCTGCTCTAATGTTTGACATATTGCGTGCTGGTCGTGAGCGGAGTTGAAGGGTGAAAATTTCACCATTTATGCCCCCTTTATAGGAGGACACCTCCCGTGCCGTCCACCCGCAGGTTCCTCGTCCTCGCTGGAGCCGCCCTCACCTTGGTGATGGCCGGCCTCCCCGCGCAGGCTGCGGACATCCCGGCTCCCGGCGAGATCGTCAAGAGCCAGAACATCACGCACGTCACCAACGTGCCCAAGCCCGAGGCCCTGGCCGACATCAACACGGACATGGCCTTCCAGGGTGACTACGCCTACGTCGGCAACTACTACGGCTTCTCGATCTACGACATCAAGAACCCCAAGAAGACCAAGGTAGTCAGCTCCGTGGTCTGCCCCGGCGGCCAGATGGACATCAGCGTCTACGGTGACCTGGTGTTCGGGTCCGTCGACTCCTCCCGCAACGACGACTCCTGCAACAGCACCGGCCAGAGCGCGGCCGTGAAGGAGTCGTGGGAGGGCATCCGGATCTTCGACGTCCGCGACAAGAAGAACCCGCGGTACATCAAGTCCGTCGAGACCAACTGCGGCTCCCACACGCACACGCTCGTCCCCGACCGCCGCGGCAAGAACGTCTACCTCTACATCTCCTCGTACAGCCCGAACGCGGCCTTCCCCGACTGCCAGCCGCCGCACGACCTGATCTCCATCGTCAAGGTCCCGCTGCGGGACCCGGGCTCGGCGTCGGTCATCGCCACGCCGAACCTGTTCCCCGACGGCGGCTTCCCCGGCGTGCCCGGCTCGTACCCCAACGGCAAGTCGGCCACCACCGGCTGCCACGACATCACCGCCTACCCGGAGAAGGGCATCGCCGCCGGCGCCTGCATGGGCGAGGGCATCCTCATGGACATCCGTGACCCGGAGAACCCGAGGGTGACCGCGACCGTCCGCGACGAGACCAACTTCGCCTTCTGGCACTCCGCCACCTTCAACAACAGCGGCTCGCGGGTGATCTTCACCGACGAACTCGGCGGCGGCACCAGGGCGACCTGCAACGCGGCCATCGGGCCGGACCGCGGCGCCAACGCGTACTACGACATCGGCGCCGACGGCCAGATGACCTTCCGCGGCTACTTCAAGATCCCGCGGCACCAGGACGACACCGAGAACTGCGTGGCGCACAACGGCTCGCTGATCCCGGTCAAGGGCAAGGACATCATGGTCCAGGCCTGGTACCAGGGCGGCATCTCGGTCGTCGACTTCACCGACCCGGCCAACGCCCAGGAGATCGCCTTCTTCGAGCGCGGGCCCGACGCGCCCAACCCGCTCAGCGGCGGCCACTGGTCGGCCTACTACTACAACGGCTACATCTACGGCTCGGACTTCAACCTGGGACTCGACGTCCTCAAGATCAACGACCCGCGGACCAACAAGGCCAACGGCGTGAAGTTCGACATCCTCAACGCCCAGACCCAGCAGTCCTACAAGGACCACGGGCACCATTGATCGTCCGTCGGCGGCGGGACCTCACCGGGGCCCCGCCGCCTTCGGCATGAGGAAACACGAGACCAAGGAGGCTCTCTGCATGTCCCGTATGTTCCGAACGCTGCTCGCGGCAGGCGCAGCCGTCGCCCTGAGCCTTACGGCGTTACCCGCCACCGCGGGTGACATCCCGCCCGCGGACACGATCGTCCACAGCCCGAACGTGAGCCACGTGCTCAACATCCCCAAGCCGGCGCCGCTCGCCGGCACCATCAACACCGACATCGCCTTCCAGGGCGACTACGCCTACGTCGGCAACTACGGCGGATTCTCGATCTACGACATCAAGAACCCGAAGCGGGCCAAGGTCGTCAGCTCGGTCGTCTGCCCCGGCGCCCAGATGGACCTCAGCGTCTACGGCGACCTGCTGTTCGCCGCCGTCGACAGCTCCCGCAGCGACGACTCGTGCAACAGCACCGGGCAGAGCGCCGCGATCAAGGAGTCGTGGGAGGGCGTCCGGATCTTCGACATCCGCGACAAGCGCAACCCCCGCTACATCAAGTCGGTCGAGACCGACTGCGGCTCCCACACCCTGACCCTGGTGCCCGGCAAGGGCCGGGACCGGAACAAGAACGTCTACGTCTACGTCTCGTCGTACCTGCCGGCGGCCAACCTGCCCGACTGCCAGCCTCCGCACGACAAGATCTCCATCATCAAGGTGCCGCTGCGCAACCCGACGCAGGCGCACGTGGCCGCCACGCCGGTCGTCTTCCCCGACGGCGGCAACGAGACCCAGCCGGGGCTGCTCGTGCCCACCACCGGCTGCCACGACATCACCGTCTACGCGGAGAAGGACATCGCGGCCGGCGCCTGCATGGGTGACGGCGTGCTGTTCGACATCCGCGACCGGCTCAACCCGCAGGTGACCGCCAGGACCACGGACGAGAACTTCGCGTTCTGGCACTCGGCGACCTTCACCAACGACGCCAGGACGGTGCTGTTCACCGACGAGCTCGGCGGCGGCGGCGCGGCCACCTGCAACGAGACCGTCGGGCCGAACCGCGGCGCGGACGCCATCTACCGCATCCACCGCGGCGAGCTGGTCTTCCAGGGCTACTTCAAGATCCCGCGGCACCAGGCCGACACCGAGAACTGCGTGGCGCACAACGGCTCGCTGATCCCGGTCAAGGGCAAGAACATCATGGTCCAGGCCTGGTACATGGGCGGAGTCTCGTTCATCGACTTCACCGACCCGGCCAACCCGCGCGAGTTCGGCTACTTCGAGCGCGGGCCGAAGGCCGACGGCAGCGGCGGCGGTGTCTGGTCGGCGTACTACTACAACGGGTACGTGTACGCGGCCGACTTCGACAACGGCCTCGACGTGCTGAAGATCGACGACCCGCTGGTCAAGGGGGCGTCGCACGTCCGCAGCGACATCCTCAACGTCCAGACCCAGGAGTCCTACCCCGGTGGAGGCTCGGGCCGCCACTAGGCCACGACCCGACCATCAGCGCCGGTCCCGGCTCACCGGGGCCGGCGCCCCTCACTGCGGCGGCGCGAACCCGCCGGTCCCCTCCGAAGCGGGCGGCGGTGGTCCGTACGGATTCGGCCCGCCTTGAGGACCGGCAGCGGGCCCGTACGGGGCCGGCTGGACGGGAGGGGGGCCGTACGGGCCGGTCTGCGGCGCGTACGGGGAAGGCGCGGCCTGGCGCATCAGGCGGGCCTGCTCGCGGCGGCGGCGCTCGGCGAGCACGGCGCTGAGGTAGGCGTGCGGCGGCACCCCCGGCGGCGCGGCCGGGGACACGAACGACGCCATCTGCGTGGCGATCCGCACCCCCATCTCGTACTGGATCCGCGGCGACAGGTCATGCCAGCGGAGGATGTAGTGACGGGCGGCCGTCGCCACCTCGTCCGGCACCTGTGACAGCTCCAGGGACGCCGCCCAGGACGCCAGCTGCGGCGGCATCACGATGGCGTCGGAGTTGTCGCGCGGCCCCCGCTCCGAGATCACCATCGTCCCGGCGAACAGGTCGCCCAGCCGCTTGCCCTTCTGCGAGACGAGCGAGGAGATCAGCGCCGGCGCCCCGAAGAAGGCCCAGAACTCCACGAGCCCGGCGAGCCCGCGGAACAGCGCCTGCCGGAACCGCTCGGGGCTGCCGTCGTCGCTCACCACCCGCAGCCCGAGCGCCAGCTTGCCGAGGCTGCGCCCGCGCGTGGCCGTCTCGAAGATCACCGGATAGCCGACCATGACCAGGAACAGGAACAGGGTCACCACGGCCGCGAACATCGCCGGATCGGTGAACGCCGCGAGGTACGGCAGCGTGCTCAGCCCTCCGATCAGGAGCAGGATCTGGATGGCGTAGTCGATGAAGAAGGCCAGGGCGCGCGAGGGGAACTGCGCTACCCGTACCTCCAGGACGACGGCGTCACCGGTCACAACCTCTGACATATGTGGAGCCTAACGGCAATGACCGCCCGCGTGAGCGGCCAGAATGGTCACGTGGACATCGACGCGTTCGTCTCGGCCCACCGCCCGACATGGGATCGGCTGGAGCACCTGGTCAAGCACCGCTCCTCCCTGACGGGGGCCGAGGTGGACGAGCTCGTCGACCTCTACCAGCGGGTGTCGACCCACCTGTCGATCGTCCGCTCCTCCTCGTCGGACGCGATGCTGGCCGGCCGGCTGTCGGCGCTGGTCGCCCGCGCCCGCTCGGCCGTCACCGGCTCCCGCAACCCGGCCTGGCGGGAGGTCGTCCGCTTCTTCACGGTCTCTTTCCCGGTGGTGGCCTACCGGACGCGCTGGTGGTGGCTCGCCACGTCGCTGGCGTTCGTGGCGGTGGCCTGGGCGCTCGGCGCGTGGGTGGCCGGCGACCCGAGGGTGCAGGCCTCGATCGCCACCGAGGAGGCGATCACCCAGCTGGTCGAGCACGACTTCGCAGACTACTACTCGGAGAACCCCGCGGCGTCCTTCGCCAACCGCGTGTGGATCAACAACGCGCTGGTGTCGCTCCAGGTCATCGCCTACGCCGTCCTCCTGGGCCTGCCGATTCCCTACGTGCTCTGGCAGAACGCCGCCAACGTCGGCATCTCTGGCGGACTCATGGCCTCCAGGGACAAGCTCGACATCTTCTTCGGCCTCATCACCCCGCACGGCCTGCTGGAGCTCACGGCCGTGTTCCTCGCCGCCGCCGTCGGCATGCGGCTCGGCTGGACCGTCATCGCGCCAGGCCCCCGCAGACGCGTCGAGGTGCTGGCCGAGCACGGCAGAGCGGTGATGGCGGTCGCGCTCGGGCTGGTCGTGGTGCTGTTCGTGTCGGGCCTGATCGAGGCGTTCGTGACGCCGTCCGGGCTCCCCACCGCCGCCCGCGTCGGCATCGGGGTGTTCGCCGAGGTGGTCTTCCTCGGGTACGTGATCGCGTTCGGACGCCGCGCGGCCCGCGACGACCAGACCGGTGACCTGGAGGACGCCCCCGACGTGGCCCCGAGCGGCTAGAGCCGGCCTGCGGCCTTCAGCGCCAGGTAGTGGTCGGCCAGCGCGGGCGCGATGTCGTCGGGCGGCGCGTCGACCACCTCGACGCCGTGGCGGCGCAGCCTGGCCGTGATCCGCCGGCGTTCCAGCCGGGCGTGCTCGGCCGCCGCCGCGTCGTACACCTCCTCGGCCGTGCTCCGTCCGGCGGCCATCGCCGCCACCCGCGGATCCGACACGCCCGCCACCAGCACCAGGTGGCGCGAGGAGAGCTGGGGCAGCACGGGCATCAGACCCTCGTCCATCGCGGCCCCGTTCAGGTCGGTGAGAAGCACCACCAGGCAGCGGCGCTTGGCCCGGGACAGGATCGCGGCCACCATGCCCTGCGCGTCGGCCTCGACCAGCTCGGCCTCGATCGGCGCCATCACGTTGACCAGCGACGACAGCAGCTCGGTGCGGGAGGCGCCGCTCAGCCAGGCGCGCACCGACCGGTCGTAGGCCAGGAAGTCCACCCGGTCGCCGGCCCTGGCGGCGAGCGCGGCCAGCAGCAGGGCCGCGTCCATCGACCAGTCCAGCCGCGGCCACCCGGGCTCGGGACGCGGCGCGGGACGCACCAGCAGCCCGCCCTGGCCGTCCGCGACCGCCCCGGCCAGTGGGATCGGCGCCGCGCCCACCCGGCCCGCCGAGGTGCGGCCGGTGTCGAGCACGATCAGCACCCGCCGGTCGCGCTCCGGCCGCCAGGTGCGCACGACCACGTCGTGCCGCCGCGCGGTGGCCCGCCAGTCGATCGAGCGCACGTCGTCGCCGATCACGTACTCGCGCAGTGAGTCGAACTCGGTGCCCTGACCGCGCACCAGCGCCGGATGCTGACCTTCCAGCTCGCGCAGCCTGGCCAGCCGGGACGGCAGGTGCTTGCGCGACAGGAACGGCGGCAGCACCCGCACCGACCAGGGGGAGTAGTGGTTGCCCTGGCGGGCGGCCAGCCCCAGCGGCCCGCGCGAGCGCACGGTCACCGCCACGGACTCGCGGTCGCCGCGCCTGGTCGGGGTGAGCGTCACGACCAGCTTGCGGCGCTCGCCGGCCGGCACGTCCAGCGCCAGCTCGCGCGGCGCCGCCCCGGCGGACGGCGGCCACGCGTCGCGCAGCACCCCGCGCACCCGCCTGCTCCCCGGGTTCTCGACCGTCAGCTCCACCGTCGCCCGCTGCCCGAGCCGCACCAGCCGCTCGCCCGACCGGTGGAAGCGCAGCGGCCGCACCGCGCCCGCGAACACCAGGTCCACGAGGATCCCGGCGGCCAGCAGCAGGCACACCCCGGCCAGCGCGGGGCCGGGCTGCGGGGCGAACAGCACCACCACGATCCCGAGCGCCGCGACCAGCCCGGCGCGTCCCGTCAGCGCCATCAGCGCGGGACCGGGACCGAGGCGAGGATGCCGTCGAGCAGGCCGTCGGCGGTCGCGCCCTCCAGCTCCGCCTCCGGCCGCAGCTGCACCCGGTGCCGGAGCGCGGGCCTGGCCAGCGCCTTGACGTCATCCGGAGTCACGTACGCGCGGCCCGACAGCCACGCCCACGCCCGTGAGGCAGCCAGCAGCGCGGTCGCCCCGCGCGGCGAGACGCCGAGCTGGAGCGACGGCGAGTTCCTGGTGGCGCGGGCGACGTCCACGATGTAGCCGAGCACCTCGGGGGCGACGTGCACCTGCGCCGCCGCCTGGCGGCCCGCCTCCAGGTCGGTGGCCGTCGCCACCGGCTTGATCTCCGACAGGTCGCGCGGGTCGAAGCCGAGCGCGTGCCGCTCCAGCACCGCGATCTCCTGGTCACGCGGCGGCAGCGGCACCGTCAGCTTCACCATGAACCGGTCCAGCTGGGCCTCGGGGAGCTGGTAGGTGCCCTCGTACTCGACGGGGTTCTGCGTCGCGCACACCACGAACGGGTCGGGCAGCGGGCGGGCCGCGCCCTCCACGCTCACCTGCCGCTCCTCCATCGCCTCCAGCAGCGCCGCCTGGGTCTTCGGCGGGGTGCGGTTGATCTCGTCGGCGAGCAGCAGGTTCGTGAACACCGGGCCCTCGCGGAACTCGAACTCCGCCGTCTTCGCGTCGTAGATGAGCGAGCCGGTCACGTCGCCCGGCATCAGGTCGGGGGTGAACTGCACCCGCTTGAAATCCAGCGACAGCGCCGCGGCGAGGGTGCGGACCATCAGCGTCTTGGCCACGCCCGGCACGCCCTCCAGCAGCACGTGTCCCCGGCACAGCAGGGCGATGACCAGCCCGGTCACCACCGCGTCCTGCCCGACGACGGCCTTGGACACCTCGGCCCGGAGCGCGCTCAGCGCCTCCCTGGCCGCGTCCGCGGGGGCCGCCGTCCGGGCGAAATGCTCAGAGCTCACTGACCTTCCTTTCGATGTGGTCCACGTATCCGGCCAGGGCGACCAGCTCGTCGTCCGTCTCCGGCGAAGGCCCGTACAGCGCGGCGCCGACCCGCTGCGCGTCCTCACCCGTCCGTACGGCGATCGCCGCCACCACTTCCCGGCTGTCCGCGCCCTGGCCCAGCCCGAGCCGGGGCGTCAGCCGGTCGATCGCGCCCGCCCGCAGCGCGTCGGCGGCCCTGGCCCTGGCCTTCCTGGCGCGGTAGAGCCTGCCGCGGCCCTCCACCGTCTCGGCGGCCCGCACCACCACCGGCAGCCGCTCCACCACGACGGGGCCGAGCCGCCTGCCCCGCCAGAACGCCACCAGCGCCACCGCCACGCACGCCATCACCAGCGACCAGCCGACGCCGGCGGGCATGAGGTCGTACATGGAGCGGCCCTCGATGCCCGCCAGGTCGCCGGTGGGCGGGGTGTCGGGGGACACCAGCCAGGTCACGGGCTTGCCGGTGTCGAGCAGGTTGAGCGCCAGCGCGGCGTTGCCGTCCTCGGCCAGGCGCAGGTTCGTCATGAACGAGGCGCTGCCGACGACCGTGGTCGTGCCGGACCCGTTCGGGAAGCTGACGAGCGTCGAGCCCTCATGCGACGGATAGCACCCCGTGCCGCCGGTGGGGACCTCGAACGCGACCCCGCCGATGTAGGCGCTCCCCGCGGCGGTCGCGGCGGGCAGCGCGCACTCGGGGTCGCGCGAGCGCTCCCGCACCGCCTCCGGCACCGGGTCGACGTTCGGGGCGAGCGTCGGCAGGTCGTAGAAGCCCACGATCAGCCGGTCGCCGGGGAGCGAGGCCAGGGCGGACGTGTCCACGTACGTCGTGTCGCCGGCGAACAGCAGTCTGTCGCCGCCCAGGGCCCTGGCCGCTTCCGCCGAGTCCACCCGGTCCACCGTGACGCCTCTGGCCCGCAGCAGCTCGGCCAGCGCCTTGGAGCCCTGCAGCGAGGTGTCGTCCGGATCGAGGAAGCGCTGGGCGCCCCGGTCGGGGCCGAGCAGCACCACGGCCGTGGCGACCGCCACGACGATCAGGCCGAGCAGCGCGATCAGCCGGCCGCCCCGCCACACGGACCGCACGGTCGGCGACGTCGGCACCGACCCGCCCCCGGCCGCCGGCGCCAGCCCGCCCGACGCCGGAACGCTCTCCTCCGGCCTCACCCGCACGCCTTCACCGGCCATCAGAACCTCCGAACCGCACCCCACCCGGCCTCCCGGCCCGGCGTCCTTCCAGGGGGTGGTGTCCTGCTGGGGTGGCCTGGACGGGGCGGTCGTGCGGGGGCGACGGGCGGGGAAGGGTCATGGGGTGGCTCCCAGGGCGGCCGGGCGGGCGGTCGCGAGGCGGGTGTCCAGCGTGCTCATGGACTCGTAGGCCGCGGGGGTGCCGCGGACGTCGCCGTAGGTGACGTCGTCGAAGGAGCGGGCCGCCGCCGCCAGGTCGGCGGCGAACGGCGGGAGCGCCCGGCCGGCCTCGGCGGCGAGCTCGGCGGCGGTGCGGCCCGGCATGCCGTCGACCAGGGCGCGCTCCTCCAGGTCGCGGGCGATGGCGCGCAGCCGCTCCTGGATCGCCTCCGTCCACCGGCCTTCGGCGGCGAGCCGCTCGGCGGCCTCACGGTGCTCGGCCGCCGTCAGCCGCCGGGTGTCGAACAGCTCGCCGGGAGCGGCGGCCCTGCGCCGGCCGGCGCGGCGGACCTGCCAGACGACCAGCGCCGCGACGCCCACGAGCAGCAGCAGGATGACGATCGCCGCCAGCACGCCGCCCGCGGTGCCGCCACCGGCCACCGTGTCGAGCAGGTCGTTGACGAACTGGAAGAACCAGCGCTGCAGCCGGTCGAACAGCGGCTCCCGAGCGTACTGAGGGTCGAGGAGCTCGCGCGCCGCACGCCCGGCGGCCTCGTCCCTGCCGATCGGGCTCACGACTTGGCGGAGTTGGACGGGTGCCACAGCTCGTCGGCCGTCGAATGCACCCAGCCCTGCCGTTGCTGCTCGATGGCCGCCGTCTGCAGGACGAGGTCGAAGGCCTCGCCCCGCATGCGGCGGTC
Source organism: Nonomuraea ferruginea (assembly GCF_039540635.1). Lineage (NCBI taxonomy): Bacteria > Bacillati > Actinomycetota > Actinomycetes > Streptosporangiales > Streptosporangiaceae > Nonomuraea > Nonomuraea ferruginea. Next base: position 156,342 of record NZ_BAABFD010000009.1, on the reverse strand, counting down.
CGCGTACAGGAGCCCGGCGACGCCCGCCTCGAACGGGTAGGTGATCATGGCGCCGAGCGTGCCGCCGACGGCGACCAGGATGGAACCGATCACGATCGTCGCCACCGACCCGCTGCCGACCAGCCCGATCACCATTCCGGCGATCATGAACGGCACCTGGAGGATGCTGGCGATCAGCCCGACCACCAGCGTGGTCAGGAACAGGATGCCGAGGACGCGCCAGAAGTCGCCGGTCACCAGGTTCCACGAGCGGCGCATCGCGTCGACAGGCCCCCTGCCCTCCAGCACCACGGCCGCGGGCGCGAAGGCGAAGCGCGTGCGGAAGAAGAACACGTACCCGATGTAGAGCACGATCATCAGCAGGAACAGCAGGAGCAGCCCGCCGGCCGCCTCGGGCGAGCCCCCGGCGACGGTGCCGAAGGCGACCACGAGCACCGCGGCCATGACGGCCACCGGGGCCAGCATGATGAGAGCCAGCAGCCCGACGACGCCGAACAGGGCGGGCAGCCGCCTCCTGGTCGTCTGCCACGCCTCCTGAGTGGTGATCTTGCCGCCGAACACGGCCCGGCCGAGGATGCGCGTCAGCACCCCGGTCAGCACCGTCACCGCGACGAAGCTGATCGCGTACGAGACGAAGGCGCTGACGTACTGGGCCCCGAGCATGCCGTAGGTGCCGGCCGGGTCCTCGGCCTGGAGGGCGGCGGGGTCGTTCATCAGCGGCGCGACGGCGCCGAACACGAAGCCCTGGCCGACGGCCAGCGGGATGGCGGCGAGCAGCGCCGCGACCGCCGACAGCCCGAGCACGGCCTTCGGGTTGGAGCGGATGAGCTTGATGGTGCCGTCGTAGATGTCGCCCAGAGCGAGCGGGCGCAGGGGGATGATGCCGGGCCGCAGCGCGGGCGGGTGGGGACCGTACCCGTAGGGCTGGCCCTGCGGGTAGGGGCCGTGGGGCGGCCCGTAAGACTGCTGCCCGCCGGACTGGGGGCCGGCTTCGTAGGGAGGAGGACCGGAAGGCGGCGGCTGCTCGCTGCCGGGGGCGGTCCACGGCGACGCCGGAGGCGCGCCGTAGGGCGGGGGCTGCTCCGCTGCCCAGCCCGAAGGCCTCTCTGACGCGGAACCGTGACCGTCTGACATATCCCAATCCTGGCACGCTGGGCGGCTGGGTGGCGTCGCGCCGTCGAGAAGACCGCATCTTGGCTCGCATTCCACGCGTTTCGGCGCGGCGGATCTCGTCCAGGGTGGCCGAAAGACCTTCCGTTACCGCAGACTGAAGAAAGCGGTCGCGGCGCGAGCCTGATACAGACCTTTCGCGGGACTCATGTCACACTCATGGGCCGAGCGGGGGTAACCTTCACCGACCGTGCAGGTATGTCCCAGAATGCGTAGAACGAATGAGGGGCCATGAAAGGTCGCGTGCTGGTCGTCGATGACGATGCCGCTCTCGCCGAGATGCTCGGCATCGTGTTGCGCGGAGAGGGCTTCGAACCATCCTTTGTCAGTGACGGCGACAAGGCGCTGGACGCGTTCCGCGACACGCGCCCCGATCTCGTCCTGCTCGACCTGATGCTGCCCGGCGCCGACGGCATCGACGTCGCCCGCCGGATCAGGGCGGAGTCCGGCGTGCCGATCGTCATGCTCACGGCCAAGAGCGACACCATCGACGTGGTGCTGGGGCTGGAGTCGGGCGCCGACGACTACATCGTCAAGCCCTTCAAGCCGAAGGAGCTGGTGGCCCGGGTGCGGGCCAGGCTGCGCCGCACCGACGAGCCGACCCCCGAGATCCTGCAGATCGGCGACATCACCATCGACGTGGCCGGACACTCGGTCAAGCGCGGCGACGAGACCATCAACCTCACCCCGCTCGAGTTCGACCTGCTCGTCGCCCTGGCCCGCAAGCCGCGCCAGGTCTTCACCCGCGAGGTCCTGCTGGAGCAGGTCTGGGGCTACCGCCACGCGGCCGACACCCGCCTGGTCAACGTGCACGTGCAGCGCCTCCGCGCCAAGATCGAGAAGGATCCCGAGCACCCCGAGATCGTGGTGACGGTCCGCGGCGTGGGCTACAAGGCCGGTCCCGCTTAGGGACCCGGCTCTCCCCGCCATGCCCCCGGCCAAGACGAGACGCACACGCCGCCGGACCCTCCGCCAGATACTCGGCGGGATCCGGCGGCGGGCTCGTCGTGCGGCGGGCAGGGCGCGCCGGCTGTGGCGGCGCTCGCTCCAGCTCCAGGTCGTCACCAGCACCCTGGTCATCTCGCTGATCGTCGTGGTGGTGCTCGGCATCTTCCTGTCCGACCAGATCAACAACTCGGTCATCGAGCGGCGGCAGCAGTCCGCCGCCAGCGAGGCCGCCGCCGACCGGCTGCAGATCGCCGACGCCCTCACCCGGCGCGAGGACGACCAGGCCAAGTCCTCCGATCCCGGCAAGAGCGTGCCGCCCGACCCGCTCGACGAGGTGATGGACAACATCATCGGCACCGGCAGGGACGGCTGGAAGAAGCGCTACGAGGTGCTGATACTCAACGTCGACGAGCCCGGCCGGTCGCGCGCGTCGGGCAACGTCAACGAGCAGAACATCCCCGAGGCGCTGCAGCAGATGCTGCGCCGCCAGGCCGAGAAGTTCATCGACAGGCCGCAGCGCTACACCGAGCCGATCAGGCTGCCCGGCGAGAGCCAGCACAGGCAGACCCTCGTCATCGGCGCCATCATCCACGTCAACGGCAGCTACGAGGTCTACCACTTCTTCCCGTTCGACGAGGAAGAGCAGATGCTGTCGAACGTCCGGCTGGCCATCGTCGTGGTCGGCTTCGGGCTGGTGCTGCTGCTCGCCGCCATCGCGTACCTCGTGGCCCGCCAGGTCGTCACGCCGGTCAGGCTCGCCCGCCAGGCCGCCGAGCGGCTGGCCGCCGGGAAGCTCGACGAGCGGCTCAAGGTGCGCGGCGAGGACGACCTGGCGAGGCTCGCGACCTCGTTCAACGAGATGGCCGCCAACCTGGCGCTCAAGATCCACCAGCTGGAGGAGCTGTCGCAGGTGCAGCGGCAGTTCGTCTCCGACGTCTCGCACGAGCTGCGCACCCCGCTCACCACCGTCCGCATGGCCGCCGACCTGCTGTACGACGCGCGCGAGGACTTCGAGCCGATGGCCTCGCGCTCGGCCGAGCTGATGCAGGCCCAGCTCGAACGGTTCGAGTCGATGCTGGCCGACCTGCTGGAGATCAGCCGGTACGACGCCGGCGCCGCCGACCTCGACCTCGACTCCGTCGACATCCGCGACGTGGTGCTGCGCGCCATCGCCGACTCCGAGGCGCTGGCCGAGCGCCACAGCACCCGCTTCGAGCTGCGGTTGCCCAACGAGCCGTGCATGGCCGAGGTCGACAACCGCCGGGTCGAGCGCATCCTGCGCAACCTGCTGTTCAACGCCATAGAGCACGGCGAGGGCCGCGACGTCGTGGTCACCGTCGGCGCCGACAGGGACGCGGTCGCGGTCGCGGTGCGCGACCACGGCATAGGGCTCAAACCCGGCGAGGACACGCTGGTGTTCGACCGGTTCTGGCGGGCCGACCCGTCGCGGGCCAGGACCATCGGCGGCACCGGGCTCGGCCTGGCGATCTCCCGCGAGGACGCCGGCCTGCACGGCGGCTGGCTGCAGGCGTGGGGCCAGCCGGGCGAGGGCTCGCAGTTCCGGCTCACCCTGCCCAGGAAGGCCGGCACCGACCTCAAGGGCTCCCCGCTGTCGCTGGTCCCGCCCGAGATCGAGATGCGCCGCACCTGGCGCGGCCAGATGACGCCGGTCCTGCTGCCGGCCACCGGAGACGGGGGCGGCCATGACGAGGATTAGGCGGCTGGGCGGCGCCGCCGCCTTCGCGTTCACCATGCTCCTGGCCGGCACCGGCTGCGCGGTCATCCCCGTGGGCGGGCCGTTCCCGGTGGACGACGCGGGCAGCGGCGACTCCGTCACCGTGCCGTTCCAGCGCATGCTCGCCGTCGCGCCGCAGCCCGACTGGGGGCCGCAGCAGGTCGTGGAGGGCCTGCTGGCCGCCATGGCCGCCTACGACGACGACCCCTCCGTGCTGCCCAAGTACCTGACCGAGGAGGCCAGGCGGGTCTGGAAGCCCGACGGCGCCATCACGGTGATCGACAACTCGTTCCGGTTCGGCGAGCTCGTCGAGAACAAGGAGAAGAACGAGACCGTCCTCTCCATCCAGGGCAACAAGATCGCGCAGATCAACGAGGACGACACGTACGTGCCGGTCGGCTCGTCGGACGACCCCAAGATCAACCGGCCGATCACCCTGGTCAAGGACGCCAACGGGGCCTTCAAGGTCAACGGGTTGCAGCAGGGCCTGCTGCTCACCGACGCCGACGTGCGGCGCGCGTACCGTCCCACCAACCTCTACTACCTCAACGGCAGCTCCGGCGCCGACCCGCAGCCCGACCGGCTGGTCGTCGACCGGCTGCGGCTGCGCGTCGACCCCGACAAGAGCTTCGCCCAGACCATCGTCGAGCGCCTCGCCGAAGGGCCGACCAGCGGGCTGCAGGGCGCGGTCGGCAACGAGTTCCCGGAGGGCGCCAGAGTGCGGTGGATCCGGTCCACCGAGGACCGGGTGGTGATCAACATGGGCGGCCCGTTCAACCCGCTCGACACCTACACACAGGGCCTGCAGGCCCAGCTCAGGGCCAGCCTGAGCAGCAACAACCTGGCCAACGGCCGCACCCTGGAGGTGCTGCTCGACGGCGAGCAGTTCTTCTCCTCCGGCCCGCTCACCGTGCCGGCCAACCTGCCGGAGAGCTGGCTGGGCAGCGAGGACAAGCAGGTGTTCTACAGCAGCGGCGGCGCGGTCTTCGTGCTGGGCAGCGACGGCGAGGGCCACCCCGTGACCGGCCCCGCCGGACAGCCCAGCCAGGGCTACACCGGCTTCGCCGTCTCCAAGGACCGCGACCGGATCGCCGCCAGGTCCGCGGCGGGCGGCATCTGGGTGACCCGGCACTCGCCCGACGGCCGCTGGCAGGAGTCCATCCCCGGCGCCGACCTCACCGACCCGTCCTGGCACCGCGACGGCAGCCTGTGGACGTTCGACCGGCAGAACGGCGAGGTCATCCGCTCCCACCCGGTCGTCGGCCGCGGGCCCGAACGCGTCGCCGCGCCCGCCCTCCAGGGGCTGAACGTCACCTCGCTGCGGATGGCGCGCAACGGGGTCCGCGTCGCGGTCGAGATCGGCGACAACCGGGTCCAGGTCGGCGCGCTCACGGGCGGCGGCGGCAACGCCATGCTGAGCAACTTCGAGACGCTGACCACGGTCTCGGGCGGCGACGAGATCGTGGACATCGCCTGGAGCGACGGCGGCCACCTCCTGGTCCTCGTCCAGACCAAGGCGGGCCAGGTCGTCAAGGAGATCAACGTCGGCGACGGGGAGACCACCCAGCTCCCGACCACCAGCAAGCGACTGGAGCGCCTGGCCGCCCTGGGCGACGCGATCCTGGCGACCACCGAGGACAGCAACGAGATCCTCGAATACAGCCGCGACAAACAAACCTGGACCCCGAAGCCCGCCACCGCCGTCGACCAGCCGATCTTCGCCCTGGGCTGACTTCGGGGGATCGCTCCGGCGGCTCTCGATTGGTTTGGCCGCCTCAACCACGAGCCGGAAGGTGCTTGGGGCGCGAGCCGGAGGTTTCTTGGGGCGCGGGCGTGAAGTTTCCTGGAGCGTGAGCGGAAGTCCTTTGGTGCGGCGCGAAGCTTCTTGCGGCGCGAGCCGGGCGTCTCTTGCGGGCGCGGATGCGAAGCTTTGTGGGGCGCCAGCTGGACGTCTCTCGCGGGCGCGGGCGCGATGCTTTGTGGGGCGTTAGCGGGAAGTCTTTCGGGGGCGCGGGCGTGAAGCTTCCTGGGGCGCAGCTGGACGTCTCTCGCGGGCGCGGGTGCGAAGCCTTGTGGGGCGTGAGCCGGATGTCTTTTGGGGCGTGGGCGTGAAGCTTCTTGGGGCGTGCGCCGGGCGTCTCTTGCGGGCGCGGGTGCGAAGCTTCCTGGGGCGCGAGCCCGAATTTCTCGCGGCGCGAGCGCAGAGGCACGCGCCTCTCTTGATCTTTTCTGTGCGGGCCCGAGGGACGCACGCTCGGTCAGCGTCTTGGGTTCAAACGAAAGATCCAAAAGCGAAAATCCTTTTGGGAACCCCCTCGGGCTGGGCGCCGATAGGCGTGCCTGACGGCCCGCTCAGCTCGCCGTAGTTCCGTAGAGAGTCTCGTGACAGGTGGCGTCTCTGGGTGCTTGTTCGGCTACCGAAAGTGTCGGTGGGCGACGGCATGCTGGGGCCGTGTTCGCCGGTCTGCTTGATGTCGTGCTGCCGCAGCCCTGTCTTGGCTGTGGCGCTCCGGGGGTGCGTCTGTGCGAGGAGTGTCTGGCGGGTGTGGTGGTGCCCTCTCGCCGGATGCCCGCGCCGTGTCCCGATGGGCTTCCCGTGTGCTGGTCCGCTTCTCCGTACGGGGGCGTGGTGCGCAAGGCCGTCATCGCCTACAAGGAACGGGGTGAGGCGGCCCTGGCGGCGGCCCTCGCCGACCTTCTGGCCTTCGCCCTCGTGGCGGCCCTCCGGTCGCCGCAGGAGGGCGCTGAGGGCGCTGTGGAGAGGTTTCGTGGACGGGGGAGCGCTCGGTCGTCGGTGGGGCTTCGTGGGGTGGGGGAGTGCGGGCTTCTTCTGGGAGGGGAGGGGGTGATCGTGGTGCCGGTGCCCAGTGGGCGGGCGGCCGTCAAGGGGCGGGGTCACGACCACGTGGGCGCGCTGGCGGAGCGGGTGGTGCGCCGGCTGCGCGGACGGGGGATGGCCGTCACGCTCTGGCCCGCGCTGCGGCAGCGCCGGAAGGTGGCCGACCAGTCGGGCCTGAGCTCCGCCGACCGGGTGTCGAACCTGGCCGGGTCCTTCTCCGTATCTGAGAGCGCTGTCCGCGATCTCGAAGTCGCAGGGAGAGGAGGGGTCCACGATCTGTGGGCCGCAGGGAGAGGAGGTGCCCTCGATCTGTCGGTCGCAGGAGGAGGACGTGCCCACGATCTGTCGGTCGCAGAGAGAGGAGGTGTCCATGATCTGCGGGTCGCAGGGAGGGGTGGTGTCCGCGTACGTGGGAGTTCCGCAGGCTTCGTGCGGAGGGCCGGGGGTGTGTTCGATCGTGCCCGGGTGGTCGTCGTGGACGATGTCGTCACGACGGGAGCCACGCTCGCGGACGCCGCGAGGGCGCTGCGGGCGGTGGGGGCGACGGTGCCGCTGGCCGTCACCGTCGCCGCGACACGCCGGATCTCACGAAATGGTCACGGTGACAGTCAGTAAAGAAAGGCCCAGGTGTGTTGCCTTCCGGAGGGCCACATGTCCGTAGCGGGAAGCGCCAGGTGAGGCAGCTCAGAAGGCTTGCCGCCCTGTCCTGTAAGGGGTGCCGTGGGACCAAACGGGGCATTCAGCCGGCCCGTAACCCCGCGCGAAAATCACGGAAAGTGATCCTTTGGAGCTTCCTCCGGCTGACATTCGCCGCCGATCCGGATAGCGTTCTGAACATGGCACCCGTTCGGGTCCGTGGTTGCGCAGAGCCGGGGCTCCCGGCTCCGCTAGCCGATGCCAGCCGCAGGCGAAACGGCCCACGTAAGGCGACTTTTCGTCGTCCGATCACGGTGCGGCTTAGGGGTAAGTCCTGCCTCCCCGGGGGTCCAGATGTCCCCCGCCAGGAGAGAAGGGCGGTAGTGGCATCAGAGCTGCGAAACCCTCAGCAGGCGGATGTGGGGTCGAAGACCAGGTCGGCCGGACGGGTGCCACCCGCGTTCCCGGTGACGAGGCGTCGGAGGAGGGTAACCCTGAAGGACAGGCGGACAGCAGAAAACCCTGCCCGGCACCACGCGAGTCGTCGGGCGCTCTATCTCAGTCGTTAGACGAAGGGGGGCTGTTGCATGGACATCATCGTCAAGGGCCGGCACACGGGAGTGAGTGATCGGTTCCGAGACCAGGTGACAACCAAGCTGGCCAGGATCGAGCGTCTGGACAACAAACTCATCCGAGTCGATGTGGAGGTGTCGAAGGAGCGCAACGTGCGCGCGGCCGACCAGCGAGAGCGGGTCGAGCTGACCATTCACACCCGCGGCCCCGCCATCCGCGCGGAGGCCAGCGCCGACGACCGTTTCGCCGCTCTGGACATCGCGATGGACAAGCTGGAGGGCCGCCTCAGGCGGCTGGCCGACCGGCGCAAGATCCATCACGGCAACCACAAGCAGCCGTCCATGGCGGAGATCACCGCCACGATGCCCGACCTGGCCGCGCCCGCGCCGTCCAAGGTCGAGCCCGCCCGCGAGGAGGCCGAGCCCGAGGAGGATCGGCTGCCGGAAGACAAGCAGTACGACGACATCGTCCCCATCCAGATGGACGGCGAAGGCCCTCTGATCGTCCGGGAGAAGCACCACAAAGCAGAGCCCATGACCATCGACCAGGCCCTCCTCGAGATGGAGCTGGTCGGACACGACTTCTATCTGTTCCGTGACAAGGAGAGCGGCCTGCCATCCGTCGTCTACAACCGGCGTGGGTACAACTACGGTGTGCTGCGGCTCGTAGAGCCCTGACGGCCGCCGGAAAGATCTTCTCGACCACCCGAGAACCGCGGCACACGTGCGATCATGGCGGTTCGACGGCTCTGGCCCCCGACGAGGAGGAGACGTGAGCGAGCTCAGTCAGGCGAGGACGAGCGAGCGAACCGGAGACACGACGGTCGCGAGGCGCATCAAGGAGGCCTTGTGACGGAGTCCGGCGAGGCGCGCCCCTCCGGCGGCGAGCCGATCCGCGTGCTGATCGTGGACGATCACGAGCTGATCAGGCGCAGCCTGGCCCTGGCGCTGGCCGCGGAGCCTGACATCGAGGTGGTCGGGGAAGCGAGCGACGGTCAGGAGGCGGTCGAGCTGGCCGATCGCCTCATGCCCGACGTGGCGTTGATGGATGTGCGCATGCCGCGGCAGGACGGCATCGAGGCGACCAAGGGCATCAAGGCCTCGGTGCCGAGCACCCGCATCATCATGCTGACGGTGAGCGACGAGGAAGAAGACCTCTTCGAGGCCATCAAGGCCGGCGCGACCGGCTACCTCCTCAAGGACGTCCAGATCAACGACGTGCCCGCGGCGGTCCGCGGCGTCCACGAGGGGCAGTCGCTGATCAACCCGGCCATGGCGGCCAAGCTCATCAACGAGTTCGCCAGCATGAGCCGCAAGGAGACCGAACGCCCGCCGCAGGTGCCGGTCCCGCGGCTGACGGAGCGCGAGATGGAGGTCCTGCGGCTCGTCGCCAAGGGCATGAACAACCGGGAGATCGCCAAGCAGCTGTTCATCTCCGAGAACACGGTGAAGAACCACGTCCGCAACATCCTGGACAAGCTGCAACTGCACTCGCGCATGGAGGCCGTGGTGTACGCGGTCCGCGAGCGCATGCTGGAAATCACCTGATCCGCCCTAGCCCCGCCCGCCCCTCCCCCTGAGGGAGGGCGGGCCAAGGCGGCGGCGGGCCCAGCGGCTCGCTGACCTGGTCAAGTCAGCGGGCCAGGGTCGTGTTGAGTGCCTCGGCGAGCTCGGGTGGGTCGGCGCGTTCGACGCGTACGGTGTCGCAGCCGACCCAGGTGGCGGCCGACCGGAGCGCGTCGCCCATCGCCTCGACCCAGCGGGCGCTGGTCAGGCCCGGCTCCAGGCTGACCTTCCTGGCCACCAGCGTGGTGCCCTCGCGCGCCGGGTCCACCCTGCCGATCAGGCGGCCGCCGGCCAGCACCGGCATCGTGAAGTAGCCGTGGACCCGCTTGTGCTTCGGCACGTACAGCTCAAGCTGGTAGGCGAAGCCGAAGACGCGCTCGGTGCGGCCGCGGTGCCAGATCAGCGAGTCGAACGGCGAGACCAGGGTCGTGCGGTGGCGTCCGCGCGGCTCCGACTCCAGCGCGGCCGGGTCGGCCCAGGCGTTGGGCACGGATCCGGGCGCCGAGCCGTTGCGGCCGGCCCTGGCGGCGGGCCAGTCGGCGACGCGCACCGGCGTCAGCCCGGCGGCGCCGCTCGCGAGGGCCTCGTCGAGGATCGCGGCGGAGCGCCCCTTGAGGCGGAGGAAGTCGATCAGGTCGGCCCGCGTGGCGACCCCGAGTGACCGGCCCGCGATGCCCGCGAGCCGCACGACGCACTCCTCGTCGGTGAGGTCCTCGGCCAGCAGGCCGGCGGGCACCACGCGCTCGGCCAGGTCGTAGACCCTGCGCCAGCCCACCCGGCGGGTGCAGACCACCTCGCCGATGTCGAGCAGCCACTCCAGGCCGATCTTGGAGTCGGACCAGTCCCACCACGGGCCGCCGTTCTTGGCCCCGCCGACGTCGGCGGTGGTGAGCGGGCCGTGGTCGCGCACCTGCTGGAGCAGCTTGTCGACGCTGTCGGGCACCTCGTGCCAGCGGAAGCGGCGCTCGCGGTAGGCGCGCCGCCGGAACGCGAAAAGGGGCCAGTTCTCGATCGGCAGGATGCAGGCGGCGTGGCACCAGTATTCGAAGCTGCGGGCAGGGGCGTCCCAGTAGGCCTGCTCGACGGCGGGCCTGCCCACGGCGCCGAGCCGGGCGTAGGCGACGAGCTCGTGGGAGCGGGCGAGCACCGAGATGGTGTCGAGCTGGACGGCGCCGAGCCTGCGGAGCATGCCCTGCACCCCGCCCTGACGGCCGTCGGAGCCGAGCAGCCCCTGGGCGCGCAGGATGAGCCGGCGCGCCTCGTCGGCGGTCAGTTCGGTCATGTTCGCGATTCCGTACGGGGGAGCATGGCCGGAATGCTAGCCGCGGCCACTGACAGAACGGGGCCCGGGAATTACCGTCAGCGGGCCCGCGTTCATCATGGGACGAACCCGTCGCCGTCGGGGGTGCTTCTCGGAGGGGCCGCCTCGACGGTGCCCGCTCCGAGGGGGAAACGTCAGCGGTGGTCTTCGGCGTTCAGCCCCACCCGGGGTGCGTCGATCACCACATCGGTGAAGATGTCGAACACGAGGGCGAGGATGCCGCCCACCACGAACAGGCCGACGCCGATCCAGACGACCATCCAGTTCTCCATGGTCAGGCCGAATCCGGCGACGACGCTGCCGAGCAGCATCACCGTCACGGCCAGCCATGAGGACGCGCGGCCGCCGTGGCTACCGAGATTCTCGGTCTGCTCCGACTTCTGTCCCTCAACCATGACAAATCCCTCCTTGCCCGGATATCCCGGTTATCGGGGCGAACCGGCCTTTGACCGGCGTACTATCAGCCCGCCTGACATTCTCCCAGACATGTCCTGCGCCCTTGTCGGCACGGTGGCTGTGTCTGGTTGGAGAACCGCCTACGATGGCAGCGGGGAAGTTTGTCTCGGCCTCTCCTCCTGGCGGCGCCGCCGGGGTAGACCTGCGAGGAGCTTTACATAAAGTGGCAGCCATTCTCGACAAGATCCTACGTGCCGGCGAGGGCAAGACTCTGCGTAAGCTCAAGCGGATCGCAGACCAGGTCAACTCCATCGAGGACGACTTCACGAGCCTGTCCGACGCGGAGTTGCGCGCCCTGACGGACGAGTTCAAGCAGCGCCATGCCGATGGCGAGTCGCTCGACGACCTGCTTCCCGAAGCGTTCGCCACCGTACGCGAGGCCGCGCGCCGCGTGCTCGGTCAGCGCCACTTCGACGTGCAGATCATGGGCGGCGCCAATCTCCACATGGGCAACATCTCGGAGATGAAGACCGGTGAGGGCAAGACCCTCACCTGCACCCTCCCCGCCTATCTCAACGCGCTGTCCGGCAAGGGCGTCCACGTCGTCACGGTCAACGACTACCTGGCCAAGCGCGACGCCGAGAACATGGGCCGCGTCCACCGCTTCCTCGGTCTCGAGGTCGGGGTGATCCTGTCCGGCCAGGCGCCCGACGAGCGCCGCAAGCAGTACTTCGCCGACATCACCTACGGCACCAACAACGAGTTCGGCTTCGACTACCTGCGCGACAACATGGCGTGGGGGCTCGACGAGTGCGTGCAGCGCGGCCACAACTACGCCGTCGTCGACGAGGTCGACTCGATCCTCATCGACGAGGCCAGGACCCCGCTGATCATCTCCGGCCCGGGCGAGCAGTCCGGGAAGTGGTACCAGGAGTTCGCCAAGATCGTCCCGCGGCTCCGCCGCGGCGTCGAGGCGAAGAACCCCGGCGAGGAGAGCACCGGCGACTACATCGTCGACGAGAAGAAGCGCACGGTCGGCATCCTCGAGTCCGGCGTCGAGAAGGTCGAGGACTGGCTCGGCATCGACAACCTCTACAAGGCCGAGCACACCCACCTGGTCGGCTTCCTGAACAACGCCCTGAAGGCCAAGGAGCTGTTCAAGAAGGACAAGGACTACATCGTCACCGACGGCGAGGTCCTCATCGTCGACGAGTTCACCGGCCGCGTCCTCCACGGCCGCCGCTACAACGAGGGCATGCACCAGGCCATCGAGGCCAAAGAAGGCGTGAAGATCAAGGACGAGAACCAGACTCTCGCCACGATCACCCTGCAGAACTACTTCCGCCTCTACACCAAGCTCGCCGGCATGACCGGCACGGCGACCACCGAGGCCAACGAGTTCCACCAGACCTACAAGCTCGGCGTGGTCCCCATCCCGACCAACCGGCCGATGGTCCGCAAGGACCAGGCCGACGTCGTCTACAAGACCGAGGACGCCAAGTTCAACGCGGTGGTCGACGACATCAAGGAGCGCCACGAGCACGGCCAGCCCGTCCTCGTCGGCACCACCTCGGTCGAGAAGTCGGAGCGGCTGTCCAAGGCGCTCAGGCGCCGAGGCGTCACGCACGAGGTCCTCAACGCGAAGAACCACGCGCGTGAGGCGTCGATCATCGCCGAGGCGGGCCGCAAGGGCGCCGTCACCGTCGCCACCAACATGGCCGGTCGAGGCACCGACATCATGCTCGGCGGCAACCCCGAGTTCCGCGCCGACCAGGAGCTGCGCCAGCGCGGTCTCGACCCGGTCGAGACGCCCGAGGAATACGAGAAGGCCTACCCCGAGGCGCTGGAGAAGGCCAAGGCCGCGGTGAAGGCCGAGCACGACGAGGTCACCGAGCTGGGCGGCCTCTACGTGCTGGGCACCGAGCGCCACGAGTCGCGCCGCATCGACAACCAGCTCCGCGGTCGCTCCGGCCGCCAGGGCGACCCGGGCGAGTCCCGCTTCTACCTGTCGCTCGGCGACGACCTGATGCGCCTGTTCAACTCGGTCAGGGTCGAGGCGATCATGACGCGCCTCAACATCCCCGACGAGCAGCCGATCGAGTCCGGCATCGTCTCCAAGGCCATCGCCTCCGCCCAGCACCAGGTCGAGCAGCAGAACTTCGAGATCCGCAAGGAAGTTCTCAAGTACGACGAGGTGATGAACCGCCAGCGCAAGGTGATCTACGCCGAGCGCCGGCGCGTGCTGGAGGGCGCCGACCTGCACGAGCAGGTGCGCGGCTTCATCGGCAACGTCGTCGACGGCTACGTCGACGGCGCCACCTCCGACGGGTTCTCCGAGGAGTGGGACCTCGAGAAGCTGTGGAAGGCGTTCGCCGGCCTCTACCCGATCTCCGTCAAGCTTGAGGACCTCCTGGAGGAGGCCGGTGGTCAGGAGAACGTCACCGACGACCTGATCAGGGAGCGGGTCAAGGCCGACGCGCTGGAGGCGTACGCCAGGCGCGAGGAGGAGTGGGGCGCCGAGGCGACCCGCGACCTCGAGCGGCGCGTCATCCTGTCCGTCCTCGACCGCAAGTGGCGCGAGCACCTCTACGAGATGGACTACCTGCGCGAGGGCATCGGCATGCGGGCCTACGCGCAGAAGGATCCGCAGATCGAGTACCAGCGCGAGGGCTTCGAGATGTTCAACGCGATGCTCGAGGGCATCAAGGAGGACTCCGTAGGCTTCCTGTTCAACCTGGAGGTGGAGGTTCAGGAGAACCCCATCGTCGAGGAGCAGGAAGACCCGGTGCTGGCCGAGACGCGCTCCATCATCGCGCGCGGCCTCCGCGGTCCCGACCGCCCGGCGGAGCTGGAGTACACCGCTCCCGGCGAGCAGGGCGACGTGGAGCACACCCGCGTCCGCACCACCTCGGCCGAGCGCGCCGCCTACGGCAACGTCGAGCGCAACGCCCCCTGCCCGTGCGGCTCGGGCAAGAAGTACAAGCGCTGCCACGGCGACCCGAAGAACGCCGGCAACTGACGCGTGACACAAGGACCCCTCGCCCGGCGGACGGGCGGGGGGTCCTCGTGCGTCCGGCTCAGAGGTGGGTGGTGGAGGATTCCGAAACCCGCCGCACGATCAGGGTGGAGCAGCCGGTCTTCAGCGTGAGGAACGTCCGGTGGCTGTCGGAGGCGTCGGGCCGCCCATCCCCGGAACACCCTGCTCACCCTGAGGTCCGGCGGGACCCGTCGCACCCTGGGGCCCCGTCTGGTTCCAGGTGAGCTCCGTCTCGCGGGGCACGAACCGCGCTGCCCCGCGACACGATCTCCTGGGCGACTGGGAGCTCGGTTGGAGCCGGCTTGCCGTCAGGCGGTCTCGAAGTCCGTGCAGAGCCACTGCACGCCCCTGCGTTCCAGGCGCAGGGCCAGGACGCGGTCGCGCTCGCCGCAGTGGACCAGGAGGCACATCTCCACCACGCCGTCGCTGGGCTCCTTGACGTGGGGGACGCCGACGAAGGGCGGGCGACGGGTGTCGAGCATGCGACCGGCCCGTACGAGCTCGCGGTAGGCCTGGTCGGTGAGGCGGTCGGCGACCGTCTCCGGGGGCCGGCGGCCGGAGAGGACCTCGGCGAGCGCCTGGCCGAGGTGGCGCAGCCGGCGCTCGTCCGGGAGCGCGCCGGGCGGGCCCCAGACAAGGGGCGTGTCGAGCGCGAGCGAGCCGTGGACGTGGGGAGAGGGCGACATCGGGAGCCTCCGGGGGGCGTTCCTGGTGAGAGACGGTACTAAGAGGTTCCGGCCGGGCCCCGGGATACACGGCACGCCAACTTCCCCGATCCATGCCCTGGTTCGCGGAGGATCGCGAAGAAGGTCAGCGCGTGTTGGGGTGGCCGCGTCCGGGTTGCGGACCCTCGGCCACGCCGCGATGTCACGACCGAATAGGGGTGGCCTCGCCCGAGTCCACGTCCGGTTCCGGCTCCCGGCCCGGGGTCATGATGTTCAGCCGCCTGATGAGGAAGCTGAACACGACGTAGTAGACCGCCCCGTACGCCACCCCGAGCAGCAGGATGCCCGGCAGGTTCTGGGTGTTGGACTTGCTGGCGTTGAGCAGCATGTCGAGCAGCCCGGCCGAGAAGCCGAAGCCGAGCTGCCCGCCGATCAGCGTGGTCAGCGCCATGGCCAGCCCGGTGAGCACGGCGTGCACGGCCAGCAGCAGCGGCGCGACGAAGATGAACGCGAACTCGATCGGCTCGGTGATGCCGGTGACGAACGAGGCCAGCGCCGCCGACAGCATGATGCCGCCCACCGTGGCCCGCCGGTGCGGGGGCGCGGCCCGCCACATGGCCAGCGCGGCGGCCGGCAGCGCGAACATCATGACGGGGAAGAACCCGGCCATGAACTGCCCCGACTCCGGGGCGCCGCCGAAGTAGCAGTTCCAGTCGCCGCCGAGCACCCGCCCGCCCACCTCGCAGGTGGGCACCACGTGCCAGACGATCGAGTTGACGAAGTGGTGCAGCCCGAGCGGGATGAGCAGCCGGTTGATCAGCCCGTACAGGCCGGTGCCGAGCGGCCCGAGGGTGGTCAGCGCCTCCCCGGCGTGGCCGATCCACTCGCCGAGAATCGGCCACACCCAGCCGATGAGCACGCCGAGCCCGAGCGCCACGAAGGCGGTGAGAATGGGCACGAACCGCCGCCCGCCGAAGAACGCCAGCCACGACGGCAGCTTGATCCGGTGGAAGCGCTGCCAGAGCAGCGCGGTGACCAGCCCTATCAGGATGCCGCCGAGCACCTTGGTGGGGTTCTGCATGCCGTGGTTGATGATCTCGATGACGCCCTGGTCCGCGGCCTGCCGCAGGGTCACGGTCTCGCGGATGGCCGAGCCGGCGAACATCACCTTGCTCACCCGGTCGAAGACCAGGTAGCCGACCACGGCGGCGAGCGCCGTCGTGCCGTCGGACTTGCGCGCGAAGCCGATGGCCACGCCCACCGCGAACAGCAGCGGGAGGTTCTCGAACAGCGCCTCGCCGGCCGCCGCCAGCACGGCCGCGACCTCGGTCATCCAGGCGAAGCCCGCCACGTCGGCGAGCCCGCCGGGCTCGGCGCCGTTGGCGCCCAGCATGTCGGGCTGGCCGAAGCGGAGCAGCAGGGCGGCCGCGGGGAGGGCGGCGATGGGCAGCATGAGCGAGCGGCCCAGCCTCTGCAGCACGTTCATCAGGCGTGAGAACGGCGAAGGCCGGGCGGCGGTGGTCTCGTTCACCGGGTGTTCCTCCGGGTCGGGCCCTCAACCCCGTCTTGCGGGCATTTCGAGTAGGGTGCGCAGCTGGTAGCGGTCCGCCCGGTAGGTGGACACGCCCAGCTCGGCGCAGACGCCTCCGGAGAACGACCTGCGCTGGAGCAGCAGCACGGCGCCGCCGCGGGGAAGTTTGAGCAGGTCGGCGTCGCTCGGATCGGCTATCCCCCCGTCTATGGTCAGCTCGCCCGCGTCCATGACCAGCCCGTAGCGGCTCTCCAGGAGCTCGTACAGCGATCTGCCGGTCAGGTCGTGGTCGGCCAGGTCGGGGGCGAGCTTGACCGGGATGTGCGCGCGCTCGATCGACAGCGGTTCGCCGTCGGCGGTGCGCAGCCGTTCGATGAAGTGGACCTCCTCGCCAGGCTGGATGCCCAGCTCCTTGGCCAGGTGGGCGCTGGCGCGCATGGTGCGCCGGTCGAGGTCGCGCGAGCCGGGCGCCATGCCCCTGGCGCGCATGTCCTCGGTGAACGACGTGAGCTGCAGGGCCAGCTCGATCTTGGGCCGGGCGACGAACGTGCCCTTGCCCGGCACCCGGTGCAGGCGGCCCTCGGAGACAAGATGGTCGACCGCCTGCCGCACGGTCATCCGCGACAGGCCGAAGCGCTGGCAGAGCTCGCGCTCGGACGGGATCGCGGCGCCGATGCTCAGCTCGTCGCTGTCGATGAGGTCGAGCAGGATCTCGCGGAGCTGGAAGTACTTGGGCACCGGGCTGTCCGGGTCGATGTGGGCCACGGGATCCTCCCTTCGCTCGGGCCAGTCTGATGGGTTATGGTTCTCACTGGTCTAGTCCGGACTAGACCACATGTCCTGAAACAGGGTCAAGTCCGGAACGCTAACTCCCCGAGGAATGAGCCCCCAGATGACCAAGATGCGCAGCGAGATCGCCGAGCAGCCCGAGGCGCTGCGGGCCACGATCGACTCCCTGCTGCCCAGGATCGACGAGGTGCGGGCGCTGGGTGAGCGGACCCGGCAGTTGTTGTTCGTCGCACGTGGCACCTCCGACAACGCCGCAGTCTACGGCCGCTATCTGGTGGAATCCCACGCCGGGCGGCTGTCCGCGCTCGCCGCGCCGTCCATCGCCACCACCTACCGCCGCAAGCTCGACCTGGAGGGCGTGCTGGCCGTCGCGATCTCCCAGTCGGGCCGTACGGAAGAGATCGTGGAGACGCTGGCCTGGGCCAAGGACTGCGGGGCCGCCACCGTCGGGGTCACCAACGGCGGCCCGGACAGCCCGCTCGCCCAGGCCGCCGACCTGGCGCTGTGCACGGTCGCGGGGACGGAGGAGGCGGTTCCCGCCACCAAGACCTACACCACCCAGCTCGCCGCGCTGGCCGTGCTGGCGATCGGGCTCGGCGCCGACGTGGACCGGGCCGACCTGCTGCGGGTGCCCGAGGCCGTGGAGAAGCTGATCGCCGAGCCCGGTGACGTGGACGCCGTCGTGGACGGGCTCGCGGACAAGCACGGCGTGGTCGTCTCCGGCCGCGGCCTGGCCTTCTCCACCGCGCTGGAGACCGCGCTGAAGCTCAAGGAGGCGTGCTACCTGCACGCCATGGGCCTGTCGTACGCCGACCTGCTGCACGGCCCGATCGCCGTGGTCGACCACGCCACCCCGGCGCTGCTCGTCGCCGCCGAGAGCGGCCCCACGCTGCAGGGCACGGTGGCGCTGGCCGAGCGGGTCGTCTCGGCGGGCGCGGCGGCGTACACGATCGGCGGCGGCAGGGCGCTCGCCGCGGCCGGCACGGCCGCGATGAACGGCCCCGACCTGCCCGAATGGGTGGCCCCGATGGGCCTCATCGTGCCGGGGCAGCTGCTCACCGAGGCGCTCGCCCGGCGGCTGGGCATCGACCCTGACGCGCCGCGCGGCCTGAACAAGGTCACCCAGACCGACTGAACCCGGCGCCTGAGTAGCCTGGTCGCACAGCCACGGACGAGGAGGGCCTGATGGCGGCGGACGTGAACGCGCTCATCGCCGGCCTGGGCGGAGCCGGCAACATCATCGACATCGAACCCTGCATCACCCGCCTGCGCACGGAGGTGCACGACACGTCCAAGGTCGACCAGGCCGCGCTCAGGGCCGCGGGCGCCCACGGCGTGATGGCGGCGGGCAACGTGATCCAGGTCGTCGTCGGCCCGGAGGCGGACACCATCGCGAGCGACATCGAGGACATCATCGGCTAGAGGGCGGGGCCATGACGACTGTTCTCGCCCCGGTGGAGGGCGCGGCGGTGGGGCTGGCCGCCGTGCCCGACCCGGTGTTCTCGGCCGGCATGGTGGGGCCGGGGACGGCGATCGACCCCAGCAGGGGGCCGGGCGAGGCAGTCGCCCCCATCACTGGAAAAATCATGAAACTGCATCCGCACGCGTACGTCATCGTGGGCGATGACGGCAGGGGCGTGCTGGTGCATCTGGGCATCGACACGGTGCAGCTCAAGGGGAGGGGGTTCCGGTTGCTCGCGGCGGAAGGCGACCGGGTGAGCGCCGGCCAGCCCGTCGTGGCCTGGGATCCCACCGAGATCGAGGCGGGCGGGCGCTCACCTGTCTGCCCCGTGGTGGCGCTGGACGCGCTCGACTCGGCGGTGACGGCTCTGGCCGAAGGCACGGTACGGGCCGGCGACGAGCTGTTCCAATGGACGTGACGCGACAGGGGTCCGGCTGGTCCGGACCGGAGAAGAAGGAGGAGCCCATGGGCGAACGGAAGGCGACCGTGGCCGCGGAGGTGGGGTTGCATGCCCGCCCGGCGGCCACGTTCGTGCAGATGGCGATGAAGGCACCGATGGACGTCACGGTGGCGCGGTCGTCGGGCGGCGATCCGATCAACGGCAAGAGCATCCTGCAGATCATGGCGCTCGACGTCCGCAAGGGCGAAGAGATCGTCATCAGGGCGGAGGGCGACGGGTCGGAGGAGATCCTCGACCGGCTCGCGGACATCGCCTCGACCCCCTGACCCCCGTCCCTGGCGGTCCTGTGGAAAAAGGGGACGGCGCATCCGCCGGTCATGGATAGCGTGGGATCCATGTTGCGACGGATCGGTACGGCGAGTCTCCTGGCGGTGGCACTCACGGCATGCGGCGGCGGGGCGGCGGACGTCGCCCCCGCCGCGAAGCCGCCCGCGTCCGAGGCGAGTCCCGCCACCGAAGCCGCCGGCCGGCCCGCCGAGCCCACCGCCACCGAGCCCACCGCCACCGGGTCCAGAGCCGCCCCGGCCGCCGACCCCGTCAAGCGGGCGCTGGCCGGGATGAGCGTGCGGGAGAAGGTCGGCCAGCTGTTCATGCCGGTCGTCTACGGCACCGCCGCCGACACCGTCTCCGGCGAGAACCAGGCCCGCTACGGCGCCCAGACCCCGGAGAAGGTCGTCGCCAAATACCACCTGGGCGGCGTCATCCTGTTCCCGGCCAACGTCAAGAGCGTCGGCCAGGTGGTCGGGCTGACCAACGGGCTGCAGAAGTCCACCGACCTCCCGCTGCTGATCGGCACCGACCAGGAGAACGGCCTGGTGTCGCGGATGTCCGCGGTGATGACCCGCTTCCCCGGCGCCGCCAGGATCGGCGCCACCGGCAAGCCCTCGGTGGCGCGGGAGGTGGCCCAGGCCACCGGCGAGGAGCTGCGGGCTCTCGGCGTCAACCTCGACTTCGCGCCGGTGGCCGACGTCAACATCGATCCGAAGAACCCGGTGATCGGCGAGCGCGCGTACGGGAACCGGCCCGGCGAGGTGGCCAAGATGGTCGGCGCCGCCGTCAAGGGCTTCGAGGCCGCCGGGGTGGCCGCCACCGCCAAGCACTTCCCCGGCCACGGCGACACCCGCATCGACAGCCACACCGGCCTGCCGGTGATCAAGCACACCAGGGCCCAGTGGGAGCGCCTGGACGCGCCGCCGTTCAAGGCCGCCATCGCCGCCGGGGTCGACGCGATCATGACCGCGCACATCGTGTTCCCCAAGCTGGACCCGTCGGGCGACCCGGCCACGCTGTCCAAGCCGATCCTGACCGGGCTGCTGAGGAAGGAGCTCGGCTTCAAGGGCGTCATCTCCACCGACGCGCTCAACATGGCCGGAGCCCGGGTGAAGTACGACGACGGCGAGGTCGCGGTCCGCGCCGTGCTGGCCGGCGCCGACCTGCTGCTGATGCCGAACGACCTGCCGAAGCAGTATCAGGCGGTGCTGAAGGCGGTCGAGTCGGGCCGCGTCTCCAAGGCCCGGCTGGACGAGTCGGTCACCAGGCTCCTCACGCTCAAGAAGGAGCGCGGCCTGCTCGGCGAGCCGCCCGTCGTCTCGGCGGAGAAGGCGGCCGAGGTGGTGCGCTCGGCCGAGCACCGCAGGCTGGCCGCCCGCGTGCGCTGACGGCGGCGCCGGACCCTTTACTCTTTAACCTGATTTCCGTGAGGAGGAGGCAGTGTGGTCACCGGGGTGCTGATCGACTGGGGTGGTGTGCTGACCACCAGCATGGCCGACTCCATCGCCAAGTGGATCGACGCCGACCGCATCGACGGTGAGCACTACCGTGCGGTCATGCGCGAGCTGGTCGAGGTCGCCTACAGCGGGGAGGACGAGGAGAACGCGATCCACGCCCTGGAGCGCGGTGAGCTCGACGGGGCCGCCTTCGAGCGCGACCTGGCGGCCCGCCTGCTGACGCTCGACGGCATGCCGCCCGTGGCCGAGGGCCTGCTGACGCGCATGTTCGCCGGGTTCGAACGGGCCGAGGCCATGTACGACATGCTGCGCGAGGTGCGCGGGCACGGCGTCAAGACGTGCCTGCTGTCCAACTCCTGGTCCAACACCTACGAGCGCGACGGCTGGGACGAGGTCTTCGACGCGGTCGTCATCTCCGGCGAGGTGGGCATGCGCAAGCCCGAGCCGCGCATCTTCCACCACGCGCTGGACCTGATCGGGCAGCCGGGCGAGTCGTGCGTGTTCATCGACGACATCGAGGCCAACATCGTGGCCGCCCGCGCGCTCGGCATCGCCGGCATCCACCACCGCGAACCGGACACCACCATCCTGGAACTCGAGTCTCTCCTCCGGCTCCCGCTGCGGCGGGCATGATGGTGCCCGTGCAAGCTGCGAAAGGTTCCTGATGCGCGTCTACCTGCCGTGCACCCTGCCGGCGCTGGCCAGGGCCGTCGAGACCGGTGAGCTCGGCCCCGCCCCGCTGACCGGCTACGCGGTGACGCCCGCGCTGGTCGAGTGGTACGCCTCGGGCGACACCGAGGAGCTCGAGTACGTCGCCCTCACCGAGGCCGCCCGCGCCTCGCTGCGCATGCTCGCCGCCGATCTGGCCGACGGCGTGCACGCCGCGCCCCGCCGCGTCGTGGTGGCCGCCGAGGTGGCCGACGGCGCCATCCAGGCGAACGCCGACGTGGAGGAGAAGGGCAGGGTACGGGTCGCCGAGCCGGTCCCGCTGGCCAAGGTGGCGGCCGTGCACGTCGACGACGAGTACGCGGTCGCCGACGTCAAGGCGGCCGTCGCCGCGCTCCCCGACGCCGACGGGGGCGACGACGACGCCCGGTTCGTCGTCGACGGCGCCGAGGCCCACGAGCTGATGTGGTACGCGACGCAGGAGATCCCCGACCTCCTGACCCTCGACCAGGCAGGCGGGTGACATGACGAAGCACATCGTGTGGGACTGGAACGGCACCCTCTTCCACGACATCGACGCCGTGGTCGGAGCCACCAACGAGGTCTTCAAGGCGTACGAGCTGCCCCCGCTCACCGCCGACGGGTTCCGCGCCGTCTACACCAGGCCCATCTGGGTCGCGTACGAGCGCATGCTGGGCAGGCCGCTGACCGAGGGGGAGTGGGAGCTGCTCGACGACGGCTTCCACGACGCCTACTACCGCCTGAGCGGCGTCTGCGGGCTGGCCGCCGACGCCGAGGTGACGCTGACCACGTGGACGGGCACGCAGTCGCTCTGCTCCATGGCGCCGCACTCCCATCTCGTGCCGAAGGTCGACTCGTTCGGCATCACCCGCCACTTCAACCGGGTCGACGGGCTGCTCGGCGTGACGGGCGGGGAGAAGGCGGCCCACATGGAGGCCCACATCGCCTCGGTCGGCGTGCGCCCGCGCGACGTGCTGGTGATCGGCGACAGCGTCGACGACGGGGTGGCGGCCCGCCATGTCGGCGCCCGCGCGGTGCTCTACACCGGGGGCATGTCGACCAGGGAGGAGCTGGAGTCGACCGGCTTCCCGGTCGTCGACACGCTCGCCGAGGCGCTCGACCATACCTGAAACCGGCGGAGGGCGGCCCCGGCGGCGGAGTTGGCCGTAACCTGGCAAGGGTTCGCTTTCAGGAGGCTGCCATCAACCGCTTGGTGCTGTGGAACGTCGACCTCACGCTGGTCGACGTGGCGATCGTGACCAGAGACGCCTACGCCGAGGCGTTCCGCGCCGTGACCGGGCGGCCGCTGGTCAAGCTGGTGCCGCCGATGGGCCGGCCCGACTCCGAGATCATCTTCGAGACACTGGCCGTCAACGGCGTCGTCGCCGACGACGACCACCTGCCGCGCTTCCTCGACGCGCTGTCCGCGGCCTTCGCCGACCGGCGCAAGCGGCTGGCCAAGGAGGGCCGGATGATGGCCGGGGCCAAGGACGCGCTCAGGTCCGTGGCCCGGCTCGACGGCGCGATCCAGGCCGTGCTGACCGGCACGATCAAGAGCAACGCGGTGCTCAAGCTCAGGGCGTTCGGGCTCGACAAGTACGTCGACTTCGAGCTCGGCGGCTACGGCGAGGAGCCCTACCCGAAGGCGAGCCTGCTGCAGGTCGCCCAGGGCCGGGCCAAGGAGCGCCTGGGCGTCCCGTTCACCTCGGCCAACACGGTGATGATCGGCGACTCGGCGCGTGACGTGCAGGCGGCCCGCATCGGCGGGGCCGGGATGGTCGCGGTGGCCTCGGGGCGCGCGACGGCGGCCGAGCTGCGCGAGGCGGGGGCCGACATCGTGCTGCCCGACCTGTCGAACGCCGCCGAGGTGGTGGCGGCGGTCGCCGCGCTGACCAGCCCGATGGACCGCAAGGCGGGCTGATCAGGGCGACCAGGCCGGTTCCGAAGGCGCGGGATGATCAGCTCAGCTCGCGCAGGAAGCGGGCCGCGACCGGGGCCGCCACCGCGGAGCCCGCGCCCCCGCCTTCCACCACGACGGCGAAGGCCAGGTCGCCCCGGTAGCCGATGAACCACGCGTGCGAGGGCGGCTCCTTGCCCGAGCCGTACTCGGCGGTGCCGGTCTTGCCCGCGGTACCGGGCGGGAAGCGTACGGCGTGCGCGGTGCCGTCGGTGACGACGGCGGGCATGAGGTCGCGCAGCGCGGCCACCACGTCGTCCTCCAGCGGCCGCGGCCGCAGCGTGCGGTCGGGCACCGCCTCCTCGGCCACGAGCCGGGGCGGGCGCCAGGCGCCGTCGGCGATCGCGGCGGCCACCGACGCCATGTTGAGCGGGCTGGCCAGCACCCTGCCCTGCCCGATGGAGGCCGAGGCGAGGTCGGTGGCGTCCTTCGGGGCGGGGAAGTCGGCCTTGACCGCCGGCACCCCCGGGGTGATCTTCTCGCCGAAGCCGAAGCTCCGGGCCACCTCCGCCAGGCGCTCGGCGCCCAGGCCCGACACCGTCATGTCGCCGAACGTCGTGTTGCACGAGTGCGCGAACGCGTCACGGAACGACAGCGTGCCGAAGTCCTTGAACCCGGCGTTGTGGAACGGGAAGCCGCCGATGTTCTGCTCGGCCGGGCAGGACACGTCCGCGTCCGGCTCGGCCCCGCCGGCGACCAGCGCGGCGGCGGTCACCACCTTGAACGTCGAGCCCGGCGGGTACTTGCCGAGCAGCGCCCGGTTGAACCCGCCGGGCTTGTTCACCGCGGCCAGGATCTCCCCGGTGGAGGGCCGCAGCGCCACCAGCGCGGCCGGCTTGTCCACGTCCTCCAGCGCCGCGGCGCCGGCCGCGTGCACCTTCAGGTCGACCGTGATGCGCACGGGCTCCTTCTCCCGCGTTCCCGACAGGGTCTTGACCGGCTTGCCGCCCTCGTACAGCCGCACAAGGTTGCTCTTGGTCTCGGCGAACCGGTCGGGGTAGGTCTCGCGCAGCCCCGCGACGAGCTGCTGCACCGAGCCGGGGGAGCCGGGGGCGTCGACCCGGGTGCCGTCGGCGGCGAGTACCGGGGTGGCCTCGTCCTCGACCCGGATGAGCCTGATCGACCGGTTCCCGGTCAGCTCGGGGTGGAGCGCGGCCGGGCTCCAGTCGATCTTCCAGGTGCGGTCCCGCTCGACGACCTTGAGCTCCCCGCCGTACCTCCAGTCGCCCGCGCCCTGCACGGCGGCGGTGAAGCTGACCGAGCCGGTGTCCTCGGCGCTCGCGGCGAAGACGCCGTTGGGCACGTGCCGTCGCAGCGTGATGTGCTCGGCCTTCAGGTCGGCGAGGAAGCGGCGGTGGCGGCGTTCGAAGTCGGCGGGCGGGTCGGCGACCAGCTCCCGCATCGCCGCGTAGTCGCCCCCGCTCCACGCCGTCAGGTAGGCGTCGGCCACCTCTTCCGGCGAGCCCGTGGTGCGCAGCGCCCATACGGTCCCCGCGGCGACCACCGGCACCATGATCGCGGCCCCGATCCACGGCCACCTGCGTCTCCTGCGCCGGGGAGCGGCCTCCGGCTGCAGATATGCGTACATTTCCCCCATTTGCGAAGCCATGCGACGAGGACAGCAGAGCCCGACACAGCCTGTCCAATACTGATATATGGCCCTCATCGATATAAATCTAGATATAGTGGCTGGCCATGGACCTGGTCCGCCACCTCCGCTACTTCACCGTCGTCGCGGAGGAGCTCCACTTCGGCAACGCCGCGATCCGGCTCGGCATGGCCCAGCCGCCCCTCAGCCAGCGCATCAAGCGCCTGGAGGAGGAGCTGGGCGTGCGGCTGTTCGACAGGGGCGGACGCCAGGTCCGGCTCACCGAGGCGGGCAGGCTGCTGCTCGGCGAGGCGAGGGAGATCGTGGCCAGGGTCGACCGGCTGCACGAGCTGGCCCGCCACGGCGAGGGCGCCGTGCTGAAGGTCGGCGTGCCGCCCGACCTGGCCGCCGCCGCGATCGCCGCCCTGGTCGAGGGCTTCCGCGAGACCAGTCCGGGCGTACGGCTCGCGCCGGCGGAGATCTGGACGGCCGACCAGGTGACGGCGCTGGCCGGCGGCACGATCGACGTGGGCCTGGTGCGCCACCCGGTGAACGCCCCCGGGCTCGGCTTCGGCCCGCTGCTGGTGCAGCCGCAGGGCGTGCTGCTGGCCGAAAGCGACCCGCTGGCCCGCGCGGGCGAGCTGCACCTGGCCGACCTCGGCGGGCGCGAGCTGCTGATGCCGCCCAGAGAGGGGGAGCCCGGCATGCACGCCGAGACGCTGGCCGAGTGCCGCCGCCACGGCTACGTGCCCGGCCAGGTCCACCAGGGCGCCGGGCTGGGGTTGGTGCTGGCCGGGATGGCGGTGGCGTTCGCGCCCAGGGCGGAGGTGCCGGGCCTGGCCTGGCGGCCGCTGCTAGGCTCCCCCATCGCCTATAAGGTCTCCACGGCCTGGCGGGCGGAGACGGAGGCGGTCAAGGGCTTCTCCGCGCTGGCCGTACGGATTCTGAAGGAGCGGGCCGGGATGACGGACGAGGCGGCGGCCCCCGTGCGGCGGGTCAGCCGGAGGCCGGGGATGCTGGCATGACCGGGCCGGCGTTCGCGGAGCTGTTCCGGGTGGCGGGCGTGACCGGCTGGCTGTTCGCCGCCGACCTCGACTCCGGGCGGGAGGTCGGCCACGACCCCGACGAGTGGCTGCCGATGGCCTCGATGTTCAAGGTGGCGCTGATGGTCGAGCTCTGCCGGCAGGCCGACGCCGGGCTGCTCGACCTGACCGGCCGGGTGACCGTCACCGCCGCCGACCGGGCCGCCGGCCCCACGGGCCTGTCGGCCATGCACGACGACGTCACCATGTCGCTGCGGGACCTCGCCTACCTGATGATCGCGGTGAGCGACAACACCGCCGCCGACGCGCTGCTGTCCAGGGTCGGCATGGACGCGGTCAACGCCATGCTGGAAGGGTTCGGGTTCGAGGCCACCCGCGTGCTGATGACCGCGGGGGAGACCAACGGGAGCATGGCGGTCGACACCGGGCACGGCTGGCCGTACCTCGACCCGGAGGACCTGGCCAGGATGCGGGCGCTCGACCCCGCCCGCACCAACCGCAGCACCCCGCGCGAGCTGGCCCGCCTGTTCGGGCTGATCTGGCACGACGAGGCCGCCTCGCCCGAGTCCTGCGCGTGGATGCGCACCGTGCTCAACCTCCAGGTCTGGCCGCACCGGCTGGCCGCCGGCTTCCCGTACGACGACGTGGCGGTCAGCGGGAAGACCGGCACGCTGCCGACGATGCGCGGCGAGGCGGGCGTGGTCGAGTATCCCGACGGCGGCCGCTACGCCGTGGCGGTCATCACCCGCGCCTTCAGCGCCGCACTCAACCATCCGCGCGCCGACGCGGTGATCGGCACGGCCGCGCGTATGGCGGTGGACCACCTGAGGCGCTAGCAAGTTATGTGGGAACGCGGGTATGAATCCCGCCCGGCCTGCCGACAGGATGGGGCACATGGTTGCTGAAGGTGCACTTCTCTGGGAACCGACCGACGAGATCGTGGCCCGCGCCGAGCTGACACGCTATCTGGCGTGGCTGGGCCGCCCCGGCGAGGCGTACGAGGACGTGTGGCAGTGGTCGGTCGACCACCCGGCGGAGTTCTGGTCGTCGATCTGGGACTACTTCCAGGTGGTCGGAGAGCGTGGCGACGGGCCCGTCATCTCTGGGACGATGCCCGGCACCGAATGGTTCACCGGGTCCGCCGTCAACTACGCGGAGAACGCCCTGCGGCGCACCGAGGGCACCGCGGTCGTGTTCGTCTCGGAAGACGGCGCCCGGCAGGAGATCTCGTACGCCGAGCTGCGTGACGAGGTCGCCCGGGTGCGGGCCGGCCTGGTGCGGCTCGGGGTCGGGCGCGGCGACCGGGTGGCCGGCTACCTGCCGAACATCCCGCAGGCGCTGATCGCGTTCCTGGCGACCGCGTCGCTCGGCGCGATCTGGTCGGCCGGCTCGCCCGATTTCGGGGTGCCGAGCGTGGTCGACCGGTTCACGCAGATCGAGCCCAAGGTGCTCATCGCGGTCGACGGCTACCGCTACAACGGGAAGAGCTTCGACCGCTCGGACGCGGTCAACGAGATCGCCGCCGCGCTGCCCAGCCTGCGCGCCACCGTGTGGATCCCGTACCTCGCCGCCGCCGAGGACGGGCGGCCGCCGCAGCACGCCGAGCCCGCGGGGCCGGACACCGCCGAGGTGCCGCACGGCGAGGTGATCGGCTGGGAGGGGCTGCGCGCGGTGGCGGGGCCGCTGGAGTTCGAGCGGGTGCCGTTCGGCCACCCGCTGTGGATCCTCTACTCCAGCGGCACGACCGGGCTGCCCAAGCCGATCGTGCACGGCCACGGCGGCGTCGTGCTGGAACACCTCAAGTCGCTCTCCTTCCACCAGGACCTGGGTGAGGGCGATGTGTTCTTCTGGTACACCACGACCGGCTGGATGATGTGGAACTACCTCATCGGTGCCCTGCTGGTGGGGGCCACCCCGGTGCTCTACGACGGCTCGGCCGCCCATCCGTCGCCCGCCGCGCTGTGGCGGATCGCCGCCTCCGAGAGGGTGACCTACTTCGGGGTGGGGGCGCCGTACCTCATGGCCTCGATGAAGGCCGGGGTCGTCCCCGCAGGGCTGGAGCGGCTGCGCGGGGTCGGCTCGACCGGGTCGCCGCTGCCGCCGGAGGGGTTCGCCTGGGTGAGCGAGCGGTTGCCTGGGGTGCCGATCGGGTCGTTCTCCGGCGGCACCGACGTCTGCACCGGGTTCGTCGGGGCCACCATGCTCCATCCGATCAGGGCCGGGGTCATCCCGTGCCGGTCGCTGGGGGCGAAGGTGGAGTCCTTCGACCCCAGCGGCAAGGCGGTCGTCGGCGAGGTCGGCGAGCTGGTCATCACGGCGCCGATGCCCTCGATGCCGGTCGGGTTCTGGAACGACCCCGACGGCGAGCGCTACCGGGAGAGCTACTTCGACGTCTACCCGGGCGTGTGGCGCCACGGCGACTGGATCAAGCTGAACGACGACGGCAGCTGCGTCATCTACGGCCGCTCCGACTCGACGCTGAACCGAGGCGGCGTCCGGATGGGCACCAGCGAGTTCTACCGGGTCGTGGAGCGGTTCGGCGAGGTGGCCGACAGCCTCGTCATCGACACCGGCCAGCTCGGGCAGGAAGGGCGGCTGCTGCTGTACGTGACGCTCGCCGACGGGGCCGACATGACCCCCGAGGTGGAGCGGGCGATCCGCACGGCGCTGCGCAAGGAGCTGTCGCCCCGCCACGTGCCCGACGAGATCCACGCGGTGCCCGGCATCCCGCGCACGCTGTCGGGCAAGAAGCTCGAGGTGCCGGTACGCAAGATCCTGCTCGGCACGCCCGTCGAGCAGGCGGCCAACCCCGACGCCATGGCCAACCCCGAGGTGCTGCGCTACTTCACACCCTGAGCGGGCGCAGCGCCTTCGCCCACGAGCCGACCTGGTCGAGCATGACCGTGACGCGTTCCTCCTGGTGCGGACCGGGGGCCAGCACGCTCATGTTCTCGAAGTCGGTGTAGAGCGAGAGCGTGACCTGGGCCGGCACGTCGGCGATCTTGACCTGGCCGAGCACCTGCCGCAGGTGCTCGGCCGCCCGCGCCCCGCCGTCGACGCCGTAGCTGACCAGGCCCGCGGACTTGTCGCCCCACTCGTGGAAGAGGAAGTCGATGGCGTTCTTCAGCGCCCCCGTGTACGAGTGGT
Source organism: Nonomuraea ferruginea (assembly GCF_039540635.1). NCBI lineage: Bacteria > Bacillati > Actinomycetota > Actinomycetes > Streptosporangiales > Streptosporangiaceae > Nonomuraea > Nonomuraea ferruginea. The sequence continues at coordinate 127,066 of NZ_BAABFD010000009.1, read as the reverse complement.
TGTACTCGGGGGTGACGAACACGAAGCCGTCGAGCCCGGAGATCCGCTCCGACCACGCCTTCGTGTGTTCACGCGCGTACTGGCCCATGGCGGCGGGCACCGCCTCGTCCAGGTGCGGCAGCGCGAAGTCCTGCAGGTCGACCAGCTCGTAGTCCGCGTCGCCGCGCTTGACCGCCAGGTCGTGCACCCAGCGGGCGACGGTCTCGGCCGCCCGGCCGGGCCTGGTGCTGCCGATGACGATGCCAATCCTGATCATGAAGTGCTCCTCAGAAAGTGATGATGATCTTGCCGCGGATCTCGCCGGCCTCGGCCCTGCGGTGCAGCTCGGCCGACGCGGTGAGCGGGTGGGTCTCGGCGATCTCGACGACGAGCTCGCCCTTGTCGATCAGCGCCGCCATCTCGGCGAGCTGGCCCGGGTCGGCGCGGCTGACGAAGTGGCGGGCGTTCGGGGCCTCGACCGGTGTGGCCACGGTGATGACCAGGTCGCCGAGCGAGGCCAGCGCCGCCGCGTCCGCGGGGGCCACGGCCGCCAGGTTGAGCACCACGTCCATGCCGCCGGGCAGCGGCTCCGCCGTGTAGTCGACGATCTCGTCAGGGCCCAGCCGGGCCACCGCCTCCCGGCTGCGCGGGCTCGCCGTGGCGGTCACGGTCGCCCCCGCCCGCTTGGCGAGCTGCACGGCGAACAGGCCGATCCCGCCGCCCGCGCCGTTGACGAGCACCCGCTGCCCGGCCCGGATCCCCGCCTCCTCGTACACCGCCTGCCAGGCCGTCAGCCCGGCGACGGGGATCGCGGCGGCGTGGGCCAGCGGGATGCCCTCCGGCGCGGCCGCCAGCTCGGTCTCGGAAGCGACCGCGTACTCGGCGGCGCTCCCGCTCACCAGGCCGAACACCCGGTCGCCCGGCGACCAGCGGGTGACGCCCCGGCCGGTCTCGGCGACGGTGCCCGCCAGGTCCCAGCCCAGCGTGAGCGGCAGCGTCAGGTCGAGCACGTCCTTCAGGTAGCCCGCCCGCAGCCCCACCTCCGAAGGGTTGAACGAGGTGGCCGCCATCCGGACGAGCACCTCGCCCGGCCCGGGAGACGGTCTCGGCACGGCCTCGTAACGGATCACGCCGGCGTCGCCGTACTCATGGATGCGCGCGGCGCGCATCAGGGTCGTGGTCACGGAATCCTCCTCTGCCGCAAGCAACGGTAGGAGGGATGGGTGCGCCTTCCAATGCGTGAATGTCTGTCGTTTATACGCGATCGTCTTCCGGGCTAGACTCATCCTGTGGACGTACTCAGCGATGTGATCGCCGGCATGCGGGTCGGGCTGCCCCACTCCGTCCGCGTCGCCTGGCACGCGCCGTGGGGTCAGCGGTTCCCCGCGATGCCCGGCTCCGCCGGTTTCCAGGTGATCCTGCAAGGGTCCTGCTGGCTGCTCCCCGACTCGGGCGAGCCGATCCAGCTCCACGTCGGCGACGTGCTCTTCTTCCCGCACGGCCATGGCTACGTGCTGGCCGACTCGCCGGCCACCGAGATCGCCGACAGCCACTGCGGTCCCGACGGGGAGATCGAGCTGTTCGCCTCCGCCTCGGCGGGCGGGTCCGGCGCGGTCACGGTGACGCTCTGCGGCGGCTACCGGCTCGACCAGACGCTCGGCCACCCGATCCTGCGCGATCTGCCCGACCTGATCCACCTGCCCGCGCGCCTGGGGGAGCAGCGGGAGCTCCGTGCGGCCGTCGACCTGCTCGCCGCCGAGATCGCCGACCCGCGGCTGGGCGCGGACACCATCGTGGCGTCCCTGCTCGACACCCTGCTCCTCTACATCATGCGCGCCTACCTGGACTTCGACGTCGAGCGCTGCACGGTCGGCCGCTGGGCCGCCGCCCTGGCCGACCCCGGCATCAGCGCCGCCCTGGAGGCCGTCCACGGCGACCCCGCCCGCCCGTGGACGGTCGCCTCGCTCGCCGAGCTGGCCGGGCTCTCCCGGGCCGCCTTCGCCCGCCGCTTCGCCACGCTGGTGGGGCAGCCGCCGCTGGGCTACCTGACCTGGTGGCGGCTCGCCACCGCCGCGCGGCTGCTGCGCTCGACCGACGCGCCGCTGAGCGAGGTCGCGCGCCGCGTGGGCTACGGCTCGGAGTTCGCGTTCGCCAACGCGTTCAAGCGCGCGCACGGGGTCGCTCCGGGCAGGTACCGGCGGGAGTCCTGCCCGCTGACACCGGCCCTTGCCGAGTGAAGTCCATCATGTACGGACGATGGGCCGCTTTTCAGCGTTTCGCGGGTTTTTGACAGTCGAGAGAAAAGCGTTCGCTGACGCGGCCTTTCGGTGGAAATATACGGAACTATGCGTAGTTGGCCGTTTTTTCGACTTTCCATCACGACGCCGCGTCTCGAACTCCGCTATCCCTCACTTGAGGACCTGGACGAGCTCGCGGAACGGGCGGCCGAAGGCGTGCACGAAGCCGGCGTGATGCCGTTCCTGTTCCCCTGGTCCGAGGCGGCCCCGGCCGAACGGGCCCACAGCACGATCCAGTACCACTTCCGGCAGTGGGGCGAGCTGTCGCCGGCCAAGTGGTCGCTGGACTTCGTGGTGGTCTTCGAGGGCCGGATCGTCGGCACGCAGGCGCTGGCCGGCCGCGACTTCACGCTCCTGCGCGAGGTGTCGTCGGGGTCCTGGCTGGGCCGCCGGTTCCAGGGCATGGGCATCGGCACCGAGATGCGCGGCGCGGTGCTCCACCTGGCCTTCGCCGGCCTGGGCGCCGAGTACGCGACCACCGAGGCGTTCGAGGACAACCACTCCTCGATCGCGGTGACCAGGAAGTTCGGCTACCACGATGACGGCATCACCCTGCACAGGCGGCAGGGCAGGCCGGTCGTCTCACGCAACTTCCGCCTGCCCCGCGCCGATTGGACCCCGGTGGAGGGGATCGAGATCCACCACCTGGGCCCGTGTCTCCCGCTGCTCGGCCTGTAGCGGTCAACCCGCCTCCGCCAGCCGCAGAGCGAGCGCCGGGCACATGTCCACGGCCCGGTTCGCCTCCTTCAGCATCCAGCCGGGCACCGTCTTGAACGACGGGAACCCGTAGTCGTCCAGCGTCACGAACTCCGGCAGCAGGTGCGCGCAGAGCCCGTGCCCCTGGCAGCGGGTCCAGTCGACGTCCAGGCGGTACTCCGGCTCGTCCTCGCGCTCCGGCAGCGGCAGCACGCCGCGCACCGGCCGCCCGCAGGAGCCATGCTCCAGGTGGAGCGCGATGTCCTCCTCGAACGCGTCCAGCGACGACAGCACGAACCTGGCCGTGCCGTCCGGGTGGAAGCAGGCCCCCCGCCGCTCCACCGCGCGGACCGAGCGGCGCACCGCGTCGATCGAGCCCGTGCCGTCCGCCAGCGCCGTCAGGCCCCTGGCCACGTCGGGCAGGCCCAGCCGGCACGGGCCGCACTGCCCCGACGACTGGGCGGCGAGGTACGCGGCCACCCGGGCCGCCTCGCCGATTGGGCAGGTCGACTCGCCGAGAGGCACCACGATGCCGGCGCCCAGGCTGCCGCCCGCCTGCTTCATGCCCTCGCGCGAGACGATCGCCGACATCGCCGTGCGGGAGTCCAGCCAGGCGCCGTGGTAGCCGCCGATGAGCACGCCGTCGCCGATCTCCGACTCGCACACGTCGAGCACGTCGATCAGCCTGGTGCCCGTCGGGGCTTCCACCACCGCCGGGTTCGCGGCCCCGCCGCTCACCGTCAGCAGCACGGTCCCGGGCTCCCTGCTGGTGCCCACCTTCGCGTACTGCTCGGCGCCGAGCTCGGCCAGCACCGCGAGCTGCGCGTACGTCTCGGTGTTCGACAGCAGGGTGGGCAGGCCGTCCACGCCGCTCGTGCTGGCCCGCCGCTTCCGGCCGGGCGGCACCGGCTCCAGGCCGTTGACGGCGCGCACCAGCGCGCCGCCCTCGCCGGAGATGAACCGCTCCTGCAGGCCGACGACGCGGATCCCGATGCGGCTCTCGGCGGCGCCCGCCACGTTGGCGGCGCGCCGCTCGGCCACGGCGGCGGTGATGGACGACTCGGCCACCTCGCCCGCCACGGTGGCGACCACCACCTCGCGGGCGTTGAGCGCCTCCGCGGCCAGCACGGCGCCGTCTAGCACCAGGTGCGGGTTGCGGACGAGCAGCATCGCGTCCTTGGAGCTGGCGGGCTCCCCCTCGGCCCCGTTCACCAGGACCACGCACTCGCCCGAGCCGGCGGCGTCGGAGACCGCCCGCAGCTTGCGCGCGAACGGGAACGCCGCGCCGCCGCGCCCGCGCATGTCCACCTCCTCCACCTGGGCGATGATGTCGTCCAGCGTGCGGGGCACCTGGTCGCCGTGGAGCGTGCGATGCGCCGGCAGGTCCAGCCGCCTGGTGTGGTCGAGTCCGGCGGTGAGCCGGGCCGGTCCCAGCCGCAGCACGCGCGGCACCGAATGGGGGATCACGGCTTCTCCTGGTCGATCATGGGCGGGGTCATCCCGCCTCCCGGTACTTCCGCCGGGCCTCGGCGAGGCTCACCGGCGCGTTGACCCCCGCGGGCACCTCGACGGGTGCGTCACTGGCCTCGGGCGCGTCGACCCACTCCGCGGTCTGCGGCGGCCGCAGCATCGTCGCGAGCAGGCGGACGAGCAGCGCAGAGGCGACGGCGGCCAGGCAGGCGATGTACGACCAGGAGACCCAGCTCGCCGCCCACCGGCCCGCGGTGAGTCCGTGCAGGATGGAGACCGGCCAGGCCACGTAGGCGGAGGCGTGCATCAGCCGCCACACCCACGGCCTGCCGGTCACCGCGAACCTTCCCCGTACGATCCCCGTGATCACGACCACGACCATCGCGTCGAAGGCGATCGTCCCGAACCCGACGTAGATCCCCTCGACGGGGATCACGGCGGCGGCCGGCGAGACGTGCTCCAGCGAGATCATGAGCGCGACGTGCGTGAGCAGGAACGCCGTCCCGGCGAACGCGGCGGCCCGGTGCGCGAGCTGCGCGCGGACCCGGTTCGCCGGGGACAGGAAAACACGTTCGGTGGTGAGCAACCCCAGGGCCACCGTCGCTGTCAGGGACACCAGCGCCAGCACGCCCGCGTAGTACTCGAGGAAGCTCACCCCTCGGCCGAGCATCTCCATGCCGCGATCCGTCAGTGTCAGTGCGAAGACCGACAGAAGGACCGCGGCGATCGACGCGCTCGCCCCGAGCCGGATGTTCCTGGTATCCAGCTGAGTGGGGGCGTGCCGGGGGTGTCGTCTGTGGAGCATCCATTCCCTCCAAGGTCGGATGAGGGTGCGACTCGGGAGGGCCTACTCGGCCTCGTTGCTGTTCCCGGGGACGGAGGTCAGCAACGACGGCCTCGGTTGATGCAGTTCACGACGTTGGACATGAGCCGCTCCGGCATCACGTTCACGAAGTCACCGTGGTCGGTGACCGGGTTGTGCAACTGCTCGGGGAAGGCGTCGAGGGCGAACGAGGGTCCCCTTGGCACCGAGTAGGCCAGAGTCATCCGCAGCTGCGGGACCGGCTGCGTGCCCTGCGGGCAGGCGCCGCTCTGGTCCGGGAAGACGATGTGCGTGCGGTGGTTGGCGCTGTCGTTGTTCTGGCCGTCCCAGCAGCTCGGGAAGTCCATGATCCGGAGGACCTGGCTGCCGCGCGGGCACAGGGGGTACTTGTCGGAGCTGATCCGGTTGGTGAAGCCGCTGCAGGACCAGCCGGCGCGGGCGTTGGCCGGGCCGTTGGTGGCCGCCTTGGCGTCGCCGGTGATGATCCGCAGGAAGCGCGGCATCGCCACGACCCGGGCACGCGCGTTGCCGCGGAACTGCAGGGTCACCGACCGCGGACGGAGCACCTGGCCGACGTTGCGGTCGGGGTCGTCGACGTTCTCGTCGACCGTGCGGTCGCGCAGCACCGGCCAGAAGTACGTGGACTTGTCGCCCAGGCGGCACGTGGTGCCCGCGGCTTCCAGGCTCTCGTCGGTCGAGAAGGCGTCTGCCGACAGGTTGCCCACGTAGTCGTGCAGGTGGTGTGCCCCATTGCGCACTCCGGGAGCGACGATGAAGTTGTCGGGGTTGAAGTGGCCCTCACCGTTGGTGCCGCAGCGGGACACGAACGTGCCGCGCGAGCCGCCTCGGCCGATGCGGGCGTCCTGCCGGCTGCGCGGGATCTGCCTGATGTCCACGAAGTCGGTCACGAACGGGCCGATGTTCAGGCAGTCCGACTCCTGGCCTCCGGTGGGCGACGGTGAGGCGGTGCTGGACGGCTGCTGACTGGGCCTGGGCCTGTTCCGGCGGCGGTCGCGGTCCTGGTCCCGGTTCCGCTGCCCGAAGGTCTCAGCGGACGCCTCAGGGTCCGCCGGCGGGTCGACGAGGGCCCCGCCTCCGTTCTGGCCCTGCTGGTCGTTCTGGTTCTGGTTCTCCTGGTTCTGTTGCCCGTCGCCGTTCTGGTCCTGCTGGGCTCCCTGATCCTGGCCCTGCTGGTCGTCGTCCCGGCCCTGGTTCTCCTGATCCTGCTCCTGCGGAGCCTGGCTCTGCTGCGGCTGGTCCTGAGGCTGGTCCTGTGGCTGGTCCTGCTGCTGGTCTTCAGGCTGGTCCTGAGGTTGGTCCTGCGGTTGGTTCTGCTGCTGACCAGGAGGCCGCTGTTCGGTGATCTCACAGTCGGCGAAGGCCGGTTGAGCGCCGCCGACGACCACTGCGGACACCAGCCCGCCGGCCACCACCGCTAAGGCGGATATGGCCGCGGCCATGCGTCTGGATCTCATGGTTGTCTCCTCGGGTCGACCGCCGCTGGGGCGGGTGCTGCCTGTGAGGGCAACGGGGGCTCCGGAAGCTCGTCGTAATTGACCAGGCCGGTGGACTCCAGCAGCGTCATGTGCCGCATGACCACGGTCACGGCCGTCCCGGCGAACTTCCTGATCTCGGCGTTGCGGGTGCCCGCCCTCACGTTCGCCACGACGGCGAACACCTTGCCATGTGCCGCACGCAGCAGGCGGGCGAAGTCCCTGTCGAATGCCGGACCGGTCTCGGACGCCAGCTGCGCCATCCACCGTTGCTGGTCAGGGCTCGGCCGATCGGGAAGCGGGACGTTGAGCTTCGCCGCCACCCGGCGTACCTGCGCGTCCAGCTTCGTGTGGTCCTCCACGAGATGTTGCCCGACGTCCTTGACCCGCGCGGAGTCCGCGCGCTTCTGGGCCCATTGGCCGACGGGGATCTCCCAGAGGCCGGCTTGCCGCACCTTGACGAGGAAGTCGCGGTCCGCGGGCCCGAGCGGGCCCGTGGACGTCTGCGTCACCTCTGTCAGCACGGCCGTGTTCGCCTGCGGCATGACCAGGAGGATCGTGACCGCTGCCGCGAGGGCGAAGCCGCCGAACATCACTACTTCGCCACGCAAAAGCCTGTGCATGGTGGGAGGTACGCGGCCTTATCACGGCCGGTTCACCCATCCTGAGGAATAGTTAGAAATAACTGGAGTTATCGGAGTGGCTACCGGACTGATAACGAAGGTGTAAAGATGTGCCCCGTGCTGAGTCACCTCGACGGCAGGTTCGAGAGTGCTGATGCCGAGGCGGAGCACCGCATCGCGGTGCTGTACCAGGAGTTCGGCGGCCCTCTACTGCGCCATGTACGTAAGTCGACCGGTAACGATCTGCAATGGGCTGAGGATGTGGTGCAGGAGACGCTCGTCCGGGCCTGGCGCAACTCGGCCAGACTGCAGTGGGAACCGGGCCTCCTCTGGGCGTGGCTGCTGACCGTGGCCCGCCGGATCGTCATTGACGGACGTCGGCGAAAGAGTGTTCGGCCTCATGAGGTCGAGCCCCCGGAAGTCGACATGATGGCGGTGCCCGACGGCTCCGAGAGAGCGCTGTCCGCGATCGTCGTGGCGGACGCTCTGCGCAGCCTGTCGGACGAACACCGCGAAGTTATTGAGCAGACCTACCTACGGGACCGTACGATAAGTGAAGCGGCGGCGATTCTGGGGATCCCGCCGGGCACGGTGAAGTCCCGGCTCTACTACGGCATCCGGGCTCTCCGTGAACTTCTGCGGGACAAGGGGGTAGCCGGCTGATGCATGACGGGGTGGCCGCCTACGTCCTCGGCGTGCTCGATGATTCGGAGCACGAGGCGTTCGAGCGCCACCTCGAGGTGTGCGAGCAGTGCCAGGCTGAGCTTGTCGAACTGGCCGAAGTGCCGGACCGGCTCGACGAGCTCAAGCAGGCGCCCTCCGCATCCGAAGACGACCCGCCGATGTCGATGTCACGTTGACGTCTTTGCCCTTTTCGGGTGGTATCGGTACGGCGAGGCGTGCGCCCGGTTTCGCTTCACCGGGGATGTGGGGGAGGTGTGCGGTGGGCATCGACGACGATGCGACCGTCCCTCGCGACAGGCAGTTCGGTGAGGAGGGCCGCCGGTTGTCCTACGGCGGCCGCCTCCGGCTGGTCGAGCAGGTCGAGGTCCTGGGAGACGATGACGCCCCCAGGACTTTCTTGCGTTCGGGGCCGATGTCCCGCCGGCCGGAAGTTTTCAGTCCATACGGGCATGTCCGTAGTGAAATGTACTATTTCCCGCTGTCGTGGGAACTCAAAGCCTGGCTCCAACCCCGCCATGGCTAACCCTCACAAAGGAGTGAGAGCGAAATGCCGCTCGACGAGGCCAAGGATGAGCTGCTCCAGCGAGCCGCGCAACGGTGCGCGGTGGGCAGCGACCATGTGAGCCCCGAGGAGGCACTGACCTTCCTGCGCGTCTACTACCGGCACGTGCCCCCCGACGACCTGCTCGACCGCAATCTGGTGGACGTGTACGGTCCGGCGATGTCGCAGCGGCAGCTGGCCGAGACCCGCCCGCAGGGCAGGCCGGTGGTCCGGGCCTACACCCCCACCCTGGACGAGAACGGCTGGGACCCCGGCCGCTCGGTGGTCGAGGTGGTCACCGACGACATGCCGTTCCTGGTCGACTCCGTCACGATGGAGCTCGACCGGCACGGCATCGGCGTCCACCTCGTGGTCCACCCGCAGATCCGGGTCCGCCGCGACCTGACCGGCAAGATCCTCGGCAGCGGCCAGGAGGACGTCACCGGGCAGATGCTGGTCGAGTCGTGGATCCACGTCGAGATCGACCGCCAGTCCGACCCCGCGCTGCTCAAGGCCCTGGAGACCGACCTGCAGCGGGTGCTCACCGACGTGCGCCACGCGGTCGAGGACTTCCGCAAGATGCGCGCGCTGGCCCTGCAGACCGCCGAGGACCTGGCGGTGAACCCCCCGCCGCTGCCGCCCGCCGAGGTCGAGGACAGTCTCGACCTGCTGCGCTGGCTCGCCGACGGGCACTTCACCTTCCTCGGCTACCGCGAGTACCGCCTGGAGAGCGGCGAGGAGGGCGAGACGCTGCGCGCCCTGCCGGGCGCCGCGCTCGGCATCCTGCGCGACGACAAGGTGCACTCCGACAGCTTCTCCGCGCTCCCCGCGGAGCTGCGCGCCAGGGCCCGCGAGAAGCAGCTGCTCATCATCACCAAGGCCAACTCCCGCGCCACCGTCCACCGCGACGCATACCTCGACTACATCGGCGTCAAGCTCTTCTCGCCCGAGGGCGAGGTCGTCGGCGAGCGCCGCTTCCTCGGCCTCTTCACGCACGTCGCGTACAACGAGTCCATCTCCCGCATCCCGGTGCTGCGCCGCAAGCTGGCGGCCGTGATCGAGGCCGCCGGGCTGACCGCGGAGAGCCACGACGGCAAGGACCTCATCGAGATCCTGGAGACGTTCCCCCGCGACGAGCTGTTCCAGACCTCGACCGAGCAGCTGCTGCCGATCGCGCTGGGCGTGCTGCGGCTGCGCGAGCGCAAGCAGGTCAAGCTCTTCCTGCGGCGCGACGACTACGGCCGCTACATCTCCTGCCTGATCTACCTGCCGCGCGACCGCTACACCACCATGGTCCGCCTGCAGATGCAGGAGCTGCTGCTCAAGGCGCTGGGCGGCAAGGGTCTCGACTACCGGGCGTCGATAGGCGAGTCCGCTCTGGCCCGGCTGCACGTCGTCATCCGCGGCGAGCGGGGCAAGCAGCTCCCGGCGCCGGGCGTGGACGTCGAGGAGCTGGAGGCGCGGCTGGCCGCGATCACCCGCTCCTGGGAGGACGACCTCGGCGCGGCCATCAGGGAGATGACCTCCGAGGAGGAGGCCCCTGGGCTGGTCAAGCGCTACCACGTCGCCTTCCCCGAGGCGTACAAGGCCGACTTCCAGCCCCAGGTGGCCGTGGCCGACCTGCGCCGGCTGGAGCACCTCGTCGGCGCGGGCGACGACGAGATCGACCTCAACCTGTACGAGCCGTACGACGCCGCGGAGGGGGAGCGGCGGCTCAAGGTCTACCGGCTCGGGTCGTCCATCTCGCTGTCGAAGATGCTGCCGCTGATCCAGCGCCTCGGGGTCGAGGTGGTGGACGAGCGCCCGTACGAGATCGACCGCGACAACGACCCGGCCACGAAGAACGCCTGGATCTACGACTTCGGGCTGCGCTACACCCCGTCACCCGAGATCGAGCGCGGCGACTTCAAGCGGCTCTTCCAGGACGGGCTGATGGCGCTCTGGCACGGGCGGGCGCCGGCCGACGACTTCAACGCGCTCATCCTGAAGGCCGGGCTGACCACGGAGCAGGTCGAGATCCTGCGCGTCTACGCCAAGTACCTGCACCAGGCCGGCAGCAACTTCTCCCAGCGCTACATCGAGCAGGTCCTGCTGGGCAACGTGCGGCTGTCCCGGCTGCTGGTGCGCCTGTTCGAGTCCCGCCTGGACCCGCGCCGCGACGGCGAGGTGCGCGAGGACCTGACGGGGGCGCTCAAGGAGGAGATCCTGGGAGCGCTGGACGAGGTGGCCTCGCTGGACGAGGACCGGATCCTGCGCGCGTACCTGGAGATGATCGAGGCGACCCTCCGCACCAACTACTTCCAGACCGTCGACGGGAAGCGGAAGCCGTACATCTCGCTCAAGTTCGACCCGCAGGCCATCAGCGTGCTGCCGCTGCCGCGGCCGAAGTACGAGATCTTCGTGTACTCGCCCCGGGTGGAGGGCGTCCACCTGCGCTACGGCAAGGTCGCCAGGGGCGGGCTGCGCTGGTCGGACCGGATGGAGGACTTCCGGACGGAGATCCTCGGCCTGGTCAAGGCCCAGATGGTGAAGAACACGGTCATCGTCCCCACCGGCTCCAAGGGTGGGTTCGTGGTGAAACGTCCGCCCGTGACCGGTTCCCGGGAGGACCTGCTCGCCGAAGGCGTCGAGTGCTACCGGATGTTCATCTCCGGCCTGCTCGACGTCACCGACAACCTGGTCGACGGCAAGGTCGTGCCGCCGCCCGACACCGTCAGGCACGACGGCGACGACACCTACCTGGTGGTCGCGGCCGACAAGGGCACCGCGACGTTCTCCGACATCGCCAACGGGGTCGCCAAGGAGTACGGGTTCTGGCTCGGCGACGCCTTCGCCTCCGGCGGATCCATCGGGTACGACCACAAGGCCATGGGCATCACCGCCCGCGGCGCCTGGGAGTCGGTCAAGTACCACTTCCGCACCATGGGCGTGGACGTGCAGACCACCGACTTCACCGTGGCCGGCATCGGCGACATGTCGGGCGACGTGTTCGGCAACGGCATGCTGCTGTCCCAGCACATCCGGCTGGTGGCCGCCTTCGACCACCGCCACATCTTCATCGACCCCAGCCCCGACGCGGCCCGCTCCTACGCCGAGCGGCGCCGTCTCTTCGAACTGCCGCGCAGCTCCTGGGCCGACTACGACGCCTCGCTCATCTCCAAGGGCGGCGGCGTGTTCCCCCGTACCGCCAAGTCCGTCCAGCTCACCCCGCAGATCCGCGACGCGCTTGGCCTGCCCGGCGACGTGACCTCACTGGCGCCCAACGACCTGATCAGCGCCATCCTGCGCGCCCCCGTCGACCTGCTGTGGAACGGCGGCATCGGCACCTACGTCAAGTCCAGCGCCGAGACCCACGCCGACGTCGGCGACAAGGGCAACGACTCGCTCCGGGTCGACGCCGCCGACCTGCGCTGCAAGGTCGTCGGCGAAGGCGGCAACCTCGGCTTCACCCAGCTCGCCCGCATAGAGTTCGCGCTCGACGGCGGCCTCATCAACACGGACTTCATCGACAACTCCGCCGGCGTCGACACCTCCGACCACGAGGTCAACATCAAGATCCTGCTGGACCAGGTGGTCCGCGACGGCGAGATGACCGACAAGCAGCGCAACCAGGTCTTCACCTCCATGACCGACGAGGTGGCCGAGCTGGTGCTGCGCGACAACCACGCGCAGAACGTCGTCCTGGCCGCCGCCCGCGCCCAGGCCGTCGAGATGCTCCACATCCACGCCCGCTACCTGCGCCGCCTCGAACGCGACGGCCGGGTCAACCGGGGTCTGGAGTTCCTGCCGTCGGACAAGGCGCTCGCCGAGCGCCGACAGTCCAGGCTCGGGCTGACCGCGCCGGAGTTCTCCGTCCTGCTCGCCTACACCAAGCTCGTCGCCGACGCCGAACTGCTCGGCACCGAGCTCCCCGACGACCCCTACCTCGCGCCCCGGCTCGTCTCGTACTTCCCGTCGGCGCTGCGCGAGCGGTTCCGGGCCTACATGGACGCGCACCCGCTGCGGCGCGAGATCATCGTCACCGGCATCGTGAACGACCTGGTCAACTCCATGGGGACCACGTTCCTGTTCCGGGTCGGCGAGGAGACCGGCGCCTCGCTGCCCGACATCGTGCGGGCCTTCCTCGTCACGCGTGAGGTCTTCGACCTGGCCAGCTTCCACCGCAAGGTGGAGTCGCTGGACAACGAGATCGACACCGCCACCCAGCTCGCCATGCTGCTGGAGGCGCGCAAGCTCGGCGAGCGCGGCACCCGGTGGCTGCTCACGAACCGCCGCCCGCCGCTCGACCTGGCGGGCTCGGTCGGCTTCTTCGTCAAGGGCGTCAACGGCCTCCTCGGCCACCTGCCCAAGCTGCTCACGGGCCCCGACCTGGCCGCCTTCGAGGACCGCCGCGACTCCTTCGTGGCCCGCGGCGTCCCCGCCGACCTGGCCGAGCGGGTGGCCGCCATGGTGCCCGCCTACTCCACCTTCGACCTGGTGGAGATCGCCTCCATCAGCGGCCGCCCGGTCAACGAGGTCGCCGAGGTCTACTTCGACCTCGCCGACCGCCTCCAACTGGCCCGCCTCAGGGAGCGCATCATCGCGCTGCCCCGCGACAGCCGGTGGAACGCGATGGCCCGCGCCGCCCTCCGCGACGACCTCTACGCCGCCCACGCCTCGCTCACCCGCGACGTCCTGGCTCACAGCTCCTCCGGGCTGCCCCCCGAGGAGCGGCTGGCCAGGTGGGTGGAGGCGAACTCGGCGGCGGTCGGGCGCAGCAGGCAGACGCTCTCCGAGATCTGGGAGAGCGACAACTTCGACCTGGCCACGCTGTCGGTGGCGCTCCGCGCCATCCGCACCCTGGTCTCGTCGACCAGCCTCCCGCGCACGGAGGCCTGAGCCCGTCGTCCGGGGCGGCGCCTGATCGGCCGGTGCCGCCCCGGACGAGGCGGGTTTCACCAGTGGTCCGGATGGACGCGCCTCGCGTCAAGTCTGCGCCACTTTTCACCGAATGAGGTGCTTTGTCCGAATTGCGGGTAGGGCATGCCGCGGCGAACAGGCACCAGCACATTCGGGTCTGTCCGCCTGCACTGCACCAGTGTTCGTCGAGATGGTGAGCGAGCGGAAGGAGCGCTGATCATGTCGAACAAGTTGCAGGTGGCCTTCGCCGTACTCGCCGGCTATTGCCTCGGAAGGCGCCGGAAGCTGCGCACGGCGGCGGCTCTGGCGGCGGCGGGGCTGGCGGGGCGTGCGAGCTGCGGCAACGGGGGCCCGCTCGCGCAGGGCGTCAAGGCGCTCGGCTCGACCCCGGAGCTCCAGCAGATCACCGAACGCCTTCGTGGCGAGCTCGTGGAGGCCGGCAAGACGGCGGTCATGACCGCGGCGAGCAGGCAGATCGACTCTCTGAGCCAGAGGCTGCAGGAGCGCGCGGGGTCGCTCGGCGGTGTCGGCGAAGCCGCGGACAAGGTCACCAAACAGGCGTCCCGCGACGAAGAAGGCGAAGAAGGCGAAGAAGAGGACTACGAGGAAGAGCCTGAAGAGGAGGAGGGCGAAGAGGAAGAGGCCGAGGAGCCGGCGCGGGCCAAGCGGCCGGCGCGGACCCAGGAGAAGGCCGAGGGTGAGGGGGCACGTCGGCGCACGCGTCCCGTCCGGCGGGCCGGCCAGTCACGGGGGTGAGCGAAGTGGCTGATGCGGAGAGATTGAGGAAGGCGGCGACCGGTGCCGTCCGGGGAGTGGCAGGCAAGGCGGGGAGAACGGCACGCAAGGCCGGCGAAACCGCGACGGAAACGGCCGGGGACCAGGTCAAGGACACCGCGGGCAAGGCGGCCGAGACCGGCCAGGGAGTCGCGGGGAAGGCGGCTGAGACCGGCCAGGGGGTCGCCGGCAAGGCGGCCGAGGCCGGCGAGGGAGTCGCCGGCGGCCTGCCGATGAGCCGGCTGGTGGAGTCGGCTCAGGGTCTCCTGCAGGCCGCGGGGACGCGAGTGCTGTCCTCCGCGGGGGACAAGATCGAAGGCCTGACAGGCCGGCTCACCGACTACGTGGAACACGGGGGCAAGAGTTTGATGAGCGCGGTGACGGGCTCGGACAAACCGGGCGGCTTCCTGGGCGGGGCTCTTAAGGGCGGGCTCAAGGGCGGGCTCAAGGGCGTGATGCAGAAGATCACCGGCGGTGGTGGCGGTGGCGGACGAGGCCACGAGAAGGTCACCAACATCGTGGAGGCGCTCGACGTCGGCGCGCCCCGCCGTCTGGTGTACGACCAGTGGACCCAGTTCCAGGACTTCCCGACCTTCATGAAGAAGGTCGAGACCGTCAAGCAGGACTCCGACGAGGAGCTCACCTGGAAAGCCCAGGTCTTCATGTCGCACCGGAGCTGGAAGGCGACCATCATCGAGCAGATCCCGGACCAGCGGATCATCTGGCGCTCGGAAGGGGAGAAGGGCCGCGTCGACGGGGCGGTGACCTTCCACGAGATCACTCCCGACCTCACCCGGGTCCTGGTGGTGCTGGAGTACCACCCGCAGGGCCTGTTCGAGCGGACCGGCAACCTGTGGCGCGCGCAGGGACGTCGGGTGCGGCTGGAGCTCAAGCACTTCCGGCGGCACGTGATGGCGCACCTCCTGCAGAACCCCGACGAGCTTGAGGGCTGGCGCGGCGAGATCCGCGACAGCGAGGTCGTCAAGGATCACGAGACCGCGGTCCAGGAGGAGCAGGCCGAGCAGGGCGAGCAGGGCGAGGAGGAAGAGGAGCCCGAGGAGCCTGAAGAGGGCGAGCGGGCGGAAGCCGAAGAGCCCGAAGGCGAGGAGGAAGAGGAACCCGAAGAGGAGGAACCCGAGGAGGAGCCTGAGGAGGAGGAAGAAGAGGAAGAGGAGGAGCCCGAGGAAGAGGAAGAGGAACCCGAAGAGGAAGAGGAAGAGGAACCCGAGGAAGAGGAGCCCGAGGAAGGGGAGCCCGAGGAGGAGGAGCCGCCCAGACGGCCCGCCACCGCGCGGCGTCGTGGCACGACGTCCAGACGCCCGGCTCCCGAGCCCGAGCGGCCGGTGCGCCGCCGTCGGGCCAGATCCGAGTAGTCACCCGTCAGGGCCGGTCGGCCACTACCAGGGGGTATGACATGACCGTGCAACCTGCCGGTCGCGGCTCGCCTGCCGGCGGCGGCGGCTCGGGGACGAACCTCGCGGACGTCATCGACACCATTCTCGACAAGGGCCTGGTCATCGACGCCTTCGTCCGCGTCTCACTGGTCGGCATCGAGGTGCTGACCGTGGACGCCCGGATCGTCGTGGCCAGCGTCGACACCTACCTGCGCTTCGCGGAGGCGGTCAACCGCCTCGACCTGTCGACCACGCAGAAGGACCTGCCCGAGGTCGTCCAGGGCGTGACGCAGGCCAAGTCCGTCGACCAGGGCGAGGAGCCCGCGCTCGAAGCCGCCGCCGACGAGGTCGAGGACGTGCCCGAGGAACAGCCCCGCGAGGCACGCCTCAGAGAGGATGACTGAGATGTCACCACGCGGAGAGGCCGCCCGGCCCGCGGACACCTCATCGGCGGACGTGAACGGCACCGCGTCCTACGTGTACGGGATCGTACCCGTGGATGTCGAAGTGGAGCCCGGGACCGAGGGGGTCGGAGAACCCGGCGGCCAGGTGGGACTGGTGACCTTCGGCGAGATCGCGGCGCTGGTGAGCGACGTCCGGGCCGACCGGCCGCTGGGCCGGCCGCGGGACCTGCGGGCGCACCAGACGCTGCTCGACCAGACCGCGGCGGAGGTGCCGGTGCTGCCGTTCCGGTTCGGGGCGGTGCTGACCGGCTCCGACGCCGTCCTGGAGGAGCTGCTGAAGCCGTACCACGACGCGTTCGTCGACGCCCTGCGCGAGGTGGAGGGCCGGACGCAGTACGTGGTCAACGCCCGGTACGACGAGCGGACGATCCTGAGGGAGGTGCTGGAGGAGAACGAGGAGGCCGCGACGCTCAGGGATCGGATCGCCGGCCTGCCCGAGGACGCGACGCGCAACGAGCGCATGCGCCTGGGAGAGATCATCGAGCACGCGATCGCCGGCAAACGGGAGACGGACACGGCGACGGTGCTGGAAGCCCTCTCCGACGTGTGCGAACAACTGGTCGTACGCGACGTCGGCCACGAGCGCGAGGCCGCGCACGTGGCCGCGCTGGTGGAGCGGGACAGACAGGCCGAGTTCGAACAGGCCGTGGACGAACTGGCCCGCCGGTGGTCGGGCCGCGTCGAGGTTCGCCTGCTCGGGCCGATGGCTCCGTACGACTTCGTGGGTACGGCCTGACCACGGACACGACGTCGTGGAGGAGTGAACATCGTTGGGACTGGGGACGCTGCTCTTTGGCTGGCCGCTGCTGCCGATCTACTCGGTCGTCAAGCTCGGCGAGCTCCTGAGAGACGAGGTCGAGCGGGAGCTGCGCGATCCGGCCGTGGTCCGGCGCCGCCTGGAAGAGGTGGAGCAGGCCAGGGCCGCCGGTCGGATCTCCGAGGAGGAGGAGGCCCGGGCGGTCGAGGAGATCCTGCAGGGGATGACCGGCTGGTGAGGTGGGGGCCGCACCAGCGGATACGGGGGTGATTTCGTGCCTGCCAGGCAGGGGACCGAGCGCAAGCACGCGTCAGGCGGAAAGGGAGCGGACGACGGCGGCGAGGAGCCGCCTCGCACGCGTTCCGCGGACATCCCGGCCGCCGCGGCGGCCGACATGGGGCTGCGCATGATGAGCGAGCTGACCGGCAAGGACACCGAGAGCGTCACACGGGTCGAGCCGTCGGACGACGGGTGGCTGGTGGGAGTGGAGATCGTGGAGGACCGCCGGATCCCGTCGTCCGGCGACACCCTGGCTCTCTACGAGATCGACCTCGACATGGAGGGCGAACTGCTGTCCTACCGCCGGGTGCGCCGCTACAAGCGGGGCAGCGGCGACCCCGCCGAGAGCCCGCGGTGAGCGCCGTGAGGTCGGGCCCGTACGTTCCCGGGTCCTCGATGCAGCAGCAGGGTTACAGCGGCCGCGAGTCGGCCAACCTGGGGGACATCCTGGAACGGGTGCTCGACCGGGGCGTGGTGATCGCCGGCGACATCCAGGTGAACCTGCTCGACATCGAGCTGCTGACGATCAAGCTCCGCCTGCTCATCGCCTCGGTCGACACGGCCAGGGAGATGGGCATCGACTGGTGGGAGCACGACCCGTGGCTGACCGGCGACGCCCACGAGCTGGCCAAGCAGAACCGCAAGCTGCGCCGCCGCCTCGCGGCGCTGGAGGAGATCGTCGCCACGCGGGCGGAAGCCGCCCACGAGCCGGAGGCGGTCGAGCGTGGACGCTGAGCAGGGCGTCTACCTGTACGCGGTGACCCGTGACGAGGGCGGCGAGCCCGACGGCCCGGCAGGCGTCGCCGGTGCCCCCGTGCGCCGTCTGGCGCACCGGGGCCTGGCCGCCTTCATCAGCACGGTGTCGCTCCAGGAGTTCGGCGAGGAGTCGCTGCGGCGCTCGATGGAGGACCTCGCCTGGCTGGAGGAGATCGCGCGCGCCCATCACCGGGTCGTGGAGGCCGTCGCCCGCCGGGGCCCCACGGCCCCCGTGCGGCTGGTCACCGTCTACACGGGTGAGGCGCAGGTCCGGGAGCTCCTCGACGAGCGGCACGCCCAGTTCGAGGAGGTGCTGCGCCGGGTGTCGGGCCGGTGGGAGTGGGGCGTGAAGGCCTACGCCGTCGCGAGCCCCGCCGAGCCGGTGGCGGAAACCCAGGACGCGCCGCCGGGAGCCGCCTACCTGAACCGCCGCCGGGCGGCCCTGCGCGGACGTGAGGACGGCTGGCGCCGGGCCGCCGAGCACGCCCAGGCCGTGCACGAGGCGCTGATGGGCATCGCCGTGGCCGGCACCCGGCACCGGGCCCAGGACCCGCAGCTGTCAGGGCGGCGGGAGCAGATGGTGCTCAACGGCGCCTACCTGGTGGACGAGGCACGCGCCGCCGAGTTCGCCCGGGTGGTCGAGGACCCCGCCGAACGGGGCGTCACCCTGGAGCTCGTGGGCCCCTGGGCGCCCTACTCCTTCGCCGCGCTCGGCCACGACGGTGAGACGGCGTACGGTGACGCCTCCTGAGCCGAGAGGGGGCCGGCTCGCCGCCGAGGGACGCCTGCCCGAGCAGCGGGTGGCGCTCGTCGACCTGCTGGACCGCCTGCTGGCGGGCGGGGTGGTGGTGACGGGCGACGTGGTGCTGTCCATTTCCGGCATCGACCTCGTACGGATCTCCCTGCGGGCGTTGCTGGTGTCGGTACGGGAGGGCGACGCGGTAGACGGAGGGATGCGGCATGACAGAGCGGACTGACCGGCAGGCGGTGAAACCGGGGGAGTGGCGGCTGGAGACCGACGCCGACTCGGTGCATCGTGACCTGAGCCGCCTGGTGCTGACGCTGATCGAGCTGATCCGTCAGCTCGTGGAGCGTCAGTGTGTGCGGCGGATGGACCGCGGCGAGCTGTCCGGGGAGCAGCTGGAGGCGGTGGGGCTGACCCTGATGAGGCTGGAGGAGGCCATGACCGAGCTGTGCGAGCGGTTCGGCCTGACGCCTGCCGACCTCAACCTCGATCTCGGGCCGCTCGGCACCCTGCTCCCGGAGGACTGACCCCGTTCACTGCCCGGTCGCCTTCGTCAGCGCCCCTTCGTGGCCGACGACCTCCGCCGCGGCCGGGGCCGTCGCCGGGGGGACCGCGGTCACGTACGTGTGGATCTCGGTGAGCCGGAGGTTGCGCCGCACCACCGGCGCCGAGATCGACCAGCGCGCCGAGTCGGGCACCGGGATGTAGTCGTCCTCGGCCGTCTTGGTCGTGGTCGTGGTGGTGCGGGAGAGCGAGTATTGGATGATCGCGCCTCCGTCGCCGGTGCGCAGGGCGTACACGGGGTGGTCGCCGGCCTGGAAGATGGAGTCGTAGCTGAAGCCGGCCTTCTTGGCCTTCTGCCTGGCCTCGGTGATCTGGCTGGCGACGTCGGTGGTGTAGGGGCCGTCGGCGATGAGGCCGGCCGCGACGCCGTCGGTGCCCGTCTCGGCCACGGTGGCGTGCAGAGGGCCGATGAGCTGGGGGCGGATGGTGACGCTCCGGTCGTCGCCGGCGATCGCGGTGGCGTACCCCTGGTCGTCGAGGGCGACGTCGGGCCGGTGCGCGGGGTCGAGCAGCCGGGAGGCGGCGCTGAGCCGCCAGTCGCCGTTTCTGGCGAAGGTCAGCATGGTCGGCTCGCCGTCGCGGTCGGCCAGCACCGAGAACCACACCGCCTGGGCGCCCTCGGCGAAGCGCGGCACGTACAGGGTGGGGGAGCCCCACTCGTGACGGGGCGGCCGGCCGCCGCTGGACAGGTAGGCGACGGCGGTCAGCCGGGCCTCCGAGTCGCGTACGTACTCCATGGCGAGCCGCAGGTCGCCGGAGGCGCGCAGGACGCTGTCGGTGGCAACGAAGGTGGTGAACACCTCGCCCGCCTCGGCGAGCGTCACCTCGGGCTCGGCGGGCGTCGGGTCGGCGGACGGGCTCGGCGAGGCGGCCGTGGGGGTGCGCGAAGGATCCGCGGCGGAACCCGAGCAGCCGGACGCCCCCGCCAGCAGGACGGCGGCGAGCGCCAGCGCCTTACGCCGACCGTGTACACGCACCTGGCCATGTTATTCGGCACCCCCGCCGGTCGCGTACTCTAAGGAGGCGTGGCAGACATCGATCCGGCAGACGCAATCAACGAGCTCGCCGGCACGCTCCGCAGCATCCAGGACGTGCTCGACCTCGACTCCATGCGCAAGCAGATCGAGGAGCTGGAGACGCAGGTCGCCGCCCCCGATTTGTGGGACGAGCCGGACAAGGCGCAGAAGGTCACCAGCAAGCTCTCCCACCTCCAGGGCGAGCTCAACCGCGTCGACGGCCTGAGCCGCCGCCTCGACGACCTCTCGGTCCTGTACGAGCTCGCGGCCGAGGAGGCCGACGACGACACCCGCGCCGAGGCCGACAAGGAGCTGGTCTCGCTGCGCTCCGACATCGGCGCGCTGGAGGTCCG
The DNA here is from genome assembly GCF_039540635.1 of Nonomuraea ferruginea. Classification (NCBI taxonomy): domain Bacteria; kingdom Bacillati; phylum Actinomycetota; class Actinomycetes; order Streptosporangiales; family Streptosporangiaceae; genus Nonomuraea; species Nonomuraea ferruginea. Next base: position 106,459 of record NZ_BAABFD010000009.1, on the reverse strand, counting down.
CACCCTCCTGTCGGGCGAGTACGACTCGCGCGAGGCCCTGATGACCATCAACTCCCAGGCGGGCGGCGTCGACGCGGCCGACTGGGCGGAGATGCTGCTGCGGATGTACCTCCGCTGGGCCGAGCGCAAGGGCTACCCCACGGAGGTCTACGAGACCTCGTACGCGGAAGAGGCGGGCATCAAGTCGGCCACCTTCGCGATCAAGGCGCCCTACGCCTACGGCACGCTCAGGGGCGAGCACGGCACCCACCGGCTGGTGCGCATCAGCCCGTTCGACAACCAGGGGCGCCGCCAGACCTCGTTCGCGGGCGTGGACGTGGTGCCGGTCGTCGAGCAGACCGACCACATCGACATCAACGAAGACGAGATCCGCGTCGACGTCTACCGCTCGTCGGGCCCCGGCGGCCAGGGCGTCAACACGACCGACTCGGCCGTGCGCATCACCCACCTGCCGTCCGGCATCGTCGTCTCCTGCCAGAACGAGCGCTCCCAGCTGCAGAACCGCGCGACCGCCATGAACGTCCTCCAGGCCAAGCTGCTCGAGCGCAAGCGGCAGGAGGAGGCGGAGAAGATGTCGGAGCTGCGCGGGGCGACGACCACGTCATGGGGCACGCAGATCCGCAACTACGTCCTTCACCCGTACCAGATCGTGAAGGACCTGCGGACGGCCACGGAGGCGGGCAACCCGAGCGCGGTGCTCGACGGCGATCTCGACCAGTTCATCGAGTCGGAGATCCGCTGGATGCGCCGCCAGGAGTCAGACGCCCAGTAGGTGTTCGAGCACCAGGGTCGCGAAGAGCGCCACGAGGAGGACGACCGCGATCAGGGCGGGTGACAGGCCGGCGAAGCCATGACCGTGCAGCCGCTCGCGGTTGGCTCGGCAGAGGGCGCAGCGGCCTTCGATGACGGGGTGCGCGCACTGCGCGCATACGAGGTGTTGGCAACTCATGTCAGCCCCAAGTCTAGCCGCACAATCGTTTTGTTTCCGTTATGGACGTTCCATGCCAGTCTTCCCTCTAGACTGTGCTCCAGCCAATCGGAACGTCGATCAATGGTAAAGCTGGGCGTCCCCGATCGGTGCGTGGCGGGAAGTGGGCATGTGCCACCCTCGCTTCCGTCCTGACCCCTAGACTGGCATGCCGTGATGCTCTCGTGATCCATTTCGATAATGTCACCAAGGTCTACGCGAACCAGAACAGGCCCGCCCTGGACCACGTCTCTGTCGACGTGGACAAGGGTGAGTTCGTGTTCCTCGTCGGTCCTTCGGGATCAGGCAAGTCCACCTTCCTCCGTCTGATTCTCAAGGAGGAGCGGCCCAACTCCGGCGCGATCCACGTCGCCGGCAAGGACCTGGCCCGCCTCTCCAACTTCAAGGTGCCTCACCTGCGCCGCCGCATCGGCTGCGTGTTCCAGGACTTCAGGCTGCTCCCGAACAAGAACGTCTACGAGAACGTGGCGTTCGCGCTCGAGGTCATCGGCAAGCCGCGGCGGTTCATCCGCAAGGTGGTGCCGGAGGTCATCGAGCTGGTCGGCCTGGAAGGCAAGGCCCACCGCATGCCCGACGAGCTGTCCGGCGGCGAGCAGCAGCGCGTCGCCATGGCCCGGGCGTTCGTCAACCGGCCCATGATCCTGCTGGCCGACGAGCCGACGGGCAACATCGACCCCGCGACGAGCATCGGCATCATGAAGGTGCTCGACCGGATCAACAGGACCGGCACCACGGTCGTCATGGCCACGCACGACGCGGCCATCGTCGACTCCATGCGCAAGCGTGTCGTGGAGCTGGAGGACGGCAAGATCGTCCGCGACCAGTCGCGTGGCGTGTACGGCCAGGCGTACTGACAGGGAGCAGTAGACACAATCATGCGGGCGAACTTCATCTTCTCCGAGGTCTGGATCGGCCTCCGTCGCAACCTGACCATGACGATCGCGGTCATCATCACCGTCGCGGTCGGCATGGCGATGCTGGGCGTCGGCTTGATGATCAACGCCCAGGTCGGCATGATGACGACCTACTGGTACGACAAGGTCGAAGTATCCGTCTTCCTCTGCACCAAGAACAGTGACATGCCCGCCTGCAAGGGCAAGGCCGTCACCCAGGCGCAGACCCAGGCGCTGCAGAAGCAGATCGAAGGGCTTCCCGGAGTCGAGCAGGTCTTCTACGAGGACCAGGCGACGGCCTTCAAGAACTTCCAGGAGGCCTTCAGCGCCAACCAGCCCATGCGCGACGCCACCAAGGTCGAGGACATGCCGACCTCGTTCCGGGTCAAGCTGGCCAACCCGGACAACTACCAGCCGGTGATCCAGGCGTTGCAGGGACAGCCGGGCGTCTCGCAGGTGGTCAACCAGAGAGACCTGATCAGCCAGTTCTTCACCATGCTCGACAAGGTGCGCTGGGCCGCCCTGATCGTGGCCGTCATCCTGGTGCTCGCCGCCGCGCTGCTGATCGGCAACACGGTGCGGTTGTCGGCGTTCAACCGCCGCCGGGAGACGGGCATCATGCGGCTGGTCGGGGCCTCCAACCTCTACATCCAGCTGCCCTTCGTCATGGAAGGCATGATCGCGGGCCTGATCGGCGGCGTGTTCGCCGCGGTCATGCTGATCGTGACCAAGGTCTTCATGTTCGACGAGGTCGCCCAGTATCTGTCGTCCGGCGGGGCGCAGATCGGCTGGGACGACGTGGCGTCGGTGATCACCCTGACTATGATCATCGGTGTGGTGATCTGTGTCCTGGCATCGTTCGTCACTCTCCGCCGATACCTCAGGGTCTGACGAAACGCCGGTAAGGTCGAAGCATGCCACGTGAGACCGGGCGAAAGGTCATCGCCCAGAACAAGCGTGCCCGGCACGACTACCACATCGAAGACACCTTCGAGGCGGGGCTGGTCCTGCAGGGCACGGAGGTGAAGTCGTTGCGGGAGGGCCGCGCCTCACTGGTCGACGGCTACGCCAGCGTCGAAGGCGGCGAAGCGTGGCTGTTCAACGTCCACATCCCCGAATACGCGCAGGGCACCTGGACCAACCACGCAGCCCGCCGCAAGCGCAAGCTCCTGCTCCACCGCAAGGAGATCGACAAGCTCGCCACCCGGGTCAAGGAGGGCGGGCTCACGATCGTGCCGCTCCAGCTCTACTTCAAGGACGGCAAGGCCAAGATCGAGATCGGCGTCGCGAGAGGCAAGAAGGACTGGGACAAGCGGCAGTCGCTGGCCGAGAAGCAGGCCAAGCGCGAGATGGCCCGGGCGCTGCGTCACCGCAACCGATGAACCGAGTCCGCCGCACGCTGGCCGCGACCGTCACGCTGGCGATCGCGAGCATGACCTTGACCGGCTGCTTCGAGGAGGCGTCGCCGCACGACGCGGTGCGCGACTTCCTCGTCGGCTGGCAGTCCAACGACTACGAGCTGGCCGCCTCCCGCGCCGACGGTGACCCCGCCGTCGTGCGCAAGGCGCTGTCGGACGCCAAGCTGCAGCTCGACGCGGCCTCGTTCCGGTTCCGCATCAAGAGCGTGCGGGTGACCGGCGACGAGTCGCAGGCCGAGTTCGGCGTCGAGGTCGACCTGGGCGACAACAACCCCTTGTGGACGTACGACAGCGTGCTCCCGCTCCGTCTCGACGACGGCATGTGGAAGGTGAAGTGGTCGCCGGCGGTGCTGCACCCCCAGCTCAAGGAGGGGCAGCGGTTCGCGGTCAAGGCCAAGCCGAAGCCGCGCCAGCCGGTCCTCGACCGCGGCGGCGACCCGCTGCAGCAGGACATGTTCCTGTACGTGGCCGGAGTGGTGCCCGCCCAGCTCGGCGACCGCGCCGAGGAGGTCGTCAAGCAGCTGTCCCAGATCACCGGATACGCGGAGGACCGGCTGCTCAGCCGGATCCGGTCCGCGCCGCCCAACGAGACCGTGCCGCTGATCACCTTCGGCCGCACCCGCTACCAGTCGGTGAGACAGAAGCTCGACGCCATCCCCGAGGTCAAGACTGTCACGGAGAAGCAGCCCGTCGACCCCGCGAGCCCCAAGCAGATCGTCGGCCGGGTCAGCGCGCTCACCCCGGAGACCGAGCAGAAGCTCGGCGGCCCCCAGCGGGCCGGCGACTCGATCGGCCAGAGCGGGCTCCAGCAGGCCTACCAGGGCTACCTGACAGGCTCCACCGAGACCCAGGTGATCATCCTCGACCTCAACACCGGCGAGGAGGTGGCGTCGCTGCAGCAGTGGCCCGGCCGTCAGAACAGGTCGGTGCAGACCACGATCGACAGCGGCGTGCAGGTCGCCGCCGAACGCGCCGTCTCCAGCACCCGCGCCAGCGCCCTGGTGGCGGTCGACAGCTCGACCGGCGAGATCAGGGCGGTCTCCACCCGCGGCCTGCACCAGCAGAACGACGCGCTGGCGGGCCGCTTCCCGGCCGGCACCGCGTTCTCCATCGTGGCGGCCGACGCCATACTCAAGGCCGGGGTGCAGACCAAGCAGAAGCTCCCGTGCCCGGCCGAGCGCACGGTCGGCGGTGCCCGGTTCGTCAGCGCGGCCCAGGTCACCGGCTCCTCGCCGACCTTCCAGCAGAACTTCGCCGCGGGCTGCGTCACCGCGCTGGCCTCGCTCGCCCGCCGGGTGACCGGCGACGACCTGGCCCGGAGCGCCGAGAACTTCGGCATCGGCCTGCCGTGGCAGCTGCCGCTCAAGTCGTTCAGCGGCTCGCGGCCGGCCTTCGACGGCGACGCGGCCAAGGCCAAGGCCATCGCGGGCCAGAACGTCGAGGTGAGCCCGCTCAGCATGGCCCTGGTCGCGGGAGCGGTGGCGTCCGGCACCTGGCGGCCGCCGGTGCTGGTCACCGCGCCCGACACCCCCGACGCCGCCGACGAGGTGACGCCCGCGCCGCAGCCCCCGCCCCGGCAGCTCGACCCGCAGGTCCGCGAGGCGCTGACGGCCATGATGAGGGCGGGCGCCCAGGGCACCCCCGCCCAGGCGGGCAGCGGTCGCGTCCACGGCGTGACGTCCGCCGCCACCGGCAAGGAGAACGACGCCTGGTTCGTCGGCTGGCAGGGCGACCTGGCCATCGCCGTGTTCACCAGGAACTACAACCCCGCCGCCGTGGCCGGCAGCTTCTTCGCGGCCCTCGGCGACACTCCGTGATTTTTTCGTGACAAGAAGCAACCATCGGACAGGCCGGTTGCGTCTTAATGAGTGACCGGTCCCGCTCGGGGGGTTGCGGGACCAGTCGTCGTGATGAGATCAGGACTTCATCTCGGGGGAAGTCCTGCCGTCATTGACCGGCTCGACCCTGCCGGTCGCCCCCGGGAGCGTGATGCTGCTGTGCTGCGCTTCCGGGGGCTCCACGGCGTTCGCCGGGAATCAAGTTGGCATCTGGGGTGTTGTCAGAGGTATCGTCGTCATGCTCGATCCTCCGGGATCGTGTTGACAACTCCACAGGGGGTGACTGGCTTCGACTTTGACCTTGCAAGTCAGGAGAAGCGGGCCGAGGACTGCGGACATAACCTCGTTAATCCTGTGACCGCAAACAACAAGTGCCAATTCTAAGCGCACTGAGGTCAGCCAGGGTTCCCTGGCTCTCGCTGCCTAAGTAGCGAAACCTCTGTCAGCCCGAGAGTGCCTTCGGCTCGGGATCTGGCATCGTCAGAAGGCTCAACCGATCGACCCGGCCACGGGGGTGATCGGGAAACCAAACAGTGGCTGAGCCCGTCGGCGACTCGCCTGCGTGATCGCCGGGGCTGAGAAAAGCACAGCAGGCTGCGCCCGGAGAAGCCCTGTCTTGGGGTTGAAGGACGCGGGTTCGATTCCCGCCACCTCCACTTCGAAGACGCGGAAAGCCCGGCCGGATCATCCGGCCGGGCTTTTCGCGTTCCGTCAGGAGTCCTGCTTGACCATGTCGCGCAGGCGGTTCTTGAGGATCTTGCCCGAGGCGTTGCGCGGCAGTTCGCTCACCACGACGGCCTTGGTCGGCTTCTTGTACGAGGCGAGCCGGGTCAGGCAGAACTCGGACAGTTCCGCCACCGTGGGCGGGTCGGCCTCGTCGCGCGGGACGACCACGGCGACGGGCGTCTCGCCCCACTTCTCGTGCGGGCTGCCCACCAGGGCGATCTCGCGGACCTTGGGGTGGTCGGCGAGCACGGCCTCGACCTCGGCGCTGTAGATGTTCTCGCCGCCGGAGATGATCATGTCCTTGAGGCGGTCGACGACGTAGAAGAACCCTTCCTCGTCCACCCGGACCAGGTCTCCGGAGTGGAACCAGCCGCCCCGGAACGCCTCCTCGGTCGCCCCCGGGTTGTTCCAGTAGCCCGTCATGGTCTGCGGGCCCCGGTAGACGATCTCCCCGATCTCGCCCTGGGGCACGTCGTTCATGTCCTGGTCCACCACGCGCACCTCGACCAGGGGGACGGGCTTGCCGACCGAGCCGATCTTGCGGATGGCGTCCTCGCCGGGCAGGGACGTGGTGATGGGCGACATCTCCGTCTGCCCGAACACCGACACGTTGGGCACGCCGGGGAAGGCCGCCTCCATCGCCCGCAGGATCGCCGGGGTCGCGGGCGCGGCCCCCCACGAGATGGTGCGCAGCGGGATGTCGCGCTGGGGTAGCGTGGGGCTGGCGCAGACGGCCTGCCACTGGGTCGGCACGAGGAAGGCGTTGGTGACCCGCTCCGACTCGACCAGGTCGAGGAACGCCTCGGGGTCGAAAGCGCCGGTCGGCGTGATGACGGTGGTGTAGCCGAAGATGAGGTTCGGCACGATCACGCCGACCGCGGCGATGTGGAACATCGGTGAGGTGACGACGCAGATCTCGTCGGCGCCCGGACGCAACGTCTGCAGCAGGGTGATCGTCTGGCCGAGGAGGTTCTCGTACGTGAGCATGGCGCCCTTGGGCAGGCCCGTCGTCCCCGACGTGTACATGATCAGGGCGACCGCGCCGAGGTCGGCGGGGCCGCTCGCCCCGCTCGGCGTCGCGCCCGCGACGGCTTCCTCGTAGCGTTCCGCGCCCGCGCCGGCGGCGTCCGGGGCGTCGCCGACGACCAGGCAGGGCAGCTCGGCCTCCTTGCCCGCCCGCACCGCGGCGACCACCGGGGCCAGCGGCTGCTCCACCACGATCGCGCACGAGCCCGAGTCCTCGGCGAGGTACGAGACCTCGGCCGCGACCAGCCGGAAGTTGACCGGGACGGCGATGGCGCCGAGCCTGTTGATCGCCACCAGTGTCTCGACGAACTCGGGACGGTTGGTCAGGAGCACCAGGACCCGGTCGCCCTCGCCCACGCCGCGGGCTTCGAGCGCGGCGGACAGGCGGCGGCTGCGCTCGTCCAGCTCGGCCCAGGTCGTCGTCTCGCCCTTGAACCGTATGGCGGGCCGTCCTGGCTGTGCGCCGGCGTGTTTGGTCACCTGGTGGACCCAGGTGAGTCGCTGGTGGGGGTGGGCACTGTGGACCGTGCTCATGTTCTTCCTTCCCGTCCCTCGGCTGTAAGTGAGAACTTACAGCCGGGTGCCCGTCAAGGTCGAGAGTCGGCGGACGTCCTGGCCGGCACGCGGATCCCCAGCGCCAGCCACTGATCGTCCGTCCGGACCATGAGCCGTCGCCGCAGGCAGTCCGCGAGGAATGCGAGCACCTCCTCGGCCGTCGCCCCCGCGGCCGTGCTGGCGGCGACGGCCGCGCGCTCCGCCGTGCCCCTGTCGCACCGGGCGTACACCGCCGCCCGCCAGCCGGTCAGCCGGAACGACACCGTCCGTTCGTCGCGGGTGTCGACCAGGACCAGCCCGCCGTCGGGGTGCGCCAGCAGCGCGAGCGTGCCGTTGCCGCCGCGCTCGATCCACCGCCGCACCCGCTTCATGACCGGCCCGGCGTGGTCCAGGGGGCGCATGCCGTCGGCGTAGTCGAAGTCGAAGTAGTACGCGATGCGCCGCAGGGCCTCGTCCGGGAAGGGGTAGAGGCACCGGTACACCTCCATGGGCCGCACGCCGGTCATCCCGAACCGCTCCGGATCCTGGTGGAAAGGGCTGAACCGGTCGAGCCGGATGGCGTCCATGCCGTCCGGCGGCTGGAGGAAGTCGCACGCGTCCAGCAGGGGCAGCATCGACGCGTAGTCCTCGGCGGTCTCCCCGGGGAAGCCGAAGAGCAGGTTCCAGCGCGCGGTGACGCCGAACTCCGCGCACCACTTGAGGAGCTGGATGTTGCGCAGGGCCGTGGTCCCCTTGCGCATCAGCGCCAGCACGTGGTCGCTGAGGCTCTCCAGGCCAGGCTGGATCTCGCGGACCCCGGCGTCGGCGAGCAGCTTCACCTGGGCGGCGCTGAGGTTGGCCTTGACCTCGTAGAACAGGTCGGCAGGCGCTCCGGCGGCGGCGAGCGCGGGCAGCAGCGTGGTGAAGTACCGCATGTCGAGGATGTTGTCGACGACGCCCGCCCTGGTGAGGCCGTGGCGCCGGGTCAGGTGCTCGATCTCGTCCAGCACGCGCTCGGGCGACTTGCTGCGGAAGGTCATCGCCTGGCCGTTCAGCCCGCAGAACGTGCAGTGGTGCCTGGCCCCCCACCAGCAGCCGCGCGAGGTCTCCAGCAGCAGGCGGGGGCGGACGGCGGCGCCCTCGGCGCTGTCGCGGAGGGCGTCGAAGTAGGCGTCGAAGCAGGGGACTGGCAGGGCGTCGAGGTCGGTGATCGGCGCGGCGGGCGGGGTGCGGACGCTCGCGCCGTCCCTGCGCACGATCAGGCCCGGCACCTCGTCCACCGCCGCGCCGGCGCGCATCCGCTGGACGAGGGCGGGGAACGACACGTCGGCCTCGCCGCCGCAGACGACGTCCACGAACGGGAAGCGCGCGTGCAGCTCGTGGCCCATGTCGCCTTCCCAGTTGGCGCCGCCGAAGACGGTGACGACGCCGGGATGGCGTTCCTTGACCCGCCGGGCGAGCGCGAGCGAGGCGAGGTTCTGCTCGAAGGTGGAGGTGAACCCGACGAGGTCGTAGTCCGTCCAGGCGATCGAGGCCAGGCAGCGGTCGAGGAAGCGGGCGCAGGAGCCGCGCAGCCTCCGCAGCCTGGCGATCGTCTCCTGGGGCTGCCGGTGGACGCCGCGCAGGACGGTCTCGTCGTACGCGGCGTCGGCCGCCGGTCGTTCGCCGTGGAGCGCGGCGGCGAACAGCCACTCGCCGGCGAAGGCGGTGTGCGGCAGCCCGCCCTGCACCCACTGGTAGTCCGGCAGGCCGATGAGATCGGCGAGGTCGAAGCCGAGATAGCGGACGTCGCAGGCCACGCCGTCGCGCCGGAGCGCGGCCTGGAGCAGGCTCAGCCCGAGCGAGGGGCGGTCGAGCCCGTGCCAGGGCATGCTGACCAGCAGGACGCGGTAGGTGGACACGGCCGGGCCTAGTCGCAGTTCAGCCCGCGGATGGAACATTCGATGTAGGTGGTCTGGGCCGAGCTCTGGGCCGCGTAGGCGTCGATGAGCCCGCTGCCGGTCGCGCGGTCCGGCCCGGCCGTCGCCTGGTGGTTCATGCCCGGGCCGTTGAAGCAATTGCCGGTCGTCACGTCCCTCGCCGTGGCCCTGAGGAGCTGCTTCATCCGGGTGGGCGAGATCCCCGGCCAGGAGCCCTTGACGAGGGCGCACACGCCCGCCGCCTGGGCTGCCGCCGCCGAGGTGCCGCTGAAGACCGCCCAGCCGTCGTCGGACTTGGTGTCGTCCGCGCTGTCGGCGAAGGTCTCGTCGACGAACGAGCCCGGCTGGGTGGGCAGCATGATGTACGAGGCGTTCGGCTGCAGGCCGACGAGGCCCACGACGTCGGGCACCCGCCTGCCGGGGAAGATGTCGCTGGTGAAGCCGCTGGCGTAGTCGGACGCCCGCAGATTGCCGCCGGCGTCCAGATGGGCGCGCCGGCAACGACGAGCTCAACGGCAACAACGGGAACGACGGCCTCAACGGAGGACCGGGCACCGACGACTGCAACGGCGGGCTCGGCACCGACACCGAGGCCGGCTGCGAGCCCTAGTGAACGCCGGCTCATCTCCCGCCCCCGGGGAACCGGCGGGCGGGAGGCGGCTGGGCCGGCCGACGGCAGAATGCGGATATTTCGTCGCTCGTCCGGCTGCCGCCCGGTAAGGTCCGGGAGCAGCCGGTCGCGGGACTCAGGCGCGACTTCCGGAACCCGCCTATGAAGCGATGCTTCGCAGTTCGTGCCCCCATTCCCCGGCCGGCGCCGTCATCCCGGGGAGCCATGGACACCTACGCCGACCTGATCGAGTGCGAGGACGTGCTGCTGTTCGCGAACGCGGCCATCACCTCGACCGGGCAGCGGGAGTTCCGCGCCACGGCGGGCGAGCAGCGGCTGTCGCTGGACTTCCTGCACCGCTACATCCACGGCAACTATCCCGATCTGTACGCGGCCACGCTGGCGCTGGACGTCAACGACCACAACGCCGCGATGATCATCCACAACGTGCTGAAGGCCCGCGGCGACGGCCCGCTCATCTCCTGGCGGCTGGCCAGGATGAGCCCGCCACGCGTCTACCGGCTGTTCGGCGAGCTGCGGCGGGACGGCGTGAACAACCGGCGCACCAGGGCGATCATCCGCGACTGGCTGCTGGCCCGGCCCGACCTGGCCTTCGACGCGGTCAAGTACCGCTCCGCGATGAAGGCGGCGGTGCGTCACGCGCACCTGCGGCCGCCGGGCGAGCTGGGCGACTTCCTGTTCGCGCCGCACCGGCGCGCCCGCTTCGACACCCCGGTGCTGGAGGCCTGGCGCCGTGCCCACCACGAGAGGCAGGCGCTGTACGAGCTGCCGTACACGGTGGCGGAGGGCTTCGCGGCCCGGCACGGCATCCCCAGGGCGGTCTTCCTGGAGCGGATCGCGCCCCGCCTGACCCGTTCGGAGCGGCTGCGGCTGGCCGGCGCCCATGAGCGTGCGGGGATCCGGGACAGGGCCGATCTGGCGGCCATGCCGCTGGTGCGCGCGGCCTCGTACGTGCTGTCGCTGCCGTACGGCGAGCGGCGTCAGCACGTGGCGGCACTGCGCGCGGCGGCGGCGCGGGCGGCGGGGCCGCGGCGGGGGACGTGGGGGAGTGTCGCGGCGGTGCTGGACGACAGCTTCTCGTCGTTCGGCTCGCCGGTGAAGCGGCGCAGGCCGCTGGCGGTCGCGCTGGCCTGCCACTACCTGCTGGAGGCGCTGGCCGGGTCCTACCGAGGGCTGTGGGTGTCAGGGCTCGCCGACCCGGTGATGGCGCGGCCGGACGGGCCGACGCCGCTGGGACAGCGGGTGCTCGACGCGCTCGACCCGCGGCCCGACCGGCTGGTCATCGTCTCCGACGGGTGGGACAACGCGCCTCCCGGGCTGGCCGCCGAGGTCCTGCGGGTCTGGCGGCGCCGGCTCGACCCGGCGGGCGGGGTACGCATCGTGCACCTGAACCCTGTGTACGACGCGGAGCGGTTCGAGGTGCGCAGGCTGTCGCCGCTGGTTCCGACGGCCGGGATCCGCGACGCCGAGGACCTGCCGGCGCTGGTCGAGCTGGCCGGGTTCGCGCAGGGCCGCACCGGGCCTGCCGAGCTGCGCGCGTACCTGGAGGAGAGGGCGGCGGCGCGATGATCGACCTCGCCGGGCTGGAGACCCGGCCCGCCCAGACCTGGGGAGCGGTGCGGCTGGTGCCGCTGGTCCGGCCGGAGCCGATCCTCGACCTGCGGCTGCACGCCCGGGTGTACGGGGACGAGCTGAGTGTTGTCAGCCTGCCGGACAAGTCGGTGTACGTGGCGTACGTCCCGCACGCGTTCGTGGCGTCGTGGACCGGCGACGGGAGCCCGGCCGCCGCGTACGGCACCCAGCTCGGGGAGCCGCTCGACCGCATGGACGTCAGGTTCCGCCGGCGGATGGCCAGGCGCGTGGACAAGAACCGGCTGCGCTTCCTGCCCCTGCACCTCGCCCTGGAGGGCTACCTGGCGCTGCACTTCCGCGGGCCCGTGATCGCCTGGGCGGAGTGGTCACGCCAGGCGGTCGCGCGGGGGCTGTCGCCGCGCGCCGAGGACGCCCGCACCGGGGCGGAGGTGCGCGGGCTGGAGGACGCGCTGCGCGTCTTCGAGATCCACCCCGGCCAGTGCGGGCTGCTGCTGTACGCGGGTGACACGCTGGCGAGCGCGTTCGTGGTGCCGCATCCTGACGACTACCGGGCGCTGCACCCGACCCTGGTACGCGACCTGTACGGGGAGCTCGTCCACGAGTACGCGACGTTCTACCCGGCCCGCGACTTCCCCGCGGTGATCGACGAGAGCCGGGTCTCCTCCCTGGCGGACCTGCGGGCCGAGGCGGCGCGGCAGGAGCGGGAGTGGGCCGGCTTCCACGACTCGGTCATGGCGGCGGGCCTGCTGGGCTCGCCGGACCGGGTGGAGGAGGTGTACCGGCTCGGCGGGTTCCGGCTGCGGCGTTTCCTGCCGGCCTTCGACCGCCGGGCGGAGAACCACATCGGGGAGACGATCACCGCCGAGGACGGGAGGCTCGCGTACCTGAAGACCTTCAGGCTGTCGCAGGCCCAGGTGCGGCGCGGCCACCTGCTGCGCGTGCTGCACGAGCACGACTGGCGTCTGGAGGACGCCGCCGCCGCTCTCGGCGGCACCGCGGCCCAGCTCGGGACGCGGCTGGAGCGGGCCGGGTTCGGCCACCTGCTGCGGCAGGACGTGCTGGACCGGTACCGCAGGGTCAACGGGCACAGCCGGCGAACTCGTCCAGCCGGCGGAGCATGACGGCCAGCATGGCGGGGAACATCGCCACGTGCGCCGCGATCATCACCCCGTGACCGTCGATGAGCCCCAGCCACAGCAGCGGGAAGAGCGGAACGGCCGGTGCGAACATGGCGGCGCACATCTCCAGCGTCGACCCCCAGCCGTGGCCGCGGAAGCGCATCCACACGGCCATGCCGATCGACATGTTGAGCGCCATGAGCAGGTACGCGGCCTCCGGGTGGGTCGCGTACGAGACGTGCACGCCGGCCATGGACCAGGCGAGGTCCAGGAGGAACATGCCGGCGAACATCGCAATGATCATTTCGATGTAGTGCAGGGCGAATCGGCCCCAGTTGCGGCCCGTGGCGCGTGCGGTCGTCTCTGACATGTCTTCGACGGTGACGCCGTACGGGGCAGACGGGGAGGGGAGGGCGGGCTGCTGGTCTGGAAACTTGGGATCCTCGTCTTTCGGACACGGATACGCGCTCCGAGCGGGACGATCCGGACCTGGCTAATGTGTCTGCGGTGAGCGATCGGGTCATCGGCGGGTACGCGCTGCGGCGCGTCCTCGGTCGCGGCGGCATGGGCGAGGTGCACCTGGCCGCCACCCCCACCGGCGGGCTGGCCGCCGTCAAGGTCATCCACCCTAGGCTGGCCCGCGACCCCGCCTTCCGCCGCAGGTTCGAGCGCGAGGTGGCGGCCGCGCGCCGGGTCGCCCGGTTCTGCACCGCGCCCGTCCTGGACGCCGGCATCGACGGCGACGTCGCCTACCTCGTCACCGAGTACGTCAAAGGCCCCGACCTGGCGCGGGCCGTGCGCGACCAGGGGCCGTTGTCCGGGGGCAACCTGGAGGCGCTGGCGGTCGGCATCGCCACCGCGCTGAGCGCCATCCACGGCGCCGGGGTGATCCACCGCGACCTCAAGCCGTCGAACGTGCTGCTGTCGCCGCTCGGGCCGCGTGTCATCGACTTCGGCATCGCCCAGCTCGTCGGGTCCGACACCAGTCAGGCGATCCTCGGCACGCCCGCGTTCATGGCGCCGGAGCAGGCGCGCGGCGAGACCGTCGGGCCGTTCACCGACGTGTTCGCCTGGGGCGGGGTCATCGCGTTCGCCGGCACCGGCCGCTCCCCGTTCGGCGGCGGCTCCCCTGGCGAGGTGCTCAACCGCGTCGTCAACGAGAGGCCCCACCTGGACGGGCTGGACGGCGGCGTCCGCGGGCTGGTGGAGCAGGCCCTCGCCAAGGACCCCCGGGCCCGCCCGCCGGTGTCCCGCCTCCTCGCCGACCTCCTCGGCGGCCCCCCGACCAGCCCCGCCTCGGCCACCGAAGCCGTCGAGCGCACCTGGACCACCCCCCTCACCCGCCCTCCGTCCCCTCCCCACCTCCCCCCAGCGCCCCCGTCCACCGGATCCCCCACGAGCCCACAGCCTGCCCCCACCTCCCGGGGTACGGTTCCGTACGGTCCGGAGGCGTCCCCCACCTCCCAGGGCGCGGTTCCATACGGGAGAGTCTCTAGGGCGGTGGGTGGCTCGCCCGCGCTGCGGGGCGACCCTGAGCGGACGGGTGCTGCCGCTGAGAGCGGCGATGCGGTTCCGCACGGCGGGTCTGCTGTGAGTCCGCAGGGTGCCCCCGCCTCCCAGGGTGGGGTGGTTTCCGGAGCGGCAGGCGGTACGCCCGCGCTGCGTGGAGATAGCGACCAGGACCCACGGCGGGCGGGTGCTGCCGCTCAGGGTGGGGGTGCGGTTCCGTACGGCGGATCTGTCGTGAGTCCGCAGGGTGCCCCCATCTCCCAGGGGGCGGTTCCGTACGGAGGAGCCTCTGGCGCGGGCGCGGTGCGTGGAGATGGAGGCCAGGCCGGAGCGGGTGGCCTTGGGCGGGCGGCTTCCGCTGCTCAGGGTGAGGGTGCGGTTCCGTACGGGGGAGTCTCTGGGGCGGCGGGCGGTTCGGGCACGCTGCGTGGAGAGGGTGACCCTCGGCGGTCGGGTGCTGCCGCTCAGGGTGGCGACGCGGTTCCGTACGGCAGGTCTGCTGTGAGTGCGCAGGGTGCCCCCGCCTCCCAGGGTGAAGGTGCGGTCCCGTACGACGGGTTTGTTGTGAGTGCGCAGGGTGCCCTCGCCTCCCAGGGTGAAGGTGCGGTTCCGTACGGTCCGGAGGCTTCCCCCTCCTCCCGGGGTGCGGTGTACGGGGGATCTGTTGTGAGTGCGCAGGGTGGTCCTGACTCCCAGGGGGCAGGCGGCGGTGCGCGTAAGAAGGGGAGAGGTGGGGCGCGGTGGCGTTGGTGGGTGGGCGGGTTGGTGGCGGTGGTTGTGGGTGGGGCCGTTGCGGGGGTCCTGTTGAGGGGGGAGGCGTGGCCGTACGAGAGTGGGTTCGCCGATGGGTGGGAGGTGGGGGCGTCGGAGGCCGGGACCGCTGAGAAAGACGGTTCCGGGTATGTGCTGGCCGTCGAGGACGGGTGGCGGTTGTGGAAGTCGGCGCCGCGGCGGGAGCCCGGTGGCGGGGTGGTCGTCAGCGCGAAGGCGGAGTTGCGGGAGGGCGCGGGCGAGTACGGGGTGTGGTGCCATGGCGGCTCGGGTGGCCGGTACGAGTTCGGGGTCAGCGGCGCGGGCCGGGTGGCGATCGTCAAGCGCCGCACGGGGCAGGAGGGCGTGGTTCTGTACGGACCGGAGAAGGCGGCGTCCGAGGGCACGAACCGGGTCGTCGCCGAGTGCGCCGGTGGCGACGGCGAGGTGACGCTGCGGATGTGGCTGAACGAGCGCCTGGTGGCCGAGGCCACCGACGCGGAGGCGCCGCTGGGTCCCGGCATGGCGGGGGTGCACGCCGCGCCGGAGGCCGGGAAGACGGTGCGGGTGCGGTTCGAGTCGTTCGCGCTGCGACCGGCGCGGGGCTGAGGGACGGTGGGCGTGTGGTTCGGGCTGCTGGGCCCGCTCCGGGTCGGGGACGGCGGGGAGCCGGGCCCGGCCAAGCACCGGACGCTGCTCGCGGCGCTGCTGCTGTCGGCGGGCACGGCGGTGCCGGTCGAGCGGCTGATCACCGTGCTGTGGGGCGACCGGCCGCCCGCGTCCGCCGAGTCGGTGCTGCGGGTGTACGTGAGCGCGCTGCGCAAGCTGGTCGAGGGGATCACCACCGTGCCGGGCGGTTACCTGCTGGCGGTGGACCGGGACGAGATCGACTGCCACCGGTTCGAGCGGCTCGTGGGGGAGGCCAGGCGGATCCGGGAGGCGGGCGGGCACGTGGAGGCGGCCGCCCGGTTCAGGGAGGCGCTGGCGCTGTGGCGGGGGGAGGCGCTGGCGGGCGTCGACAGTGCCGAACTGCGCCGTACGCATGGCGTACCTCTTGAGGAGTCGCGCCTGACCGCGCTGGAGGAGCGCGTGGACCTGGACCTGCGGCTGGGGCGCGGCGGTGAGGTGGTCGGCGAGCTGCGGGCGCTGGTGAACTCCCACCCGTTGCGTGAGCGGGGGTGGGCGCACCTGATGGCGGCCCTGCACCAGGCGGGGCGGCGGTCCGAGGCGCTGGCGGCCTACCAGGAGGCGCGGCGGGTGCTGGTCGACGAGCTGGGGCTGGAGCCGGGGCCTGAGCTGCGAGAGGCGCACGACCGGGTGCTCGCGGGCGAGGTGGTGGCACCGGCCCGGATCTCTACGACCCCGCTCGACGAGTTGCCGCCGGATATTTCGGACTTCACCGGTAGGCGGGACGTCCTGTCCTGGGTCACCCGGTGGGCCCGCGACACCACGACAGGGAACGCGGACGGCACTGGCGGTCCTGCGACGGGTTTCTCAGGTGGTGGTCCGACCACGGGCTCTGGAGGCGGTGGCGGTGGTCTCGCCTCGGGCGGCGGGGTGGCGCGGGCGCCGGTTTGTCTGGTGGTGCACGGGCCCGCCGGGTGCGGCAAGTCGGCCGTGGCCGTGCGGGCGGCGAACCTGCTGGAGCCCGGCCACGGGAGGCTGTACGCGGTGCTCGGCGAGCGGGCGCCGGGGGCCGTGCTGGAGGACCTGCTGCGGACGCTCGGCCGGCCCGACGGCGCGGTGCCGCCGGCGCTGGACGAGCGGGTCCGGCTCTACCGCCGGCTCACCTCGGCCCGGCGGCTGGTCGTGGTGCTCGACGACGCGGCCGGCGAGACGCAGGTGCGTCCCCTGCTGCCGACCGGCCCCGGCAGTGTGACGATCGTGACCAGCCGCTCGCCGCTGGCCGGGCTGGAGGCGGCCAGGCCGTACGAGCTGGGCGTGCTGGATCCGGACGAGGCGTTCGAGATGCTCGCCGGGGTGGCCGGCCGCGACCGGGTGGCGGCCGAGCCGGAGGCGGCGCGCGAGATCGTCCGGCTGTGCGGCGGACTGCCGCTGGCGCTGCGGATCGCCGGGTCGCGGCTGGCCAGACGGTCCGGCTGGACGGTCGCCCACCTGGCCGGGCGGCTGGGCGACGAGCGGCGCAGGCTGGACGAGCTGAGCGCGGGCGACCTGGCCGTGCGCGGCAGCCTGGCGCTCGGTTACCGCGGGCTGGCGGAGCCGGAGCGGCGGCTGCTGCGCGAGCTGGGCGCGTTCACGGCTCCCGACTTCGCCCCGTGGGTGCTGGGCGAGGACCTGGAGCCGCTGGCCGAGGCCGGGCTGCTGCAGTCGCGCGGGCTGGACGAGGCGGGCCAGGAGCGGTTCGGCCGACACGACCTGACCAGGCTGTACGCGGCCGAGCGGCTGGCGGAGGAGGGCGGGCCCGGCCCGGTGCTGGCGGCCAGGGCGGCGGAGATCCTCGACCGGACCAGGCGGGCCAGGGTCACCCTGCTGCCCGCGGAGCCCGGCTCCGGCCGGACGCTCGTCCGTACGGGAGAGCAGATCCTGGAGACGGGCCGGCTGCGCCAGGAGGCGCGCTGGCTGAGCGCGGAGCGCCGCTTCCTGGTCGCGGCGGTCGGCGACTTCTTCCGGTCGGGCCTGTACGAGGCCGCGTGGCGGCTGGCGTTCTACCTGACGCCGCTGTTCGAGCTGGCCGGCCACCACGACGACTGGCATGCCACGACCGCGACCGGGCTGGACGCGGCCAGGACGGCGGGCCACCGGCAGGGGGAGGCGCTGCTGCTGCGCGGCCTGGCCGACCTGCACCGGGCGGAGGGCAGGAACGACGCCGCGGCGGCGGCGCTCCGGGCCGCCCAGCCGCTGGTGGAAGGGCTGGAGCTGGCCCGCATCACGCTCCGGCTCGGGTTGGTCGAACCTCGCAGGGCCGAGGCGGAGCGGGTGCTGCGCCGGGCGCTGCACGTCTTCGGCCAGGCCGGTGACCAGCGCGGCAGGGCCGACGCGCTGCGGGCGCTGGGCGCGCTGCTGTCCGGCCGGGAGCCGCTGGAGGAGAGCCTGGCCGTCTACCGCGAGCTGGGCGACCCGCGCGGCGAGGCCGAGGCGCTGCTCGACCTGGCCAGGCTGCACCTGGGGGCGGGCCGCGGCGCCGAGGCCCGCGCCTGCGCGGAGCGGCGGATCGCGATCAACCGGCGGCTCGGCGACCGGCTGCCCGAGGCGTCCGGACTGCTGGTGCTCGCCCGCGTCGCCCGCGCCGAGGGGCTGCCGGACGCCGCCGCGGACGCCGCCGGGCAGGCGCTGGAGACCTTCACGGTGTACGGGGACCGGCGCGGTTCGGGTGCGGCCCTGCTCGTCCTGGCGGAGTCGTACCTGGACATGGAGAAGATCGATGAGGCGGTTGAGGCGCTGACGCGTGCTATGGGAGAGTTTGACCGGCTCGGTGACGAGCACGGCCGCGCGGCGGCCGAGCGGCTCGCGAGCGAGGCACGGGGGAGGCGGGGTGTTTAGCCCGCTATGCGGATCCTGAAGGTCGCCTCGCTAACGTTCGGGCCCTGAGTTCGGAACCCCCGAAAGGTGATCAGTGACCATGCGCAAGACGTTGGTGCTGGCGGTCGCGGTCGTGGCGCTGACCGGCTGCGGCATGCTGCCCTCCACGACAGGCGGCGGCGGCCAGGAGAAGCAGGGCGGGACCCAGGCGGCGCAGACGGAGAACGCGCCGCCCGAGACCACCGCGCCCCCCGCCGAGCAGCAGACCGCCCCGCCGCAGGGGGACAAGGTCATCGCCAGCCGCGAGACCAAGGCCGAGGGCACCGACGGGCCGACCAAGGTCAGGGTGGAGATCACCGGGCTGCTGCGCCAGGGCAAGACCGCGACGCTCAACTGGACCATCACCGGTCTGGAAGGCAGTTTCAACGTGCACAACGGCATGGGCGGCGGCGTCTTCGACTACACCGTGTCCGGCGTCAGCCTGATCGACCCGGTCAACGCCAAGCGCTACCGCGTGGCGCGCAACGGCACCGACGACAAGGCCGAGTGCGTCTGCTCGGGCACCCAGGGCGAGTTCCTGGAGAAGGACGAGAGCGCCAGCCTGTACGCGGTCTTCGCCGCGCCGCCGGCCGACGTCACCAAGGTCAACATCGAGATGCCGCAGATCGGCGTGTTCACCGATGTTCCGATCTCTTAGTCTCGCCCTCGCCCTGACGCTGGCCTCCCCTACCCCTCCGCCGGAGTCGGCGATCGGCGTGGTGGAGGACCTGGTGCTGCCCGTCGAGGACATCATCGGCGAGGTCGAGTCGCTCGACGGCAGCGAGAGCGAGTCCCAGCGGGGCGACCAGGTGACGGTGGCGCTCACCAGCGACGTGCTGTTCGCGCTCGACAAGTGGCGGCTCACCGCCAAGGCCAGGCAGCGGCTCAAGGAGGTCGCCGAGCAGATCAACACCGAGGGCGCGGGCGGCCAGGTCAGGGTCGAGGGCCACACCGACGACCAGGGCGCCGACGCCTACAACGACACCCTCTCCCAGCGCCGGGCGGACGCCGTCAAGCAGGTCATGGCGGGCCTGCTGACGCTCCCCGGCGTGACCCTCCAGGCCCAGGGCTTCGGCGAGACCCGCCCCAAGCTGCCCAACACGGCCGAGGGCAAGCCCTTGCCGAAGAACCGCGCCAAGAACCGCCGCGTCGACATCGTCTACACCATCAAGCAGTGAACGCGGCGGTCTGCGGATCACCCGGCCTGGAGTTCGGTCAGGGTGACGGTGACCTTCTGACTGGCGCCGTCTCGTACGAACTCGATCTCGACCTTGTCGCCCGGTTTGTACTCCGTGAGGGTCTCGGTGAGGTCGGCGATGGTGGGGATCTGCTTGCCGGCGACCGAGACGATGATGTCGCCCTCGCGGATGCCCGCCTTGGCGGCGCCGCCGTTCGACTGGACCGAGCGGACGCCGACGCCGGCGGGCTGGCCGTCTTCGCCGATCACCGTCGAGCCCGTGATGCCCAGCGCCGCCCGGTGGCTGTTGACCACGCGGCCGTGCTCGACGATCTGGGCGGCGATGTCCGTGGCGGTGTTGCTGGGGATGGCGAAGCCGATGCCCGGGGCCGCGCCGCCGCCCAGCGACGGGTTGGTGGCGGCGAGGGTCGGGATGCCGATCACGTGGCCGGCCATGTCGACCAGGGCGCCGCCGCTGTTGCCGGGGTTGATCGCGGCCGAGGTCTGGACGGCGCTGGCGATCGTGGCGCCTGGCGAGCCTTCGCCCTGCGGCTCGCTGACCGTGCGTCCCGTCGCGGAGACGATGCCGTTGGTGACGCTGCCCGACAGGCCCAGCGGGTTGCCCATGGCGAGCACGAGCTGGCCGACCCTGAGCTTGGACGAGTCGGCGAACGTGGCCGGGCGCAGGCCCCGCGCGTCGTCCACCTTGATCACCGCGAGGTCGCCGGCGGGGAAGGACTCGACCAGCTTCGCGCTGCGGGAGCCGCCGCCGGTGGCGAGCGTGACCTCCATGGTGGTGGCCTCGCCGACGACGTGCGCGTTGGTGACGATGTGGCCCTTGTCGTCGTACACGACTCCGGAGCCGAGGCCGGCCTTCGTGTTGATCTGCACGATCGAGGGCAGGACCTGGGCGATCACGCGCTCGTACGTCTGCTCCAGCGGCAGCGCTTCGGCGGTGGGGCTGGGCGAGGGGGTGGTCGCCGTGGCGGTGGCGGTGGGTGAGGCGGTCGGCGAGGCCGTGCCGCGGACTCCGGGCGCGCCGGCGCAACCGGTGACCAGGACGGCGGCGGCCAGCCCTCCAGCGATCTTGCGCATGCCCGGTACTCTGCCCAGCTCGGACGGAAAGATACGCAGGTCAGGGGTGTGGGTTGCGCGACGTCTCCTGATGGATACGGTACGTGACTTCGTTCTGGTGCGGGCATAGCGGAAATGTCGCCCGTCCAGGTGACGTAGCCTTCAAGCCATGGCGGACGTCGGCGATCAGAACAACGGCAACGATGCTCCCACCGCTCCCTTTCGCAAGATCGTCCCGCCTGCGGAGGAAACCATCGCCTTCCGCCGGGACCGTCCCTCAGGAGCCTCACCTAGCCCGGGCCAAGGGGAGGTGACCCCCGAGCCTCCCAAGCCGGCGGCATCGGGCGGCCCCTCCCGGCCTTCCGGTGCGAAGTCGGGCGGTGCTTCCAAGCCTGGGAGTTCCGGCGGTTCCGCGCCGTCCGGGCCGAATCCGATCGAGGCGTCCGGCCCTCAGGCCGGGAGAGCACCCGGTAAAGGGGCTCCGCAGTCCGCGGGCCCCCAGAGGCCGGGAGGTGAGCGTCCCGCCGGTCGTCCAGGTCAGCCGGGCCCCGCCGGACCTGCGGCCGGTCCCGCCAGACCCGCAAGCGGCTCGGCTGCGCCGTCCGGGCAGGCCGGATCTGCGGCTGGAAAGGCTGGTCCTCCGGCTCGGAAGGCCAGGTCTCTGGCCGAGTTGGTCGGGCAGCCCGGGTCGGCAGGGAAGGCTGGCTCTCCGGCTGGTTCGGCTGGTCAGTCTGGTGCTTCTGTTGGTTCGCTCGGGCAGGCTGGGGTGGCCGGGTCGGCCGGTGGTTCGGCTGGGCAGGCCGGCTCTCCGGCTGGGCAGGGTGTGGGGCCGCGGCGGGCTGGGGTGGGGCCCGTGCGGGTGGGGGCGGGGCCGGTGGGGCCTGGGGGTGCGTCGTTCGGGCAGGCTGAGCCGTTGCCGGCGACGGCTGCGCCGCCTCCGTTGAAGGGTGGGCTGGTCAGCCGGATCGGGGACATCCCGATCAAGGTCGTCTATCTGCTCGGCGCCATCGTCGCCACGGTGGCCGCCGTCCTGCTGGTGTTCGTGATCTTCTCCGGCGACGTGCCGACCCAGCCGGAGAACGAGGACGTCGTCCAGGTCGCCCCGGTGCCCTCGACGTCGGCCGAGGCCTCGGTGACCCCGACCCCCACCGAGACGCCGCTGCCGGCGGTGCCCGCGAAGATGGCGTTCGCCGACCTGCCGGGCAGGGCCACCGCCGCCACCGGCACCGTGACCGACAGCAGGACCGGCATCAGCTACCCCAAGCTGGGCAAGCCCTGGCAGGCCAGGTCCTTCTCGCCGTTCGCGCACGCGCAGCGGGTGGGCAAGGCCGGGGTGCCGCAGACGGTGATCGCGTCGGCGATGCTGCCCGGCGACAACCCGGAGACCAAGCCCAGGTCGGACGCCGACTACCGGGCCATCGCGGCCAGGGCGGCCCGCTGGACGCTGAATTCCCAGTATCCGGAGGGCGCCACCCTCGCCTGGACCGGCTCGCTGAAGGTGTCCGGGGGCAAGGGCTGGACGCTGGCCTTCCGGGTGACCTACACCGACGGCGGCAAGCAGCGCACCGGCCATGCCCTGGTGTCCGTCGTGGAGGTGGGCCAGACCAAGCCCGCCATGCTCATGGCCTCGATCCCGGAGAGCGGCAGGGCGTACTGGAGAGATCTGAACACCCTCGCGGAGAAAGTTCGCCCCCTCTAGGCCAGAAGCGTGCTCTAGAATATGATTCTGGCATCTACGGAACCGCCTGGAGGATGAGCTATGGCGATCGGGTTGAGCGAGGAGCACGAGGCGCTCCACGAGTCGGTGAGCGGCTGGGCGGAGCGCAGCATCCCCACCGACACGCTCCGCTCTGCCGGCGACGAGCGGCCCGCCTTCTGGCCGGGCCTGGCAGAGCAGGGCCTTCTCGGCCTCCACCTGCCCGAGGAGTCGGGCGGCTCCGGCTACGGGCTGCTCGAGGCCGCTGTCGCCGTCGAGGCGCTGGCCGAGCGGATGGCGCCCGGCCCCTACGTGCCGACCGTGCTGGCCAGCGCGGTGATCCACGCCTCGAAGCACCACGAGCTGCTGCCCGGCCTGGCCGACGGCACCCGCACCGGCGCACTGGCCCTCACCGGGTCGCTGACCGGCACGCGGGCGGGCGACGGCTCCCTGACCGTGTCCGGCGCCGCGGAGCCGGTGCTCGGCGGTGCGATGGCCGACGTGCTGGTGCTTCCCGTGGTCACCGGCGACGGCGAGCTGTGGGTGGCGGTCGACGCCACCGCCGCCACCGTCACCTCGCTCAAGTCGCTCGACCTCACCAGGTCCGTGGCGAAGGTCGAGCTGGACGGCGTCACCGTGCCCGCCGACCGGGTGCTCGACGGGGTGGAGAGCGCCGACGTGCGCAACATCGCCGCCGTCCTGCTCGGCGCCGAGGCCGCCGGCGTCGCGTCCTGGTGCGTCACCGCCGCCGCCGAGTACGCGAAGGTACGCGTGCAGTTCGGCCGCCCGATCGGCCAGTTCCAGGGCATCAAGCACAAGCTGTCGCGCATGCTGGTCGCGCTGGAGCAGGCCCGCGCCACCGTCTGGGACGCCACCCGCGCCGCGGGCCAGGAGCTCGACTACGCGGCCGCGATCGCCGGCGTCATGGCCCCCGACGCGGCCGTGCAGTGCGCCAAGGACGCCATCCAGACCTTCGGCGGCATCGGCTACACCTTCGAGCACGACGCCCACCTCTACTACCGGCGCGCGCTCACCCTGCGCGCGCTGCTCGGCGGCTCCGCCGGCTGGGCCGCCCGCGTCACCGAGCTGGCCCTGCGCGGCGTCACCCGCGAGATGGAGCTCGACCTGCCGGAGGACGCCGAGCCGCTGCGCGAGGCCCTGCGCGCCGAGATCGCGGAGATCGCCCGGCTGGAGGGCAAGGAGCAGAAGCGGGCGCTGGCCGAGCGCGGCTTCGTCATGCCGCACCTGCCCGCGCCGTGGGGGCGCGGCGCGAGCCCGCTGGAGCAGGTGCTCATCGCCCAGGAGCTGAAGGCGGCCAAGGTCAGGCTCCCCGCGCTGATCATCGGCGCCTGGGTGGTGCCGTCCGTCGCCGTCTACGGCACGCCCGAGCAGCAGGAGCGGTTCCTGCCCAAGACGCTCAGCGGCGAGATGATGTGGTGCCAGCTCTTCTCCGAGCCCGGCGCCGGCTCCGACCTGGCCTCGCTGCAGATGAAGGCGGAGAAGGTCGAAGGCGGCTGGCGGCTCAACGGCCAGAAGATCTGGACATCCGTCGCGCACGTCGCCGAGTGGGGCATCTGCATCGCCCGTAACTCCAGCGAGGGCTCCAAGCACGAGGGCATCACGTACTTCCTCGTCGACATGAAGTCGCCCGGCGTCACCGTGCGCCCGCTCACCGAGATGACCGGCGAGAACCTGTTCAACGAGGTCTTCCTGGACGATGTGTTCGTCTCCGACGACCTGGTGGTCGGCGAGGTCGGCGACGGCTGGAAGGTGGCCAGGAACACGCTCTCGAACGAGCGCGTCTCGCTCTCCTCCGGCTCCGGCGGCACCGGCGCGTCCGTGCCCGACCTGCTCGGGCTCGTCAAGCGGCTCGGCCGGGACCTCACGCCGGTCGAGGCGGACGCTCTCGCGCACGTCATCTGCGAGGGCCACTCGATCAACGCGCTGTCGCTGCGGGTGACGCTCAAGCAGCTCGCCGGCAACGAGCCGGGCGCCGACGCCTCGGTGCGCAAGCTGCTGTCGACCTCGCACGCCCAGCACGTCTCCGAGACCGCGGTGAGCCTGATCGGCGCGCAGGCCACGGCGGCGGCCGACATGAAGCTCGGCGACCCCGGCTACTGGAACCGCGCCGTGCTCGCGACCCGGGCGATGACCATCTACGGCGGCACCACCGAGGTGCAGCTCAACATCATCGGCGAGCGCATGCTCGGCCTGCCCAGGGACCCCGAACCGGGCAAGTGACCCGCGCCCCCGATCCCCTCACGGCAGCACCGGCCGTGCGGGGATCGGCGTGCCGTGCTCGGCCGGCACCGGCTGCCCCGCCTTGATCTCGCCGACGCACGCGGGCGCGCCGACCGTCCTGAGGGCCAGCTCGCCGCCCTCGCCGTGCACGGTCGCGTACGTCGCGCCGAGGTCGCGCCCCGCCCTGACCTCGGCCTGCCCGCCGCCCAGCCGCACGACGAGCGTGGTCTCGGCCGAGTTCAGGTACGTGACCAGCACGGTCCACTCGCCGCCCGGCAGCCTCTCGGGCAGCGGGAAGACGACCTCCTCGGAGCCCACGGGCGTGCAGGAGGCGCCGCCCGGCACGGTGACCCCCTTGACGTCCACCGGGTTGAGCCGTCCCCGCGGGTCGAAGACGAGCGGGGCGCGCACCGGCCCCGACAGCCGTTCCGTCCAGTTCACCCGGCCGGGCGCGAGCGGGCCGAGGACCTTGGAGACGCGGGCGTACTGGAAGAAGAAGGCGGGGTCGGCAACCTTGAGCGGCACGAAGGTGTCCAGCACGACCGAGTCCTGGGGGACGCGGGCCAGCGCGAGCTCGGCCGTCACCACGTAGCTCTCGACGTTGCGGCCGAGTGGCAGCGCGGTGAAGGCCGTCACCGACCAGACCGAGCCCGCCGCGCACACCGCGGCCAGCGGCGCCCACGCCCACCGCCACCGCGGCGGCGGGCGCAGCCACGGGCGCTCCTCGCCCGCCACGGGGATGAAGGCCAGGCCGATCACGATGGCGGCCACCATCGACGTGGACGCGATGTACCGCAGCTCGAACCCGGCCAGGTCGGCCCCCAGCGCCTCCACCCGCCCCAGCATGACCGGGACGACGTCGGCCAGCAGGAAGTAACCGAGCAGCATCAGCCAGGCCAGCCAGGCCCGCCGCCGGTAGCGCAGCGACACGATCACCACGGCCGCGCCCACCACGAGCGAGGCCCAGATCAGCGGCGCCGGGGTGGCGGCGAGCGCGTAGTCCTCGCCGATCGGCCACCACCGCCACGGGCCGCCCAGCGAGGTGGGCACGAGCGAGCCCGAGAACATCCGCCACGTGGCCTCCACGGCCAGCCCCGCGTCCGGCAGGGAAGGCCGCACCGTGTCGTTCGTGAGCTGCACGGAGGTGAACATCTGGTGGAAGAAGACCACCGAGTACGCCGCGAGCACCCCGCCGTAGAACAGCCACACGCGCGTCATCCGGTCCCGCGCCAGCCAGCCCAGGGTCAGCACGAAGGCCATCACCAGGATGAACGGCGACTTGACGTAGAACGCCATCGCGAACAGCGTCCAGCCCACGGCGGCCACCGCGTGCCGCCGGCGCCGCGTGCGGGTGTAGAGGACGTGTGACGCGAGCGCCATGGGCACCGCCACCTGGAAGGGCAGCGCCCCCAGAACCACGGACCACCATGACAGCGAGGGGATCGTCATCGGGGTCAGCAGGAAGAACCCCAGCGGCACCAGGATCGCCGGCCGCGACCCGAACAGCACCGTCAGCAGCCGCAGCAGCGCCAGCCCCGCCGCGGCCAGCAGGCACATCGTGACGCCGTGGGCCAGCGCGTCGTTGTAGCCGCCGAGCCGTCCCATCAGCCACTGGATCGCGAACGGGCCGGGAGCCATGTGCCCGTAGTCCACCCGCATCAGGTAGTCCCAGGTCAGGCTCTGTTCCAGGCCCCTGGCGATGAACATGAAGTCGTCCTGGCGGAAGTACGTGCGGCGGACCAGCTCGAACTTCCACACCAGCTGGGCGGCCACCATCAGCAAGCCCGCGGCGAGCACCACATCGCCGCGCACCGCCTGGCCGGCCCTCGCCACCCCGTCGTCCTTCCTGCCCGCGATCCCCCCACGCGACAGCATGCCGGAAACGTCCCTCAACTGGCGACATGCTGGGAAAAGCAGTCATAGAGGTGTGATGTCATAGCTGGATGCCACACCAGGCCAGAGCCGCCCTGGCCGGCGCCGCCCTCGGCCTCACCCTCGGAGCCCTCGCCCTCGGTCCCGCTCTGGGCTGGGGGTTCGTGCTGCTGCAGGACATGGTGTTCGTCCCCGACCCGGCGTTCTCCCTCTTCACCTTCGGCCTGGCGGGCGGCGCGCCCCGGGTGGTGCCCAGCGACGCGGTGGTCACCTTCCTGTCCCAGCTCCTGCCGGGGGAGCTGGTGCAGAAGCTCGTCCTGCTGTCGATCTTCGTGCTGGGCGCCTCGGGCGTCGCCGTCCTCGTCCCTTCCCCCGGACTGGCCCCCCGCCTCGCGGCGGCGGCCTTCTACGTCTGGAACCCGTTCGTGGCAGAGCGTCTCCTGATCGGGCAGTGGGCGCTCCTCCTGGGGTACGCGGGGCTGCCCTGGGTGGTCCACGCGCTCGACCGCGGTCGCCGCCTGGCCGTCTCCGTCCTGCCGGCGGCGACGGGCGGCTTCGCGGCGATGCTGGTCACCGTCGTCACCGCCCTCCCCGTGGCCGCCTCGTCCGGCCGCCGGTGGGGGAGGGTGCTCCAGGTGGGGCTGGTGCTGGGCGCCTTCTGCCTGCCGTGGCTGGTGCCGGCGGTGCTGCGGCCCGACGGTCTCGAAGGGGACCCGGTGGGGGTGGAGGCGTTCGCCTCGCGGGCCGACACGCCGTTCGGGACGGTGGGGAGCCTGCTGTCCCTCGGCGGGATCTGGAACGCGAACGCCGTGCCCGCCGGGTACGACGGGATCGTCGGGGCGGTGGCGCGGCTGGTGCTCGTGGTCGCGGGGATCGCCGGGTTCTGGTGGCTGGGCCGCCGGTTGCCGTACCGGAACGGGCTCGTGGTGGCCGCCGTCGTCGGGTTCGCCATCGCGTCCGCGGGGGTAACCGAGGCCGGGCGGTCCGTGCTGAAGTGGCTGGTCGGGGTGTGGGGCGGGTTCGCGGTGTTCCGGGACGCGCAGCAGTACGTGGCGCCGGTCGCGTTGCTGGCGGCCGTGGGGCTCGGGCTGCTGGCGGCGGCCGTCGTACGGGAGAGCCCGGCCGGGGCGAGCGGGTCCGCGGCGCCGGGCGGACAGTCGGCGACGGCGGGTGGGCGGCCTGGACGGTGGCTGGTCGGCGTGCTGGTCGTGGTGCCCGTGGCCGTGCTGCCGACGATGGCGTGGGGGGCTCTGGGGGCGCTGGACGCCGTCTCGTATCCGCGGTCGTGGTACGAGGCGAGGGACACGCTGCGTGACGACCCGGCTCCCGGTGACGTGCTGGTGCTGCCGTTCGAGTCGTACCGGAGATTCGACTGGAACGGGCACAGGGCGGTGCTGGATCCGGCGCAGCGGTTCTTCGCGGTGCCGGGGCGGCGGGTGGTGACCAACGACGTGGTGCGGGTGGGCGAGCTGGTCGTCGGAAGCGAGGACCCCCGGGCCGCGGAGGTAGAACGCGTACTAGAAGGCGGTTCACCTGACCTCGCCCGACTGGGGTTCCGGTACGTGATTGTTGATGCGGGGACGGTTGAGGAGAAGAACCGGTTCGCCGGCTGGCTCGGTGACGCCGAGGTGCCGGTCAACTCTGCGGAGCTGCGTCTGTACAGGTTGGAGCCGCCGCTTACGACCCGATAAGGTACCTCATCAGGGGTTTTGTAAAATTTGGGTCTAGCTACTAGCGAGTAGCAGTAATTGGTTCTAGGTTTGTCCACATACCCCGGACCCCTGCCGCACCAGGAGGAACCCCCGTGATCAAGATCCTGTTAGCAGCGATCATCGGCGTAGCCGTGGCCGCACTAGTGACGACGATCACCACGGTCTCCCTGACCGGTTCCACCGCCACGCCTGTCAACCAGCCGCTCTACAACTACGGCACGCGGTAACAGAGCGCCGCCATGCCGCCCTCCTCCTCAGGGAACTCGGGGGCGAGCCGGCGACCACTGCTTGAGATCGTCGTTCCCGCGCACAACGAGGAACGACGGCTTCCCGGGGGGCTCCTGCAGCTGTGCGCGAAGCTTGCCCGCATGCCGTTCCCGACCGCGGTCATCGTCGTCGACAACAACAGCACGGACGGCACCGCCGAGATCGTCCGCACCTGGCCCGAGGGCGAGGTCCCGGTCCGGCTGGTGAGCTGCCCGGTGCCCGGCAAGGGAGCCGCGGTCCGTGCGGGGCTGATCGAGACCCGTGCCCCCTTCGTGGGCTTCTGCGATGCCGACATGGCCACCGACCTGGCCGCCGTCGACGTCGCCTTCGGCCTGCTCCTGTCCGGGGAGCGGGTGGTGATCGGCTCGCGGGCGCACGCGTACTCGAGTGTCGAGAACCGGCACAGCCGGATCCGCGAGATCGGCGCCGTCGGCTTCCGCGCGCTGGCCAGGGCGCTGGTGCACGGGGTGAGCGACACCCAGTGCGGGTTCAAGTTCTTCGACGGCCCGCTCGCCCGCGAGGTGGCCGCCGAGCTGCGCACGCCCGGGTTCGCGTTCGACGTGGAGCTGCTGGCGCGCTGCGCCGGCCGCGGCTCGCGGGTGCTGGAGATCCCGGTCCGCTGGCACGACATGCCAGGCTCCAGGTTCTCCCCGGCCCGGCACAGCTTCGGCATCATGCTGGAGCTGGGCAGGATCTGGCTGAGGCTGCGCGCCACACCGCCCGCGCCCGTCTGGGAACCCCCGCTCGACCCCGTCGGATATCCGTGAACGACCCATGAACGTCGCCGTCGTCAACTGGCGCGACCCTTGGCACCCCGCCTCCGGCGGCGCCGAGACCTACGCCTGGGAGCTGGCGTGCCGGATGGCCCGCGCGGGCCACGCGGTCTCGTTCGTCACCGCGCGGGCGCCCGGCCAGTCGCGGGCGGAGACCCGCGACGGCGTACGGGTGCGCCGGATGGGCGGGGTGTTCACCGTCTACCCGCTGGTGCTGCTCTGGCTGCTGGTCCGGCGCACCAGGTTCGACGCGGTGCTCGACTGCCAGAACGGCATCCCGTTCTTCACGCCGTGGGTGCTGCCGCGCCGTACCCGGATCCTGTGCGTCGTGCACCACGTGCACGACCGGCAGTTCGGCCTGCACCTGCCGTGGTGGCTGGCCGCGGTGGGGCGGTTCCTGGAGGGGCCGGTGTCGCGCTGGACCTACCGGCGGCACACCGGCGTGGCCGTGTCGCCGTCCACCGTGCGCGCCATGCGGGAGCGGCTGCGCTGGATCGGCCCGATCCACCTGGTGCACAACGGGGTGAGCACGGGCCCGCCCGAGAACGACGTCCCCAAGAGCCCGGTGCCGCGCGTCGTCTGCGTCGGCAGGCTCGTCGCGCACAAGCGCGTCGGCCTGCTGCTGGACGCGGTGGCGGAGCTGCGGGAGCAGCGGCCTGACCTGGTCGTCGACGTCGTCGGCCGCGGCCCGGAGGAGGCCGCGCTGCGCGCGCGGCTCCCCGGGGGCGTCACGCTCCACGGCTACCTGCCGGAGGAGGAGAAGGCGCGCCTGATCGCCGCCGCCTGGGTGCACGTCACCGCCTCGCAGGGCGAGGGCTGGGGGCTGTGCGTGGTGGAGGCCGCCGCGCTCGGCGTGCCGACCGTCGCCTTCGACGTGGAAGGGCTCCGGGACGCGGTACGGGACGGCGAGACGGGCTGGCTGGTGCCCGAGGGCGGCACACCGGCCGCTGACCTGGCCAAAGGCCTCGGCGCGGCGCTGGACGAGGTCGCGGGCGAGCTGACTGACCGGGGTCCGGACACCTATAACATGAAATGTCGGAAATGGGCTGGACGGTTCTCCTGGGACGCCAGCGCCGACCGCCTCATGGCGTTGATCACCGGTGCGGACGTGGAGGAGCGGTGACCGAGAAGGCCCGGCACCGCTTCTGGCTGGTGTTGTGCTGTGCCGGCTTCGCGATCCTGGCGTTCACCACCAAGCCCGGCCACCTCATCCCCGACACCAAGCTCGACCTGGCGCTGAACCCGCTCGGCTGGCTGGAGCGCGCCACCCACCTGTGGGATCTGCAACACTTCGGCCAGCTCCAGAACCAGGCGGCCGGCTACCTGTTCCCGATGGGCCCCTTCTTCGCCCTCGGCGAGCTGGCCGGCGTCGAGCCGTGGATCACCCAGCGGCTCTGGCTGACGCTGCTGTTCTGCGTCGCGTTCCTGGGCGCCGAGCGGCTGGCCGCCAAGCTCGGCGTCGGCACGCCGGGCACCAGGATCGCGGGCGCGCTGGCGTACGCGCTGGCCCCGCGCGCGCTGTCGATCGTCGGCGAGATCTCGATCGAGTGGCTGCCCGCCGCGATGCTGCCGTGGATCCTGATCCCGCTGCTCACCGCCGCCGAGACGGGGCAGCGGGCCAGGGCGGCGGTCCGGTCGGGACTGGCCGTGGCGCTGTGCGGCGGGGTGAACGCCGTCGCCGTGCTGGCCGTGCTGGTCGCCCCCGTCGTCTACATCCTCACCCGGCCGCGCCCGGTGCCGCGCTGGCGGATGCTCGGCTGGTGGACGGCCGCCGTCGCGGTGGCCACCCTCTTCTGGTCGCTGCCGCTGCTGCTGGTGGGCCGGTACGCGTTCTCGTTCCTGCCCTACACCGAGACCTCGGCGGCGACCACGCAGGTCACGTCGCTGACGAACGTGCTGCGCGGCGCCTCCGACTGGGTGCGCTTCCTGCCGCTCAGCGGCGTGTTCGAGCAGCCGCCCGGGTACGCGATCGCGACCTCAGGCGCGATGGTGGCGGTCACCGGCGTCATCGCCGCGCTCGGCCTGGCCGGGCTGGCCCGCCGCGACCTGCCCGCCAGGGGCTTCCTCATCGGGCTCTTCCTGGTGGGGACGGCGGCGGTGACGGCCGGGCACATCAGCGCGCTGGAGCCCGCCGTGGCCGAGCCGATCCGGTGGCTGCTGGACGGCCCGCTCGCGCCGCTGCGCAACCTGCGCAAGTTCGACCCGCTCATCCGGCTCGCGCTCGCGTTCGGGCTGGCCCACCTGCTGGCGAGCGTGCTCGGCCGGGCCAGGCTGCCGCTGCGGGCGGTGGCGGCGGGCGCGTTCGCCGCGCTGGTCCTGCCGGTCTTCAACCAGGGCCTGGCGTACCCCGGGGTCTTCCAGCAGGTGCCGGACCACTGGCGGCAGGCCGCCGCCTGGCTCGACGAGAACGCCGGTGACGAGGGCGTGCTGGTCGTGCCCGGCGCCTCGTTCGGCGAGTACGTGTGGGGCCGGCCGATGGACGAGCCGCTCCAGCCCCTGTCCAGCGTCCGGTGGACGGCACGTCAGATCACCCCGCCGGGCTCGGTGGGGCTGAGCAGGCTGCTGGACGCCGTCGACCAGCGGCTGACGTCCGGCCACGGCTCGGCCGGGCTGACCGAGGTGCTGCGCCGCATGGGCGTCCGTTACGTGCTCGCCAGGAACGACCTGCTCAGGGAGCAGCTCGCGGGCGCCTGGCCGGCCAGGATCCACGAGGCGATGAGCGAGTCGCCCGGCGTCACCAAGGTGCGTTCCTTCGGCGAGCCGGTCGGCGACGTGTTCGGCGACGACGCCGTCGACTCGCTCGACGCCGCCTTCCCCGCGCTCGACCTGTACGAGGTGTCGGAGCCGTCGGACCTGGTCACCGTACGCCCGGCGGCGGACGCGCTGCGGGTGCGCGGCGGCCCCGACTCGCTGCTGAGCATGGGTGACCTCGGCCTGCTCGGCGACGGGCCGGTCCTGGTGAACGACGACGCGGCCGGGGTCGAGGCGCCGGCCGTGGTGAGCGACGCGCTGCGGCTGCGCGAGCGGCACTTCGGCGAGCTGCGCTCCAACATCAGCCCGACACTCACCGAGGACCGGCGGGCGGACTTCAGCGGCGTGCTGGCCCTGGACCTGATGGAGAAGGGCTGGCTGGAGAACACCGCCACCGCCGAGTACGACGGCATCGCCGGCGTCTCGGCCTCCTCCTCGGCCGCCGACGCCGGCGCGCCCGCCGGGACCAGCGACCCCTCGCGCGGCCCCTGGTCGGCGATGGACGGCGACGTGCGCACCGGCTGGGAGACCGACGGCGCGCGCACGCCCGAGGGCGAGTGGCTCCAGGTCGACCTGCCCGCGCGCCGGGAGGTCTCCCGCGTACGGGCGATGTTCGCCGCCGAGCTCCTGCTCGGCCAGACGGTGGACCGG
Organism: Nonomuraea ferruginea; assembly: GCF_039540635.1. Classification (NCBI taxonomy): domain Bacteria; kingdom Bacillati; phylum Actinomycetota; class Actinomycetes; order Streptosporangiales; family Streptosporangiaceae; genus Nonomuraea; species Nonomuraea ferruginea. The sequence goes on along the minus strand of NZ_BAABFD010000009.1, from coordinate 73,783 downwards.
GTGGCGGTCGAGACCGAGGCGGGCCGCCGGGAGCAGGACGTCGAGCAGACCACGGACCCGCAGTGGCTGACCCTGCCCGAGGGGCCGACCTCGTGGATCCGGGTCACGATCCTGTCCGTCCGGCCCGGTGACTGGACCTACGGGCAGCGCGCCGGGATCGTCGAGCTCAGCGTGCCCGGGGTGACCCCCGGCAGGACGATCAGGCTGCCCGGCTCCGGCGGCGACGTGTTCGTCATGGACCGCGGCCTGGACGCCCGGCCCGGGTGCGTGCGCAGTTTGAACCGGTGGGTGTGCAATCCCGCGCGGCTCGCCCGTACCGGGGAGGAGAGCACCGGCCTGGACCGCACGTTCACCGCGGACGCGGAGCGGGCCGTCACCGTGCGCGGGTCGGCCGTGCTGCGCGACAGCGCGCTCGTCGACCGGTTCACCCGGGTCAGCGGCGGCGTGACGCGGGTGTCGGGCACCTCGCAGCTCAGCGAGGACGCGGTGGTCTCGCCCCGGTCGGCGTTCGACGGCGACCTGACCACCACCTGGGTCCCGGCCGACGGCGACCGCGAGCCCGCGCTCACCGTCGCCTGGAAGGGCAAGAAGAAGATCTCCCGCATCCAGGTCGGCAGGCCGGGCAGCGACACCCAGTCGCTCGACGTGGTGGTCACCGGCGACGGCGGCGTCTCCCGCGGCGGCCGGGTGGACGAGCGGGGCCACGTCAGCTTCGACCCGATCACCACCACCCAGCTCAAGATCCGCTTCTACCCGCTCACGCAGCGGGTGCAGGTCACCGAGCTGGCCATCCCGGGGGTGGCCAAGGCGAGCACCCCCGGCGACATCCCGCTCCGGCTCGACTGCGGCACCGGCCCGCGGATCGAGGTGAACGGCCAGGTCGTCGAAACCCGCGTCGCAGGCAGCCACCGCGACCTGCTGGAGCAGCGGCCGGTGCGGATCACCGGGTGCGAGAAGGCGGAGCTGCTGGCGGGCGACAACCGGGTCAAGGTGGCCGGTTGGGAGCCGTTCCAGGTGGAGAACCTGGTCGTGGGCGCCCTGCCGGAGACGCCGCGCCAGGTGGAGGCCGCCGCGGTGCCGGGCACCTGGACGCAGTCCGCGCGCGAGGTGCACGTGAGCGCGCCCGACGACGCCTTCCTGGTGGTCGGCGAGAACTTCAACGCCGGCTGGCGGGCCAAGATCGGCGACCGGACGCTCCGGCCGGTCCGGATCGACGGCTGGAAGCAGGCCTGGGAGCTGCCCGCCGGCACGTCGGGCGTCGTGCGGATGGAGTACACGCCGGACCGGCCCTACTGGTTCGCGCTCGCCGCCGGGCTGGGCGGGATCGCGCTGCTGGCGCTGCTCTCCCTGATACCGCTCGGGCCGCGCCCCGAGCACGTGCGCGCGACCGCGCCGGCCGCCCTCTCGCGGCTGTCGAGCTGGCGGGCGCCGTACGCGGCGGTGGCGGGGCTGGCGTTCGGCTACTGGATCGCGGGCACGCCCGGCATGCTCGCCCTGGTCGCCGCCGGGGCGCCGGCGCTGTGGCTGGACGGCCGCACGCGGGGCGCGTACTGGCTGCCGGCCGGACTGTTCTGCGCGGCGGCGGGCGCCCAGGCCGTCGCGCTCACGCTGCGCTCGTACGGGATCGAGGCCGGGATGCTGATGGACCACGTGCCGCAGCTCGTCGCGTGCGCGGCCATGGGCGCGCTGTTCGGGCGGCTCGTCACGCGGCGGGAGCCACCGGCTGCGGAGCCGGAGCTTCCGGTGGCCGAGCAGGTGCTGACCGGCGCCGGCCGAGCGTGAGGGCGACATGTTCGATCAGGTGATAGCTCGCGATGCTGAGCAGCAGCGACACGATGAACGACACCACGGCCAGGCTGGTGAAGTCGCCGGTGAACGGCGGGTCGCCGGTGATCTGCCGGTGCAGCGTGATGACCGGCGCGTGCCACAGGAAGAAGCTGTAGGAGATGCGGCCCAGGTAGGCGGCGACCGGGTTGCCGAGCAGCCGGTGGCGCAGCGAGCCGGGGTCGGGCGCGAGCGCGAACGGCGCCACCAGCAGAACGGCCACGGCCGCCTCCAGGGTCATCCTGACCATGGACTCCCCGAGGGTCGGCAGGGTGAGCGTGCGCGGCCCGGCCAGCGGCGTCGACAGCACCGCGTACAGCAGGAAGGCGAGCACCAGCAGCTGGGGGGCGAGCGAGCCGATCACCCGGCTGCCGCCGAGCCAGACCGACAGCACCGCCATCGCCATGCCGCAGGCGAAGAACACCAGGTGGTACGGGAGCCAGAGCGCGAGATCCGGCACCTCCAGGACCCGTGCGGCCACCACGGTGGCCACCGAGACCACCGGCAGCACCGCGATGCCCCAGAGCAGCCGCGCCGGCACGTTGCCGCCCCGGGCCGCCCACCGGTGCAGCGCCCAGCCGAGCAGCGGCAGCACCAGGTAGAAGGCCATCTCGATGGGCAGCGTCCACATCTGGTAGAGGCCCTCGGCGCTGTGCAGGCCGGGGACGTAGTTCTGCAGCAGGAGCAGCCAGACCACCCAGCCGGTCCAGTCGAGCGGCGTCCAAGCCCACAGCGCCAGCGAGGCGACCAGCCAGTAGACCGGCAGCACACGCAGCGCCCGCCGCCACAGGTAGAGCCCGGCGGCGGGGCGCGGTGCGCCCTCGATGGCGGCCTTGGCCCACGGCCGGTAGAGCAGCAGGCCCGACAGCAGGAAGAACACCGGCACGGCCATCCCGAGGCGGGACAGCAGCCAGGCGTACATGCCCTCGCCGTACATCACGCCGGTGTTGCTGGCCACGTGCAGCAGCCACACGCCGAGTGCGGCCAGGGCGCGGATGCCGTCGAGAGCGGCGTCTCTCTTCAGTGCTCTCACCCCCGGGGTCTCGTCGGCGAAACCACGATAGAACATGTTTCTATCGATTTGGTTGCGGCTCGTGGTCGGCGGGTGACGCCGATCACGCACTGTCATACTTTGATCCAGGTCATACAATCCCGACGACAACACGTTCTAATTTTGCGGAGGTCTCGATGGGTCGTATTTCAACGCTCGTCCTCATCGGGCTCGGCGCGTTTTTCATCGCGCTCGCCCCGCTCCTGAAATTCTGGGCGGCGGACCAGCTGATCTCCGCGCCGGCGAACCAGTTCGGCATCTCCACCCTGGAGGCGAAGGGCGCCCAGTACTTCTCCCGCCAGGATCTCAAGGTGCTGAACGCCGACCTCGAGATCATCGTCACCACCCGTGGTGACGTGAAGGACGCCACCGGCGACCGGGTCGTCTGGGACGAGGCCACGGTGGTCAACGACGTGACCAACAACCGCAGGTCAGTGGACATCTCCGACCGGCGCAGCGCCTTCAACAAGTACACCGGCGAGGCCGTGAACTGCTGCGGCGTGAACATCGCCAAGGCCCCGGTCACGCTGGAGGGCCAGATCTACAAGTGGCCGTTCGACGTGGAGAAGAAGACGTACAAGGTCTTCAACTCCACCGCCAAGCAGGCCTTCGACGCGACGTTCGTGCGCGAGGAGAAGGTCAACGGCCTCGACACGTACGTGTTCGAGCAGCTGGTGCCGGCCACCAAGACCTCCACGCAGACGATCCCCGCCAACATCGTCGGCATCACCGACGTGACCGGTGACGTGCAGATCGACCGCTGGTACGACGGCAAGACCACCTACTGGATCGAGCCCGTCACCGGCTCCCCGGTCAAGCAGGAGGTCCAGCGGCACGAGGTGCTGAAGACGCAGGACGGCGTGGAGCGCGCCGCGGCCTTCGTCGCCACCGCCCAGATGACCGAGGAGACGGTGAACGGCCTGGTGAGCAACGCCCAGGACGGCAAGAGCCAGATCAACCTGCTGCGCAACACCATCCCCCTCGTCCTGCTCGTCGTGGGCGTCGCGCTGATCCTCGCCGGCGTGGTGCTCGGCCGCCGCCGCACCGCCTGATCCTTTTCCGACCCCGGGGCCCGCCGCGTGCGGGCCCTTTTACTTTTTCCGGGACCGTTACAACGGAAATTGAAACGTGTTCCAATAAAAAGTTACTCGCCGGTACGAGCGAAACATCTAGCAGTAGAACGTGTTGCAGTTCGGTCTTCCCGGTCGTATCGTCGGGACATGCGGACCCGTGTGACGGACATGTTCGGAATCGACCTCCCGATCTTCGCGTTCAGCCACTGCCGCGACGTGGTGGCCGCCGTCAGCAAGGCAGGCGGAATGGGCGTGCTCGGCGCCCTCTACTTCACCCCCGAAGAGCTCGAACGGGAGCTCGCCTGGATCGACGACCACGTGGACGGCAAGCCGTACGGGGTGGACGTCGTCATGCCGGCCTCCTACGAGGGCGCCGAGTTCCCGGCGGAGGAGCTCGTCGGCCGCCTGCAGGGGATGATCCCCGAGGGGCACCGGCAGTTCGTCGAGAACCTGCTGTCCAGCCACGGCGTGCCGCCGCTGTCGCAGGACGCCGACGCCGGCCGGGTGCTGCTCGGCTGGACGGACGCCACCGCCCGGCCGCAGGTGGAGGTCGCGCTCAGGCACCCGATCGCGCTGCTGGCCAACGCCCTCGGCCCGCCGCCCGCCGACGTGGTGGAGCAGGCGCACGCCCACGGCGTCAAGGTCGCCGCCCTCGCCTCCACCCCGCGCCACGCGCTCAAGCAGGTCGAGGTGGGCGTGGACGTGGTCGTGGCGCAGGGCACCGAGGCGGGCGGCCACACCGGCGAGATCTCCACGATGGTGCTCATCCCGCAGGTCGTGGACGCCGTGGACGTGCCGGTGCTGGCGGCGGGCGGCATCGGCAACGGCCGCCAGATGGCCGCGGGCATGGCGCTGGGCGCGGAGGGCGTCTGGACCGGCTCGCTCTGGCTGACCGTCGAGGAGGCCGACACCCCCGAGATGGCCAGGCAGCGCATCCTCGCCGCCACCTCCCGCGACACGGTCCGCTCCCGCAGCTGGACGGGCAAGCCCGCCCGGCTGCTCAAGAACGAGTGGACCGACGCCTGGGAGGCGCAGGAGTCGCCGGGCACGCTGCCGATGCCGCTGCAGTTCATGCTGGTCTCGGACGCGCTGCGGCGCATCGGCCGCTCCGACGCCGCCGAGCTGGCGACCTTCCCCGCGGGCCAGATCATCGGCATCACCAACCAGGTCCGCTCGACCAAGGACGTGGTCTACTCCCTGGTCGAGGAGTTCGCCGAAGCCCTCGAACGCCTCGGCCGCATCACCCGCGACTAACGGCCCCGGTAGGTCGGGGGGCGCTTCTCGCGGAAGGCGCGGGTGCCCTCCTTGGCGTCCTCCGACCCGATCACCGGCCAGCCCAGCTCGTCCGACACCTTGAGCGCCTCCGCCTCCGCGAGGCCCTGGGTGTCGCGGTAGGTGCGCAGGATCGCCTGGACGGCCAGCGGCCCGGCCGCCGCCACGCTCGCGGCCAGCTCGCGGGCGGCGGCCAGCGCCTCGCCGTCGGGGACGACCCGGTTGACCAGGCCCATCGCCAGCGCCTCGGCGGCGGTGACGGAACGGCCCGTGAGGAGGAGGTCCATCGCGTGGCAGTACGGGATCTGGCGTGGCAGGCGGACCGCGCTGCCGCCCATCGGGAAGAGCGCGCGCCTGGCCTCGAACAGGCCGAGGGTGGCCGACTCCGCCACCACCCGCAGGTCGGTGCCGACGAGCAGCTCGGTGCCGCCCGCCACCGCGTAGCCCTCGACGGCGCTGATGACCGGCTTGGCGGGCAGGTCCTCGCGGAGCAGGCCCTTCCAGTGGTAGTTGGCGATCTTCTCGCCACGCGCCAAGACCTCGGGGTCCGACGGGGGAGCGGACATCGCCTTGAGGTCGGCGCCGGAGCAGAACGTGCCCTCCGCGCCCGTCAGGATCGCCACCCTGACGTCCGGCTCGGCCGACACGTAGGCCCAGGCGCTCGCCATGCCGATGAGCATGTCGGAGGAGAGCGCGTTGCGGGCCTCGGGGCGGTTCATGGTGACGATCACCACGTGGTGGTCACGTTCCACGCGGCAGTGGGGGGTGCTGATCGGCAGAAGCTCCACTCACTCCTCCTGAAATCAAGCGCTTGCTCACACCATAGCCGCGGGTTACGCTGCCCGAAAGAAATGAGAACCTGTTCTTATTTCGCCGGTTCGGGGGCCTCGTACGACCTGGTGAGGAGTACCGATGGGCACGCTCGGTTTCTGGCGGCTGGCGCAGGCGGACCCCGGCTGGATCGCGGCCGTGGACCCCGACGGCACCGAGCACCGGGCCGGTGACCTCCTCGCCCGCGCGAACCGCCTCACCCACGGGCTGCGCGCGCTCGGCCTGCGGGCCGGCGACGGCCTCTGCGGGCTGGTGCCCAACGGCTCCGACGGGCTCGTGCTCTACCTGGCGGCCCTCCAGGCAGGCTGGTACTACACGCCGATCAACTGGCACCTGACCGGGCCGGAGATCGCGTACATCCTGGCCGACAGCGAGGCCAAGGCGTTCGTCACCCACCCCCGGTACGCGGCCGAGGCGACGCGGGCGGCGGAGGCCGTCGCCCCCGAGCGGCGCTTCGCCGTGGCGGACCTGCCCGGGTTCCGGCCGCTGGACGAGCTGACCGAGGGGCAGCCGGACACCATGCCCGCCGACCGCACGGCCGGCGCCACCATGCACTACACCTCCGGCACCACCGGCAGGCCCAAGGGCGTGCGCCGCCCGCTGACCGGCCTCGACCCCGACGACGGGGCAGAGCTGATGACGTTCCTGCTCGCCCTGTTCGGCGTCACCCCCGGGCGGCCCAACGCCCACCTGGTCACCTCGCCCAGCTACCACACCGCTGTCAGCCAGTTCGGCGGCACCGCCCTGCACATGGGCCACACGCTCGTCTACATGGACCGGTGGGACGCCGAGGAGATGCTCAGGCTCTGCGAGCGCCACCGGGTCACCAGCTCCCACCTGGTGCCCACCCACTTCAAGCGCCTGCTCGCCCTCCCCGAAGAGGTGCGGGGGAAGTACGACCTGTCCTCGCTGAAGTGGATGATCCACGCCGCCGCCCCCTGTCCCGTGCCGGTGAAGCAGGACATGCTCCGGTGGTGGGGCGACGTCGTGTACGAGTACTACGCGGCCACCGAGGGCGGCGGCACCCTGGCCACGCCCGGCGACTGGAAGGCGCACCCCGGCACGGTCGGCAACGCCTGGCCCATCACCGAGCTGCTCATCGCCGACGACTCGGGCGAGCCGGTGCCCGCCGGCACCCCCGGCACGATCTACATGAAGATGATGGGCGCCTCCTTCGAGTACAAGGGCGACCCGGCCAAGACCGAGGCGAACCGGCTCAAGGACTTCTTCACCGTCGGCGACATCGGCTACCTGGACGAGGACGGCTTCCTGTTCCTGTGCGACCGCAAGGCCGACATGATCATCTCCGGCGGCGCGAACATCTACCCGGCCGAGATCGAGAACGAGATCATGGTCCACCCGAAGGTCGCCGACGTGGCGGTGTTCGGCATCCCCGACGAGGAGTGGGGCGAGCAGATCAAGGCCGTCGTCGAGCCCGCGCCCGGCGCGGCGCCGGGCCCGGAGCTGGCCGCGGAGATCCTCGCCTCGCTGGAGGGCCGCCTGGCCAGGATGAAGTGGCCGAGAACCGTCGACTTCATCGACGAGATGCCCCGAGAGCCCAACGGCAAGCTGCTCAAACGCAAGCTGCGCGCCCCGTACTGGGAGGGCCGCGACCGAGCCATCTGACCACCCGGGAGGGTGCATGTCCGATCCGCTGACCGCGGAGCACGTGCTGGAGTTCCCCGGCGGCTACACCCGCTCGACGGGGCCGGTGATCGGCCGGTTCCTGACCGAGCTGCGCGCCGGACGGATCGTCGGGGTGCGCACCGCCGACGGACGGGTGCTCGTCCCCGCGCTGGAGTACGACCCCGCCACCGGCGACGCGGTGACCGGCGAGTACGTCGAGGTCGGCCCGGCCGGGACCGTCACCGCGTCGGCCTGGGTGGCCGAGCCGCGCCCCGGGCACCCGCTGGACCGGCCCTTCGCCTGGGCCATGATCAAGCTGGACGGCGCCGACACCGCGCTCGTGCACGCCGTCGACGCGGGCAACCCGAAGGCGGTCACGCCCGGCACCCGGGTGTGGCCGGTGTGGCGCGGCGAACGCTCGGGCCACATCACCGATCTCGCCTGCTTCGCCCCCGAGGTCACCAGGATCGTCTCGCCGGTCCGCGTCCCGTACACGCTCCAGGCCGGCGGGGCGCTCCGCGTCTTCCTGGAGGGGATCAGGCGCGGCGTCTTCGTCGGCGGGAGGTGCGCGAGCTGCGGGAAGGTGTACGTGCCCTACCGGCTGTCCTGCCCCGAGTGCGGGATCGCGATCGGCGAGCAGGTCGAGCTGCCCGACACCGGCACGGTCACCACGTTCGCGATCAACAACCTGCCCGACCCGCGCGCCCCCGAGGTGCCCTTCGTCTCCGCGTACGTGCTCCTCGACCGGTCCGACGTGCCCGTGATCGCGCTCGTCGGCGGCATCCCCGCGCACGAGGTGCGGCAGGGCATGCGGGTCAAGGCCGAGTGGGTGCCCGAGAGCGAGCGGACCGCGTCCATGGCGAACATCCGGTGGTTCGCGCCCACCGGCGAACCCGATGTGGAGCTGTGAATGAGACAGGTCGCGATCGTCGCCTTCGCGCAGACCCGGCACACCGCCCACGACACCGGGCTGTCCGAGCCCGAGCTGATCCTGCCCGTGATCGAGGAGGTCAAGGCGCTGACCGGGCAGAAACGGTTCGGCTTCACCTGCTCGGGGAGCTGCGACTACCTGGCCGGGGCGCCGTTCTCGTTCGTCTCCGCGCTGGACGCGGTCGGCGCCTGGCCGCCCATCTCGGAGAGCCACGTGGAGATGGACGGCGCCTGGGCCCTGTACGAGGCGTGGGTGCGGCTCCAGCACGGCGACGTGGACACCGCCCTGGTGTACGGGTTCGGCAAGTCCAGCCAGGGCGACCTGCGGGCCATCATGACCTTGCAGCTCGACCCGTACTACCTGGCGCCGCTCGGCCTGGACCAGCTCTCGTACGCGGCGCTGCAGGCGTCGGCGCTCGGCGCCGGACGGGCCGAGCTGGACGCGATCGCGCGCCGCAGCCGCGCCGACGGCAGGCGCAACCCGTACGCGCTGGACCTGCCGGAAGAGCTGCCCGACGGGTACGCGGTCGAGCCGCTGAAGGCGTCGGACGTCGCGCCGATCACCGACGGCGCGGCGGCCGTGGTGCTCGCCGCCGGGGACCGGGCCCGCGAGCTGTGCGCCACCCCCGCCTGGATCACCGGCATCGCGCACCGCATCGAGCCGCACTACCTCGGCCTGCGCGACCTCAGCCGGTCGCCCTCGGCGGCCGACGCGGGACGCGCGGCGGGCGTCGGCAAGGGACCGGTCGACGTGGCGGAGCTGCACGCCCAGTTCGCGCACGAGGAACCGATCCTGCGCCGGGCGCTCGACCTGCCCGACGACACCGTGATCAACCCGTCCGGCGGCCCGCTGGCCGCGAACCCCGTCATGGCCGCCGGCCTGATCCGCCTCGGCGAGGCGGCCCGCCGCATCCACGACGGATCCGCCCGCCGCACCGTCGGCCACGCGGCGAGCGGCCCCTGCCTGCAGCACAACCTCGTCACCGTACTGGAGGCCTGATGGCTGAGCGCTGCGCCGTGATCGGCGTCGGGCAGACGCGCTACACGACCAAGCGCAGGGACGTGTCGATCGCCGGGCTGGTGCGCGAGGCGGCGCTGCGGGCGCTGGAGGACGCCGGGCTGACGTTCAAGGACATCGACGCCGTCGTCATCGGCAAGGCGCCCGACCTGTTCGAAGGCGTCATGATGCCCGAGTCGTACCTGGCCGACGCGCTCGGCGCCGCGGGCAAGCCGATGCTGCGCGTGCACACCGCGGGCAGCGTCGGCGGCTCCACCGCGCTCGTCGGCGCGGGCCTGATCCAGTCCGGCGTGCACGAACGGGTGCTGGTCGTCGGCTTCGAGAAGCAGTCGGAGTCCAACGCCACCTGGGCGCTCTCCACCCACCTGCCGTTCAGCTCGTCGCTGGTGGTCGGCGCGGGCGGCTACTTCGCCCCGCACATCAGGGAGTACATGCGCAGGAGCGGCGCCCCCGGCCACGTCGGCGCGCTCGTGGCCGTCAAGGACCGGCTCAACGCGCTCAAGAACCCGTACGCCCACCTGCGCATCCCCGGCATCGACCGGGCGATGGTCGAGTCCACGCCCATGCTGTGGGAGCCGATCCGCTACCTGGAGTCGTGCCCGTCCAGCGACGGCGCCTGCGCGATCGTGCTCTCGTCCGAACAAGCCGCCACCGGCACCCCGGCCTGGGTGCACGGCACCGCCATGCGCTCCGAGCCGCTCTCCAGGGCCGGCCGCGACACCGTGAGCCCTCAGGCCGGCAAGGACTGCGCCGCCGACGTCTACCGGCAGGCCGGCGTCACCGACCCGCGCCGCCAGATCGACGTGGCCGAGGTGTACGTGCCGTTCTCCTGGTACGAGCCGATGTGGCTGGAGAACCTCGGCTTCGCCGCCGAGGGCGAGGGCTGGAAGGTCACCGAGTCCGGCGCCACCGCGCTCGACGGGGACATCCCGTGGAACCCCTCCGGCGGCGTGCTGTCCAGCAACCCCATCGGGGCGTCCGGGCTGATCAGGTTCGCCGAGGCCGCGCTGCAGGTGCGCGGCATGGCCGGAGAGCACCAGGTCGACGGGGCACGCCTGGCGCTCGGGCACGCGTACGGGGGAGGAGCGCAGTTCTTCGCCATGTGGATCGTCGGACGGGAGAAGCCGTGATGGAGTTCAACCACGCTGACTTGTTCGAAGGGGTGGCCGACGCGATCGGGGACCGCACGGCGGTGGTCTGCGGGCCGGACCGCCGCACCTACGCCGAGCTGGACGCCGAGGCCAACCGGCTCGCCCACCACCTCCAGGACCGCGGCATCGGGCCCGGCGACCACGTGGGGATCCACCTCTGCAACGACATCGAGTACGTGGCCGGCCTCCTGGCCACCCTGAAGCTCCGCGCCGTCCCGGTCAACGTCAACTACCGGTACGTCGAGGCCGAGCTGCTCTACCTCTACCGCGACTCCGACATCCGGGCCCTGCTGTACGACGTCGAGTTCGAGCCCCGCGTGGCCGCCGTCGCCGGCCAGGCGCCCCGGCTGGGCCATCTCATCGCGGTCAACGGCCCGCCCGGCATCCCCGGCGCGATCTCGTACGAGGAAGCCCTGCGGAGCGGCGACCCGGGGCGCGGCTTCGGGCCGCGGTCCGGGCAGGACGTCTACATCATCTACACCGGCGGCACCACCGGCATGCCCAAGGGCGCGATGTGGCACGTCGAGGACCTGTTCATGGCCTTCGGCGGCGGCAACCCGACCGGCGAGCCGCGCGCCACCCCGCAGGAGGTGGTCGACGAGGCCGTCAAGGCGAGCCCGATCGCGATGATGGCCGCCGCGCCGCTCATGCACGGCGCCGCCCAGATGGGCACCTTCATCGCCTTCTGGATGGGCGCGACCATGGTGTACGTGCGCACGTTCGACCCCGACGAGGTGTGGCGGGCCGTCGAGCGGGAGAAGGTGCTCACGATGAACATCACCGGCGACGCCATGGCCAGGCCGCTCGCCGAGGCGCTGGAGCGGGGCTCCTACGACGTGTCGTCGCTGTTCGTGCTCAGCTCGACCGGCGCGATCCTGAGCGGCACCGTACGCGACCGGCTCCAGGAGCTCCTGCCCAACGTGCTGATCCGCGACAACTTCGGCTCCACCGAGGCCGGCTACACCGCCGACGGGATCGACGGGGCCACCCCCGAGACGGGCCTGCGCTACCGGCCCAACCCGCATGCCAGGCTGGTCGTGCTCGACGACCGGCTGCACCCCGTCAGGCCCGGCTCCGGCGACCTGGGCACCGTCGCCAAGGCCGGCCGCATCGCGTTCGGCTACTACAACGACCCGGACAAGACCGCCCGCACCTTCGTCACCACCGAGGACGGCACCCGCTGGCTGCTCACCGGCGACCTGGCCACCGTCGAGGAGGACGGCACCATCACCGTGTACGGGCGCGGCTCGCAGTGCGTCAACACCGGCGGCGAGAAGGTGTTCCCCGAAGAGGTGGAGGCCGTGCTCAAGGGGCACCCGGCCGTCTTCGACGCGGTCGTCACCGGGGTGCCGGACGAGCGGTGGGGCAACCGGGTGGCCGCCGTGGTCGAGCCGCGTCCCGGCGCCGCCGTCACCGCCGAGGAGCTCGACGCCCACTGCCGGAAGCAGTTATCGGGCTACAAGGTGCCGCGCTCGTACGCGTTCGTGCCGCGCATGGAGCGCTCGCCGTCGGGCAAGGCCGACTACCGGTGGGCCAGGGACACGGTGCTGGCCGCGCAATCTTGACCAGCGCAGGGCCGGCGCGGGCCCTGTGCTGGTCAACCACCGGTCAGCGGGGCCGGAACCACCGAAGGCTGATGAGGTCGTGCTCCACCAGCGCGACCTCCCCGGCCCGCCCGGCCCGCTCGTTCAACCCCAGCCGCGCCCGCAGCACGTCCCGATGCATCTCGACCAATTCCTCGTCGTACCCGCCGTCCCCGTACCTGTAGCCACCGTCGCGGTCGTCGTCGTCGCCGCCGTCGCCGCCGTCGCCGCCGTCACCGCCGTCACCGCCGTCGCCTTCGGCGTCGAGCAGCTCGCGCAGTCGCGCGTCCGCGGAGCGCAGTGCCGCGTCGGCGGCCTCGTCGCGCCCCAGCCGCAGTTCGCACAGGCCGAGCTGGTAGTAGGCGACCGCGCTCAGGTAGCCGTCCCGGATCACCCGCGTCCCCCGGTGCAGCACCGCGCTCGCCTCCGGCGCCCGGCCCGCCGCCAGCAGCGCGTCGCCCAGCATGAGCATCGCCCTGGCCAGATGGCCGCCCAGCACAGGGTTGCCCGGCGCGTACCGCTCCAGCGCCGTCACCGCCTCACGCAACGGCGCCACCTCGTCCTCGTACCGCTCCTGCGACGACAGCGCCGCCGCCAGCGACAGGTTGGCGCCCGCCCGCCCGGCGTGCACGCTCTCGGCGCCCACCCCCGCCGCGATCAGCCCGTCGTACAGCCTGATCGCCTCCCGAGCCCTGGCCTCCGCCCGCGGCCCGTCGTCCAGGTGCAGCATGGTGAGCAGCTCCGCGCTCTGCGCGAGCGAGTCCGCGAGCACCGCCCGGTACGTGAGATCGCCAGGAGCCCGCCTGGCGTCCACGATCAGCTCCTCCACCAGCGGAGCCGCCTCGCCCAGCGCGCCGCGCATCAGGTGGCAGCGGACCAGCCGCTGCTTGGCCAGCGCCTGCTTGAGCCTGGCGGCCGGGGATCCGGCGTACCCGTCGACGGCGAGCGCCGCGTACTCCACCGCCTCGCCGGCCCGCCCGTCCGCCAGCATGTCGTCCACGATCACCACCGCCACCTCGGCCTCCGCCAGCCGCCGGGCAGCGGTACGGGGCAGCCGCCGGTACTGGTTGACCGCCTCCACGAGATGGGCGAGCGACTCCCGCTTCCTGCCCATCCGGCGCAGCACCAGCCCGCGCACCTCGTCCGCCCTGGCCCGCGCCGCCGGGTGGCCCTCCGGCAGCCGCTCCTGCTCGGCCACCGACCAGGCGACCGCCTCCAGCGCGGCCTGCGGCCGGTCCAGCGCGGCCAGCGCCGCACCCAGACAGCAGTACGCCATGGCGGCGACGCCGGGCTCGTCCAGCTCGTCGCACAGGTCGGCGGCCCGCTCCAGATGGGCCAGCGCCTCCACCGGACGGCGCGCGCCCAGCAGCGCGTCACCGTAGAGCGTCAGCGTCCTGGCCAGCGCCGCCTTCTCCGGCGTACCGGCCAGCAGGTGGGCGGCCTGCTCCAGGGTGGCGAGCACCGGGCGGGCCAGCTCGTGCTCGATCCCGGCCAGCGCGGCGAGCGCGACCCCCAGCCGCGCCCGGTGGCGGGCATCGGCCGCCGCCAGCCCCTGGAACACCCGCACCGCAGCCTCGGCCGCCGCCGCCTCGCCGGTCAGCGCCGCGTACCGTGCCAGGCAGTCGCCGAGCGACTCGTGCAGCTCCGGGCGGGCGCGGACCGGCACCTCGCGCGTGAACGCCTCGGTGAACGCGGTCATCGGCCCCAGCAGATCCACCTCGCCCGCCCCGTCCAGATGGTCGGCGAGATCGTCCAGCAGAACCCGCAGCGCATCCGGGGGCGGCAACGGCCTGACCTCCAGCGCCCGCGCCAGGAACGGCGCCGGATCCTGCTGCAGCTCACCGAGCGCCAGCAGAGCGAGCAGGTGCGTGGCGGCCGGCTCCGGCGCGAGCGGCCCGTGGTCGTCCAGCAGCCCGGCGATCAGCGTGGTACCCCGCACCAGGTCCAGCCCCGCCCGCTCGTCGTCGTCCAACCGCACCCGGCACAGCCCCCGCAGCTGCAGGCACGTCCCGGCCAGCAACCGCCTGGGCACCGTCGCCTCCTCCGGCAACGCCTCGACCGCCCCGCCGGCGGCCTCCAGCGCCCCGCCGAAGTCCCCCCGCGCGAACCGCGCCCCGGCCAGCAGTCGCAACGCGACAGCGCGCCCCAGCGGCTCCCGCACCAGCTCCGCCGCCCGCCCGGCCGCCTCCTCCGCCTCCTCCCACCGCTCCAGCCCGGTCCACGCACAGGCGACCAGCAGCACCCGCTCCGCCGCCCCCTCGTCCGCGTCCACCGCCGCCACCAGGTGCGGCAATGCCTCCTCGAACCGCCCCGCCCCCAGCAACCCCCGCCCCAGAGCCGCCTCGACCTTCCCCCACAACCGCACGTCATCCCCGCGCCGCCGGCGATCCTCGTCCTCTCCTCGCGCGCGGAGGCCTTCCTCCCACAGCTGTCCCGGACGCGCGCGGTCACCCTGCGGCCGGGCGCCGTTCCCCCGGTGCCCGAGCAGCAACCCCGCAGCCCGCGAGGCGAGCACCACCGCGTCCCGCGCCCGCCCGGCTCCCGCCCACACCCACGCCAGATGCGCCTGAGCCTCGGCGAGCGCGCCGACGTCCGTCCCCCCTCCCGCCACGAGAACCGCCAACGCCTCCTCGGCCCGCTCCACACTCTCCCCACCCCGCACCGCCACCCCAACCAGCGACAACCCCTCCACGAAGCGCCTGTCATAGGCCCCGCGAAGTGCAAATCCAAAGCCCTCAGCGGGCGTCTCGTGAGGTGTTGGTTCGGAGTTATCGGCGGGTGTCTCGTGAGGTGTTGGTTTGGGGTTATGGGCGGGTGTCTCGTGAGGTGTTGGTCTGGGTTTATCGGCGGGTGTCTCGCGGGGTGTTGGTTTGAGGTTTTCGGCGGGTGTCCCGTGAGGTATTGGTTTGGGGTTTTCGGCGGGTGTTCCGCGAAGTGTCGGCCCGAAGTCCTCTGCAGGTGTCGCGTGTCGTGCTTGTCGGAAGTCCTCCGCAGGTGGCCTGTTTCTCGCCCGTCCGTCCTCGGCTGCTCCGTACGGTGCCTGCGAGGAGTCCGCCGCCGATGCCTGCCCGTCGTCGGCGATCGCCCGGTGACGCGTCCGTACGGAGTCTGTGGGGAATTCCTCGTCCGGAAGCACAGATTCGGCGGGTGGCAGGGCACGGCCCAGGAGCGCGCGCGAGCGGCGGACCCATCCCGCCACATCCCGCCGCAGGCGATCCTCGTCGCCCAGTTCCCGCAGCAACCCGGCCGCCGACTCGAACTGCGCCAGCCCGTCGGCGGGCCGATCCAGCTCCACCAGGCACATCCCGAGCAGCCGCCGGCATCCGGCCAACAACCGGTCATGGCCGTCACCGAGCTCGTCGGCCACCCACACGGCCTCCCGCAGCGAGTCCAGCGCCTCCTGAGGCAACCGGCGGAGCAGCAGGTCCTCGCCCAGGTCCCGCAGCCGCTCGGCCAGCTCCCGCCCGTGCCGCCCCGGTTCCAGGACGGCCAGCGCCCGCAGGTTCTCCACCGCCTCCCCGGCACTCCGCACCGCTGCCTGGAGATCCCCCCGTTCCCCGTGCACCCGCGACACCAGCCCGGCCGCCCCGGCCAGCACCGCACGCAACCCCGGCTCCTCCGCCGCGATCCCGCGCAGCCGCACGACCGCCTCACCGGCGACCACCACGGCCGCCTCTCCCCGCCCTTGCCGGTCCAGCCGCGACCCCAGCCGGTCGAGCCGCCGGCACACCTCCAGATCGGTGACCGCCACCTCCCGCACGGCCTTGACGACCTCCACCGCCAGCCCGGCCCCCAGCCCGACCAGCCGCTCCTCGTCCAACTCATCCAGCGGCCCCAGAACCCCACCCCCCACCAACGCCCACCCCTCACGAGAGCCAGGCGCGGAACCCCCCAACGACCCGTCACCCCCCGGACGCACCCCTCCATACGGCGAGGAACCACCCGACAAGCCCTCCCCACCCACGGGCCGTGCATCATCCCCCACACCCAACGGCACACCAGCCCTTCGAGCACTCACGTACGGTGCGCCATCGTCCAGATACACCCCCGCAGCCCTCCCGTACGGCGGAGGGCCACTCGGTGAGGCACCCTCACGCACCCCAGGAGCTCTGTCGTATGGCGAGGGACCGGTCGATGGGACGCCTTGATGCACCCCCGCAGCTTCTCCGTACGACGGGGTTTCGTAGGAAAGGCCGGGAGAGACCCCGGCCGGGTCGGGCAGCACGGAGAGGACCGCTTCCATGTCCCCGGCCAGCAGCACATCCCCGCCCGCGGCCAGGAACGCCGACACCGCCTCCCGCAGCCGCCCCGTCCCAGCCAGCGCGCAGGCCAGGTTGTACTGGGCCCGCTCCGCGTGCGCCGCGTACCGCGGATCCTCCTCCACCAGGATCCTGAACCGCGCCGCAGCCTCCCGCGCGGGCCTGACCGCGAGCTCCGGCACCCCCGATAGCAGCAGGCACGCCGTCTGGTTGAACAGCGCCTCCGCCTGCCCCTCCGCCTGCTCGTACGGGGGAGCCGCCGCGAAGATCTCGGCCGCCTCACCCGCCGCGGCCACCGCCTCAGGCAGCCTCCCCGCCGCCGCCAGCCACGCCGACGCCGTGGACAGCGCCGTGGCGACGTCGGCCCGCTTCCCGCCCCTGAGCCGCTCCACCAGCATCTCGGCCAGCGTCACCCTCAGCGCCCGCACCCCGGGATGCCCCGCCTGCCACGGCGGCAGCGCCGCCACCGCCCCGGCCACCTCCGGCTCATCCCGCAACAGTTGGAGCACCGCGTTGAGCCGGTCGCCGAGCTGCTCGCCCGGCCCCATGGCGGCCTCGCACAGCATCCTGTCCAGCCGGTGCACGACCAGCGACCCCAGCGCGACCCGTACCCGCCCGTGATCCGCGCAGACCCGCAGCACATCGAGCATCCGCGCCAGGTGCGCCGCCGTCCGCCCCGGATGATCGTGTACGGCGGTCACCAGCGACTCCAGCCCCGCCGTCTCCTCCAGCACCTGCCCGACCACCACGTCAGGCACATCGATCACCAGCCCGCCGGACAGCCCCTGCCCATCAGAGGCAAGCCGCCGGCTGGAGAACCACCCACCCCGCACGTCGGGGACCCGGCTGCCCTGCGCGTCAGGGGTCTGCTGCTGGGCGAGCCGCTCGCTCTGTACGGCGGGAACCTGCTGTTCGGAGCGCCGCTCGTTCTGTACGGCGGAGGCCTGTTGCTCGGGGGGCCACCCGCCCTGTACGGCGGGAACCCGCTGTTCGGAGGGCCGCCCACCCCGTAAGTCCGGCGGGAACAGCCCCGCGACCCACGCCGCGACCTCGGCCCTCCGGTCCTCCTCCAGGCCGGGTACGACGGACAGCAGGGCCCGCAGTTCCCTCGGTGACGGCGCGAACAGCAGGGCCACCGCCATCGCCGCGCCCGCCACGCCGTCGTCCGGCGCTCCCGGCGACGCCGACCACCGCTCGCGTTCGCGGTTCAGGAAGCGGTGGACCAGCTCGTTGCCGGGCCCCGCCTCATGGCCGCGTACCCGCATGAGGGCCGCCAGATGGACCCGCAGCGGAACCGCGTACAAGGGGTCGTCGAGCGGAAACGGGCGGATCCGGTCGAGTCCATCACCTGCCCCGGGGCGCGTGGCGAAGGCGCGGATGGCGGCGGCGGCGTGTCCGGCGCGCTCCGGAAGGGTGAGGGGGTGGTCCTCCAGGCGGACGGTCGCGCGGATCAGGCGCTTGAGACGGCCGCCGGCGGCGGTGTCCAGCCGACGCCACCAGGCGGCCGGAGGCGGGGCGGCGCCCACGGAGGTACGGGCCACCAGCAGGAGACGGATACGCGGGTTGTGCCGGTGGGCGGCCAGGCCGCGCACCAGCTCGGCCACCAGGGCGGCCGACGGCTCGGGGAAGTCGAGCACGAGCAGGGTGGGCCGCGACGCGTCGAGCCGGACGGCGGGATCCGACAGCGGTCCCACGAGTGCCGTCGCCGGCAGGAGCCCGGCGTCCCACCCGGCCGCCGACAGCTCCGCGCACAGCTCCACCGCCAGCCTGCTCTTCCCGGACCCGCCCGGCCCGGTGATCAGCGCGGCCGACAGCGGCTCGGGCCCGGCGGCCCAGTTCCGCAGCGCCGTCAGTTCCGCCTTCCTGCCGACGAACGGCACCACCGCGTGCCGCGCCACCGGCAACGACCAGTCCGGGCAGTTCTCCGGAGGCTCTCCCGTGGCCGGTTCCAGCAGGTCGGGGAGCAGGACGACCCGCTCGTCCCCGGACACGTCCTCCAGCAGCCCCGACGCGGGAAGGGCGTCACCTTCCACCCACGCGCGAAAGGTGTCGTCCAGGAGCAGCGCCTCCACCGGTACGACATCCGCGTGCCCGTCCTCGTACCAGGAGACGACCACCCCCACGAGCTGACCCGTCGGCTCCGCCAAGAGGGCCGCGCCCGAGAAACCGAGCCTGAAGGCACCCGGCGGCGAGCCGGAGAACTCGACCCCCAGAGAAGCGGGCACAGTCCCGGCACCGGCGGCCGCCACCACCGAAACCAGCGGCTCACCCCGCGAATCCGCTCGGGCGAAACCCCGGACGACGCACCGCACCCCATCCCCGGTCACCCGCCCCCACCGAACCGGCCCAAAGGACCCCTCCCAGGGCATCCCCGAAGCGTCCGACCCCGACGGGTCCGGCGAGCCGGGATCCCCTCCGCCCCCGCCCGCTCCCCGTGCTGGGGACGGCCGGGCCGCGTCACCACTCCCTCCAGGCGCCCCACCCACCGAAAGCCGGGACGAGCCGGGGTTCCGCCCGGACGGGGCCGTCCCGCCTGTCCGGAGCCGGGACGGGGCCGGTGAGGGTGCCGGTGGGACGGTGGGGACCTCAGGGATGTGGAGCAGGGCCGCGGCGAGGGGGCCGTGGCCGTGCCAGACAGGCTGGGCCCGGGTCCAGGGGCCGGTGCCGCGTACGTGGCAGGGGGCGGCGGGGTCGATCACCTGGGCGGAGGTCAGGATCAGGCCGGGGGCGACCACGTACCCGGAGCCGGTCACGCCCGTGAAATCGTCGTGGCCTGAGTGCACCTGGACGACCCGCTCTGAGGCGACGCGTGCGGATCTGGAGTCGCGTGGTGGCCTGTCCATGGCGCCGTGTCCTGGAATGCCCTGCCCGGCGTCGATGTCGCCCCGGCTCAGGGAGAATTCCGCCACCCGCTCACTATCGCACTACGGCACCGAAATTTCCGGGCTTGTCAGGCCTTCTCACCTGTGAGCCAGGCCGCCAGCCCCAAGTAGACCAGCCCGCTGCCGATGTCGATCCGCCGCCGGGCCCGCACCGAGCGCCGCACCCGGGTGGCCAGCGCCGACGACAGCAGCGCGTACGTGCCGTCGGAGGCCATGCCGAGCGCCATCCAGAGCAGGCCGAGCACCAGCATCTGCGGCGCGACCGCCCCAGCCGCGGGGTCGGCGAACTGCGGCAGGAACGCCATGAAGAAGATCGCGGTCTTCGGGTTGAGCACGTTGACCACGAACCCCTCCCAGAACATCCGCCGCTTGGACTGCTCCGGCAGCTCGACCGTCTCCTCAGCGGTTCCCCGGGCCAGCAGCTTGCGGAGCCCGAGCCAGACGAGGTAGGCGACGCCCGCGTACTTGACGATCGTGAAGGCGGTCGCCGACGCGGCGAGCAGGGCGCTGACGCCGAGGGCGGCGGCGACCACGTGGACCACCGACCCGGCGTGCACGCCGAGAACCGAGACCAGCCCCGCCGCCCGGCCCTGGGCGACGCTGCGCGTGACGATGAAGATCACCGCCGGGCCCGGCACGAGCAGA
The DNA here is from genome assembly GCF_039540635.1 of Nonomuraea ferruginea. Lineage (NCBI taxonomy): Bacteria > Bacillati > Actinomycetota > Actinomycetes > Streptosporangiales > Streptosporangiaceae > Nonomuraea > Nonomuraea ferruginea. The sequence goes on along the minus strand of NZ_BAABFD010000009.1, from coordinate 53,638 downwards.
ATCGCCAGGGTGGCCGCACAGAAGAGGGCGAGTGTGGAGAGATCCGGCATGTCGTCATCCTATGGAGCCCGTCAACGGGGTTAAAGGCTGTCGCGCAGGGCCGCGACCAGCACCTCGGTGGCCGACGGGTGCGGCGGGTGGCCGTAGACGGCGGCGAACACGTGCCGGGTGGAGCCCGGGACGCGGCGCGCGGTCACGTCCGGATGGCGGTGCGCGCGCAGCGCGAGCGCCGGCAGCACGGTGACGCCTATCCCGGCGGCCACCAGCGCCTGCACGGCCACGATGTCGTCGCTGGTGAACGAGATGCGCGGCTCGAACCCCGCCTTGTCGCACAGGTCGAACAGATGGCTCCGGCACCGGTCACACCCGGCGATCCACGCCGCGTCCGTGAAAGCCCTCAGATCGGCCTCATCGGACTCCGGCGAGCCGGCCTCCACGGACCCCGGCCCCGGGGTGATCAGGTAGCTCGGCTCGTCCCACAGGTGGATCAGCTGAAGCCCGGGAGCCTCCGGCGCCGTGTCGTCGTACCGGAACATGACCGCGACGTCCACCCGCCCGGCCCGCAGCAGCCGCAGCGCCTCGGGCGGCTCGGTCTCGGTGAGTTCGAGCCGCAGCCCCGGGTGCGACTTCCGCAGCAGGGCGGCCGCCTCGGGGATGAACGTGCCGAGCGCCGAGGGGAACGCCGCCAGCCGCACCCGCCCCGTCTGCAGCCCGACGTGCGCGGCCAGCTCCTCGGCGGCGGCGTCGAGCCGCCCGACGATGTCGCTCGCCCGCTCGGCCAGCAGCCTGCCGGCCTCGGTCAGCCGGATGCCGCGCCCGGCCCGCTGGATCAGCTTGGCGCCGGTCTCGGCCTCCAGCCTGGCGAGGTGGTGGCTGACGGACGGCTGCGCGTAGTGCAGCTCCCGGGCGGCCGCGGTGAGAGAGCCGGTACGGGCGACCGCGAGCAGGACGCGGAGCCGGGTGACATCCAGCATTCATCAATCATATCTATAGGTCGGCTCGAATACTTCTGTTGGACCTATCGATGGTCAGCGCGAGACCGTAGGAAGAGGACGCCGCACGACCTCGGGAGGATGCATGGACACCGTCACGACCGTACGGCCCGGCCTGGCCGAGCTGGTGGCGGGCGTCGGCGCGCTGACCGCGCGCCGCCTTCCCGCCCGCGACACCGCACTCGCCGTCGCTGACCTGATGCGCGACCGGCTGCCGAGCCTGGACATCCTGACCGCACAGGAGCGGCTGGGCTCGCCCGAGACGTACGTGTCGTGGCCCCTGCACGCGCAGGACGACTTCTCGATCGTGGCCGTGGTCTGGCGGCCCGGTCAGGAGACCGCCATCCACGACCACATCTCGTGGTGCGCGTTCGCCGTGCTGAGTGGCAACGAGCACGAGACCCTCTACCGGGACGAGGGCGACCATCTCGTGGAGATCGGCCGCGCCGACAACCGGCCGGGCGACGTCAGCGGCTTCGCCCCGCCCGGCGACATCCACCTGGTGCGCAACACCAGCTCCGAGACGGGGGTGTCGATCCACGTGTACGGGGCCGACATCGGCAGGCTGGGCAGCAGCGTCCGCCGCGTGTACGAGCTGCCGGTCGTTCAGAGGTAGCCGGCGAGCCGGTCGGCCAGTTCCTCCGGCCGCGACAGCATGACGCTGTGGCTGCCGCCGATCTCGTCCGGTTCGATGCCCAGCCGCTCGCGCACCATCGGCCGGACGAACTCGGGCGGGAACCACCGGTCGTCGCGGCAGAGCAGGTAGCGGGTCGGCACGTCCGGCCACTTGTCCAGCGGCCACGGCTCCACGAGCGCCTTCTCGGCGTGCCCCCGCCCGTGCCGCAGCGCCTCGGCCGCGAGGTCGGCGGGCACGTCGTGCATGAACAGCGCGACCGGGTCGTCGATGTCCTTGTCGCCGAAGCCGCTGTTCGCCCACCAGTCGGCGGGCGGCTCACCGGGCGCCGGCACCATGCCCGCCAGCAGCACCAGCAGGTCGGCCTTCGCCCGGTCGCAGACGATCGGGGCGACGAACCCGCCCCATGAGTGCGCCACGACGACGAGGCCGTCCAGGTGCCCGACGGACTTCCGCACCTCGGCGATCACGTGGTCGGCGTAATCGGCGAGCCCGGCCTCCGGATCGTCCAGCGGCAGGTCCACGGCCACCGTGCGGTGCCCCCGCCCGCGCAGGCAGGTCTCCAGCGGGCGCCACGGCCAGGAGGTGCCGCCGCCCCCGTGGATCAGCGCGAACGTCGCCATCACGTCGCCGAGGGCATCTGGCCGGGCAGGCGGGTCTGGAAGTCCAGCACCCCGGCCCACGAAGGCCGGACGGCGATGCGGGCCATGCGGACTCCCGGCCGGTCGGCCTCGGCCACGTTCCTGGCGCCCTGCTGAGGGCCCGCGTAGCGGTGGTGGGCGAGCGCGTACTCCGGCACGATGCCGTCGACGTCGGTCACCTCGGCCCGGCCGCGGATGAGCAGCACCTCCGGCGGGGTGGCCGTGGTGTCGATGGTGATGGCGACCTCGGGCCTGGCCCGCAGCGCGTTGATCTTGACCGCGCCGGCGAACGTGGCCATGACGACTTCCTCGCCGTTCCAGTGGAACAGCGTCGGGTAGACGCGTGGGGTCCCGTCGGCGGCGACGTACGCCACCCGGGCGAGTTCCTTCGAGACGAGCAGCCTGCGTGCGGTCGGATGCTCCAATAGCCGGACATCTCCCTGTGGAAGGGTGTCCAGAGCGTTCATGTCATGGCTCCAATCACGTGTTGGTCCTAAACTAGGACTAACATGTACGAATTCGCAAGGATTTTCGATGCGAACCTACGACGACCCCTGCGGCGTCGCCCGTGCCCTCGACCACGTCGGGGAGCGGTGGGCGCTGCTGATCGTGCGCGAGCTGCTGCTGGGCCCCAAACGCTTCACCGACCTGCGCGCCGGCCTGCCCGGCGCGAGCCAGAACGTGCTCTCCCAGCGGCTGCGCGAGCTGGAGGAGTCCGGCGTGCTGCGCCGCCGCAAGCTGCCGCCGCCCGCCGCGAGCCGGGTGTACGAGCTGACGGAACGGGGGAGCGAGCTGGAGCCGGTGGTGCTGGCGCTGGCCCAGTGGGGCAGCCGGATGCCGCTCACCTCGACCGGGCCGCTGAGCGTCGACGCGCTCCTGTACGCCCTGAAGTCGACGTTCGACCCCGGGGCGGCGGACGGCTTCGAGGGCAGCGTCGAGCTGCGGCTCGGCGAGGAGAGCATCCTGGCGACGGTCTCGGCCGGGCAGCTCACCTTCGCCAGGGACGGCGCGGGAGGAGACGCCGTGCTGCGCGCCGACGCCGAGACGATCAGGAGCGTGGTGTTCGCCGGCCGGAACCTGGAAGAGTCCGAGGTGGAGGGGGACCGGCAGGTGGCCGAGCGGTTCGTCACGCTCTTCCCGCGCCCGCCGATGAGTCCCTGACGTCCGCCGGGCCCACTCCTTGCGAAGGAGGAACACCACCATGAAACCGATCACCGAGCTCGATGCCCGCTTCAGCGCCGGCGGCGCCGCCGCCACCACCTGGGAGGAGGCCGCCGAGCTGCTGGAACGCGCCGAGGTCTGGTGGCTGTCGACCGTACGCCGCGACGGCCGCCCGCACGTCACGCCCTTGCTGGCCGTCTGGCAGGACGGCGCGCTCCACTTCTGCACCGGCCCGGAGGAGCAGAAGGCCAGAAACCTGGAGGCCAACCGGCAGGTCGCGCTCACCACCGGCGCCAACACCCTGAGACAGGGCCTGGACCTGGTCGTGGAGGGCGTAGCCGAGCAGGTCACCGACGAGGGCAGGCTGAAGGCGTTGGCGGAAGCCTGGGAGGCGAAGTACGGCCCCGACTGGCACTTCGACGTCCACGACGGGGCCTTCCACAACAGCGCGGGCGGGCGGGCCCTGGTGTTCGAGGTCGCCCCCGCGCGAGCCTTCGGCTTCCGCAAGGGCGACTACGCGCAGACCCGCTGGCGCTTCTGACTACGGCTGCGCCAGCTCCTGCAGGAAGAGCGCCTCGGTGGTCACCACCCGGCGCAGCTCCTCCAGGTCGACCCGCTCGTTCGGCGCGTGGCAGGCGGCGTCCTCGTCCTCGGCGCCGAACAGCAGGATCTCCGCCGCGGGGAACTGCTTGAGCAGCGTGTTGACCAGCGGGATCGAGCCGCCCGCGCCCACGTCGCGCGGCGGCCGGCCGAAGGCCCGCTCCATCGCCCTGTTGAGCGCGGCGCGCGCCGTGCCGCCCGAGTCGGCCTGGAAGCCCGAGCCGACCGTGAGGTCGCCGAACGACACCCGCACGCCCCACGGCGCCACCTGCTGCAGGAACTCCACCACCGCGTTGACCGTGGTCTTCGGGTCGCCCGCCGGCGGCACCCGCACCGTCACCCTGGCCCGCGCCACCGGCTGCACGGCGTTGACCGCACCCGAGACCGACGGCACGTCGAGCCCGGTCACGGTGATCGCGTACGAGGCCCACAGCCGGTCGGCCAGCGAGCCGGAGCCGACCAGCGACACGCCGTCGGCCACGCCCGCGGTCTTGCGGAACTCCTCCTCCGTCGGCCCCTGACCCAGGAAGCTGCCACGGGGCAGGCCGGGCACCCGGACGTCGCCGTTCTCGTCGTGCAGCGCGGCGCACATGCGCATCAGCGCCGCCAGCGCGTCAGGAGCGGCGCCGCCGAACGAGCCGCTGTGGAGCGGCTCGCGGAGCGTGCGCACCTCCATGGTGAAGGCCGCCATGCCGCGCAGCGAGGTCGTCACCGCCGGGTCACCGACGCGCGGGTTGCCGGTGTCGGCCACCACCACCGCGTCGGCCCGCAGCAGGTCGGGGTTGCGCTCGACGAACGCCTCCAGCCGCTCGCCGGCGTATTCCTCCTGGCCCTCGATGATGACCTTGACGCCGACCGGGAAGCGGCCCTGGAAGACGCGGAGCGCGGCGACGTGCGACATGACGCCGGACTTGTCGTCGGCCACGCCGCGGCCGTACAGCTTGCCGTCGATCAGCGTGGGCTCGAACGGCGGCGTGCGCCAGGAGGCCGGGTCGCCCGCGGGCTGCACGTCGTAGTGGGCGTACAGCAGGACGGTCGGCGCGCCGGGCGGCGCGGGAGCCTCGGCGAACACGGCGGGGTAGCTGTTGTCGACCGGGACGCGCTGCACGCGCGGCAGGCCGGTGCTGCGCAGCAGCTCCTCCACCGCCGCCGCGGCGGCGTGCACGGGCTCCTCGGGGTGGCCGGGGAAGGCGACCGACGGGATGGCGGCCAGTCGCTTGAGCTCCTCGACGGTCTGCGGCATCGCAGCCGCAACGGCGCTCTCGATCTGCTCAGGAGTCACGGGACGGTCCCCCGGGGGTCTTCTCGGTGGTCGGGCGTTCCATTGGATCACACCGTCGCTCACAGCAGGTGAAAGGGTGTGACCACTGCGCCAGAGTACCTGCGGATTTCGTAGTTGTTACCGAAAAGTTCTGCGGATCTCGGTTCACGTCACTGGAGTAGCGACGCAATCCCTTGGCAAAGTGGCTGGTGAGGTTGCACACTGGTGTGCAGATCGAACGAGGGAAGATACACATGACGCAGCCGGAACACGACGTCCTGAAGGCCGCGCAGGACAACCTGTGGTTGCACTTCACCAGGCACAGCTCCTACCAGAAGTCCGAGGTGCCCACCATCGTCCGCGGTGAGGGCTCCTACATCTACGACATCCACGGCAAGCGCTACCTCGACGGTCTGGCGGGGCTCTTCGTCGTCCAGGTGGGCCACGGACGCGGCGAGCTGGCCGAGGCCGCCGCCAAGCAGGCGCAGGAGCTGGCGTTCTTCCCGCTCTGGTCGTACGCGCACCCCAAGGCCGCGGAGCTGGCCCAGCGCCTGGCGAGCCTGACGCCCGGCGACCTCAACCGCGTGTTCTTCACCACCAGCGGCAGCGAGGCCGTCGAGAGCGCGTGGAAGCTCGCCAAGCAGTACTACAAGCTCATCGGCAAGCCGCTCAAGCACAAGGTCATCAGCCGCCAGATCGCCTACCACGGCACCACGCAGGGCGCCCTGTCGATCACCGGCATCCCGGCGTTCAAGCAGATGTTCGAGCCGCTCGTGCCCGGTTCCGTGCGGGTGCCGAACACCAACCACTACCGCGCCGACGAGACCACCGGCGTCCCCGGCATGACGCCCGAGGAGTACGGCTACTGGGCGGCCGAGCGGGTGGCCCGCGCCATCGAGATGGAGGGCCCCGACACGGTGGCCGCCGTCTTCGCCGAGCCGGTGCAGAACGCCGGCGGCTGCTTCCCGCCGCCGCCCGGCTACTGGCAGCGGCTGCGCGAGATCTGCGACGAGTACGACGTGCTGCTCGTCTCCGACGAGGTCATCTGCGCCTTCGGCCGCCTCGGCACCATGTTCGGCGGCGAGAAGTTCGACTACGTCCCCGACATCATCACCTGCGCCAAGGGCATGACCAGCGGCTACTCGCCGATCGGCGCGATGATCGCGCACGACCGCCTGTTCGAGCCCTTCAAGAACGGCGACGAGATCTTCGCCCACGGCTACACCTTCGGCGGTCACCCCGTCTCGGCCGCCGTGGCGCTGGCCAACCTCGACATCTTCGAGCGCGAGGACCTGCTCGGCCACGTCACCAGGAACGAGCCGCTGTTCAGGGCTACGCTGGAGGGCCTGAAGGACGACCTGCCCATCGTCGGAGACGTGCGCGGCTCCGGCTACTTCTGGGGCATCGAGCTGGTCAAGGACCGTGACACCAAGGAGACGTTCAACGCCGAGGAGTCCGAGCGGCTGCTGCGCGGGTTCCTGTCGCAGGCGCTGTTCGACGCCGGCCTCTACTGCCGGGCCGACGACCGCGGCGACCCCGTCATCCAGCTCGCGCCGCCGTTGATCGCCGGGCCGCAGGAGTTCGAGGAGATCGGCGGAATTCTTCGAAGTGTGCTAAAGGAGGCGTGGGCGCGCCTCTGATCGACAAAATATCCGGTACGGGATCCCGTACCGGATATTTTTTTCTCCGAAAGGACAGACAGCCCATGAAGATCGGCGTACCTGCCGAGGTCAAGAACCACGAATACCGCGTCGCCGCCACCCCGGCCGGGGTGCACGAGCTGGTCGAGCGCGGCCATGACGTGACCGTCCAGCGCGGCGCGGGCGAGGGCTCGCACATCACCGACGAGGAGTATCTCGCCGCCGGAGCGAAGATCCGCGACAGCGCCGACCAGGTGTGGGCCGAGGCCGACCTGGTGCTCAAGGTCAAGGAGCCGATCGCCGAGGAGTACCACCGGCTGCGCGAGGGCCTGGTGATCTTCACCTACCTGCACCTCGCCGCCTCACGGCCCTGCACCGACGCGCTGCTGGCCGCCCGCACCACCGCCATCGCGTACGAGACCGTGCAGGTCAACGGGGCGCTGCCGCTGCTCGCGCCCATGTCGGAGGTGGCGGGCAGGCTGGCGCCGCAGGTGGGCGCGTACAACCTGATGCGGTTCAACGACGGCCGCGGCGTGCTGCCCGGCGGCGTGCCGGGCGTGGCCCCCGCGAAGATCGTCGTCATCGGCGGCGGCGTCTCCGGGCTGAACGCCGCGCAGATCGCCGTCGGCATGGGCGCGGACGTCACCGTGCTCGACACCAACGTCGACCGGCTGCGCTTCATCGACGCCGTCTACCAGGGCAGGCTCAAGACGCTGGTGTCGACCGCGTACGCGATCGAGCGGGAGGTCCTGGCCGCCGACCTGGTCATCGGCGCGGTGCTCATCCCCGGCGCGAAGGCCCCGACGCTGGTCTCGAACGAGCTGGTCGCCCGCATGAAGCCGGGCTCGGTGCTCGTCGACATCGCCATCGACCAGGGCGGCTGCTTCGCCGACTCGCGGCCGACCACGCACGCCGAGCCCACCTACCGGGTGCACGACTCGGTCTTCTACTGCGTGGCCAACATGCCGGGCTCGGTGCCCAACACCTCGACCTACGCGCTCACCAACGCCACGCTCCCGTACGCGCTCAAGCTGGCCGACCTGGGCTGGAAGGACGCGCTCAAGGATGACGCGGGCCTCGCGGGCGGCCTCAACACCCACGACGGCGCCCTCACCAACGAGCCCGTCGCCCAGGCGCTCCACCTGCCGCACACCAAAGTCGCCGACGTCCTGGCGGCCTAGAACCCGGGCATGCGGGCGTCGGCGCCGTCACGTGCGGCGCCGGACAGCCCGAGCCTGCCGCGCAGCTCGCGCGCCGTCGACAGCACGTGGGCGACCTCCACCGGGCTGGGCCACGGGGCGCTGCCCGGGCGCAGCAGCGTGCCGCGCACCGACGCGAGGTGCTCGACCGCGCTCGCGTGCAGCCCGCTCCGCGCCACCAGCCAGGCGATCACCTCGCCGTGGTCGAGCAGCGGCCTCGTCACCAGGTCCCAGGTGCCGAGGATCTCGTTCAGCTCCGCCACCTCAAGGGCCACGCCGCCACGGCGATCGGTCGCCAGCGCCGCCAGCTCGGCCCTGGCGGCCAGCTCCGGCTCGGCCGTCCGGTCCCAGACGGGCGGCGGCGGGTCGGTCAGCCACTCCTCGGCCTCGGCGCCCCGGCCCGCCGCCGACAGCAGCCCGGCCAGCTCCAGCGCCGCCTGGTGGTGGCCGGCCAGCGCCGCCTGCCGGAACCAGTGGCGGCCGCCCTTCAGGTCGCCGAACTCGGCGATCAGCAGCAGCCCGAAGTTGAACGCCGACTCCGGGTCTCCGGCCGCCGCGCCCCTGCCGAACCAGTGGCTGGCGCCCTTCGCGTCGCCCAGCTCCACGCAGACGAACCCGGCCATCCGCTGGCCCTCCAGCCGACCCGCGTACGCCGCCTGCTCGTACCAGCCCCTGGCGGTGCGCAGGTCGCGGCGCGACAGCGCGATGGCGCCGAGCTGGACCGCCGCGCCGGGATGCTCGCTCTTGGCGGCCAGCCGGTAGTAGGCCTCGGCGCCCTCCGGATCGCGCCCGGCCTGCAGGAGCAGGCCCAGGCAGTAGGCCGCGCCGGCATGACCGGCCCGGCAGGCGGTCTCCCACCAGCGCACGGTCTCGGCGTCCTCGCCCGCCGAGTAGGCCAGGAAACCCAGGTCGTGCGCCGACGCGGCGTCGCCGCCCGCCGCCGCCTGCCGGTGCCAGTCACGCGCCGCCACGAGCTCGCCGGTGTCTTCGCAGATCAGCGCCAGCCTGCGCGCCGCCGTCCGGCTGCCCGCCTGGGCCGCGCGCTCGAACCAGATCCTGGCCCTGCCGGGGTCGCCGCGCTGCTCCTGCAGCAGCGTCGCCAGGTTGACCGCCGCCTCGGCGTCACCCGCCGCCGCCGCGCGTTCGTACCAGCCGAGCGCCTCGTCGAGCGTGCCGTGCTTCTCGTGCCACAGGCCCAGGTTGTAGGCGCTGTCGACGTTCCCGGCCCCGGCCGCGGACTCCCACCAGTGGCGGGCCGCGCCGCGGTCGCCGCGCTGGGCGTAGAGCCTGCCGAGCCGGTGCGCGGCCTGGGCGTCGCCCCGCTGCGCGGCCATCAGCAGCTCCGCCTCGTCACCCACGCGCGGCGCCGGGACGGCCGGCCTCGTCGCATCACCTTGCCAGAGCATGCCAGAAGGGTGGCATGTGATCGCCCGATTGCGAACCGTAATCGCCGAGCGCCTCAGGAGAACTTGATTATCCCGGTGAACATGCCCATGCCGCAGGCGTAGCGGAGCGTGCCCGGCGGCTGTGGCGGCAGCCGCACGGTCGCGGGCAGCGCCAGGTCCCGCCCGGCGAACGCCACGGTCTCCGTGCAGCCCCGGTCGACCAGCTTGAACACCACCTCGACCGGCACCCCGGCGGGCGCCTCCACCGCCGCCGGACGGTAGCCGTCGCGCAGCGCCCAGATGGTCACGACAGGGCTCCGCGTGCCGGTCGTGGTCGCGGTGGCGGGCAGCCAGCCCCCGAGGTTGACGCCCGTGCCGACCGTCCACAGCCCCGCCGCGACGGCCAGCACCGCCGCCGCCCTCGCCAGTCTCGTACGGGTGACGCGCCGCAGCAGCCAGCCCAGCAGCGCCAGCGCGGGCGCGGTGCCGAGGACGAACCCGGCCATCACCGCGGCCCCCGACAGCGCCGAGCCGCTGGTGATCGCGACCAGCTCCATGCCGATCGTCACCCCGCACGGCACCAGGATCGTGGCGGCCCCGAGCAGCGGCGGGCCCAGCCCGCCGAACGCGCGGCGCGGCGGCTGGCAACCGGGGCGGCGGTAGAGCCTGACCGCGAACGCGATCACCATGAGGCCCGCCGCCACCAGCAGCACCGCCCGCGCCTGCGGCGGCGGCTTCACCGCCGAGCCCGCGAGCCCGAGCAGCGCGCCCGCCGCCGTGTAGGACAGCAGCCGGCCCGTCAGGAACCACCCCAGCACCACCCGGTCGCGCTCCCCGGTCAGCCCGACGAGCAGGCCCCCCTGCACGGCCGTGCACGACGCGGTCCCCGCCACCAGACCGGCGACGAGACCACTGCCGAACAGGGCCGCCGCCTGCATCATCGTCCCCTCCGCCGAAGGTCTCCTCCGAACGTAACGGCCCTGGCCCGGACGCGGCCAGTGACAGTTCTTTCACCCTCCGTGCCGTTTACCTCCTTTGCTTCCGTTCGCCGTCCCGTACGCCCGAGGATGTGCGTCATGGACTGGCAGACCTGGCACGACGCGTACGACCTCCCCGGTTCGTGGCTGGCGCGGCGGCTGCGGGCCGTCCAGGAGCGGGTCGGGGCGGCGCTGGACGCCTGCGCCCCCGGCCCGGTGAAGGCGATCAGCCTGTGCGCCGGCCAGGGCCGTGACGTCCTCGGCGTGCTGGCCGGTCATCCCCGCCGTGCCGACGTACGGGCGCGCCTGGTGGAGCTGGACCCGGGCAACGCCGCGATCGCCCGGCGGGCGGCCGCGGCGGCGGGCCTGGACCAGGTCGAGGTGGTGACGGCCGACGCCGCCCGCACCGACTGCTACGAGGGCATGGCGCCCGCCGATCTGGTGCTCGCCTGCGGGCTGTTCGGCAACCTCACCGACGAGGACGTCCGGCGCACCGTCGGCTACTGCGCGCGGCTCTGCGCCACCGGCGGCACCGTCATCTGGACCCGGCACCGCACCCCGCCCGACCTGGTGCCGCTGATCTGTGAGTGGTTCGGCGAGCGCGGCTTCGAGCTCTCGTGGCTGTCGGACCCGGAGGCGGGGTTCGGCGTGGGCGCGCACCGCTTCACAGGGCGCCCCGAGCCTCTGGTGCCGGGCGAGCGCATGTTCACCTTCGGGCCGTGAGGGTTCAGAAGACGCAGAACTCGTTGCCCTCGGGGTCGGCCAGCACCGTCCACTCCTCGCGCCGGTCCAGCACGGTCGCCCCGAGCCCGGCGAGCCTTTCGGCCTCGGCCTCCCGGTCCTCGGCCTGAAGGTCGAGATGGAGGCGGTTCTTGCCCGCCTTGCGCTCCGGGACCCGCTGGAACCACAGCCGCGGAGGCCCGCCCTCCACCAGGACCGTGGGGTCGTCCTCGGGGTCGTCGATCCCCTGGGCGCGCAGCCTGGCCAGCTCGGCGTCGTCGTACGGAGCCACCTCGTAGCCGTCGAGCGCGGCGGCCCAGAACCGGGCGAGCGAGGCGGGGTGCGCGCAGTCGACCACCACGTCACGCAGTCCGGCCATCAGGCGGCCCGCTCCAGCCGGGAGCGGACGGCGGCGCGGTCGACGCCGAGGTGGTCGATCAGCTCCGCCACCGGGTCCGGGTGGCGCTGGTCGAGGAGCGCGAGCAGGAGGGCGCTCGGCCCGGTGCGGTCCCTGGTCTTGCGGGACGTGGCCTTGACGGCCTGGTTGATGACGGCGCGGGCGCTCGACGTCAGCGCGGTGCCCGGCAGCGACGGGTGCCTGCGCGGCCTGGCGTCCGCCACGGAACCGGGGTCGACGCCGATGGCCCGCAGCGCCGCCCGGTCCAGCTCGTCCAGCGCTGCCCTGGCCGCCTCCGCTCGGACCCCGAACGCGCCGGCCGGCGGCCCCGACGGGTCGCGCAGCACGCCGAGCAGCAGGTGCTCGGTGCCCATCCGCCGGTCGCCGCGCCGCCTGGCCTCTTCCATGGCGGCCTTGACGGCCACCGCGAACGGGCTCTTCTCCATGCCGAACATGCCTGGCCTCACTTCCCGTACTTGGCGTGCACCGACTGGCGTGACATGCCGAGCGCGTCGCCGATCTGCTCCCACGTCCAGCCCTGCTCGCGGGCGAGCGCCACGGAGACGGCCTCGACCTGCTCGGCGAGGCGGTGCAGGGCGCCGACGGCCCTCAGCCCTACGGCGGGGTCGTTGGACCTGATGCGCTCAGAGAGTTCTCCCATGTCCACGCTGTCAGGCTAGGCTGACAATCAAGTGGCTGTCAACCTAGCCTGACGAAAACCCGTCCGACCTGGTGCCGCTGATCCGCGGCTGGTTCGAGGAGCGCGACCGGGTCACAGCCAGCCCGGTTTCACCAGGCCGGACTCGTACGCGATCACCACCAGCTGCGCCCGATCCCGGGCGTGCAGCTTCATCATCGCCCGGCTCACATGCGTCTTGGCCGTGGCCGGGGACATGAACAGCTTCGCCGCGATCTCGTCGTTGGTCATGCCGCCGCCGACCAGGGTGAGCACCTCGCGCTCGCGGTCGGTGAGCTGGTCCAGGTTCTCGGCGGCCAGCGGTTCCTTGGCGCGCGACGCGTACTCGGCGATCAGGCGGCGGGTCACGCTCGGCGACAGGAGCGCCTCGCCGGCCGCGACCACCCGCACCGCCTGGATGAGCTCGGCCGGCTCGGTGTCCTTGACCAGGAACCCGCTGGCCCCGCCGCGCAACGCCTCGAAGACGTACTCGTCCAGCTCGAACGTGGTCAGGATGATGATGTGCGGCCCCTCCGGCATCTGCCGGGTGGCGGTGAGCCCGTCCATGCCCGGCATGCGGATGTCCATGAGCACCACGTCGGGCCCGTGCTCGCGGGCCAGCCGGATGGCCTCCGCGCCGTCGGCGGCCTCGGCGACCACGCCCATGTCGGGCTGGGCGTCGAGCAGGGCCTTGAAGCCCGCCCGCACCAGCGCCTGGTCGTCGGCGAGCAACACCTTGATCATGCTTTCTCCTCGGGAAGGGGCAGGCGGGCCGCGACCCGGAAGCCGCGGCCTGATGGACCGGCCACCAGCGTCCCGCCCAGCGCGACGGCGCGCTCGCGCATGCCGGGGATGCCGTTGCCGCTGCCCTCTCCGGCCAGCACGGGGGGTGTGGTGGAGCCGCCGTCGGTGACTTCGATGACCAGCTCGCGGGCCCCGTACGCGAGCAGGACCGTCACCGCCGCGCCGGGGGCGTGCCTGGCGGCGTTGGTGAGCGACTCCTGGACGATCCGGTAGGCGGCCCGCTCGACCTGCGGCGGCAGCGCGCGCGAGCCGGCGCGTTCCAGCGTCACGTCCAGGCCGGAGCGCTCGAGCAGCTCGTCGAGGCGGTCCAGCCCGGCGGTGGGGGAGCGGGGGGCGCCGTCGCGCAGCACGTTCAGCACCGAGCGCATCTCGCCGAGCACCTCCTTGGAGGCGGTCTTGATCGTGGCCAGCGCGGTGCGTGCCTGCTGGGGGTTGTCGTCGATGAGGTGCAGCGCGGTCGAGGCCTGCACGTGGATGAGCGAGATGTTGTGCGCCAGCACGTCGTGCAGCTCCTGCGCCATGGTCAGCCGCTCCTCGCTGGCCTGCCGCCTGTTCTCCTCCTCGGCCGCCCGCTGCTGCTGGGCGCGCCGCTCCCTGACGATCCTGGTCAGCTCCGCCACCACCATGAGGAGCAGGACGAACGCGGTCACCGCCAGGTCGTGGAAGAGCCCCGTCGGCTCGCCCGACCGGATGTAGCCGTAGGTGATGAAGACCACGATGGTCACCCCGGCCATCACCCACGCCTTGACCCGCTGCCCCAGGGTGACGAGGGAGAACAGCAGGATGATCGGCGACAGGTAGACGGGCCCGTACGGGTATCCGGACCAGGTGTAGGCGTAGGTGGCCGCGAGCGCGGCGACCGCGGTCCCGACCGGATAGCGCCGCCGGAGCAGCACGCCCACCGGCCCCACCAGCAGCAGCGCGACCGCCAGCCAGTCCAGCGGCTCGCGGAAGTCGCGCTGCCCCCAGTACGCGCCGTACGAGAGCACGAGCTGGGCGGCCGCCACCACCAGCGCGTTGTACGGGTCCAGCACTGACTTCTTGCGCACGACCACCACGCTAGGCCCGGGTGCCGGCCGGCGCATCCCCCGGGTGTCGCAGGGGGCCCTACCGCCCGGGGCGTACCTAGGTCATCGTGGAGTCCATGCGCCACGTGATCGTTCCCGCAGCAGCAGTCCTCGTCACCCTGGCCCCCGCCGCGCCGGCGGTGGCCGGACCACATCACCAACCGCAGAAGGTCCCGGTCGCCGAGGGGTACGGAGGCGCGGTCGCGACCGTCGACCTCGACGCCTCCAAGGCGGCCGTCGACGTGCTCAAGAGAGGCGGCAACGCCGTCGACGCCGCCGTGGCCGCCGGCGCGGTGCTGGGCGTCACCGAGCCCTACTCCGCCGGTCTGGCCGGCGGCGGCTTCATCGTCTACTACGACGCCCAGCGCCGGAAGGTGCACACCATCGACGGCCGCGAGGCCGCGCCCCGGGCCATGACCGCCACCTCGCTGGAGGGCATCCCCTTCGAGGAGGCGGTCACCAGCGGCCTGTCGGCCGGCGTGCCTGGCGCGGTCGCGCAGTGGGACCTGGCCTTACGCCGGTTCGGCACGATGTCGCTGAAGCAGGCGCTCCAGCCGGCCGTCACGGTCGCGTCCAGGGGATTCGTGGTCGACCAGACGTTCCACGACCAGACCGCGCAGAACGCCGCCCGCTTCAAGGACTTCACCTCCACGGCGAAGCTCTACCTGCCGAACGGCGCGCCGCCGCCCGTCGGCTCCGTCTTCAGGAACCCCGAGCTGGCCGCCACCTACCGCGAGCTGGGCCGGCGCGGCACCGGCTGGCTGTACGGGGGAGAGCTCGGCAAGGAGGTCGTGGCCACGGTCAAGCGTCCGCCGGTCGCCCCCGGAGCCACCAGGAACGTCAGGCCCGGCCTGATGGAGCTGCGCGACCTGCGCGACTACCGCGCGCTGATGCGCGAGCCGACCAGGTCCGGCTACAAGGGCCTGACGGTGTACGGCATGGCGCCGCCGTCGTCGGGCGGATCGACCGTGGGGGAGGCGCTCAACATCCTCGACGCGCTGCCCGAAACCGGGGTGCACGAGTATCTGGAAGCGTCCAGGCTGGCCTTCGCCGACCGCAACGCCTACGTCGGCGACGTGCCTGGCGTGCCGCTGAAGGAGCTGCTGTCCGACGGCTTCGCCAAGGAACGCGCCTGCCTGGTCGGCGACCGCGCCATCGCGCACCCGGCCGCTCCCGGCAGCCCCGACGGCTCGTACGAGACCTGCCCGGCGCCGCAGGGCACCGCCGCGGAGACCACGGCCGAGGGCCCGGAGACCACGCACCTGGTGGTGGCCGACCGGTGGGGCAACGTGGTCGCGTACAACCTGACGATCGAGTCCACCGGAGGCAACGGCATCGTGGTGCCGGGCCGCGGCTTCCTGCTCAACAACGAGCTGACCGACTTCACCTTCGGCCCGGCGCCGGGCGACCCGAACCTGCCCGCCCCCGGCAAGCGGCCGCGCTCGTCGATGGCGCCGACGCTGGTGTTCGACCACGGCAGGCCGGTGATGGCGCTCGGCTCGCCGGGCGGTTCCACGATCATCACGACCGTGCTGCAGATCCTGGTCAACCGGTACGAGTTCGGCATGTCGCTGCCCGAGGCGCTGGCCGCGCCCAGGGCGACGCAGCGCAACACCGCGCAGACGCAGGCCGAGCAGGGCTTCCTCGACCGCTACGAGCAGGAGCTGGAGGCCAGGGGCCACGACCTGGTGCTGAACCCGGAGATCGGCGCGGCCACCGCGCTGGAGTTCCTCCGCGGGGACCGCGTCCAGGCGGTCGCCGAGCCGTCCAGGCGCGGCGGCGGCAGCGCTCTCGTGGTGCGTCAGCGCCGCTGATCAGAGGGCCCGGGGCATGACGAAAACCCGCCACGGTCCGTGGCGGGTGGCCCCCCGTGACGTGAAGGGAGGTCTACCGCAGCAGGAGGAACGCCGCCACACCGATGACGGCGACGACGACGACCACCGCGATGATCGGCAGAACCGGCGACTTCTTGGCAGCGGAGGCGGCAGACTCCTGCTCGGACCGCTGCGCGAACGCGCGGAACTGCTGGGTGTTGCCCGCGGGATCGATATGCTGGTCAGACATGGCCAGCAGCCTAGCGTGATCGCCTGCCGCATTTGCGCGTTTTATCGCCTTCCCTGCGGCGGGCTGGTTACGAGACCGGTCACGTGGGCGGATACTTTTAATCCATGCTCAAGACCCTGCTCTCGCCGCGCCTGCTTGGGCTGCACCTGCTCACGATCGGGGTCGTGATCGCGTTCATCATGCTGGGCCGCTGGCAGCTCGGCGTGTTCGAGGACTCGGGGCGGCCGATGATGACCACCGACCCCGCCCCGGTCCCCGTCACGGAGCTGGCCCCCCTCGGCGCGCAGATGCAGGGCACCGCCGTCGCCCGCAAGGTCACCGTCGAAGGCGTCTACGAAGCCGGCCGCCAGCTCCTGGTCGCCGACCGGCGGCCCGACGTCGACGCGCCCGGCGGCAAGGTCTCGCGCGACCACGGCTACTGGGTGCTGACCCCGATCAGGCTCGACGACGGCACGCTGATGCCGGTGGTGCGCGGCTGGGTGGCCGACGCCGCCGACCCCGCGGCCACGGCCGTGCCGGCGGGCCGGATGAGCGTGCCGGGCCGGCTGCGCCCGCAGCAGGGCAGCGACACCGTCCAGCGCAGGCAGGAAGGACTGCCCCCCGGCCAGGTGCAGACGGTGGCGACCGGCGAGCTGGTCAACCTGTGGCAGGGCGAGCAGGTGCGCAACGGCTACGTCGTGGCCGAGCCGCCCTCAGGCGCGCTCACCCAGGTCGCCTCGCCGCCGCCGATGGCCGGTGGCGAAGTCACCTGGCGCAACCTCGCCTACGCCGCCAACTGGTGGATCTTCGCGGGGTTCGCCGTGTTCATGTGGTTCCACTTCGTACGCGACGCCGTACGAGCGGATCGGGACCGTGAAGAGTCCCCCGAAATGGTTCTGGAAGGTTAACGGTGGAATCGGCTCTCAAGCCCTTCCGGGTGCTCGCCTACATCGTCGGCGTCATGCTGCTCGTGCTCTGCGGCGGCATGGTGCTGCGCTACGGCTTCGACATCCCCGGCCCGTCGAAGGTGATCTCGCCCATCCACGGCGGCCTCTACATGCTCTACCTGGTCGCGGTGATGAACCTGGGCATGAAGGCCCGCTGGGCGTGGCCCTACATGCTGGGCGTCATGCTCGGCGGCACCGTGCCGTTCCTGTCGTTCTACGTCGAGCGCCGCGTCACCCAGCGGGTGGCGACGGCGGCGGAGGCCTGAGGGCCCCCGCCGGATCGCCTCAGCGGCCGATGCCGCGCCGGCGGGCCCTCTTGAGCCGCTCGCGCTGCGACGGGTCGAGCATGAAATAGCCGACCACCGGGGCGGCGACCACGCCGAGGACGACGAGCAGGGTCAGCCAGCCCGGAAGGAAGATCCACGAGAACAGGACTGCCACGCCGGCGCCGATGGCGTACTTCTGGATTGGCGACATACTCAACATCCTCCGAACGCGGAGCGCACGCCCCGCCTCTCCCACATTCTGCGTCGTGCGGACAACGAGCGAGCCCACCGCCGGGGTTCCCCGATCACGATATATCGCAACGGGCCAGTACGTCGAGCAGCTGCCGCCGCAGCGCCTCCGGCGTGGGCCGCCCGGCCGGCGGCCCTGACAGCAATCCGACCAGATACGGCGCCAGCGGCCCCGCGCGCAGCAGCGACGCGCCGGGAGCGGGCGGCCTGCCCTCCACGGCCAGGAACAACGTGGCCCCGAGCGCCCACAGGTCGCCCGCCGGACCCGGCACCACCTCCGGCGGCAGGTAGGCGGGCGGCGGCGCCGGCACCGGCGGCGGGACCAGCGCGGCCCGGCCCTCGGCGTCGATCAGCACGGTGCCCGGCTGCACCCCGCCGTGGTGCTCGCCGCGCCCGTGCCACGCGGCGAGCCGGTCGAGCACCGCCAGCCCCACGCCCGCCACCCGCGCGGGCGGCAGCGGCCCGTCGGCCGCGACCACCTGCTCCAGGGAGCGGTCCGACGCGAGCCGCCCCAGCGTCCACTCCAGCGCGTCCACCGGCGGCACGGCCGGCGTGAGCATCGCCCTGATCAGCGCCCGGAGCGGGTCCGAGGCCTCGGCCGGCACCTGGCCGGGCGGCCTGCCCTCGACCGCGAAGTGCAGCGTGGCGGCCAGCGACCACAGATCGGCGCCCGGCCGCATCCCCATCGAGGGCAGCCCGAACCCGGTCAGCAACGCCCGCCCGGTCGGCGACAGCAGCACGTTGCCCGGCTGCACCCGCCCGTGCACGATCCCGGCCGCGTGCGCCGCCGTCAGCGCCGACAGCACGTACACGCCCACCCGGGCCGTCTGCCGCACCGGCAGCGGACCCCGCCCGCGCACCGTCTGCTCCAGCGACGAGCCCTCCGCGAACGCCGTCACCAGCCACGGCTCGCCGCCCTCCACCGGCACGTCGAGCAGCGGCGCGATCGCCGGATGCACGAACCCCACCGTCCGGCGCGCCTCCCGCACCGCCGTGTCCAGGCTCCCGGCGGGGGCGCGCAGCCGCCGCACCACCACGTCACGGTGCTCCACCTCGTCGAAGGCCAGCAACAGCTCGCCCCCGCCGAGGGGGTTCAGCAGCCGATAACGCCCCGCGAGCTTCCCGGTGTCTCCCATGGCCACGTGCACCAGCGATACGCCTCCCGACGAGCTGTGTACCCCGTCAGGCAAGCCACGCCTCATGCGCGGCGTGCAACCTGCCCCACAGCTTCTCCTTCTCCCTGCCGCTCACGTCCTCCAGCGGCAGGGAGAAGACGTCGGCCAGCGCGGCGAAGTAGTCGCGGGCGCTGTCCAGCGTCACCCTGTCGGCCCCCACGCCGAGCCGCGACAGCACCAGCCCGCGCAGGCTGTCGATTCCCCGCGCGTCCCGCCGCTGCACCACCGCGACCCGCACGAACCCCGACTCCGGCGACGTGGTCAGGTGCTCGTGCTTGGCCGCGAAGTCCGCCATCACGGCCGGTTCCATGCCGAAGTCCATGCGGATGAACGAGCCGCTCGGGTCGTGGTCCAGCCGCCACCCGCCGGGCGCCAGGTCCGACGGGCGCAGCCCGTACTCGTGCGGGCCCTGACGGTAGACGCCGGAGACCAGCGGGAGCGGCTCGTGCAGCCCGTCGCCCAGCCCGACGTCCGCCAGCCAAGCGCCACCAGGGTTGGTCTCGTCCGGCAGCCCCGACACGGTCAGCACCAGGTGGTTGCCGGTGATCCCCGGCTCCTCGCCCCGGCCCTGCGCCCCGCCCACATGACGCGTCACCGCGTAGCCGAGCTTCGCCAGCAGCTCGGAGAACGCCCCGTTCAGGTGGTAGCAGTAGCCGCCGCGGCCGCCGAGTATCCGGCCCGCCGACTCCAGCGGATCCACCGTCGTGGGCCTGCCCAGCCAGATCTCCAGCACCTCGTACGCGACCCGTTCCACGTGCGCGGTGTGCAGGGCGCGCAGGGCGGCGGCGGAGGGCGCGGCGTGCTCCAGTTCGGGCAGGCCGAGACGGCGCAAGTATCCAGGGATGTCCACTGCCCAAGTCTGCACCGGATGTGCACGAATTGGGGAGTGCCGTCTGCACACCCCGCTTCTAGGCTCTCGATTGTGACGCAGCGGCGACGCATTCTCGTGGTGGAAGACGACCAGACGATCGCGCTGGCCGTGCGCGACCGGCTGGCCGCCGAGGGGTTCCAGGTCAGGACGGCCGGCGACGGGCAGACCGGGCTCGCCGAGTTCGACCGGGCCGAGCCCGACCTGGTGATCCTGGACCGGCTGCTGCCGGGGCTCGACGGGCTGGAGGTGTGCCGCAGGATGCAGGCCGCCCGGCCGGTGCCCGTCCTCATGCTGACCGCGCTCGGCGAGGAGACCGACGTGCTGGTCGGGCTGGGCGTGGGCGCGGACGACTACCTGGCCAAGCCGTTCAGCATGCGCGAGCTGGTGGCCAGGATCCACGCGCTGCTGCGCCGGGTGGAACGGGCCGGACAGCTCGCCGCCGAGGACACCGTGATCAAGGTGGGGGAGGTGCGCATCGACACCGCCGCCCGCCGGGTCTTCGTCCGCGGCGCCGAGGCCCAGCTCACCCGCACCGAGTTCGACCTGCTGCGCCGCCTCGCCGAGCGGCCGGGCCAGGTGTTCGAGCGGGAACGGCTGCTGTCGGACGTGTGGGGGTTCTCCGAGGCGGCCGCCACCCGGACGGTCGACAGCCATGTGCGGGCGCTGCGCCGCAAGCTCGGCTCCGACGTGGTCCGCACCGTGCACGGCGTCGGCTACGCGCTGGTGCGGCCATGAGACCGCTCGACTTCCTGGGCCGGATCAAGGTCAAGCTCGGCATCGTCATCGTGCTGGCCGTCGCCACCGCGTTCGTGGTGAACGAGGTCGGCATCAACTCGGGGCTCTCGCGCGAGGTGCGCATCGGCGTGGCCGTGGCGCTCGCCCTCATCATGGTGCAGCTGCTCGCCATGGGCATGACCAGGCCGCTGCGCGAGATGGCCAGGGCCGCCCAGACCATCGCCAAGGGCCGCTACTCGCTGCGCGTCCAGGCCACCTCGCGCGACGAGGTGGGCGAGCTGGCGCGGGCCTTCAACGCGATGGCCGCCGACCTCGGCGAGGTCGACCGGCAGCGCCGCGAGCTGGTCGCCAACGTCAGCCACGAGCTGCGTACGCCCATCACCGGCCTGCGCGCCGTCCTGGAGAACGTCGTGGACGGCGTGTCCGCGCCCGACCCCGTCACCATGCGCACCGCGCTCGCCCAGACGGAACGGCTCGGCCGGCTGGTCGCCCAGCTCCTCGACCTGTCTCGGCTCGACTCCGGCGCGCGGCTCATCGAACCGGAGGCGGTCGAGCTCCGGCCCCTGGTGGAGCAGGCCGTCCTGGAGGCGGCGCTGGCGCGCGAGGACGTCCGGCTCGCCACCTCGGTCCCCGCCGGGCTCGTGGTCCTCGCCGACCCCGACCTGCTGGCGCAGGTCCTGGCCAACCTGCTCGACAACGCGGTACGGCACAGCCCGCCGGACGGCACGGTCACCGTGACCGCCTCGTCTTCCGGGGCCGGTGTGTGTCTCTCCGTCGCCGACCGGGGGCCGGGCATCCCGGCGCCGGCCAGGGCGCGCGTCTTCGAACGCTTCTCCAGGCTCGACGCCGGGCGCACCGCCGACGGCGGGGGCGCCGGGCTGGGCCTGGCCATCGTCAAGGAGATCGTCGAACTGCACGGCGGTTCGATCCGCATCGACGACTGCGCGGGATGCCGCATGCTCGTCGACCTACCAGGGAGGACTGCGATGGCGCCCGAAGAGGCCCGCCCGCCACGTTCCCAAGATCCCGCGCCTTCCCCCATCACGGCATCCGCCTCCACCTCGACAGATCCAGCCACCGCCAACCCCGAACTGGCCGGCGCCGTACCGGCCGGCGCCGCGCTGGCTGGCGCCGAACCGGCCGATCCCGAACCCGCTGACGCCGAACCGGCTGGCGCTGTGTCGGCTCGGGCCGTGCCTGCGAGTTCCGGCGGCATCGATGCCCTGCGCGTCGACTCCACGCTTACGACCGCTGGACGTGCCGAGGCTTCGGATGCCGACCCCGCGCCGCCCACGCGGGCCGGTTCGGAGTACGTCGGCTCGGGGCGGTCTGATGCGTCGCATGCCGGGTCCGGTCTCGCGTATGCGTCCGGGTCGGTCGGCGAGAGTTCGGGGGGCGTTGATGCGCTCGCGGTGGAGGCCGGGCAGGAGGGCTCGGCGAGTTCCGGGCGGCCCGACCCCGCTGGGGCGGGCTCCGCGCTGGGTGACTCCGGATGGTCTGACGCGTCGCGTGCCGGGTCCGATCTCGCACACGCGCCCGGGTCGGCTGGCGCCATGGCGGCGAGTTCGGGGGGCGTTGATGTGCCTGCAGTGGACGCCGGGCAGGAGGACTCGGTGCTGCCTAGTTCCGGGGGGTCCGATTCCGCGCGGGCGGGCTCCGCGCTGGGTGACTCTGGACGGGTCAGCGCGTCGCGTGCCGGGTCTGGTCTCGCGCACGCGTTGTCCGGGCGGGCCGGCTCCGTGCCGGTGGGCGGCGATGCTTCACGGGCCGGTTCCGCGCTCGCGGGTGCTGGGGGCGACCCTCTGGGTGTGGGCTCTGCGGCCGCCGCGCGGGTGAGGGCCGGGCGGGGTGACGTGGTGGGTGTCGGTGGGGATCCGGGGCTTTCTTCAGCGGGGCGGGGTGGCTCCGGGGTGGTGGGCGGCGTGCCGCCGGTGCCGGGGGATGACTCGCCGATCAAGGGGCTGGTCAAGATCGTGGCTGGGGGGATCGTCGGGCTGGCCGTGGGGTTCGTGGCCGGGCTGCTCGCCGCCGCTTTCGCGAGCGTGATCTTCGGGGACTCGGCCGCGGTGGTCACGCTCGTGTGCGTCACCGCGTTGTTCGGGGCCATCGGAGCGTCGCTGGGCGCCAGCGCGGCCCGCCGCGCCGCCGAGCACGCTCACCTGGTCGCGACGTACGGGCCGGTCGCGCAGGCGTACGGATCGGCTGGTCCGGGCGGGGAGGCCGGGCTGGGCGGGCGTGCGCAAGCGGGTGCGAGCGGGCAGACGTACGCGGCAGCCGGTGCGGGTGTGCAGGGGTACGGCCCGGTCAGTTCAAGCGGACAGGTGCCACCAGGCGGGCCGGGGTCCGCTGGACAGCACGACCCGGGATCCGCAGGACAGCTCGGGCCGAGGCCCGGAGGGCAGCTCGGGTCGGGATCTGCAGGACAGCACGGATCGGGGTCCGCAGGACAGCACGACCCAGGAGCTGCAGGGCAGCACGGGTCGGGATCCGCAGGGCAGCTCGGGTCGAGGTCCGCTGGGCAGCACGGGTCGGGATCCGCAGGGCAGCTCGGGTCGAGGTCCGCTGGGCAGCTCGGGTCGGGATCCGCTGGGCAGCACGGGTCGGGATCCGCAGGGCAGCATGGGGCGAGGTCCGTAGGACAGTACGGGGCGGCGTCCGTAGGGCAGCACGGATCGGGATCGGCGGGTCAGTACGGGCTGGGAGCGGGCAATGCGTACGGGCCGCCGCCGGTTTATACGCCGCCGCCGCTTTTCCCGCGGCCGGAGCTGCCCGAGACGCCTCGGTGGCTGTTGCCCACGGCCGGAGGGGCGGGGGTGTTCGCGGCGATCGCGCTGCCCGATGCCCAGATCGGGCTGGGGATCGTGCTGGTGTGCGTGGTGCTCGGGGCCGCCGCGCTCCCGGCCGTCGTACGGCGGATGACGCCGTGGACGATCGCGTTCGGACTCACCTCGTACTGGCTGATCGCGATGGCGGCCGTCAGGGACGCCGACTGGCTGGTGACGATCCTGCTCCTGGCGGGGGCGGGGCTGGCCGCGCTGGCCGTGTCGGGTGCGGGGCTCGGATGGCTGGGCGTCATCAGGGGAGGCGCCTCCATCCTGCTCGCGTTCGGCCCGCTGCCCTGGTTCCTGGCCGCGCCGCTGAAAGGCCTGGCGGCCAGGCGGCGGATCCTGCCGACGCTGACCGGGCTCGGCATCACGGCGGTGCTGCTGGTGGTGTTCGGGCTCCTGTTCTCCTCGGCCGACCCGGTGTTCGCCTCCTACGTGGAGCGGCTGACCACCACGCCCGACTGGGCGGAGTCGCTGCCGGCGCGGATCGTGCTGTTCGCCGTGTTCGCGGCGCTGCTGGCGGCGGTGGTGCTGGTGGCGCTCCGGCCGGTCGCCGACCCCGTGGGCCCCGACATCAAGATGCCCGTGAGCAGGTCCATCTGGCTGGTGCCGCTCACCGCGGTCAACCTGCTGTTCGCGGCGTTCGTCGCGGTGCAGATCACCGCGCTGTTCGGCGGCGACGCGTGGGTGCTGAAGACCGCGGGTCTCACCTACGCCGAGTACGCCAGGCAGGGCTTCTTCCAGCTCGTCGTGGTCAGCCTGGCCGTGCTGGGCATCGTCGCGGTGGCCGCCGGCGTGATCAAGACCGAGCGGCGGGAGCGGTGGGTGCTCGCCGGGCAGCTCGGCGTGCTCTGCGGGCTGACCATGGTGGTGCTGTTCTCCGCGCTGCACCGGATGGACCTCTACACCGACGCGTACGGGCTGTCCCGGCTGCGGCTGTCGGTGGAGGCGACGGTCTACTGGCTGGGCGCGCTGTTCGCGCTGGTGCTGCTCGCCGGGGCGGGGCGGCTCGCCGGCCGCGGCTCGGGATGGCTGCCGCGCACCATCGTCCTGGTGACCGGGCTGGCCCTGGGCGCCTTCGCGGTGGTGAACCCGGACCTGCGGGTGGCGGAGTCCCAGGTGGCGGTGCGCGGCGTGCAGAAGCTGGACTCGGACTACCTCGGCGACCTCGGGGCCGAGGCGGTCCCGGCGCTGGACCGGCTGCCGGAGCCGCTGCGCAGCTGCGTGCTGGCCGACGTCGTGGCGGCGAACGGGCTGGACCGGCCCGACTCGTGGAACGGCTGGAACCTGGACAGGACCGCGGCCCGCGCCCTCCTCGCCGAACGCCCGATCATCGGCAAGGATCTCTCGGACCCGACGCTGACGCGTTCTGACGGGTCGTGTTTCGTACAGGCTCCTGGTGGTTGAATCTTGGGGTGATGTTCGACGTAGTCATCAGCGGCGGGCGGGTGCTCGACGGCACCGGAGCTCCCCCGTACCGGGCGGACGTGGGGATCACCGGTGACCGGGTCACGGCGGTCGGCCGGCTCGACGGCGCCGGGGCGGCCGCCGAGATCGACGCGGCCGGGCGGCTGGTGGCTCCTGGGTTCGTCGACTGCCACGTGCACGGCGACGCGGTGGTGTTCGACCGGTCGGTGCAGCTCGCGGCGCTCCGGCAGGGCGTGACCACGTTCGTGCTGGGCCAGGACGGGCTGTCGTTCGCGCCCGGCTCGGCCGAGACCGTGGCGTACGCGTCCCGCTACTTCGCGGCCGTGAACGGCCCGCTCGGCGAGGGCCCGCTGACCGTGGCCGAGCTGCTCGGCGGCTACGACCGCGCGGTCGCGCTGAACACCGCCTACCTGCTGCCGCACGGCACGATCCGCTACGACGTGATGGGCGCCTCGCCCGCCCACGCCTCCCGTGACGACCTGGCGCTCATGCTGGCGGCGGTCGAGCGCGGACTGTCCGAGGGCGCCGTGGGGCTGTCGAGCGGCCTGGAGTACCTGCCGGGACGTTACGCGGGCGCCGACGAGCTGGCCGAGCTCTGCCGCCCGCTCGGCGGTCTCCCGTACGTCACCCACATGCGCGCCTACGGCGCCAGGGCCGAGACCGGCATCAGTGAGGTGGTGGAGATCGCCACCCGGTCCGGCGCGGCCGTGCACGTCTCCCACCTGCACGGCCCGGCCGACCTGCTGCTGCCGCTGCTCGACCGGGCGCAGGCCGGGAGCGTCGACCTCACCTTCGACACCTACCCCTACCTGCGCAGCAGCACGATCCTGGCCATGGTGGCGCTGCCGCCCCAGGTGCCCGCCGCCGACACCGAGAGAGCCCTGGAGATGCTCCGCTCCGGAGAGCTCGACTCCTGGTGGCCGGAGCTGGAGCGGACCTGGCCGCGGCTGACCGTCTCGCACGCGCCCGGCCTGGAATGGTCCGAGGGCATGACCATGGTCGCCGCGGCGGAGCGCGCGGGGGTGGAGCCGGCCGAGTTCTGCCGCCGCCTGCTCGTCGAGACCCGCCTGGAGGCCGGCTGCGTGTCGGCCCGTCCCGACGAGGGCCCGGCGGGGGAGGAGTCGGTGCGCCGCGTGCTGCGCCACCCGTCGCACACCGGCGGCTCCGACGGCATCTACGTGGGCGGCCACCCGCACCCGCGCGGCTTCGGGGCGTTCGCCCGCTTCCTCGGCCGTCATGTCCGCGAGCTCGGCGACTGGACGTGGGAGCAGGCCGTGGTCCACCTGTCGTCCCACCCGGCGCGGCGGTTCGGGCTGGCGGACCGGGGGCTGCTGCGTCCCGGGTTCGCCGCCGACGTGGTGGTGCTGGACCCGCGCACCGTCGCCGACAGAGCCACGTACGAGGCGCCGCGCACGCTCGCCGCCGGGATCGGCGACGTGCTGGTGTCGGGGGAGCGGGTGCTGGCGGACGGCGAGCTGACCGGGGCCACTCCCGGCAGGGCCCTCCGGCCAAGATCCGCAGGATAAGGTCAGAACCGGGCAGAGGGGGAGTGTGTGCCGGAGATGCTGGGGCGTTCGGTGTTCGGCGGGGAGCTGGGCTTCCCGCTGATGGTCGTGCACCGCGACGCGCTGCACCACAACATCGCCACCATGGCCGCCTTCGCCCGCGACCACGGCATGGAGCTCGCCCCGCACGCCAAGACCCACATGTCACCCGAGATCTCCGCCCGCCAGCTCGACGCGGGCGCGTGGGGGCTGACCGTGGCCACGCCCGCGCAGGCGCGGACGGTGCGCGGGTTCGGGGTCAGCCGGATCATGGTGGCCAACCAGGTCGTGGACCCCGCGGGGCTGCGCTGGGCGGCCGCCGAGCTCGACGCGGACCCCGGGTTCACGCTGATGTCCTTCGTCGACTCCCCGGCGGGAGCCGACCTCCTGGCCGCCGCCGCCGGCTCGCGGCCGTTCCAGGTGCTGGCCGAGCTGGGCCACCCGGGCGGCAGGGCGGGGTGCCGTACGCTCGACGACCTGCTGGCGCTGGCCGCGCACGTCCAGCGGACCGACGGGGTCGAGCTGGTGGGGGTCGCCGGGTACGAAGGATCGCTCGCCACGGCGCAAGAAGTCCGGAAATATCTGGATCTGTTGCAGGAGGCCGTCGAACACCTCCGCATCCGCACCCCCATCCTCACCGTCGGCGGCAGCCAGTGGTTCGACGTGATCGGCCGCCACCTGGTCGCCACCCATGCCAAGGTCATCCTGCGCAGCGGCGCCTACGTCACCCACGACGACGGCTACTACCGCGAGCGCACCCCGTACAACCGGATCGACGGCGAGCTGCGCCCCGCACTGGAGGTGTGGGCGCACGTCCTGTCGACCCCCGAACCCGGCCTCGCGGTGGTGGGCATGGGCAAGCGCGACGCCCCGTACGACGAGGGGCTGCCCGTGCCCAGGCGAGGCGGCGTCACCGTCGTCAAGATGCAGGACCAGCACACGATCGTGCGCGCCGACGGGCTCAGGCCCGGCGACCTGCTCGCGTTCGGCATCTCCCACCCGTGCACCGCCTTCGACAAGTGGCGCGAGCTGCCCCTGGTCGACGGCGACTACCGGGTTGCCGGCACCATCACCACCCGTTTCCAGGAGCAGCCGTGAAGAAAGAGCTGAGAACGACCGAGGGCGCCGCCCCCATCGGCGCCTACTCGCAGGGGCTCGTCGTGGGCGACTTCGTCTACACCTCCGGCATGGGTCCGCTCGACCCGCAGACCGGCGAGCTCGCAGGCGACGACATCGTCACCCAGACCCACCAGGTGATGCGCAACCTCGGCGCCATCCTGGCCGCCCACGGCCTCGGCTTCGACGACGTCGTCAAGGCGACCGTCCACCTCCAGCACCTCAAGCGCGACTTCGCCGCCTACAACGAGGTCTACCAGTCCTACTTCACCCAGCCCTACCCCGTACGCACCACCGTCGGGTCGCAGCTGCTCGACATCCTGGTGGAGATCGACTTCGTCGCGCACAAGAGCGCCTGAGGGACGCCCGTCGTGGACAGTTCGGTGTTCGCCTTCGTCGAGGACCTGCGCGGCGAGGGCGTCGAGCGGGTGCTCGACAGGATCAGCGGGTACGGCGCGGCCGGCGTCACGGTCGGCGCCGTCCACCACGCCGCCCGCGACGTCACCCCGCACGGGCTGTCCCGGCTGACCGTGCGCCGCGACGGGGCCCACTTCCCCCCGCCCGGCGACCTGTTCTCCAGCCTGCGGCTGCGGCCGCCGGCCGGACACCAGGACGCCTTCGACGGGCTGCGCGAGGCGTGCGGCGAGCGCGGCCTGCGGCTGCACGGCTGGACCGTGTTCCTGCGCAACGCCACGCTCGGCGAGGCGCACCCCGACGTGACCGTGCGCGACTGCTTCGGCGACCGCGGCTCGCCCGCCGACCTGTGCCCCGCCCATCCTGACGCGCGCGCGTACGCCGTCGCCCTCGCCAGGGCGGTGGCCAGGCTCGGCGTCGACTCCGTGGTGGCCGAGTCGCTGCACTTCAGGCCGCTGCGGGCGGAGCGCTCGTTCGTGCCGCTCGGGCCGATGGACGCCTGCATGTTCGGGCTCTGCTTCTGCGACTACTGCATGCGCCGCGCCGCCGACCTGGGCGTGGACGCCGAGGTGGCGCGCGAGGAGTGCGCGAGGATCCTCGGCGGCGTGCTCGACGGCGACCCGCCCGCGCAGGGCGAGGTGACCAGGGCCGCGCTCACCGCGTACGCCGGGCCCGACGTCGTCGCCTACGCCCGCGCCCGCTCCGAGACCGTCACCACCCTCGTCTCCGAAGTGGCGTCGGCCGTCGGCGACGAGGGGTCGAGACTGGTGTTCGCCGACGCGACCGGCGGCGTCAAGGGCTACCGCGACGGGCTGCCCACCCCCGGGCTGGCCGCCCACGACGCCTGGCAGCTCGGCGTCGACCTGGTGGCTCTCGGCGACCTGGTGCCCGCCTTCGCCGTGCTCGCGTACGCGCGCGACGCCGCCAGGGTGGCCGACGACGTCGGCGCCTACCTGCGCTCGGTCGGCAAGGACCGCGAGGTGCGCGCGGTGCTGCGGCCCGGCTACCCCGACACCGACTCCGCCGACCGGCTGGTCGCCAAGGCCCGCGCGGCCAAGGCGGCGGGCGCGTCGGCGGTCGACTTCTACGCCTACGGCCTCATGCCGCACCCGGTGCTCGACCGCATCCCGGCCGCCCTCTCGGAGATCCGCTGACCTGACGTACGGCACGCTCCCGCCGTACGCGGCCTTCAGCCGACCCCGTCCAGCACCGCCGCGACCGCGTCCCGCGCGAACCCGTCAGGCAGGGGCACCCCCCGGAACACCGACCTGACCCACACCGCCCCGGCCAGCAGGTCGACCACGAGCATCGGGTCGACCGACTCCTTCAGCTCGCCCCGCCGTACCGCACGCTCGAAGATCTCGCGTTCCCTGGCGAACCGGTCGGCGAAGAACCGCCGCGCGTCCAGCTCCGGATGCTCCACCGCCGCGCCCAGCGCGGCCACCGCGACATCCGCGGCCGGCGGCTCCGACAGGAGCCGCACCACCCCCTCCACCAGCGCGACCAGGTCGCCGCGCAGGCTCCCCGTGTCGGGCGCCGTGAACCCCAGCAGGTCGGCCTCGACCAGCGCCGCGCCCAGCAGCGCCGCCTTCGACGGCCACCACCGGTAGATCGTCGTCTTGTTCACCCCGGACCGCTCCGCCACACCCTCGACGGTCAGCCCCGCGTAGCCCTTCTCGGCCACCAGACGCAGCGTCGCGTCGAAGATCTCCTGCTGCTTCCTCGGCGCCATGCGATCATTTTCTCCCGGCGAACGCGGTGGCCACGCCAAGACCGAGATAGACGACACCGCTCACGTACCTCAAGGTCCTGGCCCTGCGGGCGAGCCGGCCGCCCAGAGCGCCCGCCGCGACCGCGTACACGACGTCCGAGATCAGCCCGAGCAGCAGCAGCGTGAGGCCGAGCACCACCACCTGCAGCGCCGGCGACCCCGCCGACGGGTCCACGAACTGCGGCAGGAACGCCAGGAAGAACAGCGTCACCTTGGGGTTCAGCACGTTGACCAGCACGCCCTCCAGGAACACCTGCCGCAGCGGCTGCCGGGGCGGCTCCCGCGTCGTCTCGTCGTCCTTCGCGGTGAACGCCCTGATCGCCAGATAGACGAGGTAAGCGACGCCCGCCCACTTCACGATCGCGAACAGCGTCGCCGACTGCGAGATCACGTACGACAGCCCCAGCGCCGCCGCGGCGATGTGCACCAGCGTGCCCGCCTCCACCCCGAGCGCGCTCGCCAGGCCCGCCGACCGGCCCTGGGCCAGCCCCCTGGCGGTGATGTAGAGGTGGTTGGGCCCCGGGACCAGCACCAGGGCGAGCGAAGCGGTGGCGAACAGCAGGAACGTCGTGAGGGAGACCATGCGCTGACTGTACGAGCACGTTTGGTCCCCATATAAGGGCCAATCCGCCCCGCTTGAGGTGGGCCAATCGATTGTCGGCCCCGCATGGCATAGTGACGGCGTGAACGGTTCTCTCGTCGGGCGAGCGACCGAGCTTTCCCGGCTCGTCCGCGTGCTCGAAGCGGCCGCGGCCGGCACCGCCGGGGTCGCGCTCGTCGGCGGCGACGCCGGCATCGGCAAGACCCGCCTCACCACCGAGCTGGTGGCCGAGGCCCGCGAGCGCGGCTTCCGCGTGCTCGTCGGCCAGTGCGCCGAGCTCGGCGACACGCTGCCCTACCTTCCGCTGGCCGACGCCCTGCGCGGCGCCGAGCCCGCGGTGGCCGCGGCCGCCGCCGCCCACCCGCTGCTCGGCCAGCTCCTGCCCGGCACCGAGACCGCCCCGCAGGCCGGCCTCACCCAGCAGCGGCTGTTCGGCTCGCTGCTCGGCCTGCTCAACGAGGTCCAGCCGGTGCTGTTCGTGATCGAGGACCTCCACTGGGCCGACCGGTCCACCCGCGACCTGCTCGTGTTCCTCAGCCGCATGGTGCAGACCGAGCGGGTCTGCGTCGCCGGCACCTACCGCACCGACGACATCCACCGCCGCCACCCGCTCCGCTCGGTCCTGGCCGAGCTCAAGCGCCTGCCGACCGTCACCAGCGTCGAGCTGGGCCCGCTCGGCGCCGGCGAGATGTCCGACTACGTGTCCACGCTCGGCTCCGTCGCCGCCCGCGACCTCGGCCTGATCATCAGCCGTGCCGACGGCAACCCGTTCTACGCCGAGGAGCTGTTCGCCGCCCTGGCCGAGGGCGACGACCTGCCCGACGGCCTGGCAAGTTTGCTGATGTCCCGGGTCGAGGTGCTCTCCGAGCCCGGCCAGCGGGTGCTGCGCGCCGCCGCCGTCGCCGGCCGCCGCGTCGAGGACGAGCTGCTGCGCGAGGTCTCCGGGCTGCCGCTGCCGGAGTTCGAGGAGGCGGTGCGGGAGATCGTCTCGCGCGGGCTGCTCCGCGTCCACGGCCAGGGTTACGCGTTCCGCCACGCCCTGCTGCAGGAGGCGGTCTACAACGACCTGCTGCCCGGCGAGCGCACCCGGCTCCACGCCGCCTTCGCCCGCCTGCTCACCTCGCCCGCCGAGCTGGCCCACCACCACCTCGCCGGCCACGACCTGGCCGGCGCGCTGGCCGCCTCCGCCGAAGCCGGCCGCCAGGCCGAGCGCCTCGGCGCCCCCGCCGAGGCCCACAACCACTACGACCGCGCGCTCGGCCTGTGGGACCGCGTCGACCGCGCCGAGGAGCTGGCCGGCGAGACCCGGGAGACGATCGCCCTCCGCAGCGCCGTCGCCGCCGCCGACAGCGGCGACAACCACCGCGCCGTCACCGCCCTGCGCGCCCTGCCGCAGACCTCCGAGGTGAGCGAACGGCTCGCCTACTACCTCGCCGAGATCGACCACCTCGACGCCGCCGTGGTGGCCGCCGAACACGCGGTCGCGACCGCGTCCGACCAGGTCTCGCTGGCCAGAGCCCTGGCCACGCACGCCCGCGCCCTCCTGTGGACCCCACGCCACGCCGAGGTCGAGGAGCTCGCCCACCGCGCCCTCGACACCGCCCGCCGCGCCGGCGCCAAGGACGCAGAGACGAGCGCCCAGATCATCCTCGCCATCTACACCGAGCTCCACCACGGCCTCACCAAGGCCCACGACCTGGTGCGGCTCGTCACCACCGAGCGCACCGGCGACCTGGCGATGGACCTGCGCGCCCGCTTCCACCACGCCCGCATCCACTACGACCAGGGCCTCATGGCCGAGGCGGCCGAGGTCGCCGACGCCGGCATCCGCCTCGCCTACGAGACCGGCCTCAACTGGAGCACCTACGGCACCGAGCTGCGCTTCCTCCGCTTCCTCATCCACTACGCCTCCGGCGACTGGGACCAGGCCGAGGCGGTCGCGTCCGGCTTCGCCGCCCGCGTCGGCACCATCCCGGAGGCCACGCTTTCGTCGTTCGCCCTGTTCATCGAGGTCGGCCGAGGCAGCCCCGACGTGGAGAGCCGCCTGGAGTGGCTGAGCCCGTTCAGGCACGACCAGTTCATCGCCTACATGTTCCGCGGCCTGGCCGCCGAGCACGCCCTCTGGAAGGGCGACCCGGCCGCCGCCCTCGACCACGTACGCGCCGCCCTCGACGCCCTGCTCGCCGGCGACGCCGCCAGCATCCGCATCGCCGCCGTCGGCCTCTGGGCCCTCGCCGAGCTCGGCACCACCGACGGCGCCGACGACCTCCTCGCCACCGCCCGCCACGCCGTCGAGTCCGGCATCGTCGGCGAACGCGTCCAGATGGGCCCCGAGGGCCAGGCGTGGGCGCTGCGCGCCGAGGCCGAATGGCACCGCGTCCACGGCCGCCCCGACCCCGAGCTGTGGCGCCAGGTCGCCGGCGCCTTCTCCTTCTTCCCCTACGAGGAAGCCCGCGCCCGCTGGCGCCTCGCCGAAGCCCTCCTCGCCTCAGGCGACCGCGACGCCGCCGAGGCCGAATGGTCCCGAGCCGACGCGACGGCCACCCGCCTGCGCGCCGAACCCCTGCGCCGCGCCCTCGCCGACCTCGCCCGCCGCGCCCGCTTCGGCGGCGGCGGCACCGACGGCCTGCTCACCGCCCGCGAGCACGAGGTGCTCGGTCTCGTCGCCGAAGGGCTGACCAACAAGGAGATCGCCGGCCGGCTTTTCATCGCGCAGAAGACGGTCAGCGTCCACGTCTCCAACATTCTCGCCAAACTCGACGTCTCCACCCGCACCCAGGCCGCGGCCATCGCCCGCCGCGACGGCCTCATCCCGTGACGAGGTCCCGCACCACCTGGATCAGCTCGGCCGGATCGAACGGCTTCGTCAGATAGGCGTCGACCCCGATCTCCCTGCCCCGGCGCTTGTCGTCGTCCTGCGCCCTGGCGGTGATCAGCACCACCTTGATGTGCCGCGTCGCCTCGTCGTTCCGCAGCCGCGCCGCCGTCGTCCACCCGTCGAGCATCGGCATCATCACGTCGAGCGTGATCAGATCCGGCCGCACCTCCAGCACCCGATCCAGGCAATCCTGCCCATCGGTGGCCGTCTCCACCTCGAACCCCTCAAGGTTGAGATTGACGGCGATGAGCTGACGAATGACCTCGTCATCGTCTACGACCAGAACTTTGCCAAGAACGTCACCCACGGCGGTCAAGCTAGCGGTAGCGGGGCGGTCACGTGGGGTTTTCTGTGGATGTGTTGGCGGACGGTTATCTGGTGCGGAGTGGGTGCGGGATACTGGTAGCCTTGGTTCTCGTTGAGCCCCCTTAGCTCAGGGGATAGAGCACCGGCCTCCGGAGCCGGGTGCGTAGGTTCGAATCCTACAGGGGGCACTCGCGATCTACATCGCAAGATGGGCAAGGACCTGCGGAAACGCAGGTCCTTCTGCTTTCCAGGTGTGCCACCAGCTGCCACCGACGGCAAGCATGTGACCATGATCACGTACCAGACACGTACCGATCATGGTAGGCCAGGAGCCACCACCGCGCACGAGGCAGCTTCGATACGTAGAGCGCCACGCAACAATCTTGCGAGCCTCCTCCCCAGCGCAGAAAATCAGGGCCCATGGGCCCACTGATTGCCATAGTCGGGAGTGCGTCGCCACATCGCACCTACGAGCCACCCCTGACAGACGCCGCTCAGGTGATCTCGGCTGCCGAGTCCCTAGGACGGGAGCTTGCGGTCAACAGTTACAGACTAGCTGTCTTCTCCAGCAATCCCGATTTCATCGAATCCAGCGTAGTAAAGGGCTACATCAGCTCGGGCTGCGCGGAGCAGCGATCCATTCAAGTCAACAGCCGCTTCGGCAAGGAAGCAGGTTTCGCCGAGGCCACCGCCTTCCGAGACTGCTTCGATGTACGACCGGACCCAGGCGACGACTGGGAGGTTGGTTATTACCGAGCGCTCCTGTCAGCCGACGGTGTGCTCATCATCGGAGGCGGCCGATCGGCGTTCACGGCAGGTCTGATCGCCATATCCCGCTCGATTCCCGTCGTCGCGGCAGCCTCGCTGGGTGGTGCTGCTCAGCGCGTTTGGCGACGTCTGGCTGCAGCTTACGATCTCGTCAGTGACGAGGACGCCCATGTCATGGCGGAAGCTTGGCAAGCGCAGTCCCCCAGCCGCCTTGTAGCGTCGCTGAGCCGTCAGTGCGAGCTCCGCACGTCACGAATCCAAGAGTCCGACGCCGAACAACGACATGCAGGCTGGCATGCGACGGCAAGCCTCGCGGTGGGAGTGCTGTTCCTCTTGCTAGCGCTGGCCGCGATACCGCTGTCCTACTCGCAACCGCCCGGAACTGCTCTTGGGATCACCGCATTAGTCGGGGCTCCTGTTCTAGCGGCTGGCTGCGGCGCGATCATGCGCAACGCCTTCGATGTGGCCAAGAGTTGGGTGCGTACCGCTGTGCTGGGCTCAGCTGCTGGAACCATTACCGCCCTGCTGTTCCTCGCTGCCCAACTAACCACAACCCCAGATATCCTCACCACGGAGGGGTCTCGCCGGCTTCTCTTCTTCATCCTCCCGATCGGCTTCGTGTCGGGTTTGACGTTCGATGCGGTGTACAGCCGGCTGAGAGCGCAGGATGTCTCCTTCACTACGACTCTGGATCGTTCCCCTCCGACCTAGGACTTCCGTTCCCGCCCTCAAGCTCCTCCCACGGCGCTTGAATTTCGAACCTGTGGCGAATCTCCTCCGCATGCTCGCTGCGGCCCGCCTTCTCCATATCATTGGCCACCCGGTCCACGAAAGTAGTCCCCGCGTCGCTGTCGGCGTCCAGATCTATCCGGGCCATCAGGTCCTCCAGCACGTCCGCAGCCGACAAAGTTCTATCGACAAGACCATCCCCGTTCACCTTACGGTGAAGTCCGCTGTGAACAGACTCATCGTTATTTGCAGCAGCTGAGAGTCGAGCTAGAGTGTCGATCAGAGCAGCAGCTTGATCCACCCCGTCTTCCTTCGTCGCAAGCCACCAGACGACTGCGCTCCCAGGGGATTTCAGCACATCCTCGCCTAAATACTCGCGCCGACTTTTTTCGTAACGTCGCTGCTCCTCCCAAAGCGCCTCGTCTTTACGAAGTTCGGCCATCTTCTCTAGGCGCTGCACATCCTCCGCAGGCATACTCAGGGAGACTTCACTTGTCATGGCCTCCACCTCACCTGAACGGTTCGGCTTCGGTATACCGAGGGCCACACTCAGCTGTTGCGAAAGAGCGGAAACCTTTTCTGGTGTCTCTGTTGCAACGATGACGCTGGCCCGCGTAATGACGTCCTCAATTGCTAATGCGGCCGGGTTTGCATGATTGCCGTCTCGAAGTCTTCGCCATCGGACAGCGGCCGAGAATCTGAACGTGTAATCGGGCAGTGAGCTTGGCAGGCCAATGTCACCGACTCGTACCTCCTGAAACACCGTCGCAACGCGCTCCCGACTATCTCGCGGTCGCGGCGCACTTTGGGGAACGAGGAACCATGCCGCAACAGCACAAAGGGTGAGCGCTGTCATGAGCAGTATTATGAGCCAGATGGACCATGCTCCGACCTGCGCTAACACCAGGAGGAGAGCAGCAACTGCGGCAATGCTAGTCAATACAACGTTTCTGATGTTCATGAGCTGCCTCCGTTATAGGCCTTGCAAATCATCGATCCGCTGACAAAAGCGGTTGGCGACCGCCATACGCTCTTGCACGTTCGCAACTTGGCCCTGGCGCCACCGAACTGCAGTGGCGTAGAGGCAGCTTAAGACATCGTCTTTCTGTGCAGCCGCATCCAAGAGGATGTCTAGAGCACCTTCATCAAGGCGGCTTTCGCTAATTGCTTCAAGCCATTTTTGTACGCTTCGACGCCATTGAGGGGTCTCACTTTGTGCCATAACCAATTGCCACCCCTGAGTCAGCAATAGCCGGAGGCCAGGGGACGACACGATAACCGCACTCTCGTCCGGTTCTGTGACATACAGGAAGATCTCAATATCGGCTGGCGAAACGACGCGCGCTGTACCCATGCGAGCGACTAACAAATGTATCAATTCCCGACAGAACCAGCGATCCTGGCGACAGAGGCTACGTATTGCCTCTCGCGCGGCGCTGGAGGTTCTTCGGTCTTCCTGTCGGGCGAGATGACGTAACCGTATGGCGGCGCTCAATGGGTCGGTCCGCGCGATCACGTCCGCACATATCTCCACCAACACTTGGCCTCGCTCGGCCGGAAGGTTCTCTTGAAGCGCCCACTCTCTGATCTTGCGGCGGATCGCGCTGCTATGACGTGGATCTTCTAACCCCAACTGCAGCACCCTGACTGCGTCCGGCCAACGTGCCGTCAAGGCTCCTTTGGCCGACCAACCCTCCGCCAAGGAAGTAAGATCCGCTGGCCGTCCGGTTCGCAGTGCCTGCTCCGCAAATCGTGCGATGACTCTGTCACGATCGCCACCGCTCAACGTCGATTGGTCGACGACATCCCTGATCCACTCTCGGAACTGGGTGCGCAGTCCAGGATAGTTAGACCAGAAATGTGTACGAATCTTGGAATCGTAATCAAATCCCGGAAAAGAAATATAGCCGCGCATCTCGTCGACAGTTGCGTTGAAACTATCCAACTGCCGCACAAGCCCTTCCTGCTCCAATAATGGAGTAGGCTCACCAGCCACTTCAACCTGCCCTTGAAGTGATTGAGCAGCGTCGTAGACGGCATCGACGTGAGCTTCATGCAACATCGCTGCAGCCAAGAACAGAATGCGCTCAGATCCGTTCATCCTTCTAGCTTTATTAGCGACGTCATTAGCCTGTTCCGAAGCGGATTTGAGGGCACCTTCAAGCCATTCGTGGATGCCTCCGACACCCTTTTCCCTTGCATCTCCTATCGACTGCGCGAGTTTATCTAGGTCCCTCATGGGCCTAAGTCGAAGCGCAGGATGGTCCAGATCGCCAAGCCCAACT
Source organism: Nonomuraea ferruginea (assembly GCF_039540635.1). NCBI lineage: Bacteria > Bacillati > Actinomycetota > Actinomycetes > Streptosporangiales > Streptosporangiaceae > Nonomuraea > Nonomuraea ferruginea. The sequence goes on along the minus strand of NZ_BAABFD010000009.1, from coordinate 16,533 downwards.
TCGATGCCATCGCAATCTAGATAGCGATGGAGCGCTACGTGTACCGCAGGCTTCTCGATTTGTATTATTCGACGCCCCAGATCGCCATGTATCACAGTATCGATGTCGGCTGGCACCGCCACTGCCATGAAAGCACCAACATCACAGACGTTAGCCTGCCGCGCCAATAGCTGATCGTGAAGAGCCGAGTACAGCTCATCAGATACGGCAGAGGCATCAATCAGAATCCTGTCTCCTGATTGCACTACAATACCCCTGTCGCCCTCTGTTGGATCGAAGGGTATTTCCCTATAGGGGCCATCGACGCCTGGTAAGCGATGCAGCAGCATTTGAGCCGTACTGCGGCTACCGCTACCCGGCCGGCCAGCAATAAGAACAACGTTCCACTCACGCAGGCATGTAGCTGCCTCTAGATACTTCTTCGGCTCGACAAAGCGATCATCAAGCCACTCCAAATCTTTCCGATGAGCAGCACGAGGTGATCGCTTTGGACGCTGCGATTGTGGGTCGAAGATGTAAGTTGGGCCGTTGTATACGTTTTGATCACCACTACCGGCATGCGTGCTACCACTCGGCCTGCTTACGATCGTACCGATAACCTCGCCCACGCCCATCACCCATCCTGCCCGGGCGGGTAACCTTCGTAGCGCACGTATTGATTTCCACTTCCCGTATGGATCGGACCGTGGGCATCATAAATGATCGTGCCTACGGCAGGAGTTTGTTGACCTGCCCCTGGTTCTGGTTGAGCCTTGTCGGCGAGATGCGGAATTAGTTCGGCAAGGTCGTCCCCTAGCCGAGCCACACCTGGAGTCGGATCATCTAGATCGACACGACGGTTTTGTAACGACGCCAGAGTTTTTAGTGCATCTGGCAGATCGCGCGCCTTGAGCGAAGGTGTCCGCCGGCCGATGATAACAGGCACTATGGGCACTCTATTGGTGAGCGCTTCAGCAATCTCCCGACGAACCCAATCGCGCTCATCATCAATCGGCCTATGCCCAGTGATAGTTGCCCCTGCCAGCCAGTTCGGTCCAATGAGGGCCAGGAGCGCGCTGCTACCCCTGACAGCAGCTAGAAGTGCTTCAGCATAGTCTGTGCCTGCTGCAATAGATTTTTTAGCACGGAAAATGCGAGCCGACCCGAATCGTCTAGATAACTCGCTGTCCAGCAATACCGCTGCGGCAGCTGTATCGTCAGAACGAAAATTGATAAAAATGTCAGCCATCAACGGCGCCCCATCCAGCCAGGCAGCAACGCAAAGTAGTCTGACACAGCCATGGAGGATGACAAGTACCCCGCACGGATGTACCCGTTTCCTCTACGAGACAGGGGTACCGCCGTCCACAGCCAGTCCACAGCCGATGCCACGTCCCCAACAACAGCACCTACCAGGCGCAGCCAGTTAGATTGCTGGTCTACGCCTGGTCATCAGCCCTCGGCATCTACAGCGGTCACCATCTGTCAACGGCCAAGTGCGTGTGGGTCTGGCCACTTTTACATTGCCACGGACACCATCGATGTTCTGAGGCGGAGGATGCTTTCAGCGATCGCTGTCGATTCGCTGGCTGGAAGTACCTCCAAGCGCGCCGTCCAGCATGGTGTGCCAGACGTGGTCCTGCCCGTAAATGCACTTGGCGTAGATCTTCAACAGCACTTCTACGCTATGACCCGCCCACTGAGCCACTTGGGTCGCCGGGACACCTGCGTTCAGACGTAGGGACACGCCAGCGTGGCGGAGGTCGTAAGGTCGCTTGGCGAGTCGGGAGGCGGCCAGCGCTGGCGGTAGCGCCAGCGCACGGGCGGTTTTCCAGGTCCGTACGTAGCCGGACTTGTAGAGGGTTCCGCCCCGCTCAGTGCGGAAGAGCCGACCGTCCTGCGCCACGCCGTGGCGCCGAATGTGATCGCGGAGGACGGACACTAGTTGTGGCGGGATGGGGATGACCCGCTTGGCCTTGCGCGGGCGGCCTTTGAGGCCACGTTGCTCGTGGGCTTGACCATTGTCCGTCCATTTGCTGCCCACAGTCGGTGCTGAGCCGCTGAGGATAAGCTGTCCCCACCCCTTTTCGGGAAGGGTGCAGTCCCCCAGTCGCAGAGCGGCCACCTCGCTGGGGCGCATCATCGCGTAGTACATGCAGGCGAAGAACGCCACCAGCCGATCCCCGCGCCGCCAGCCCGCATAGCTGACGGCGGTCAGCAGCTCCTGTACCTGCTCAGGAGAGGCCACGACGGAAGGATCGATCTCCTCGCATACCTCGGCCTCGGGCGGCTTCCAGTCGAGTTCTTCGCTGAGCGGGTTCTTGGCAAGACGCTTCTTGAACACCGCGTAGCGCAGCACGTTGAACAGCACGCGACGGCGGCGGCTGTAGTAGCCGGCAGAGGCGGCTGTGCCGTCGAGCTTGCGGGCGCACCCATCCAACGCACTGGTGATGCGGTCGTAGTCGGCGAGTTCGGTTACCGGGACGGATGCCTTGGCTATCCATTGGAGTGCCTCGGCGATGTCCTCGGGCTTGTCGGAGTCGCGGTGTTGCTTGTTGAACGCCCACTGGTAGAGCGCTGAGCGCAGAACACGCGCGTCGGGTGCGCCGCGACGGTCGCGAACCAGGAGTGGAGTCACCGCCGCAAGCGTTTCCGCGATCGAGATTCGCTGCCTGCCAGAGACCTTGGACCACCGGGTGTCCACGTAGTCGCAGACGTGGGCGTACCACGTCATCGCGTTCTGGGCGCGTGCCTTGGAGTCCGGCATGCCGGTCTCGGTGTCGAACGCCTCGCCGTTCTGGGCAGCCCTCTTGAGGTCGGCGCGGAAGCTGTCGGCGAGTTCCCACGTGGTGAAGAGCTCGGAGAACACCTTGTCTTCGACGACCCACCGCACCATGTGTGGGCGACCGCCGGTCTTCTTGGTGGAGATCTTCCAGATACGGACGCGGTAGCTCTTCATGGTCAGCTTGCCCTCCGGGTTTCGGCCAGCGAGTCGAGCCAGGATTCGAAGTCACGGCGCTTGATGCGGAGTTCGCCGTTGGGAAGCCGATGGCAGCGCGGAGCCACGCCGAGGGCGCGCCATCGCTGCCAAGTGCGGCGCTTGATGTCGAGTTCGGCGAGCAGTTCGGGGACGGTCATCCAGGTGCCGGTGCGATTGCTGGCGTGGGCGATGTTGATGGCGGTGGGCTTCACGGGCGCATCCCTGTGTGGTTCTGGTCGTGCAGGCAGGGGTGGACGGCGTAGGCGGGTGAGGGCCGGCGGCCGGGGCCGGTGCGAGGTGGCTCGGGCTCGCGGCGGATCCAGCCAAGCTGTTCCAGGAGGTCGAGTGGTGTCTCCAGCTCGCCTACCTTGCGGAAGCGGTTGCGCGGCAGGGCGGTGAACGCCTCGCGGACGGTGAAGCGTGTCGTGCCGGTGCGGTGGAGCCAGGCGTGGACGGTGCGGGCGGCTTCGATGTCGGGGTCCGCGCCCATGGCGTCGAAAGTGGCCAGGGCGTGAGCGGCGAAGTAGCTGCCCAGCCCGATGGCGGCGTTGACGGTGTCAGCGCTGATCGGGTGGCGAAAGGCGGACTCGACGTCAGCGGCCAGGTGGATGAGGCCGGCGATGCGCATGATCGCGCCGTCGAACTTGCCTGCCCAGTCGGTGATGTGCCCGAGGTCTCCTGAGTCCGGACGGAGACGGGTCTCGGTCTTGCGGCGATGCTCGGTGAAGATCTCGGCGGCCTCGGTCGTCAGGGTGAGGCGGGCCGGGTCGTCCCACTCGTACATGCCGATCGTGAGCCGTTGCAGGTTGGCGTCGTAGCGGGCCGCGATGTGCTCGGGCACGGGCGGCGGGTCCACGCGCCGGTATCCGACGTTGCTCTTGGGCAGGCTGTACAGGATGCGTCCGAGCAACCCCTTGCCGCGGAAGCCGGGCATGCTCGCGATGTCGGCGATGATCTCGGGCTGCACCGCGAGCCCCATGGTCAGGGCCGCGTTGTCCGCACGTTCGCTGCGGCCTCGGCGATCCACGATGAGCGGGTCTCCGGCGTGCCCCTTGAGGAACAGGTCCAGGTTGGGTGTACCGGAGTAGCGGCCGGCGAGCGTGGCGAAGATGCCTCCCTCTGCGCTGAGTACTGATAGGCGTCCGCCCTGCTCGACCAGCAGGCTTGCTGCCGTCTCGGGTGTGATGTCGTCGGCCACGAGGCGCGGCTTGACTGGGACCTTGATGCCTTCCACGGCCAGTGCCGCGCTCTGGGCCTCGGCGATGGCTTCCGGTGCCGCCTCGCCGCGTGCCGTCCCCGCGGTGCGAGTGGCCTTCTCGGCCATTTCCACGGCCAGACGACGGGATACCTCGGCCTCGGTGATCTGCGGTCCGATGCGGTCCAGCAGGAGGCTTTCGGCACGGGTCAGGGGCGTGGTCATGGCGCGGAACACGGCGGACTTCCGCGATCCAGGAGGCATGGCGACCAGGACGAAGAGGTTCACGGGCTCCACCCATGAGCCGCGAACGCTCACGATCGTGCGTCCGCCGGCGGCGGTGGACAGGGCGGCCAGGGCGACGCAGCCCGCCAGGTCGAGCGGCGTCTGTGTCTCCTCGGCCACCGCGCTGACGTGCTCGGCGACCCAGGCCGGGAGCGCGTGCACCGGGAAGGACGGGAGTTCACCGCGCTGCCCCAGCGGCGCTGGTGTCTCCCAGACTGGTGGCGCGCTGTGCAGCTCGGTGAGCTGGGCAGCGGCGCCCACGTTGGACAGGATGGCTTCAGCTGTCGGCTTGGTGATGGTCAAGCGGCTGCCCTCCGGGGACGGCTAAGGCCGCTGTCGAGTCCTGAGCGGACGGTGTTGAACGCCTCGCGGAAGTCGAGGCCGATGGCCTCGGCTGCGTTGAGCAGGGACGCCTCGGCAAGGTTGCGAGGTAGCAGGCTGATCCCGATGAGCTGGCCCAGGGCGAACGCGGCGATGTTGAGCGTGTCGTTACGGGTGCCGGGATTGGCGTCCAGGACCCGTTCGACCTCGCCGCGCAGTGCCGCCAGGGCGTATCCGGCTGCTCGGTCCCCACCACAAGCGGCCAGCACAGCCCCCGCGGATGTGCTGGATGCGGGCGACGGCGTAGAGGTGAGGCGCTCGGTCAGCCAGGCCGGGAGCGCGGCCGGTGTCGGCCCGTGCAAGACGTCGTAGGAGCCGCTGCCGTCCGGCAGGGCGACGTGGCTGCCGGGGCCGACGACGTAGCCGCCATGCCCCCGGGTGTCGATCTTCCATCCGAGCTTGCCTGCGCTGTTGCGAAGGTCGAGGTCGTCCGGTGCGGTGAAGTACAGGTGGGTGCCACCGCGCCGCGTACGAACCATGAAGGTCTCCAGCGGTAGCGGGTGGCCGGCCTGCTCGCACAGCGAGGCCAGGACATCCGCGCCGTCGTGGATACCGGGCAGCGCCCAGTTGACCGGCGGATGCTCGTCGGGCTTGGGCACGTCCAGATCGAGCACCACGAGGCCGGACGGGCGGCAGGCGATCCCGATGTTGAACGGGCTGCGGGCCCACATGTGGCGGATGAGTGCGGTGTCGGTAGTGGCGTGTTGCTCCCAGGCGGTGAAGCCGGGCAGCGGACGCTTGTCGTGCGGTGCGAGCGGGAAGACGTGCCAGCCGCGGGCGGCGGCGGCCAGGGCGTAGCGGGTGAGGTCATGCATGTGGATCTCCTCAACAGGTGATGCCGCGTGGGCGTTGGGCGGCATCAGTGGTTGCCGTCGCGGTGGAGGCGGCGGGCGTAGACGTAGATCTGCCAGCCGAGGCGGGGCCGCTTGCCGGTGCCGTTGCAGGCACGGCAGGTGCGGTTCTTGCCGCCGGGGCGGCATCGGGTGCAGCGGCTCCAGGGCCACGCCAGGCAGATGATGATGTAACTGAGAGTGATGAACGGTAGGCAGGCTGCTAGAAGGGCGATGACAGTGGCCATGAGGGCCTCCAGGGCCGTTTTCAGGGTTTCCGCAGGTCGGGTTCTAGGCGCTAGAGCCCAGGTAGAACACCATTTCGGGCTCTAGGGGAGCCTCTAGACCTAGAGGGGTGTGCCTCTAGGTCTAGAGGCGATCGACTGGGCTACGACGCCTTGCCCTTGTCGCGCTGGGTGACTGCGGTGACGATGTCGTCGCGGGTGATGCCGATGCGGTTGGCGCCCTTGCCACCGCCCTCCGGCGTGCCCCACACCTGCAAGGTGCGGATGCCGTACGGTTTGAGCGCGGTGGTGAGCTGGGCTGTCTTCGCGCCGCCCTCCAGCGCCGCCCACGGGCCGTAGATGTCCGGCCGCAGCTCGGCCAGGCGATCCACGATGACCTCGTTCCACACCTTCGCTTCAGCAGGCGGGACCACGCCCAGGATGTCGGCTAGCAGGTCGTAACTCGGCACGGTTTGCTCGGACGTCTCGCCGAGGGCGTATCCGGACAGCGTTCCTGCTGCCTTGCGCAGTGCGTAGGCGCGGTCGGCGATGAGCTGGGTGTCCGGGGTGTTGAGGTAGGCGGCCTTGACCACCTTGGGCATCGGCGTCGCGCCGACCAGGTAGCCGGTGCCCGCGTCCTTCTCCGGGACGAACACCGTTGCGCGGATGCCGTTCTTGTAGGCCGAGGTGCCGAGGATCATGTCGTTTTCGAGCTGGCCGGCCACCCGCAGGCAGAACCGGATGGAGACGTTCGCGGAGATGCCAGTGGGCAGGCTGTCTCTGTCCGGGCGCTGGGTGGCCAGGATCAAGACCACGCCCAGGGCGCGGCCGAGCTTGATGATGAACTCAGCGTCATCGCCTGCCTTGTCGCCGTACTCAGCGTGGGCGAACAAGTTCTGGCACTCGTCGATGATGCAGACCAGCGGATGCAGGCCCAGCGAGCGCTTGTCGGCGATGGTACGGGTGACGCGCTTGTCCGGGCACAGGTCCGCGGGCAGGGCCTTGAGCGCGGCCGAGCGGCGCATGACCTCCTTGCGCAGCAGGGTCAGAGAGTCGGCGGCGTAGGCGATGGCCTCGTCCTCGATGCCGGAGACGTAGCGGTGACAGACCTTGTCGTACGGGTCCAGGTCGCCGGTGCCCTTGAGCTCGTGGAACCACGCCTCCACCGTGGGGTCGAGCACGATCCCGGCGGCCAGCTCGCGTATTGACGAGGTCTTGCCCTGGCCGGGCTGGGAGCCGATCAGCACGTTGTGCTGGATCAGCGGCACCGTGACCAGGCGGCCGCGCGGGTCGTTGCCGAACGGGATGCCCTTGAACACGTCGTGCGAGCGGGCCTGCTTGAGCGGGGAACGAACGATGGTCGTGGACAGGTCCTTGTCGCCCACCCAAAGGATCAGCCGTCCCTCGTGGATGGAGGAGTCGCCCTCAGGCCAGATGCAGCCGAGCGGGCGGCGCAGTGCGCCGGAAAGCTGTTTCCGCCTGTCCAGCACATCGGCCACGGTCACGCCGTACGGCAGGTCGATGTCGGCACGCCAGCCGGGGCCGTCGCGGGTGATCGGGGCGACGAACCGGATGGCGTCCTTGGGGTTCTTGGAGAGCGCCTGCGTGATACCGGCGATGCCGAGCACGCTCAGCGCGCGGACCACGATGTCGCTGGTCAGCTTCTCCACCTCGGACGCCATGACGGCGCGGTTGATCAGAGGCTGGTCGGCAGGCTTGCCGAGGATGCCCAGTGCGGCCATGGCCACGGCGAGCGCTCCCCACTGGGCGGCCGTCGGCTGGCCGGTCACGACGATGGCCAGGATGAGCAGCGTGACCAGGATCGTTCCCGTGATCCAGACACGCAGCCGTACGCGAGAGTCTCGTTGCCTGCTCAGCTTCAGGTACCCCTCGTAGTCGGATTTCTGTACGGCGGCCAGGCGTACGGGCTCGCCCTCAAGGTCGAAGGTCCACCGCACGATGCCGCTCACGAGGCGGACCAGGCCGCGCGGAGCCCGGACGGTGAGCCGTCCGGCATACAGCGGGGCGCGCAGGACCTGGTAGCCGGCCACGTGCACGTAATGGAGGCTCGCCCACCTGACGGTCTCGATGGCCTCGGCGCGGGAGCGCAGCCACAGCGGGATGAGCGGCTGTCGGCTGGTTGCCTTCCGCTCCAGGCTCGCCCGCCAGTCCGTACGGGCCGGACCGGGCCGGTCCACCCGGAGCACCTCGCCCTCCAAGACCGGTCCGTCCGCGTCGTCCGTCGTGGGTTTCGGTTCGGACGGGGACCGGTCGGCGTTGCGGCCGGACCGGGCGGCGTCGAGGTCGACGATCTCCGCGCCCTTGTCGTCCGGCGCGGGATCGTCCGGGCGGACGGACCGGTCGGGCGTGCCGTCGTTCTCCGGGTCGTGGTTGGGGTCGTCCGGTCGCTGCGTCATGATGAATGCACCTCTGCTGCCTGGTGGTTGGCGGAGTTCTGGGGCGCGGTCGTTGTCTTGGCGGATGAGGCCGCGTCCCAGCTAGCGGTCAGGGTCGATGCGCGGTCGGACCGCGTTTCGTCCGGGCGGTCGGTGGTCGTGGGGCCAGCGGTCGGCGTGTGCGGTCCGTCCGCTTCGGTGATGTCGAGTTCGGTACGCCAGCAGTGGGCCAGGAGCGCGTTGCGTCCATCGGCGGGCAGGGTCAGTGCCAGCAGTTCGGCCAGCAGCATGGCGGTGATGGCCTGGTTGCGGTCGAACAGCCGTCCGGGGTAGCCGGTGACTGTCCATCCGCCGGCGAGGAGTTCCGCCACGTTCGGGCAGCCGTCCGAAGTCATGCGCGTGTCGGTGATGCTCAGGCTCATCAGGCGGCCTCGCCTTCCGGTACGGCCGTGGGGCCTTCCGCCTTGAGCCGGGCCAGGAGTGCGCCCGCGCGGTCGGTCGAGATGCTCTGGCCGCGGCTTCGGATGGCGTCGCGTAGGCGGTCGCGGGTCAGCGGGTCGCCCTGTGCGATCAGGTCGGCGGCTACGTGTCGTCCCAGGGGCAAGAGGTCTCCTACGTTCGGCGGCGGTGCGGGTTGCGCTCGCTTGGGCTTGCGCGCCGGGCGCTTCGGCGGGGCCGGCGGCAGCGCAGCGCGGTGGGTTTCTGCCGCCGCCACGGCGAGTGGCGTCTCCGTGTGCTTGGGCGTGAGTTCGCCGAGGCGGTACAGGGCCCGCTCACGCCGGGTGGCCTTCCACCGCCACAGCCGGCCGTACCGGTCCTGGAGTTCGGTCTTGGCCATGATGCGTTCGCGCTCCTGCCCGAGGGCCTCGGGATAGCTGCGGACCTCCCAGAGCACCATGCGGCGCCACAGGGAAACTGTCGCCAGAGGGGCGAGTAGCCAGCGTGAGCGGCGGATGCCGTCCATACGGTCTGGCCTGGTCAGGTCCGCGTGCTTACGTACGACGTGGGCGCCGACCTCGATGGCGATGACCCACAGGAGCGGCAGCAGGGCGTGCGCGACGACCGCGAACCAGTCCGTCCGCCCAGAGACGTTGAGGTAGGCGGCCACGTTGAGGTAGACCGTCGCGGCGGTCAGCGCCCAGGGGATGAACCGCAGCCAGCTCAGACGCATGCCGAGGCGGGCCAGGACGATGTCGAGCGCGGAGAACACGGCGATGCCGAGGTCTATGCCGAGCGGCACCGTCCAGGCGAACCACCCGAACGAGGGCTCAGCCGCTGTGGCGACGCGCTCGAAGCTGTTGGCGAACCCCAGCAGTCCGAGCGCTCCCGTGACGGCTGCGGTGGCGGATATCGCGGTGCGCTCGCCTTCGGCCAGCGGGCGCGGTGTGGTCTCGTAGATGGTCATCGGGTGTCTTTCCTTTCGGCGGTACGCGGGCGGCGTTCGCGTGTGGGGCGCCCGCTGCGACTCATGCCGCGCTTGCGGTCGGCCTCCAGCCAGCCGTCACGCCCGGCTTCGGGCTGGTAGTAGGTCGGGAGCTTCGCGCCGTGGACGGTGACGCCAGGGCGTCCGGACGTGTCGAGGGTGCGGCGACTCATGCGGCTGCCTCCTCGGCGCAGTCGAGGCAAACGCCGAGGTGGCGCGGCAGGACGTAGCCGACGTCGGTCAGGCACTCGGAACATGTGCGGCGGGAGGTGTTCACCTTCGGGGGCGTCGTGCGGGTGCGACGGCTGCGCTTCGGCAGGGCGAACCGCACGTCGTACAGGTAGGCAGCGCGAACACGGGGCGGGCCGGGAAGGCGCGAGCACCACAGGACCTGGGCCTGCGGTTCCTGTCCGCCCGGCCGGAGCCCTTCAGCGGCGAGCTGGCGCAGCGTGCGCAGGTGGGGCGGGATCTTCTTCCTCGGGTAGGTGGGGATGCCGTACCGGTTGCCGGACGGGTCCCAGAAGCGGGTGCGGGTGCGGCGGGCCATTCAGGCCACCTCCATGTCTTCCAGTGCGGTGGTGTGGGTCGTCAGCTCGGCGGGCGTACGGTCGGCCCAGATGCCCGAGGCCGGGCGGGCCTGCCTCGCGTACAGCTCGCAGAGCAGCAGGGCCGGGCAGGTGGCGCAGACCTCGCGCGCCACGGCCTCGCGGGCGGCGCGCTCCTCGGTGCTCTCGATCGTGAGTCGCGGGCCGGTGTGCAGCGCCGGGTCGTAGGTGCACTCCGGGAGCGGCGTCTCGCCGTTGCTCTGCCAGACGGTTTCGAGGTCGGCGAGCGACATGCGTGCCGGGTGGAGCGGGCGGTTCGGGTTGTGAGCCACTGTCGGGTCTCTTTCCTGGGTGATCAGTTGCTGGCGGTGTGGATGAACCGGGCGAGCGACTCGGAAGCGCTCATGACCAGGTGCGCTGCCGCCTTGGCCACGGTCGCCGCGCCCTCCGGGTCCTTCAGGGCGTAGAGGGCGAGGCAGATCGTGATGACGGTCGGGAGCACCTTGCGTGGACGGACGAGCATGTTGAGCCCTCTCGGTTCTGACCTGCAAGCAGGTACTAAGAGACATAGAACATGTATAGCTACGGAGAGTCAAGTCATAGGGACTGTTCGTGTCGGAGTCCCGCGGTGCTCGGCTCGCCCGCTCTTGCTGACTAAAGCCTTCCTCGTCGAGCTCTCCGGCAACACCGTGCTCATGATCGGGACTGAATGCACAGGGGGTGCTTTATGGGGGTGATTCAAGCCCTGAGCAGGAGAAACACGGGTCAGAATTTCTCGGGAACGCGGGCCTATGAGGCCGTGTTCGCGTCATGATTGCCGAGGCGTGCACATGCGGAGGTGAAGATGTCCCGAATGCCCAATGTGGGGCTTGCAGACGCGATGCGGCGTGCTGATTGTTCTAATTCGGGGCTTGCTTCACGAGTGCGGCAGATTGCAGAAGAAGATGGCGTAACGCTGAGTTGTACACATGTGGACGTCAAACGCTGGCTCGACGGAGTGAAGCCGCGGCCGGCCACCGCGCGGTTCATTGCTGAGGCGCTCAGCAAGAAGGCGGGCACGACCTTCACGCTGGACGACATCGGTTTCGCGAGCGTCGTGACGCCTGAGACGCTTGAACGCAGTCTGGCGCATGGCGGCGGCATATCCGACGTGGGAAGCCGGCTGCTGGGTCTGACACGCCGGGACCTCGCCGACGACCCGGTGGCGCTTCAGTCGGTAGTAGTTCCGGATGCGTGGAACGAATCTCTTATCGCATGGTTGCTGTCGCGTCCGGAGCCGCTATCGATGAGAGAGCATGCGCGGCCATCCGTTGGTATCTGGGATGTCCAAACCATTCGCGCCACCACCGAACTGTTCGCGAACATGGGTTTCCAGTTCGGCGGCGGCCATGCGCGTTCTGCGCTGGTCCAGTATTACAACCGTGAAGTCGTTCCCATGCTCGATGGGAAGTTCGAAGAGTCGGTAGGACGAGCGTTGTACGCGGCGGCGGCCGAAATCACGGAACTGGTCGCCTGGACGGCGTACGACCTTGGCCGGCATGGGCTCGCACAGCGCTATTTCCTGCAAGGGCTGCGTCTCGCTCAGGTGTCCGGAGATCGTATGTTGGGCGGCCTGATCCTGGCCGACATGAGCCACCAGGCCAACTACCTGGGCAGATACGATCAGGCCATCCAACTCGCGCGTGCGGCGCAGGAGGGCTGCCGTAACGCGTCCACCGCGACGCCCATGGCCTTGTTCTTCGCCATGGAGGCTCGTGCCCACGCTGGAAATGGCGATGAGACCTCATGTGCGCGTGCCCTGCTTGAGGCGGAGAAGTGGTTCGCGCAGCGCAACGTGGACGATGATCCGTCGTGGGTCGGCTACTTCGACGCCGCCGAGCTGGCGAGCGAAGGCGCGCATTGTTACCGGGATCTGCAGAGGCCGTCGCAGGCGATGGAATTCGTCGGCCAGGCGGTCGGGCTCTGTGATCCGATGTACGTGCGGACCCTGGCCTTCGACCGGCTGGTCCAGGCGGCGAGCTACGTGCACATGGGCGAGCCTTCCCAGGCTGCGGCTGTCGCATTGGAGGCCATCGACCTCGCCGGGCCGCTCAAGTCGGAGCGCTATCTCCGGTACATCCGAGACCTGCAAGCAGACCTGGACGCGTACGCGAGCGATGACCAGGTGGCAGAGTTCAACGCCGTCGTCGCCCGGAAGTACTCGCCGAGGAGCGATTGATGGTCGTACCCGTGGCGAGGCGGCTTGTCCGGACGTGAACCGTTTCTCTTACCCCTTTCCCGCCGGCCGTGTCTCCACAGGAGGTAGCCGACCGGCAGCACGAGCACCAGCAGCCGGGCGGGATGGTCGCGGATGTCGTCGAACCGGAGCTGGCGTAGCAGGCCGACGCGCAGGGATTCGTCCCCGGTGACGAGCGGGGCGAGAGTCATCACCCCGTACACGACCAGGACATCCAGGACCGCCGTCAGCGCGCGCCGCCCGGAGATCGGCGGCGCCGGGGAGCCGGACGCGAGCAGCACCAGCAGGGCAGCTGCCAGCAGGCACAGCTCATAGAGCCCCCAGCCGCCGGAGACAGCCTCGAACCAGTCCGGGGTGAACATGGGCAGCGAGCCGGAGCAGATGCCGTCCCCCTGGTAGTCGGCCGAGAGCGGCCGGACGAGCGCGATCAGCGTCAGCGTCCATGCGGCGCGCGGTCCCACCGTCGCCGAGCGCCGGCGTACGAGGGCGATCAGCACGACCAGCACCGGCACGGCCCAGGTCGTGGCGAGTTCGGTGAGTGTGGCGAGGTCGTCGCGCAGCGGCAGGAACGGGGAGCGGTCGATCGAGTCGTACAAGCGTACGCAGCCCACGACCCCCTCGACGGTGCCCCCGTAGTGCTCTTTCTCGGACACGCCGGCGGCCGCGAACAGTGAGGACCACTCGAACCAGGTCTTCCAGGAGTCCCACGTGGGGTAGGCCGCGGCGGCGAGGGCCGCCGCCCAGGCTAACGGGGTTGAGGGTGACACGTCAGCGGCTCCTTTGCTTCTGGCGCACCCTATCGGTGATCTTGGGCGGTGAGCGTTGAGGCTGCTGAGGAGAGGTACTCCATCCCTGCGACTGACCGATGCCACAACACGATGGGTAAGGCGTCATCCTGAAAGCCGCAGACGCCGACCTTGATTTTCGGGTAGGCGGCACAAGTGCTGGTTTCCCGCTGGGCGGCTATCTCCAGGCCAGGGACATCGACCTTTCAGAAAGCACGCCAGCGGCGGGGCATGTCGGGGTTCCGTAGCGAGTACATGCGGTTGCGGAACTCCTGCGCTATGGCTTCGTTCTCGCTGACGTTCTGCATGAGCCAGGTCGTCATTTTCAGCTCATTGATGTCTCTGAGCACCGGGTAGCCTTCCCAGGCCAGGACATCGAAGCCGTACCGCTCCGCGAACCTGTCGTATTCGGCTCGCGTTCCCCAACCGACGGTGTGCTCGATGGCGGTGACGGCGAGGTCTGTTTCCGGCGGACCGAACGCGAAGCGCTCGAAGTCGATGAGCAGGACGTTCCCGCCGAGGGTCTTGATGAGGTTCTCGTTGTGCGCGTCACCATGGACCGCGCACGGCGTGAGAGGGAAGGCCAGCGCGTCGTAGGCGGTTTGTAGCTCGCGTCGCCGCGTCAGCAGGAAGTCTCGATCCTCATCGGTTAGGACGGACGCCGCGTTGATGCGTTCGGAGACGCGGCTGAGGATGTCCATCGCCGGCAGCCCCAGGTCGGCGGGGACGGCCAGGCCGTGGAGTTCGCGCAGGACGTCGGCCAGGTCATCGAGGGTCGCGGGCGAACCGCTGTCGGGGATGAGGTGCCAGAGCGTTACCGGGCGGCCTCGCACGATGAGCGGTTGGTCATGCGCCGTCGTTCTCGCCGCCGGTAGCCCTGACTTGTTCAGCCAAGCTGAAACAGCTACTTCCTTGCGTACGTCGTCCAGCACCTCGACGCTACGCGCGATCCTCACGACCACTTGCTCGGCGGGGAGTACGAACAGGGCGTTTTCGCCGAGGCGGATCAGGCGGGCGTCCTGATCGGCCAGTCCTGCTGCTTTGCAGGTCTCCTGCAAGGTCGCCAGCGCCTCAACGGAAGTGAAGGGGATCGAGGGCGTCTGAGATACGGTCACGTGTCACCTTTGGATCGTGCTTTGACGACGCGGCCCAGGCCGGGCCTCTTCTCGATGGCTCCTTCCGCCTCCAGAAGCGCGAAGGCGCGCCGGATCGTGATGCGGCCGACGCCGCGCTCTTGGGCGAGTGTGTTCTCCCCGGGCAGGACGGACCCCACCGCGAGCTTGCCTGTGGCGATGTCCTTCCGGAACTCGGCGGCGACCACGTCGGCACGAGTCCGCGCGTGCTCGGGACCGCCGACGAACCAGCCCTTGCCGTGGATGGCCGCGATGAGCCGTTCGCCGGCCAGGAGTTGAAGCGCTTGACGGGCGGTGCCCTTCGACACCCCGAACTCCTCGGCGATGGCGGCCTCACCGGGTAGCTGCTGGCCGGCGACGAGATCGCCGCTGTCGATGCGCTTGCGAAGCGTCTCGGCGATGGTCTCGTACTGCGTGGCCGCGGCTCGGGTGGCCGTCGCCGGGTCGCTGCCCATGACGCGCCGGCCTCGGCCGACCTCGCTCGCCACCAGCCCTGAGCGCTCCAGCTCCGCCACCGCCTGGCGGACCGTTCCCCGCGCGACGCCGTACGTGCGCGCGAGCGTGGCCTCGGAGGGGAGCATGGCGCCGGCGGGGGGATCGCCTTGGAGGATACGACTGCGGATGTCCTGGGCTATCCGAACGTAGGTAGGGGCATCCGTCGCCTTGCTCATCGCGCTCCCTCGCCGAGGCACAGTGTCTCTAGGGTAGGGCGGGCACGCGTGGCCGGCGGGGCTTACCGGCCTCACGTCCCTCTATTCCTTTCCCGTCATGAGGGTGCCGGACGCGAGGCGGCACCAGGTTGTTGCCGTGCGGCGATGAGCTGCGATCTTGCTGGTACGGCCGCGCAATTCGCAGAACTCGCGGTAGCGCGTACAGGCCGGGGCGGCGTGTGGCTCACATACGCGTCGGTGAAGATCCGCGTTATGCCGCAGAAACTCGCAGATTGATCAGGAGGGGTGAAGCGGGGGTGTCACGTGCTTGGGCGAGTGCGTGTCACGCGGCTTCCTCACCGCGACGTCCACGAAGACGGCGTTCGCGTCTGGCGGCGGCGCGAACCGCTTCCTCGTGCCGGTGTTGCAGGTTGTGGAAGACCTGGAGTTTCGCCCAGACCTCGCGTGCCTGTCGGTACAGACCTCTGGCCGTCTCCTCGTAGCGGCCTGATACACGGGCGGGCCGCAGGATGAGGAAGAGCCCGCCTTGAGCGGCCCATTCGTATGCCCCGCAGCACGAGGTCTCGGTGATCCGGATGCGGTCCCGGGGCTGGCGCTGGTACGGCTCCCACCGCACCGGGGGCGGCTCAGGAGGCTGACTCAAGGGTGGCGCTCCTCTTGGCGTACCTCTGCAGGTAGCGGTAGACCTTGCGGCGGCTTCGCTGCCACGTGCACTTGTAGGCGAGCTGGATGGGGGAGTCGGCGACCAGCTCCGGCAGGATCCGGTAGGCGATCTCTTCGCTGGTCAGCTTGGGGAGGGGCCTGGCGTGCCAGGTGCCGTCGGGGTCGCGCCAGACGTAGAACCACCTGAACGCGCCACGGAGATCAGGGTCAGACAGAGCCTCGCGAGCCGTAGTCATGTGAGATTGCGTCCTCCGTCCTAATTTCGGATAATTGGTTCCTTGAAAATCTTCTCTAACAGGTGTTTGCCCACGTTAACGCTAGGGCTTCATGGCCACAAGGCTCATGGCAATATGGCCCTGTGACACTTGTCTGCCGTGATCGACTACAGCTCTGGGGTGCCGGTCTACCGGCAGGTCGCGGCTGCGATCCGCGACGACATCACGGCCGGCCGCTACCGGCCGGGCGCGTGGTTGCCCTCGGAGTCTCAGCTCTCACAGATGTACGAGGTGGGCCGCGACACCGTACGCGAAGCCCTGGCCCACCTCCGTGCCGAAGGACGGATCACCACGGTGCGCAAGCGGGGGTCGATGGTGGCCACTGAGCCAACCCGCGAGCCGCATCATGTTCCGGGCGGGGCACGTGTGATCACGCGCATGCCAACTCCGGATGAGAGGCGAGACCCCGCGTTCCGCAGCTAATCCATGATCCAGGGCATGTTCGGGTGTGAAACCGCAGGTCGGTGGCTTACGACTTGGTGGAAACGGCGAAAGGCCCTAGTGACACGATTTCAGCGATAACACCATCACT
>NZ_BAABFD010000008.1:0-346521 GCF_039540635.1 Nonomuraea ferruginea | reverse complement strand
GAGATCTGGCACAATCGGCAACGACGGCACAGCAGCCTGGGCATGCTCACCCCGATACAGTTCGAGAACGCGTCTACCGTGGCATGACAATCCAGAAACGCGACTCCATCGAACCCAGGGCACACCAAAGTCTCCACCGAACCCGGGGCGATTCATTGTGCCGTCTGGGCGCGTTTTGCGTGTCCGGCAGTACCGAATGCTGACGGCACGTTACGGCAGGTACGAGCACACAGCGAGTACGGCGGCGGCATCCGGCGCCCCGCCCCACCCGGCGCGACCCCGACTAGCTGTAGACGCATTCCCGGATTCGATCAGATCGCTTGAACTGTATGAACGGAGTAGGCAGGCGCAGTGATCGCTGCCTCGACCTCGGTGGCGGAGGGTGTCGTTCCCGACGCTGAAAAGGATCTTTACTTTTAGTTCTGCCTTATGTGATGATCACTCTGTTCTGCAACATGCGTTCGAAAGGCGCGAATGAACCCATCACGAACAGCGTCCGGCTTATCGCGCCGGACGCGCCGCTGGGCTGCCCTGATCGCGGCCCTGATCATGCCGCTCTCGCTGATGAGCGCACCCGCGATCGCCCAGAGCCCCACGCCCCCCACCACTTCCACCCCCGCCGCCACGTCCACGACACCGCCCAGCGCTCCCGACACGCCCACCGGTAAGGCGCTGGCGCAGGCCAAGAAGGACAACCGCCGCGTCGAGATCGAGGCGCTGCGCTCGGAGAAGGCCACCTACTACGCCAACCCCGACGGCAAGACCGTGCGGATGGAACAGCACCTGCACCCCATCCGGGTCAAGAACGCCAAGGGCGACGGCTTCACCCCCATCGACACCACGCTGGTCGAGACCGGCGGCGTCATCAAGCCCAAGGCCGTCAAGGGCGAGCTGACTCTGTCGGCCGGCGACGACGCCTTCGTGCTGAAGAGTAAGGGTGGCAAGGGCTCGGCCACCATCGGCAGCCCCGGCGAACTGCCCAAGCCCACCCTCAAGGGCAGCACCGCCACCTACCCCTCGCTCTACGGCAAGGGGATCGACCTGGTCGTCACCGCCACGGCGACCGGCTTCAAGCAGGAGATCGTCCTGAGGGAGCGGGTCACCGGCCCGGTCAGCTTCCGCATCCCGACCACGGTGCCCAAGAACCTGGCCCTGGAGGAGGACGCCGCAGGTAAACCGGCGCTGCTCTCCCAGGGCAAGAAGATCGCCGACCTGCCTCCGGCGCTGCTCCTCGACGCGGTCGCGGCCGACCTCGACAGCGACGCCGACGCGGGCAAGGTGGGCAAGGCCGCCGTCACCCTGGACCAGAGCGCCTCGGCGCTGGTCTACACGCCCGACCCGGCTTATCTGGCCGACCCCGCCGTCGCCTACCCGGTCACGCTGGCCGCGTTCGACGACGACTGGTGGGAGCCCGAGCTGGGCAACGACACCTTCGTCAACAACGCCGACTACCCCAACGGCTACGCCAACAGCGGCCTGGACCGGATCCTGGTCGGCAAGTCCAACAGCGGCGCCGTCCGCTGGCGCAGCTACATCCGCTTCGACGAGTTCCCAGCCGACCACCCCATCCGGGGAGCAACAATCCAGAACGCCGATCTGGTCCTGTGGAACCACCTGTCCAGCGACTGCGGCCTCTTCGTCGGATCCGGCATCACCGCCTACCAGGTGACCGAACGCTGGGACGTCTCCACCCTGACCTGGTCATCCCAGCCGCGCATCACCACCACCGGAGCAGACACCGAATACGCCGGCTACGCCAGCACGAACTGCACCGGCGCCATGAACTACCCATGGGACCTCATCCACTCCGTCGACGACATCGTCCAGGCATGGGCGGACGGCGAGCCGAACTACGGCTTCCAACTCACCGCCGGCAACGAGTCCGACCTCACGAACTGGCGCCGCTACCGGACCAACGAGGCCGGCGGCTGCACCACAACCCCGCGGCAAGACTGCCTGGGCACACTCCACCCACCCTTCCTCACCGTGGATTTCGAGCCGCCGATCCCACCCCGCCGGGAAACGGTCGTTATCACCTCGCGTGAGCCGCTCACCTCAATCCCTGAATACGAGGAAGCCCTCACCAAGTCGATTTATGTGCCGGAAACGCCTGAATCAATCGATTCGCTAGCAATGAGCGAGGAACTGGCTGCCGCCACCGAACAGCATCGGGATGGTGAGGGCTCCTTCATTGGAACCGACAACCTCTCTCCGAGCGTGCCATATCCCGGCGACGGAGATGACAGCGACAATCCCGACGGCGAGGACACGGCAACGCCACGGGTACGGACGACAGAACCAGCCAACGACGCTACCGAAGTCCCCCTCGACTCCCACGTCCGAGCGACGTTCAGTGAGCAGGTCTACGGAGCAATCATCTCAATAAAGAGTGCCCAAGGTGCTGACGTCCAGGGCACCACCGCACTCGACAGCAACGGAGAGATTGCAACCTTTACCCCTACGCAGCCGCTCCGCCCCGGCACCAGATACACAGTTGACGTGTCGGAAGCGACTGACTCGTGGGAAAATGAGATGATTCCCTACTCGTGGTCCTTCCGGACAGTTGACCAAGCAGCCGCGCGTTGGACCCTTGACGAGGGAGACGGCCGTACCGCTGCCGACTCGTCTGGCAACAATCATGATGCAAGTCTGAACGACACCGCGTCATGGATCACCGGCAAGAGCGGAAACGGGATCTCCAACGTGCCGTCGCAGGCACGCACCACCGCCTCTGCGGCAGCGGTCAAGCAGGGCAAGGCAGTCGAGGTCGTCGATGAGACGACCGCGACCAGCATCACGTACGCCCAGTGATTCCCGCGACATGCTCGGTCATCCCGTCCCGCCCTCACCGTTGAGCGCCGCGTCGATGGCGGTGATGGCGTTCTGGCAGACGTTGCGGACGTGGTGCAGTCGGCACAGCCGGTCGGCGGACGCCACGTTGAGCACGGGGATGCGCGCGGTGGTCACCTCGATGGGCGCATCGGAGGCGGGGCGGGGGAGAGGAAAGGCCAGCAGGTCGCCGGGGTTTCGGCGGGAGTGCATGTGGTTCTCCTATGAGTTAAGGGACAACGAGTACGCGGGGCGGACGCCGGAGGTCAGCCGGGACAGCTCGTAGTCGGCTTCGCTGCGCACCTGGACGAGGGCGGCGCGCAGTTCGGCCAGCAGCCGGTGCAACTCCTGCACTTCCTGTTCGGCCGGGATGCGCCTCGTGTTCTCCCGGGAGTGGGCTCCTCGGGCGGCGCGCAGCGCGGTGAAGACGGCGGCGGCCGCCAGGAGCGAGGCGACGGCGATGACAGCGACGAGCACCGCGGTGAAACCGGCGCGCGGGCCGGAAAGTACGGGCTGTTCCAGCAAGATGGACGAGCCCGCGACTCCCAGCGCCCCACCGACCATGCGAGCTGCGGTCACAGCACCGGCCGCCGTGGCGAACTGCTGTGGTTCGGCCGCAAGAGTGCCCGCCGTGAAGGTGCCGGTGGCCAGCGCACCGATCCCGGCGCCGATGGTCACCAGCGCGAGCACCATCCCGGCTGACGGCTCGCCGATGCCCAGCAACAGCGTGCACCCGGCCACCACGGCGATCGCCCCTGTGTAGATCACCGCAGTGGTGCCGCACCGCCGACCCAGCCTGCCGGCCAGCGGCGCGGCGATGAGGACCGCCAGCGAGATCGAGATCAGCCACCAGCCCGCCTTCGCGACCTCCAGCTCATGTATCTGCTGCAGGTACAGCGGCGTCATCACCAGGACCGTGTACTGCACCGACCCGAACAGCGCGGATGCGATCGTGCTGGCGGCCATCTTCGGACGGCGCCGAAGCGCGTGCCCGTCTCCAGCGGGGCGAAGCGAGATCGCCAGCTTGACGGCCGCCGCCGCCATGGCGACCGCCATGCAGCCCACGGTCTGCGGCGAGGTCCAGCCCCATTCGCCGCCGTGCCAGATGGCCAGCACCGTCGCCGCGATCCCGGCGGCGGGCACGAGCGTGTCCGCCACCTCGGGCCGGGCCGTCCGTGTCTGGTTGTTCGGCAGCAG
This sequence comes from Nonomuraea ferruginea, assembly GCF_039540635.1. NCBI lineage: Bacteria > Bacillati > Actinomycetota > Actinomycetes > Streptosporangiales > Streptosporangiaceae > Nonomuraea > Nonomuraea ferruginea. The sequence goes on along the minus strand of NZ_BAABFD010000008.1, from coordinate 342,495 downwards.
CGGGACGACCGCAAGGAGCAGGATCGCCAGCCCCGCACTGCACAGGTAGGCGACCCTCCAGCCGTGAGCGGCGATCAGCACACCGCCGCCGGCCTGTGCCACCGTGACGCCCAGTCCGGAGCAGCCACTCCAGATCGCCAGTGCACCACGGCGGCGGGCAGGAGGTATTTCGCCCAGCAGCAGCGCGAGCGAGGTCGGCAACATCATCGCCGCACCGATCCCCTGGAGTAGCCGTCCGCCCAGCAGCAGGGGCCAGTTTCCTGCCCACGCGACCGCGACGGCTCCCAGACTGAACAGCACCACCCCCGCCGCGAGCACGCCGCGTCGGCCGAGCGCATCGGCCCAGCGGCCCGCGGCCACCAGCAGCGCCGCGATGGCCGCGAAGTTGATGACGTTGACCCAGGTGAGCTGGGACGCCGGCACCTGATCGGCCATCGGGTCGGTCGCCAGCTCGCCGACCACCAGCGTGGTCACCCCCGCATCAGCCATGATCACCGCCATGGCGGTGCAGGACGCGGTGAGCAACAGTCCGCGGCGGTTTCGCGCGCGGTGGCTGCCGCGTTTGGCAGGCCCGCCCCGGGTGGGGTGGAGGCCGGGACGGGCCTGGCTCATGGGGCGGCCGGCCGAGTTCGGCCGCTCTCGTGTATCGGGTGTGGTTGGAGGCTTGCTGGCTACGTACTGTGGTTGGTGGGTCAAGCCCAGCGGGGCGTGCGAGTCGGCGACGGGGGACGGGCTACTCGTTACCTCGGTGGTCACCTGCCGCAAGGTAGGGAGGGCCGGTGTTGGACCCGTTGCGGCGAGGTGTTGATCGGGGTGACACTCGGTCGCGAACCGCCGGTCAGCGTGTGGGATCGATAAATTCGATCACGAGCCGATTGCGGAAGATCTTCTCGCCAACGCGTACGGGATCTCACTATGATCTTGACGGGCCCGATGTCAGAGAAAATCACCCTGTGACTCGAGGAGTGGCGTGCGCACGCAACAGCCCGACGAAGAGATGTCCTCTCCCTCTCCCGCCCGCATGTACGACTATTTCCTGGGCGGCACCACCAACTACCAGGTCGACAGGGACGCGGCCGAACGGGGACTGACCTACGCGCCCGAGATCAAGACCATCGCCACGGCCAACCGGCAGTTCCTGATCCGCGCCATCCGCTTCCTCGCCGAACAGGGCGTGAACCAGTTCCTGGACATCGGTTCCGGTCTGCCCACCCAGGAGAACGTGCACGAGATCGCCCAGTCGGTCACGCCATCTGCGCGGACTGTCTACGTCGACAACGACCCCAGCGTGCTGCCGCAGGCCCAGGCGTTGATCATTGGCGATGACCGGACCCGGTACATCCAGGCCGACGTCCGCGACCCGCACGGCATCCTGAGCCACCCAGAGACCACGCGGCATCTGGACCCCGCCCAGCCGTGGGCGGTCGTGCTGTGCTCGGTGCTGCACTTTGTGCCCGACGCCGATGACCCCTACGGCGTGGTCTACCGGTTGATGGAGGCCGCGCCGGCAGGCAGCTACCTGATCTTCTCCCATGTCAGCAGGACCGACGTGGACCCGGAGTTGTACAAGATTCTGATGGCGACCAACTCCAACAACCTCAGCAACCCGATCACATACCGGACGGTGGAGGAGATCGCCCGCTTCTTCGACCAGCCGGACTGGGAACTGCTGCCGCCGGGCATGGTCGATGTGCAGCGCTGGCAACCGGACGGCCTCGCCGATGACTTCATCCCTGGGCGGGTACGCGTCTTGGGCGGTGTGGCCCGCAAACGCTGAAGGCCGCTATGTCCCCCCGGTGTCCTGGTCTAAGGATCTTCGGCACCGTGACAGGCCAGTCCGCGGTCACCTTCGAGCGACTGTGCAGCAATGTGTGGGCCTACTGCCCCGTCTTCCTGGCCGACCAGACGGTAACAATGCCGTTCGAAGTGCTTCGTTGCTCTCGTGTCCGCCACCAGAGCAACGAAGCGATGCCGCGATTCCCCTAGCGTTCTTACTCATCGTGCATCGAAAAGTTACGGACCGCCGATAGCATCGGGGTTTGGCTTGGCCTCGGGGGCAACGGCCGGCAGGACACAGCGAACGACAGCGGAGTGGGGCGCATGCTCGAAGGCCGGTGGACCACCGTCACCGAGTCCGAGTTCGACCATGAGCGCCGCGGGCTGGAAACCATCCGTAAGAAGCTCCCGGACGGCGAGCCGTGGCGGGCTTGGTCGAACTTCACCTTCACCGCGCACGCAGGCCACGTGCGAGAGGTCGACCTGCTGGTGGTTACCCCCGGCGGCGTGCACATGATCGAACTCAAAGACTGGCGCGGCAGCCTCACCACCGAGAACGGCACCTGGGTGCAGACCACCAAGGATGGCCGCCGCGTCCCCCACGGCAACCCGCTACACCTGGTGAACAAAAAGGCCAAGGAACTCGCGGCACTGCTGGGGCAGTACGGCAAGCGCGTGTGGGTGTCCGCAGCGGTCTGCTTCACGAACTCCTCGCTCAGGATCCACCTTCCCGCCCACGACCAGAACGGCGTCTACACGATCGACGAGCTCGTGGAGATGCTGCAGCAGCCCGCGCGAGACGAACGGCGACGAATCACTGCGACCGACTCTCGCGAGATCAAGGGCGCGCTGGAGCGGGTCGGCATCCGCCGCAGCGACGCGGAGTACAAGGTCGGCCCCTACCTCCTGGAGCGCAAGTCCTTCGACACCGGCCCGACTTGGGCCGACTATCTGGCCCGCCACAGCGAACTGCCCGAGCTGGCTCGCGTCCGCATCTACCTGCGAGAGCGCGGCTCGGACGCCTCGATCCGCGCGTCGGTGGAGAACGCCGCCCGGCGCGAGGCCGCCGTCCTGCGACGCTTCCGTCACCCCGGTGTCGTCCAGCTGAAGCAGTACGACCCCTCCGGCCACTCGGCGGGCCCCGCCCTGATCTTCGACTACCACCCGCAGACCCTCCGCCTGGACGAGTACCTGGTCCAGTACGGCGACAAGCTCGACATCCTCGGCCGGATGGCCCTGGTCAGGCAGCTCGCCGAGACGATGCGTTCGGCCCATTCAGGTCGAATTCATCACCGCGCGCTGGCCGCCCGCTCCGTGCACGTGATTCCCCGCAACCGGGGCCGTAAGGGCCAGACCATCGGGGAAGAGGCCGCCTGGCTCGCACCACGCCTGCAGATCTCCGATTGGCAGATCGCCACGCAGCGCAGCGGCAGCGGGCCGTCACAGGGCATGACACGATTCGCCCCCACAGCCCTGTCGGCGATTCACCTGTCAGAAGGTTCGGACCCGTACCTCGCACCCGAGCTGACCGCGACGAACCCCGACCCGATCGCCCTCGACGTGTACGGGCTCGGCGTGCTCACCTACCTGCTGGCGACGAGCCGGCCCCCCGCCGCGAGCCAGGCCGAACTGCTGGCGCGCCTGGAGGCGGGGGAGGGCCTGAGACCCAGCGCGATCGTGGACGGGCTCTCGGAGGACATTGACGAGTTGGTGCAGGCAGCCACCGCCTACCTGCCGGAGCGGCGGCTTGCCACGGTCGATGAGTTCCTGGAGATGCTTGAGTGCGTCGAGGACTCGCTGACCGCTCCGACCTCGGGCCCTCACGACACCGATGCCGCGCAGGTTCCGGAGAAGGACCCGCTGGAGGCCGTCGCGGGCGACGTGCTGGCCGGCCGCTGGGAGGTACGGCGCCGCCTGGGCACCGGCTCCACGAGCCGCGCCTTCCTCGTTCGCGATCTGCGGGCGGATCCGGCCGTGCGCGGCGCCCGTGCTCTCGCGGTGCTTAAAGTCGCCCTGTCCGACAGCCGCGGCGAGGTCCTGGCTCGCGAAGCCGAGGTCATGGGACGGCTGCGCCCCGACTCGCGCATCATCCGGCTGGTCGAGCCGGAGCCGCTAACCATCGGTGGCCGTACAGTCCTCATCCTGGAATACGTCGGCGACGAACGCGACCCGGATGAGAACGCAGAGGCCTCGAGCGGGACCCGTCGCCGCGAAGAAACCGTAGCGCGGCAGTTGCGCGAGAGCGGCCGGCTCCAGATCGACCAGCTGGAGGCGTACGGCGACTATCTCTTCGGCGCGGTCGACTTCCTGGAGGGCGAGGGGGTCTGGCACCGCGACATCAAGCCGGACAACATCGCGATCCGTGTCCGCCCCAACCGCACTCGCGAGCTGGTGCTGATCGACTTCTCGCTGGCCGGATACCCGGTGCAGGAGACGGACGCCGGCACCGACGGTTACCTTGACCCGTTCACCGGGACGTTGACGCGGTCGGTGTACGACGCGCACGCCGAGCGGTACGCCGTCGCCGTCACCCTGCACGAAATGGCCTCCGGTGAGTTGCCCAAGTGGGGTGATGGCAAGGTCTCGCCCCGCCAGACCGACCCGGAGAAGTGGTCGTACCCGACGATCGCCGCCGACGCGTTCGACCCCGCGATCCGGGACGGGCTCGTCGCCTTCTTCCGCAAGGCCCTTCACCGGGACGCCGCACAACGCTTCCGGGACCTCAAGCCGATGCGGGACGCCTGGAAGAAGATCTTCCTGGACCTGGCCGAGACAGCGCCGTCCGGTCCCCGTGGCTCCCGGCATCCGGCACCTACTGTCGAGGCCGAGCCGACCTCCGCCGTGATCGCCGCCGTAGAGCCGGAGTCCGCCGAGCAGCAACGTGACCGGCTCGCCGCCGAGGTGACCCGAGAAACCCATCTGTCAGCCTCCGGCCTCAGCCCGGCTGCCGAGTCGTTCCTGTACGGCCTGGGCGTGACGACGGTGGGCGAGCTGCTGGACTACAGCCAGCGCAACCTCGTCAACGCCCCCGGCTTGGGTGCCAAGACGCGCAACGAGATCCAGCGCCGCCAGCGCGAGTGGGGCGAGCGCCTGCGTCAGGCACCCGTTTCCCCGCTCACGCCGGAGGGCCGCCGTGCCGCCCAAGAGGAACTGCAGCGGCTCAGCGCCACTGAGTCCGCCCTGGTGGACACCCTCGCCGCCGGCGAGGGCGCGGGTGACCTCCCACAGCGTGCCCTGCGCTCTGTCAGCCTCGACACCCTCACCGCGCTGCTGGTCCCGGAGCTTAAGAAGAACGGGTCGAACCAGAACGAGGCCGAGATGGTGCGGCTGCTTCTGCGCCTGCCCGACGAGCGAGGCGAACTACCAGGCATCGGCGTCTGGCCGAAGCAGCGGGAGGTGGCCGACGCCCTCGGTCTCAGCCATGGACGCATTCCGCAGATGCTGAAGGGTCAGCGGACCAGGTGGAAGAAACTCCCCGCGGTGCAGGCACTCCGTAAGGAGATCCTGGACCTGCTGGCAGGACTCGGCCGGGTCGCCTCAGCCGCCGAGATCGCCGACGCCCTGGCGGTGCGGCGCGGCACCCGCATCAAGGGACGCGAACAGCGCCGCGCGCTCGCCCTGGCCGCGGTACGCGCCGTGGCGGAGGTCGAGCAGCTTGTCCCGGAGGAGAGCGCATTCAGGCACGCCGCCAACCGTGAGGCCGTGGACGAGGCGATGGGCGCGGGCCTGCTCGCCTTGGAGGTCGGCGAGGACGACTCACCCGACACCCCGTCCGCTCCGGGCCTGCTCGACTACGCGCACCGCCTGGGACGGGCCGCCGACCGTCTCGCCGAGCTCGACACGCTGCCGACCGCGACCACCGTACTGAGCGAGCTGGGAGCGATCACCCCGCCGCCGGGCACCCTCGAGTGGGACGAGCGCCGCGTGGTCGAACTGGCCGTCGCCGCCTCCCGGAACGCCGCAGCCACCCCGCGGCTGGAGATCTACCCTCGGAACCTGTCGCTGGTGCGGGTCCTGAGGCTCACGCAGGCGGGCCTGGTGCGGCTCATCCCCGGCGTGCCCGAGGGACGGCAGCCGGGCCTGACCGCCGAGGACATCCACGAGCGGGTACGCGCCCGCTTCCCCGAGCTGACCAACGGCCGGGGCGGCTACGACCTGCCGACCGGAGGAGCCCTGACCAAGGCCCTGCGGGACGCCGGATTCGACCTCACCATGTCCACCCGGGAGGACACCGGGACCCTGCGCTACCTGCCCACGCGCATGGACACCGCCTCCAGCTACCTGACCGTGCGTGCCTGGCGGCACACCACGGCCGACGCCGGCGTCACGCGGTACGCCGACGACCCGCAGATCGCGGGCGCGGTGCGCGCGGAGGAACGGCTCACCGTCTCGGCTCGGCGCGACGGGTACCGGGTGCTGACCGTGCGCGCCGGGCTGACCCGGCAGGCGATCGCCGAGCTCTCCGACACCTCCAGCAGGTTCGGGGCCGAGGCGGTCTCGATGACCGGACTGTTCCTGCAGGCCCTGCACGAACTGGTGCCGCCGGGGACGAAGCCGACCTGGGAGACCATCCTCCGTGCGGACGTCGCCGAGCCCGGTACGCGGGCGGCGCTGAAGTTCGCCGAGTACACCCGTACGGCCTGGGGCCGGATCGAACCGCGGGTGCGTGAACTGCTGGAGACGGGCACCGGCCCGGTGCTGCTCACCGACGCCGCTGTGTTCGCCCGTTACGACGCGATGGGCTTGCTGGACCGGCTCGCGGCGGCGGCCCGGCAGGGTCTGCGCGGCCTCTGGCTGCTCTGCCCGCAGAGCGACCCCGGGCGTGAGCCGAGGCTGGGCACGGTCGCCGTGCCATACCAGGCAGGGCTGGGGGAGTGGATAGAGCTTCCCGACGCCTGGGTGCGTAACGAACACCGAGCTGGCGCGAAGAACCAGAAGACGTGGGAAGGGGCGAGATGATCGACCGCAAGGCTCTGTTGGAGCATCTCAAGCAGCAGGTCAAGGCGGTCGAGGCCGATCTCGCCAAGCAGGTCAAGGCCCTGCCGGAGACTGGGGCGCGGCTGCGCGCCGAATACGACCAGGCACGCAAGCTGGGCCGTACGGCGGCGACCTGGACCTCCTGGCTGGACGAGCGCGTCACACAGGTCGCGGTGGCCTGGGTGCTCGGCACGGTCTTCGTGAGGTTCTGCGAGGACAACATGCTGATCTCCGAGCCCTACCTGACGGCTCCGGATGACGAGCGCAGGGACCTGGCCCACGCGCGGTACGAGGCGTACGTCGAAGAGGACCCCGACCCGACGTATCGCGGCTGGTTGGAACGTGCCTTCGCGGAGCTGGGCGAGGGCCAGGCGGGCAGGCTGCTGTTCGACCGGGTGCACAACCCGCTCTTCCAGATCCCGCTCTCGCATGACGGGGCGCGGACGCTGGTCGAGTTCTGGAGGGAGCGAGACGGGACCGGCACGCTCATCCATAACTTCGCCGATCCGCTGAGCGAGGACGGCACCGAAGGGTGGGACACCCGCTTCCTGGGTGACCTGTACCAGGATCTGTCGGAGGCGGCGCGCAAGACGTACGCGCTGCTGCAGACCCCGGAGTTCGTGGAAGAGTTCATCCTCGACCGAACGATGGACCCGGCGGTGCGGGAGTTCGGCTTCGAGGAGCTGAAGATGATCGACCCGACCTGCGGGTCGGGCCACTTCGTGCTGGGCGCGTTCCGCCGGCTGGTGCGCCTGTGGGCCGAGCGCCGGCCGGACGTCGAGCGGCACGAACGAGTACGGGCCGCGATGGACTCGGTGCACGGGGTGGACGTGAACCCGTTCGCAGTGGCGATCGCCCGCTTCCGCCTTCTGGTCGCCGCGATGGCAGCTGCGGGCACGCGGACCCTGACGGAGGCGGCCAAGTACGACTGGCCGATGCATCTCGCGATCGGCGACTCCCTCATCAAGGAGCGGCAGCTCGAACTGACCCTGGGGGACGAGGTGCCGCGCGACCCGCTGGCCGAGTTCACCTACGCCGTGGAGGACGTGCACGAGCACCCGGGCATCCTGGAGTCGGGGCGTTACCACGTGGTGGTGGGGAACCCGCCGTACATCACGGTCAAGGACAAGAAGCTGAACGAGTTGTATCGGGAGCTGTACAACGCCTGCGCAGGGACGTACGCACTCTCGGTGCCTTTCGCTCAGCGTTTCTTCGAGCTGGCCAAGCGGGGGGACACCGACAGGCGTGGGTACGGCATAGTCGGCCAGATTACGTCGAACTCCTTCATGAAACGGGAGTTCGGAGTGAAGCTAATTGAGGAGTTTCTTGCACACAAGGTAGAGCTGACCGAAGTCATCGACACCTCGGGTGCCTATATTCCGGGGCACGGGACACCGACGGTGATCCTTATTGGCACGCGCCGCTCAGGGAAGGAGCGCTCGGAGACTGTCCGGACGATTCGAGGCATTCAGGGTGAGCCTTCTGCGCCAGAGAGAGGCGAAGACGGTCTTGTATGGAACGCTATTGTGCAGCAAATCGACGACCCTGAACCCAGTAACCCGTGGGTCTCGGTGGAGAATCTTGGGCGAGATCGGTATTTTGGCAAGCATCCATGGATACTCACCGACGGCGGGCGTGAAATAGTCGAGCAACTGAGTAGGGTCGCTACAGGGCAACTTGGTTTGGTGAGTGAGGCAATCGGGAGGACAACTCATACCGGTCTTGACGATGCTTTCTATATGCCCGAATTCTCTGCCAAAACTCGAGGGATCGGCGCATCTTGCACGCTTGTTGTGCTTGGTGATGGAGTTCGAGACTTTGAGATCCAGTCTTCCGTCGTCACCTTCTTTCCGTACGATAAGGCGGGAGAAGTGCGGAAAATGGGACAGCGTGATATCAGATTCTTGTGGCCAAACCGTACACCTCTTCAGCAACGAGTCGACTTCGGTCAGACCCCAGAACAGCGCGGGATGGGCTGGTTTGAGCACAGCATGTTCTTTCCGAAACGATACCGCACTCCGCTGTCGATTTCGTTCGCTGAAGTGGCAACACATAATCACTTCGCCCTGGACCGAGGGGAAAAAGTATTTAAGCAGACTGCCCCTGTGATTAAACTTAGAGCGAGCGCCAAGGAGGATGACTATCTCCGACTCCTCGGACTCCTAAATAGCTCTACGGGGGCCCTGTGGCTGAAGATGAACTGCCATAATAAAGGCGGTAGTGGAATGGGGCGTGGTTTCCAGGACCAGGAGTGGGAGAATCGCTATCAGTTCAATGGTGCAAATGTAGGAGACTTTCCCCTTCCGGCTGGATATGCTGATGAGCTGAGTATGACGCTTGATAAGCTAGCCCAGAATCTTTCGACTTCCAGCCCAGCGGCCATAGCTTCCGAACAAACTCCCACCTCCTTCGCCCTACGTGAGGCCAGGGTTAAGTGGCACTCCATTCGCGCGCAGATGATCGCCCTTCAGGAGGAGCTGGATTGGCAGGTTTACTCGCTATACAACCTTCACCCTGAGGACCTGCGCACTCCGAACGACGCCGATATCCCCGAACTTGCTCTCGGTGAGCGCGCATTCGAGATCGTGCTTGCTCGCAAGGTGGCCAAGGGCGAGGCGTCCGACGAGTGGTTCAAGCGCCACGGCTCCATGCCGATCACGGAGATCCCGGCGCACTGGCCCGAGCCGTACAAGCAGGTCGTGCAAAAGCGCATCGACGCCATCGAGTCATCCCGCGCCATCGGGATGATCGAGCGGGCCGAGTACAAGCGGCGCTGGGCCACTGAAGGGTGGGACCCGCTGCAGGAGAAGGCGCTGCGCTCCTGGTTGCTGGACCGCATCGAGAAGCGTGAGCACTGGTACGACCAGAACGGCCAGCCCGCTATCGTCACGCTCGCCCGGTTGACCGATGCCCTCTCCCGGGATGAGGACTTCGTCTCCGTCGCTGGCATCTACGCGCCCCGCCGGGAGTTGGTGGCCGTCGTCGCCGACTTGATGGCCGACGAGCACGTGCCGTTCCTGGCCGCCCTGCGCTACGAGCCGTCCGGGCTGAAGAAGCGCGCCGACTGGGAGCACGTCTGGGACCTGCAGCGCCAGGAGGACGCCGCCCCGGACGAGTCGGCCAAGCGGAAGATCCGCGACTCCATCCCCGTGCCACCGAAGTACACCTCGGCCGACTTCGTCAAGCCGTCCTACTGGCGGGCGCGCGGCAAGCTGGATGTGCCCAAGGAGCGATTCATCTCCTACCCCTCGACCACCTCCGGCCTTCCCGAGCTGTACGGCTGGGCGGGCTGGGACCACCGGGAGCAGGCTCAAGCACTGGCCACATACTTCACCAACCAGCCCCTGACCAGCGAGGAGATCGCTCCGTTCCTGGCGGGCCTGCTGGAGCTCCAGCCGTGGCTGTATCAGTGGCACCACGAGTTCGATGCGCTCTACAGCGGCTCCCCGGCCGACTTCTTCGCCGGCTATCGGCAGCAGATCCAGGGCGAGCACGGCCTGACCGACGACGACCTGCGCAACTGGCGGCCGGCCGCGCCCGCTCGCGGACGTCGAACCGCGAAGAAATAACCGGACCGGCCACCTGCAATCCGGTGCGGGGTGGCAGAGACGCACGAAGCGGCGGAAGCGAAGGAGCACGAGACAGGCATGGCACAGCAGCCCCTCCTGAAGGATGTCATCGACATCAAGGAGTCCATCTCCACCTCGGACTTCGTGCTGCGCCTCGCCGAGGCGGTGACCCCCGAAGGGGCCGAGCACGCCCTGAAGGACTACGTCGTCACCGAGAGGCTGCTGGAGAACTTCGACGAGGCGCTCGGGCTGATCAAGTCCGCCCTCGACGGCCGTACCTCCAAAGCTGCCTACCTGCACGGCTCGTTCGGTTCCGGTAAGTCGCACTTCATGGCCGTGCTTTACGCGCTGCTCAGCGGCAACCAGACGGCCCGAGCGCGCGGCGAGTTCGACTTCCTGCTGACCAAGCACGAGTGGCTGGAGACTGACGGCAAGCGATTCCTGCTCGTGCCGTACCACATGCTCGGCGCCAAGGCCCTGGAGCAGCGGGTGCTGGGTGGCTATGTCAGCCACGTCAAGAAGCTGCACCCTGACGCGCCGATCCCGCAGGTGTACCGGACCGACGCGCTGTTCGCCGACCTGCGGGCCATGCGCGACCGGTTGGGCGACGAGGCGGTCATCAGCGGGCTCGGCTCCGGCGGCGGGGAGGCCGACGAGGACGACGAGTGGGGTGAATCGTTCGCCTGGACGCCCGAACTGCTGGACGCGGCCCTGTCCGCCGAGGAGGTGCACGACGGCGCCACTCCACTGGACTTGGTGCACCCGAGCACCCCGGCCGAGCTGCGGGCCAAGCTCGTACAGGACGCGAGCACCAACCTGCTGCCCGGATTCGCGCGCAACGCGGCCGAGGACGAGCACGGGTTCATCTCCCTCGACGCCGGCCTGTCAGTGATCGCCGAGCACGCCAAGTCTCTGGGCTACCACGGCCTGATCCTCTTCATGGACGAGCTGATCCTGTGGCTGGCGACGCTCATCCACGACCAGAAGTTCGTGGCCCGCGAGGCCAGCAAGATCACCAACTTCGTGGAAGGCGGGGACGCCCGGCGCGCCATCCCCGTCGTGTCGTTCATCGCCCGTCAGCGCGACCTGCGCGAGCTGGTAGGCGAGGAGGTGTCGGGCGCGGCGGAGGCGTCCATCCAGGACACGCTGAACCTCGCCTCGGGCCGGTTCGACAAGATCACCCTGGAGGACCGCAACCTCCCGCAGATCGCGAACGCCCGCCTGCTGAAGCCCAAGCCGGGCAACGAACCGCTCGTCGACGCGGCATTCGAGCAGACCAAGAAGGTCGGCCCGCAGGTGTGGGACACGCTGCTCGGCTCGGACTCCGGCAAGACGGGAGCGGATGAGGAGTCGTTCCGGCTGACCTATCCCTTCTCGCCGGCCTTCATGGACACCCTGGTCCACATCTCCTCGGCGCTGCAGCGCTCCCGTACCGGTCTGAAGCTGATGGGCCAACTGCTCGCTGCCCGCCGAGACGACCTGAGGCTTGGTGACCTGGTCCCGGTGGGCGACCTGTATCCAGTGATCGCCGACGGCGGCGACAAGCCGTTCGTGGACAGCCTGAAGGTGGTCTTCGAAGCCGCCGATAAGCTGTACAAGACCAAGCTCCGGCCCTACCTGCTGACCTCCTACGACGTCACCGAAGACGACATCGAGCGGTACCAGCACCGGACCGACAGCATCACCGACCCCGCACTGGCCCAGCGCTGCAAGTCCTTCACTGGCGACAATCGCCTGATCTGCACGTTGCTGCTGTCGTCGCTCGCGCCCAGCGTGCCCGCGCTCAGCGACCTGACGATCCGACGCCTTGGCGCGCTCAACCACGGCTCAGTGACGGCGCCAATCCCGGGCAGCGAAGTCGGCATCATCAAGAGCAAGGTGGCCGAATGGGCCGCCCGCTTCCCCGAGATCAAGGAGACCGGCACCGGCGCGAACGCCGGCGTGCGGCTGGAGCTGTCCGGCGTCGACGTCGACTCCGTCATCGCCAACGCAGCCGTCAACGACAACCCCGGCAACCGGATGGCGCTCGCCAAGCGCCTGCTCGCCGAGGAACTCGGCGTGGACCGCTCCGACGGCAGGCTCGGCGCCGACGACCTGACTTTCGTCTGGCGCGGCTCCAACCGCTCCATGGAGGTGATCTTCGGTAACATCGCCGACGAGGACGACCTGCCCGACCACGAGCTGCAACCGCAGCTGGACGGCCACTGGCGGATCGTGGTCGATCTGCCCTTCGACGAGGGCGCTTACGGCCCCGTCGACGACGTCAACCGGATGCGTGCCCTCCGGGAGCGGCAGGGCGAGCCCGCCCGGACTCTGGCCTGGGTGCCCACGCACCTGTCCGCCCAGCGCTTCGCGGACTTGCGCAGGCTTCTGGTCATCGATAAGGCGCTCGCCGATGAGCACCGGTTCGCCACGCAGTACGCCGCTCACCTCAACGCCGACAATCGGGCCCGGGCCAAGGGGCTGCTGGAGACTCAGCGCGGAGCCCTGCTCAGGCAGGTGAAGACCGCCTTCAAGCAGGCGTACGGGCTGGCAGACAAGAAGGCATCCGACGTCGAGCCGGGCTTCGACGACCACATCGTGGCGCTGCCTGATGTCGGCGGACTGTCCGTCTCCTTCGCCAAACCGATGCGCGAGGCCGTCAGAGACCTCGCGGGCAAACTGCTTGCCCATCAATTCCCCGCGCACCCTGACCTCGACCGGGACGGCACCGGCGTCGCGGTGAAACCAGCCGACGCCAGGACCGTCTTCACCCACGTCCGCGCGGCAGCCGAGGCCCGCGACCGGCGGGTCGAGGTCCCCGAAAAAGACCGCAAGCTGATGAAGCGGGTGGCCGAGCCGCTGGAGCTCGGGCAGCAGAAGGAGGCGTACTTCGAGCTGTCCACCCGCTGGGCCGACCACTTCCGGCGGATGGCGCAGACGGAGGGTGCCACCGGGGACCTGAGCTTGATCACCCTCGTCGACTGGACGGACAAGCCGGACCCGCGCGGCCTGGAGCCGTTCCTGGCCAACCTGGTCGTCGCCGCGTTCGCAGAGATGGACGACCGGGTGTGGGTGCGCGGCGGAGTCCCGCTCGACCCGGCGCCCGAGCTGTCGCAGATCAAGCCCGGTGACGCGCTGCGCAGCCAGCCGCTGCCGAGCGAGGACGACTGGATGGAAGCGCGCTGGCGGTACGAGACCATCTTCGGGAACAAGGCGCCGGCGCTGCGGCGCGGACGGATGATCAACCAGCTCGCCCGGCAGATCGTCGACAGCGCCCGCACCTACCGGGAGCCCGCGGCGGAACTGGTCCGCCGACTGGAGTTGCATGCCGCGTTCCTCGCCCTGGACGAGACCGACGAGAAGGGCCGCCTGGCTCTCGCCCGGCGCGCACGCGACCTGCTGGACAAGCTGATCGCCACCGGGCAGGGCGCGGCAGGCGGCGGCGGGGCGAAGAAGACCGTCGAGACCCTGGCCCGCTTCGACCTGAGCCCGGTCAACGCCGAGAGGTACGGAAACTCCGTCAAACGGGCGCACGACGTCGCCCAAGCACTGGCCGCGGCTGCCTGGGACACGCTGGAGCTGGCCGAGGGACAGGGCACCGAAGGACAGGCGCTGTTGCAGGTGCTACGCGGCACGTCACAGGCCGACCAGCTGACGGCCGACCTCATCGCCGCCCTGGACAAGACCCGCCGAGAGGTCACCGCGCTGATCAAGCGCAACCAGCCACCCGTACCCACCCCTCCTCCGGCCGACCCCGTACCGCGCCCTGGCGGAGACGCCGACAAGGTTGACCTGAGCGGCACGAGCAATCACCCGCCCGTGCCCGGTGGGAAAGAGTCCGGACAAGGCACCGGCACCGTATCCCCTCCCGGTCCCATCACCGGCGGCGGGGTACGCCGGTCTGGCAGCCAGCAGGTGAAGGCGGCACACGCTGATGAGGTAGTCGCCGAGCTGCAAAGGCAACTCGCCGACCTGGCGGCCAGCGAGCCCGGCGCCACCATCGAGATCAGCTGGCAGGTCGTGGACTGATGGGCACCGCGACCACCACACAGGTCACCGGCGATAGCACAGGCGTGCTGCGGCTGACCGCCGCGACCGTCACCCAGTTCCTGTCCGCCCAGACATCACTGACCGACTCCCTCACCGGAGATGGACGGCGGCGCGTCGTGCTGCTGCGCTCCGCGCCCCAGTGGGAGGGGCCCGAAGAACTCGCCTGGGGCGAGGGCCGGCAGGCCCGCATCGCGGCCGCCCCATCGCCGCTGGCCGTGCACGAACTGGTCCTCGACCACCTCTCGGAGGCCACAGGACCGGCGGTGCTGGTCGTGCTCACCGACCGGGAGCAAAGCGAACTCGACCCGGCGATTCTCGCCCGCACCCACAAGCAGCGCATCGAGACCGTCGACGGCTGGGACGTCGTACGCGAAGCGTTCGGCGCTGAACAGGTCGACCCACGCCTAAGAGCCGACGGCTGGGCCGCCGAAGCGCTGCTCGACGCCACCCCGCCGGGAGGCTGGCCGCCGCTGGCTGGAGGGGTGCTGTCGCGCCGTGCCGCGCTGTCGGCGCTCGCCCTGCGCCGTTTGCGCCTTGGCCGCTACGACACCGACACGACACCGGGCGCAAGCCGGACGCCGAGCGGTGACAGCCTCGACACCCACACGCTGCTGCGGTGGTCGCTCATCCCCGGTGGACCGGAGCGGCTGCTGGCACTGCGCGGCCCGGAACGCGCCGGGCTGTCGGCATTCCTTGGTGAGGAGGACCAGGCGGGGCTCGCCAGCCGGGCGCTGCTCGCACTGGTGGAGGCCGAGCACGGGGCCGACGCGGTGCCCTTCGGGCTGGTGTGCGCGGCACTGTGGCAGCACGCCGAGCCCGACGCGCCCACCTACCGGGTACGAGGACGGGCCGAAAGGTGGTTCGGGGAGGAGTCACCTGCGACCGGCGAGGCCCTCGATGCGCTCGTGGCCGCGTTCGGCCGTTCCTGCGAGGACTTCGTCAGCATGCTGCTGGAGGCGGGCCATACCGGCGCAGAACAGGAGGCGGCGCGTGACGCGCGCCGCCTGTCCAGCACGGTGCTGGACCGGGCCGCCGTGCTGGCCCGGCAGTTCGGCGCTGAGACCGCGGCAGCAGCCAGCCCTGTGCTGGCGGCCGGCCTGGAAGCCCGATTCGCACAGGCCGGTCGGACGCTGGCCGGAAAAGAACCGCACGCGCTCACCCAGGCCCTCGCGAAACTGGCCGCTCACCGCCTGGGCGCCGACCCGGACGCGGAAGTACGCATCGAGCGTGCCCGGATGGGACAGCGGCTCGCGCGATGGCTCGCCGCCGACCCCGCCACCGGCGCGGAAACGGTCGCGGCGGCGATCGAACGCCAGCTGACCGAGACCGGCTGGGTGGACCAGGCCCTGGAGCATATCGAGGCCGGAGGCGATCCCGACTCCGAGCTGAAAGCCGCTTACGACACTCTCGGCACCCGCGTGCGCCAACGACGGCGCGAGATCGACCAAGCCTTCGCACGAACCCTCGCCATCTGGACCGCCGCGGGCACCGACCCCGGCTCGATGCTGACCGTGGAAACCTTCCTCGCCCGCGTCGTGAAACCGGTCGTGGCCGCCAAGACCGGGCGGCGCGTGCTGCTGCTGATCCTGGACGGGATGAGCGCTGCGATCGCCACCGAGCTTGGCGAAGAGCTGCGCCGGCACTGGGCCGAATACGACCCGCTGCCGGACCTGGCCAACCGGCCCCCGCGGCGGCGCGCCATGGCCGCCGCCCTCCCGACGCTGACCGCGATCTCCCGCACCTCGCTGTTCGCCGGCAAGCTATTGAAAGGCGCACAGGCCGACGAGAAGCGACTGTTTCCCGCGCACCGCTTCTGGGGCGGGGCCAGCGCTGCGGTCTTCCACAAGGACGACCTGCGCGGCCAGAGCGTCGGCGACCCATTCGGACCCGAACTCACCGAAGCACTCGCCGATGAGCACACACACGTGGCGGTCGTTCTCAACACCATCGACGACCGGCTCGCCAAGGAACAAAAGCTCGGCGACGGCGCATGGCGCCTCGACCACATCGGGAAACTGCGAGAACTGCTGCGCGTGGCCGCGGCCCAAGGCATGGCGGTGATCCTCACCAGCGACCACGGACACGTCGTGGACCGCCACGGTACGAAGCTCGACGGCAACGGCATCGCCTCCGCCCGGCACCGCACCCCCGGCGGCCCGCTGGGCGAGACCGAGATCGTGCTGCGCGGGCCGCGGGTCGTGTGGCCGCAACCGGGCGCCGAGATCGTAGCGCTGTGGGACACCGACTCCCGCTACACCGCGCAGAAGGCCGGCTATCACGGCGGCGCCTCGCTCGCCGAGGTCACCATCCCCGTCCTGGCCTTCCTGCCCTTCGGCGCGGAGCCGCCCAAGGGATGGCGCGAGCTCGGCGACCAGCGCCCGGCCTGGTGGTCCGATGAGACGGCGCCTGTCCGCCCCGCCACCCCGATCCCCGTCGTGGCGCCCGAGCCGAAGCGCCGCGCCAAGCCGTCAAAGGCGGCGCTGGCGCAGGCCGCGATGGGCGACGCGCTGTTTGACGTAGTGCTGGCTCCCGGAGGTGATGACGCCCTCCTCGCCCCTCGTCTAGCCTCGCCCGACGATGCCCTGGTCGATGCCCTGCTGGCGTCGGAGATCTTCCAGGCGCAGGTGGGACTGCTGGCCCGCAAGCCGCCACTGGACAAGGTCGAAACGGCGGTGCGGGCCCTGCTCGACGCCGGCGCTCTCCCGGTCACGGCGCTGGCCCAGCGCGTCGGCTATCCGCCTGGGCGAGCCGACGGTTTCGCCGCCGTCCTGCGTCAGCTTCTCAACTATGACGGGGTGCAGGTCCTGGAGACCCTGGCCGATGGGCGCACGCTGCGGCTGAACACAGGGCTCCTGCGTGACCAGTTCGAACTGACATGACAAGCACGATGGGAGACTGGCAGGCGTGAACACCGCTCGGTCGTCCCGCTCCGCCCAGGTCAGCGCCGTGCGCCGCCGTGCCGTGATCGACGCGCTGCGGCGCGGTGCCGTACCCGAGAGCGGGCTCGATCTGCTCGCCACCGGCCTCGACAGGTTCGAATCGGCGCTGGACGCCGAACTGGACGCGGTCGCCTCCGGCGCGTCGGTGTTCAAGGCCGTACGGGGAGAATACGGTTCCGGCAAGACCTTCTTCGCCCGGTGGCTGGGGGAGCGGGCCAAACGTCGAAACTTCGCCGTCTGCGAGATCCAGATTTCGGAGACCGAGACGCCCCTGCACCGGCTGGAGACCGTCTACCGGCGATTGACCGAACGGCTCACCACCGCCAGCTTTCCGCCGAGCGCGCTGCGGTCGGTGGTGGATGCGTGGTTCTACGCGCTGGAGGAGGACGCCCTCGCCGCCGGGGCGGACGAGAACGATCTGAGCGCCGAGGTGGAGAAGCTGCTGGTCGCCCGGCTCACCGAAGTATCGCGGCACGCACCGTCCTTCGCGGCCGCGCTGCGCGGTTACCGGGCCGCGCTCGCCGCGGGCGACGAGGCGACCGCCGCCGCGGTGCTGGCCTGGCTCGGTGGGCAGCCGCACGTTGCCGCGGCCGCGCGCCGTTTCGCGGGCGTGCGCGGCGATCTCGACCACTTCGGGGCGCTCGGCTTCCTGCAGGGGCTGCTGACGGTGCTGCGTGACTCCGGACATCCCGGGCTCCTCGTCGTGCTGGACGAGGTCGAGACCCTGCAGCGGGTGCGCTCCGATGCGCGCGACAAGGCGCTCAACGCTTTGCGGCAGCTCATCGACGAGGTGCACTCGGGCCGCTTCCCCGGCCTGTATCTGGTGATCACCGGCACTCCGGCGTTCTACGACGGGCAACAGGGAGTGCAGCGCCTGGCACCGCTGGCCCAGCGGCTGGCGACCGACTTCACCACCGATCCGCGCTTCGACAACCCGCGCGCGGTGCAGCTCCGGCTGCCCGGCTTCACCTTGGAATCCCTGGTGAACCTGGGCGTGACCGTCCGCGACCTCTACGCCTCTGGAGCCGACGCCCCGGAACGCATCAAGGAACTCGCCTCCGACGCCTACATAGCAGACCTGGCGTGGGCGGTCGGCGGAGCGCTGGGCGGCAAGGTCGGCGTGGCTCCCCGGCTGTTCCTGAAGAAGCTCGTCGGCGACGTGCTCGACCGCATCGACCAGTTCGACGACTTCGACCCCCGGCGGCACTACACGCTGACCGTGCGGAGCGACGAACTCACCGACACCGAACGCAACCTCGCCGCCTCGGCCGACGACGTCGACCTGGACCTGTGATGGCGTCCGGCGGCGGGCCCGGCGACGTGCTGGACCGGCTCGACCCGGTCGTCCTGCACCACATCGTGAACAGCCTCGGCTGGCCCGACCTGCGCCCGCTGCAGCGGGCGGCGATCGGACCGCTGACGGACGGCGAGGACGCCGTCCTGCTCGCCCCGACCGCGGGAGGCAAGACAGAGGCGGCCTGCTTCCCGCTGCTGTCCGTGATGGCGCAACGGAGCTGGACCGGTACGTCGGTGCTTTACCTGTGTCCACTGAAGGCGCTGCTCAACAACCTTCTGCCGCGCATCGACTCCTACGCACAATGGCTCGGGCGCCGGGCCTCGCTCTGGCACGGCGACGTCCGAGAATCCCAGCGGCGGAGGATCCGCACCGACCCCCCCGACATCCTGCTCACCACCCCCGAGTCACTCGAGGCGATGCTGATCGGCGTGAAGACCGACCACGCACACCTACTGGGCCGAGTCCGGGCAGTGGTCGTCGACGAGGTGCACGCCTTCGCCGGCGACGACCGCGGCTGGCACCTGCTGGCCGTACTGGAACGGCTGGAGCGCGTGACCGGCCATCCCCTCCAGCGAATCGGCCTGTCGGCGACCGTCGGGAACCCGCACCAGCTGCTCGAATGGCTACAGGGGGCCGGCGCCGGAAAGCGAACCGGCCAGGTGGTGGCACCTGATCTACCTCCTGCGACCACCGCCACTGTTGACCCCGACGTTCTCGGTCACGCGGCCTCGTCCTTGAACGCCTCCCTCCCGGCGGCTTCCCGCCCGGCCGGGGATGTCGAACTCGACTACGTCGGCTCACTGGACAACGCCGCAAAACTGATCGCCACACTGCACCGGGGCGAGAAACGCCTGGTGTTCTGCGACTCCCGGCGACAGGTGGAGCAACTCGGTGCGGCCCTGCGCGCGCGCGAAGTGAACGTCTTCCTGTCCCACGCCTCCCTGTCAGCCGACGAACGGGCCCGCTCCGAGCAAGCCTTCGCCGAAGCCCGCGACTGCGTCATCGTCTCCACCTCCACGCTCGAACTCGGCATCGACGTCGGGGACCTGGACCGGGTCATCCAGATCGACTCGCCCAGCACCGTCGCGTCCTTCCTGCAACGCATCGGGCGCACCGGTCGGCGGGCCGGCACCGTACGCAACTGCCTGTTCCTCGCAACCGAGGCAGAATCCCTTCTCCAGGCCGCGGGCCTGCTCCTGCTGTGGGGCCGCAGCTGGGTCGAACCGGTCACCGCACCGCCCGAACCTCGCCATCTGGTGGCGCAGCAACTGCTCGCCATCACCCTCCAGCAGCACCGGATCGGCGACCAGATGTGGCCGCAGGAGTGGAACGGCCTGGCACCCTTCGACCGCTCAGCCGCTCCCATCGTGCGGCACATGGTCGAGAAGGGGTTCCTGGATGAGGACGGCGGGATGCTGTTCATCGGCCCCGAAGCCGAGAAACACTTCGGGCGGCGCCACTTCATCGAGCTGACAGCCTCCTTCACCGCGCCGCCGCAATTCACCGTGCTGTCCGGACGCCAGGAGATCGGCCGCACCGACCCCTCGGTGCTGACCGAGGAGCGGGCGGGCCCTCACCTGTTGCTGCTCGGCGGCCGGAGTTGGCGGGTGACCTTCATCGACTGGGCACGCAGGCGGGCCTTCGTCGAGCCCGCCGACGGCGGCGGTGTCGCCAAGTGGACGAGCGGCGGCATCGCCGGTCTGTCCTACGCCCTGACCCAGGCCATGCGAGAGGTCCTGCTCGGTGCGGACCCTCCTGTCTCACTGACCCGCCGCGCGCAGGCGAGACTCGCCGAATGGCGGCAGGAGGAGGCTCCCGGCCTCGTGCACCCCGGAGGAACGCTGATCACCCGGGCGGGTGACGACGTGCGGTGGTGGACCTGGGCCGGCTATCGCGCCAACGCGACGCTCGCCGCCACGCTGCCCTCGATCGCCGACCCGGTTCAGCGTCCGACAGATTTCTCTGTACGGCTGCGCGAGGACCTGACGCCTACGGCTTGGCAGGAGGCCCGCAGCAGCGTAGGTGACGGGGAGATTCTGGTGCTGCCGGACGTCGATCGCCGCGCCGTCAACGGGCTGAAGTTCTCCGCAGTCTTGCCGGAACGGCTGGCGGTGGCCACGGTGGCGGCCCGGTTGGCCGACTTCGACGGAGCTCGTGCTGTGCTGGTTGAGCCGGTCCGCCTGCAGTTCGAGTACCCCGCCGATGGTGGTCGCTGAGGGACGAGACCCGGTCGCAGTGCGGCTGGTGTGCAGGGCCGAGCGGTAACAGGTAGAGAGGTCCGTGGCTGCGACGAAGGCGGTGAAGTGGTATCAAAACTGCAGATGCCATTGTTGCTCACGACCTCGCATCAAGCAACCAGCTTCATACTCACCCCCGAAAGGGCACTAATGGTCAAGATGACCCGCGGAACAGCACGCGCATGGCATCCAGGGATGACCACGGTTGCCAAGGACGACATTCGCCACATGAAGCCGAGCCAGCGGAACAAGTACCGGCGACAGGGCTTTTCCTGGTCAGAAATCAAGAAGATCGACAGGGCGATCGGACGAGGCGAGACCACGATCACCATCAAGTCCGCCACCCGCGAGGTCACCATCGATTTGCCGCCTAAGTGGCGCTAGATCCAACGGATCGACGTAAGCACCGTCAAAAGATCGTCTCCTGAAGCAGGGCACGGATCTGCCGCCGATCGAGGAGCCGCAGGCATCGGCGGCAGTTCACCGGCGCCGTCGAGGCGCGCAGCCGTCGCGGGTCCCAGCCCGCGATCGCTGTGTGACAGGCCGGGGCGGGGAGCTCGACGTCGTAGCGGTCGACGCTGGTGCCCGCCAGATGGATGGTGTGCGAATTGTCCACTCGTAAGGCGCTGGCCTCCATGTGCGCGATTATATCAAGGTGATGTTCTCTTCTGGTGATATTCGAGACGGTGAAGAGTCTCCGGCATCCCGTCCTTCGTGTGGCTCGTTCCCTGAAGCTGATGACAGAACTGACAGTATGTCGATAGTTCCCTCTGGTCTGGGCCATTGGCGTCTGATGTAACAGCGACAGAACCTTGACGAATCTGCTCGGTGAATGACAGAACCCGATTCCCGCCTGTAGCTCTGGGTGAAGACGAGCGAGGGGAAAGCTTCTGTCGCTGTTTTGAGATCTGTCACCGTTCTGTCTTGCCTTTTGTTCCAGGCGTTTCCGCAGGCCATCACCGCCGTAGCGGTTTTGTCACGGCTTTACGAAGAGCAGAGGGCTGACGGCGTACCGAGAGAAAGGTCCGCGTCGGCCTGGCGAACTGGGGAAGGGCGCGGATGTAGGCGTGGGAATCCAGGAGGTGACAGCACGGCGGTGACGGTCGAGGCGTCCTTGTAGCGTTCAGCGTCGCAACGGATGAACTGCCTTCCGGCCAAGCCGCGCCGATGTGGTGGACGATTTTGATCCTATGATCCCAGAGATGGTGCCGAACGCTTGGGCGGATGCCTCAGCGCCTGCCAGCCTAGGGATGCGGATGGCCTCCAGCCCTCCGCCGGAGCGGCGGAGGCTCGCAGTATTCGCGCGGCTTCGGCACCAGCGACAGCGTCCGACGTTCACCGAAGCCGTGCAAAGCGATCGTCATAGTTTCGGACCGGATGCAGCAGACGGCGGTGAGATCACATCGGGGTGGAAGACCTCCTCGACATGGCAGAGGGGCTGGCCGCTGGTGATGATCAAATACGAGCGCCAGGCACTGGCCCGGGTCGTGCTGAAAGGATCGGGACATCCCCACGACCACGGCCGCACACCCCGCTGAAGGATCTCCCGGCGTTGCTCGATCTCACTGAGCAGGTAGCCAAGCGGAATGTCGGTGCCGAGGTCAAGATCGGCCATTAGGGGATGGCCGATATCGAGGACGACTTTGTTGGCCGAGATCACCGCATCCCTTGCGTCGGTGATCAGTTGGGAGCGGCGCACCAACGCGATGTCGTCGACGGCGAGACCCATGCGTAGGCAGCACTCCCGAGATAACGCAGTGACCGCGGGTCGCCGGGCCTGCAAAATAACCCGAGCCTTGAGCGGCTGGTCGAGCAGGGCGGCCAGGAAACGCGTGGTAGAGCCGTCTAGATTGCCCAAGACGTCGGCGACCTTGGTGGGGTCACCGTTTAAGGAGAGAGGTAAGGAGGTCATCGCGGTCCTCAATCCGTGAGAAGCGGTAGTGCCGGTGCCGGACGTGGAGCCGGTGGGTGAAGGAGCCCTTCTGGGGGCGTCTTAAGTCGAGGCTGAGGGTGGCAACCAGATGCTAAGGACGATTCGAACTCAACTCTTGATAATTTTCACATCTTGTCACTAAGACTTTGAGGCGATGACAGAAGTGACAGAAACCGCCCACCTGCTGTGACAAGGCTCGTCGGCACTTGGCTGTGTAATGACGCAACGCTGACGAATGGTCTGGGTGAATGACAGAATCGCACTCGCGCATGAGCTTGAAGGCGTATACGACGCGCTGGAAGGCGTTCTGTCGCTGCCGGTGATTTCGTCACCGTTCTGTCGGACCATTTGTCTCGGCTGTTTCCATAGGTCGTTTGGGTTGTGGCCGTTCTGTCACGGCTTGGCGAAGAGCGCGGGATGGACGACGTACTGCGGGGAAGGTCTGCGCCCACCTCGCGACCCGCGAGCCGCTTGCGGAAGGGCTCGGATGTAGCCGTGCGCGTCCAGCAGCGACAGCACGGCGGTGACAGTCGAGGCGTCCTTGAGCTTCGTCTGCATGCCGCGGTGCAGATCGCGCTGGCTGAACTGCCGGGCCTTCATCACGGTCTCATTCTTGGTGATCCACGCCAGGGCCTCCCGGGCCAGTTGCGTGTGCCGGTCTTCCGCCATCGCGCCGAAGCAGGCCGCGGCGTGGGCGATGAAATAGCGGGCGATCTCGACGGCATGGTGCATGGTTTGCTCGGCGATCGGCTTGCGGAAGCCGTCGTGCGGATGCTCGGCCAGGTGGAGCAGGCCCGCGATGCGGGCGGCGGCGCCGACGAGCTTGCCCGCCCAGTCGCGCAGGCTGTCCAGCTCGCCGACGCCGGCACGCAGCTGGGGCTCGATCTCGTTCTGGAAGTCGATGACGAGCTTGGTGGCCGGCGCCGACAGCGCCAGAATCTGCGGCCGCTCCCACTCGGCCAGGCTGAGGACCAGGTGCTGCATGTTCTGCTCGTAGGTGTGGCGGACCTGGTCAGGGACGAGGTCGGGCTCGCTGTTGCGGTAGCCGACGGTGTCCTTCGGCAGCACGTACAGGAATCGAGCCAGCAGGCCCTGGCCGCGCAGACGGGGCTTTTGGGCGAGGAAGGCGAGCACGGCGGGCTGGATGCACACCGCGATGGTCAGGGCGGGGGAGCGCACGTACTCGGCCCGGCCGCGACGGTTGACCTTAAGCACGTCGCCGGCGTGGGCTTCAAGGAACGGACTCAGGGCGGGTACGCCGTTGCTGTAGCGGCCGCACACGATGTCGAACAGGTCGCCCTCGGCCGACAGAATGGACAGTCGGCCGTTCTGCTCGGACAGAATCGTGGAGCACTCCTCGGGAGTGACGTTCTTAGCGATCAGCTGGACCTCGGGAGGGACGACCGCTTCTTCCAGGGCGAGGGCGGTGGATTCGGCCTCGGCCAGGTCGTTGGCCGAGCCGCTGCGTACCGCCTTGGTTCTGGCCTGCTTGTCGGCCTCTTGCAACTGCGACCGGAGCAGTTCGGTCTGCCGTGCTTTGGCCCGACCGGCGATGACCAGTTGCTGCTCGGCCTGGTACAGAGGTGCGGTCATGGCCCGGAAGACGGCCGACTTGCGGGTGGCGGGCGGGGCCACGCAGACGAGGAAGAGGTTGAGCGGCTCGTGCCAGCCGCCGCGAACCCGGACCACGGCCTTGCCGCCGGCCGCGGTGGACAGCCCTCCTAAGGCGAAGGCCGCGGCGATGTCGGGAGGCGTCTGGGTCTCTTCGGCCACCGCCTGGACGATGTCTGCCAGCCACGATGGCAGGCAGTCGAGAGGAAACGCTGGCGGTACGAGCCGTGAGCCGAGTGGGATGACCTCGTCCCAGGCATCTTCCGCCTCGGCCGGTGTCTTGTCGCCCGGTTTTGTGATGTCGGGGGCCCAGTTCGGCCCGCTTCCGGCGGTCACCCGCCGATTCCCTGGAGGGTGTAGGGCTTGGGTGCCCAGACCTCGATGAAGTCGCCGATGGTGCCGCCGGCGGAGAGGTGATCGTGGGCGTCCTTACCGTGCCGGGCCTGAAGCACGTAGATGGAGCGGGCCACGGGCATAAGGTTGTGCACGATCGCCTGGGCGTGGTCGCGGCCCGCCTGGTCACGGTCGGCGACGATGGAGACGTCGGCGCCGTGGAAGTAGCGGGCGAAGTCCGATTGCCATTTCCCGGCTCCCATCGCGTTGCAGGTAGCGGTGATGCCGGGCCGGGCGCGCAGGGCTTCGGCGTCTTTCTCACCTTCAGTGATCATGATGACGCGTGCGTCGCGGACTGCGGCGATGAGGTCAGGCAGACGGTAGGGCACCAGGCGCACGGCCATGGCGCCGTCCTCGCCGTACAGGCTCCAGCGCCGACCGGAGTGTTTGGCCGGGTCGGGCCGCCACTGGCGGAAGCCCTGGCAGCCGTTCCCTTTGCGGCTGCACCGGGCGACGCCGTACAGGAGGGTGCCCTGCTCGTCCCGGTAGACGTAGTCGGCCACGCGGTCGTGGCCGCAAGGCATCCACCGGTCTGAATGGCGCCGCTGGGAAGGCCGCGGGTGCTCGGGATCGGGCCAGAGGGCAGACATGGGCAGGCCGAGCGCTTGCATGACGTCTTCGGTGGAGCACTTGGGCCCGCCGTGGCAAGTGATCATGACGACGCCTTCGCCGGTGACGCCGACCGACAGCGACGGGTGCCGGTCGTCGTGCGCCGGGCAGCGGGCGCTCTTTTGCGTGGCGGTGCCGCGCGGGGGGTGGCCGGTCCTGGCGTAGAGGGCCTGCAGGATCCGCGTGTACGGGCTGGTCATGGGGCGGTCCCGGTCAGGACGCGAGGTCGGTGGCCTGGGCGGGCGACGCCAGAGTGAGCGCGGGATCCTCGATGTCCAGGCAGCGCAGGAGGGCGACGCGGCCGACGCGGTAGGTGTGGCCGACCCGGAGGACGGGACAGGGAAACTCGCCCTTGCGGGCGAGTTCGTGCGCTTTGGTCCGGCCGATGCCGAACGCTCGGGCGGCGGTCACGATGTCGACGGTGACGGGCAGAGCAAGCAGTTCCGCGGTAGTCAATGCCTCGGCCATGAGGGCGCGCCTTTCTGATGAGGGATCCGCCCGGACCATGTCGGACAGCGCCGAGCGGTTCATCGCGAATGGGATGGGTTGACGCTCGTGATCAGGATGGCATGATCGATGGTGGCCGATCAACCCGATCGTTGGTAATCTTCCATCCCTTCAGGATGAAGCTCGGATGCTGTCAAGGAGTGACGCGTGTCGATAGCCGAAAAACGATCTGACCCAGACCAGACCAACCAGTCGGGCACTCGCAGCCTCAGCGAGGAGAACGTCGCTCTGCGGATCGCCTGGGAGATGCGCCGCCGCGGCTGGTCACAAGAACGCATGGCCCAGGAACTCACCCACGCCGGATGCCCCACCCACCAGTCCGCCATCTCCAAGATCGTCAACCCAAAGCCCGACGGCAGCCGCCGCGCGATCAGCGTGGACGAGGCCATCGCGCTGGCCCGCGTGTTCGGCATCGCCCTGGAAGAACTCCCGCTTCCCATGGATGACGCCGAAGGCCGGGACCTGCACGACCTGAGCCGCACGGTTACCCACGAAGGCCGCAACGCCACAGAGCAGTACGCCCACTTCCTCCTGGCCTGGGCCCGCCTGCGTCACCGCTTGGCTCAAGAGCAGAGCCGCGCCGCCTACGAGGGCTTCCTGGCGCAGCGAAGAGTCGAAGCGGACACAGCCGAGCAGGCGATCGCCTTCTGGCGGGACACCGACTCCTGGCGCGCGGCGACAGCCGGCTACGAGACGCTGCACCGGATCCTGCAGGCCATGGGTGACGGACGCGACCTGACCCCGCCCGCAGGGGAGGCACGCCGACGCCACAGCGTCGTGGCGGACCTTGTCCGTCTGCGCGAGCTGTTCGCCACCAAGATCCCGAGCACTCCCGTACGTGTGGTGCCGGACCTCATCTACCACGCCACCGAGGCGCTGATACGAGCCGGGATACAGGAAACCGCCATCGGCGTCATCGACGCCTACGACCGCGGGACCGCCCACCCCACCGACTCCGTGGTGGAGGAGATCGACCGCAGACTACGGCAGATCAGCGACCAGGAGCCAGAAGATCGCCAGGACTACCTGGAGAGCCTGGCAGCCCGGACAACCCTGAACCATCGCGGCCGCCAACCCCGGCAGCCACCGGAAGAACTGGCCGCCGAGCTGGGAGTAAGCATCGAGGAATACCAGGAAGCGAGGAAGATCGCATACGTGCACCGTGAAACCGGAATGAGGTGAGCTATACGTTGACCGGTAACCCGTTCAGACGATGCAAATGCCGACAGAACGGCCGCGAGCTCGGCGCGAAGTGCCCGAAGCTGCGCCGAAAGAACGGCTCGTGGAATCCCAGCCACGGAGTTTGGTACGGCAAGGAGGAGCTTCCGCCCGGGCCGGACGGGAAACGCAGCTACCTAAAACTGGGCGGCTTCGCCTCGGCGGACGAGGTGACCGCGTACTTCCAGGCGATCGGGCGCCTGCTCGACATCCCCGATCCTGGCCCAGACGGGCATCAGGCGCGGATGGAGATCCTCGCCATGATCAAAGCTGCGCATCGGAAGAAGGCGCCGATGCCGGAGTACGAGGAGGTACAGCGCAAGTTCAGGGCCGGTCAGCCGCTCCAGGCGATGACCTTCGGCGAGTACTGGGTGCAATGGGTGGCCCGGCGTCGCAGGTTGAAGGACATCCGAGAGTCGACACTGCTCGGATACATCTCGCACCACGACACGCACTTCGGTGAGGTACTCGACGAGGTACGCCTCGACAGACTGTTCGCGCCGAAGGTCGAGGAAGTGTTCACGCGGATCGACGAGAAGAACGCGGCCCTGCTCGCGGCGCGAGAGTCCGACGACCCGCAGGCACGCGCGAGCGTGCGAGGAAAGCGTCCGACCGGATCGTCGACGAAGCAGAGAATCAAGGCGACGATCCGGACGGTGCTGGCCGACGCCGAGCGAGACCACCTGGTGTCGTTCAACGCCGCCACACTGGTGAAGCTGGATACGGGGGAGAGGCCGCAAGCCCTCGTGTGGACCAAACCGCGAGTGGAAGCCTTCACCGCGGAGTTCGAGCAACGATTGGCGGCGGAGCAGGCCACGAAAAAGAAGTCCCAGAAGCCGTTGGAACGGTTCCGGGTGTGGCTGGCGACGCCGCGCCCTTCGCCAGTCATGGTGTGGACGCCGGCCCAGCTCGGCGCGTTCCTCGACCATGCCGTCCAGGACCGGCTCTATGCCTTGTATCACCTGGTGGCGTTCCGGGGGCTGCGGCGCGGGGAGGCGTGCGGCGCGCGGTGGGTGGACGGCGAGCTGGAGGAAGGCGTTCTGACGGTCGCTAAGCAACTGTCCAACGTCGGTGGCCGGGTGGAGGAGGGGAAACCGAAGTCGCGGGCATCGGAGGCGGCCGTCGCGCTGGATTCGGGAACGCTGGCCGTACTGCGGGCGCACCGCCGGCGGCAGTTGGCGGAGAAGCTGGCGTGGGGCAGCTCGTGGAAGGAGACCGGCCGCATCTTCACGCAGGAGGACGGTTCGGAGCTGACCCCGGACTGGGTGTCGGAGCACTTCTGGCGGCTGGTGTTCGCCGCCGGGCTGCCGCCGATCCGCCTTCACGATCTCCGGCATGGCGCGGCCACGCTCAGCCTGGCGGCGGGGACGGACATGAAGTACGTGTCGGCGATGCTGCGGCACTCGTCAATCGGGATCACTTCCGACATCTACACGGCGGTGCTGCCGGATGTGGCCAGGGCGGCAGCGGAGGCGGCGGTTCGTCTGGTGCCTCGAAAAATCATGCTGAAGGAGGGGTCCGAAACTGGCGGTCCCCCTTCGGTCCCCCAACCGCCGCTTCCCCCGCCCGCGGAAGCGGGATAGGGTGCTCCGTACCTGGTGAGGTGGGTAGGGCGGGTGGGACTTGAACCCACGACCCACGGATTATGAGTCCGATGCTCTGACCGGCTGAGCTACCGCCCCTGGATTGAGTTGTGCGCATCGACAAGGTTAAAGCATGGTGAGCGCCCCCAGCCCCGCCTGATGCCTCGCACATCATTCCACGCCGAGCCCTCTCGGGGGAGAGTAGGACGATCATTCTTCCGAGAGCGGACGGGGTGGCGCGCTTGCCGGTGAAGCTGATCTACGAGACCCACGCCACCACGATGGAGCCGGCGAGCTGTCCGCCGCCGGGCGGGAACAGGCGCGTGAGCTGGGGGAGCGGCGGAAGGACGTGGACGTGGTCCACGCCTCGGACCTGCGCCGCGCCGTACGGACCGCGGAGATCGGCGGGCGGCAACAGGGCAGGGCCGCACCGTTGTCGCGGATGCGGCCGACCGGTGGGCCCTGCGGGTGCTGTTCGGCGGGACGCCGCTGGAGGAGCTGGTTGAGGGCCCGTTCCAGTGGCGTCCCGGGTGGGAGTACGTTACGGGCGGTTGAAGCCGAGGGTGTACGAGCCGGAGCCGCTGTAGGCGTGCACGCGGTAGCGGTAGTAGCCGGCGCTGCCGTTGTAGGTCACCGTCTCGTCGGCGCCGGGCGTGATGCCCTGGGCCACGGTGCTCCAGGAGAAACCGTTCCACCTCTGGAGGTAGAGGTCGAAGTCGGTGCCGTCAGGGGCGTCCAGGCAGGCGGCGTGGGTGCCCGACGTCGTCGTCTGGTAGTAGGAGCCGTTCGGCTGGTAGGCGTTCTGGCCGGACGACAGCGAGCCGGTGTGGGTCGACTGGTAGCCCTGGCAGCCGGTGGGCGGGTCGGGGTCGCCGCCGCCGTCGCTGGTCACCAGGGTCAGGCCGCCGACGGAGATGATCTCGCCGATGGGCTGGAAGTACGTGGTGCCGCCGATGCTGCAGTTGCCGGAGCCGCCGGAGGTCATGCCCTGGGCCTGGTCGCCGGAGATGAACGCGCCGCCGGAGTCGCCGGGCTCGGCGCAGACGGAGGTGCGGGTGAGTCCGGAGACGGTGCCCTGCGGGTAGTTCACGGTGCTGTTGAGCGCCTGTACGGTGCCGCAGTGCCACTGGGTGGTGGAGCCGGAGCGGCACACGGAGCCGCCGGGCTGGGTGACGGACGCGCCGCGCACCGGCAGGATGCCGGCCGAGTAGCCGTTGACCACGCCGGGGGCGGTCCAGTCGGCGTTCGTCGCGACCCAGGCGTAGTCGTTGCCGGGGAACGACGAGATCTGGAAGGTGCCCTGCGCCACGCGGTTGTAGCCGGTCGTGGACTGGCCGTTGGAGCCGCAGTGGCCGGCGGTGGTGAAGCCGACCTGGGTGCCGCGCCGGGCGGCGAACCCGACGGAGCAGCGCGAGGACGAGATGTAGTACGCGTCGCCGCCGCGGATGTCGTACAGGAGTTTCGGCCGGTCCGCCGAGTCGGCGAACTTGACCGCGCCGGTGTCGACGCCGGCGCTCTTCGCCCAGGCCAGGGCCGCGTCCTGGTCGGCGGCCTGCACGACGACCGCGTTGTCGGCGGGTGAGACCGACCAGCTGTGCACGGTGTCGGGCGGCGCGGCCTTGTCCAGGCCGTCCTTGACGGCGGTGAGCTGGGCCAGCGTGCGGGTCACGATGCGGGCCTCGGCGCCGGAGCTCTTGATCGCGGCGGCGTCCGACTGCTTGACGCTGGCCGCGACCAGCTTGCTCTCCGGCCCTTCGAACCAGGCGCCGGCGTAGCGGTCGCCGAGCTGCTTGGCCAGGGCGGGCGCGGCCTGGTTGCCGCGGGCCTCGTTGGCCATCCGGGCGACGGCCTGCCTCTCGCTGATGCCGAGGTCGCGCTCGATGGCGTCGATCACGCCCTTGGGGGGCTCGGCCGTGGCGGTGGTCGTGGCGGTGGTGGTGGTCGTGGTGGTGGGGGTGGCGACGGCGGGGGTGGCCGTCATGACTAAGGCGCCGATCGAGATGGCGATCAGCGCTGGGGTCCGCAGCATGGGGTGTCTCCTCGCTGTGGCTGGGGGGTGCCGTCAACGTACGCGGGCGGCCGGAAACCGAGGAGTACCAGTTCGGCCCTATCACGGTGTTATGGCGCGGTGCCGAACCCGGGGTTGCGGCCCAGCCAGTCGTGGTAGGCGCGGCTGCGCCGTACCGCTTCCCGGTGTGTCTGCTTGGCCTGGAGGAGCACCCACGCGGCGTCCGGCGCGGCCGGGTGGCGGCCGAGGAGCTGACGCCAGCGCAGCGGCGCGTTCTTCAGCGGCACCACCACCATGCCGGGGGCGGGCTGGTGGGTGGCCTGGCAGAGCACCACCGCGCGGCCCACCTGCGCCAGGTGCACGCAGGTGGCCACGTCGGTCTCGTAGATGGTGCCCGGCGTGAACCCGGCCCGCGCGCACGCCATCGCGAAGCAGTCGTTGAAGCAGCCGTCCCCCGGCGTGACCGCCCACTGCTCGTCCGCCAGGTCGGCGAGCTCCACCTCCTTCTCCACGGCCAGCGGGTGGTCCACGGAGAGCAGGGTGAAGACCGGGTCGAGGCTGATCGTCTCCCAGGCCAGGGTGCCCGCCGGGGTGCCGTTGTCGCCGCACGCCCCGGTCAGCACGTAGTCGAGCCGGCCCAGCTCGACCATGGTGGTCAGCTCGTGCGCCGACCAGCTGGTGTAGGTGGTTACCTGGCGTTCCGCGGCCAGGCGGTGCACCAGGCCGCCGAGTATCGGGCCGTTGGTGGCGCCTATCCGGTAGCCGGAGGTGGGGGCGTGCGCGAACCGTACGGCCTCCTCCTGCAGCTCCTTGGCGGCGGGCAGGAGTACCCGGGCGCGGGCGAGCACCAGCTCGCCCAGCCGGGTGGGGCGGGCGCCGTGACGGTCGCGCTCGAAGAGCGCGCCGCCGAGCATCCGCTCGATGCGCTTGAGCTGGGCGGTGAGGGCGGGCTGGGCCAACCCGAGCATGGAAGCGGCCTTGCTGACACTTCCGGCGTCCGCGACGGCGCGGACGATCTTGAGGTGCCTGAGCTCGAGGTCCATAACGGGAAGGTAAGGCGGTCTAATCTCCCAAACAATGCCTATGTGTCAGGAAATGTGACAGATATTGTCGAGCGCCATCTGGGGTAGAGGGAGCCCATGACGACGATGGGAATCGACCCGGCCCAGCTGAGCGACGAGGACCTGCTGCGCGAGCTGCGGCAACTGCACACCACCCGCACCGACACCTTCCTGCACGGCTCCGACGACGCGCTCGCCCGTCACACCTCACGGACGAACGAGATGGAGTCCGAATATCTGCGCCGCTATCCGGAGCGCGAGATCGACCCGAACCGGCTGCGCGAGGGAGCGAGGGCACGCTGATGGATCCGCGACACGACGTGCAGGCGCTGTCCGACGTCGACATCCACGTCTACGAGGCCGTAGCGGGCCCGGCCGTCGAGCACGGCTGGGTCGGTATGGACGAGCTGGTGCACATCACCGGCCTGCCCGGCGAGGAGGTACGGGAGAGCCTGGAGCGGCTGATCGGCCAGGGGTACGTGCTGCCGACCCCCGACGGGTACGGGCTCGGGCCGCACACCTTCGGCGTCTGGCGCTGATCCGGCGACTCGGGCGTACGCTCGAGGAGTGGACGTCGCTGACCTGACCCCCGCGCAGGCGCGCGAGCGCTTCCGCGGCGGGGAGCGCACGCCGACGGCGGGCTGGTGCAGGGGCTGGACCCAGGCCAATCTGATCGCCGTGCCCCAGGAGCTGGCCTACGACCTGCTGCTGTTCGCGCACCGCAACGCGCGGGCCTGCCCGCTGCTCGACGTGGGCGAGCCCGGCGCGGTGCGCACCCGCCTGTTCCCCGGCGACCTGCGCACCGACCTGCCCGGCTACCGCGTCTACCAGGACGGACGCGCCGTCGCCGACACCGGTGAGGTGGTGGCGGAGTGGCGGGCGGACCTGGTGCCGTTCCTGTTCGGCTGCAGCTTCACCTTCGAGCGGGCGCTGCTGGCCGCGGGCGTGCCGATCCGGCACCTGGAGCAGGGCGTGAACGTGCCGATGTACCGGACGAACGTGCCGTGCGAGCCGTCGGGGCCGCTGGCCGGGCCGCTCGTGGTGTCGATGCGGCCGGTGCCGGAGGCGCTGGTGGCCACCGCGATCGAGGTCAGCGGGCGCTACCCGATGGTGCACGGCGCGCCGGTCCACACCGGCGACCCGGCCGTGATCGGCATCGGCGACCTGGGCAGGCCCGACTTCGGCGACCCGGTGGAGGTGCGGGAGGGGGAGACGCCGCTGTTCTGGGCGTGCGGGGTGACGCCGCAGGCGGCGGTGATGGCCAGCGGCGTGGAGTTCGCGATCGGGCACCTGCCGGGGCACATGGCGATCATCGACGCGCGGGACGAGGACTATCGAGAGACTTAGCCAGATATTTCGCGGTATGGGTGGAGGCTTGGGCCAGCGCCGCCGGGGTGCCCTCGAACACCACCCGCCCGCCGTGCCGTCCCGCCTCCGGCCCCAGGTCGATCACCCAGTCGGCGTGCTTGACCACGTCGAGGTCGTGCTCCACCACGATCACCGCGTTGCCGCCGTCGACGAGCCGGTCGAGCAGCGCCAGCAGCCGGTCGACGTCGGCCGGGTGCAGGCCCCTGGTCGGCTCGTCGAACACGTACACCTGACCAGACTCGTGCAGCCGGTGCGCCAGCTTGAGCCGCTGCCGCTCGCCGCCCGACAGCGTGGCCAGCGAACGCCCCAGGGTCAGATGGCCCAGCCCCAGCTCGCCCAGCCGGTCGAGGCCCGGCAGGTCGTAGTCGCGCACGGCCTCGCCTGCGGTCAGCGCCAGCACGCCGGCGATGTCGCGCCCGGCCAGGCGGTACGACAGGGCCTCGCGGTTGTAGCGGGTGCCGCCGCAGGCGTCGCAGACGCGGGTCACCGGGTCCATGAACGCCAGGTCGGTCCTGATCTCGCCGCGCCCGCCGCACTCCGGGCAGGCGCCCGCCGAGTTGGCGCTGAACAGCTTGGCCGGCACCCCGTGCGCGGCCGCGAACAGCTTGCGCAGCCGGTCCATCGCCCCCAGGTAGGTGGCGAGCGTCGAACGGGGCGAGGCGTGCACGGCCGACTGGTCGACCAGCACCGTGCCGGGGTGGCGGGCCGGCAACTCGCGGGTCATCAGCGTGCTCTTGCCCGACCCGGCCACGCCGGTCACCGCCGTCAGCACGCCCAGCGGCACCCGGACCGTCACGTCGGCCAGGTTGTGGGTCCGGGCGCCGCCGATCGTCAGCCACCCGGACGGTTCGCGTACCCGCTCCTTGAGCCCGCGCGCCCGCCGCAGCGCGCGGCCGGTCGGCGTGTCGCCGAGCCCGGCCACCGGACCCTGGTAGACCACCCGCCCGCCGTCGGCGCCCGCGCCCGGCCCCAGGTCGACCACCTGGTCGGCGAGCGCGATCACGTCGCGGTCGTGCTCGACCACGAGCACCGTGTTGCCCTTGTCGCGCAACTGCAGCAGCAGCCCGCCGAGCAGGTGCACGTCGCGCGGATGCAGGCCGGCGCTGGGCTCGTCGAAGACGTACGTGAGACCGGTGAGGCCGCTGCCCAGGTGGCGCACGGTCTTGAGGCGCTGGGCCTCGCCGCCCGACAGGGTCGGCGTCTCCCGGTCGAGGCTGAGGTAGCCGAGCCCGATGGCCTCGACGCGGCGCAACGCCTCCACCGCCGCGCGGGCGACCGGGTCGGCCGTCTCCGCCAGCACGCCGATCAGGTCGGTGATCTCCATCGCGCAGTGGTCGGCCAGGTTGCGGCCGTCGATGCGGGAGGCCAGCGCCGCCGGGTTGAGCCGCCGGCCGCCGCACGCGGGGCAGGCGCGCTCGCGCACCACCTCCCGCGCCGCCTGGTCGAGCGACTCCACGTCGCGGTGGAGGTGGACGCGGTCGAACCGGGTGATCACGCCCTCGTAGTCGTGGGCGCGGCCGTCGCGCTCCACCTTGAACCCGCTCCCGTGCAGCAGCAGGCCGAGCTCCCGCTCGGTGTAGTCGCGCAGCGGCTTGGCCGGGTCGAACAGCCCCGACTTCGCGTAGAGGCTCCACACGTAGCCGCCGACCGCGTACGGCCGCAGCGCTCCCTGGGCCAGCGACAGGTCGAAGTCGACCAGCCGGCCGACGTCGACCTCCGTCTTCCGCCCGAGGCCGGCGCACTCCGGGCACATGCCCGCCGGGTCGTTGAACGAGTAGGCCGTCGCCGGGCCCGCCGAGGGCTCGCCGCGCCGCGAGAACAGCACCCGCAGCATGGGGTGGATCTCGGTCATCGTGCCGACCGTGGAGCGGGCGTTGCCGCCCACCGGCCGCTGGTCGACGACCACCGCGGCGGTCAGCCCCTCCAGCCGCCCGGCGCGCGGGCGCTCGTGCTTGGGCAGCCGGTTCCTGACGAACGCGCTGTAGGTCTCGTTGAGCTGGCGCTGCGACTCGGCCGCGATGGTCTCGAACACCACCGACGACTTGCCGGAGCCGGACACGCCGGTGAACACGATGAGCCGCTCCTTGGGCAGCCGCAGGGAGACGTCGCGCAGGTTGTTCTGCCGGAGACCGGTGAGCACGATCTCGCGGGACATGGCTCTCCTCCATAGCTTCAGCTATTACCTATAGCCTAAGCTACATGCCATGGCTGACATTCCCGATCGGAGGGCCCGCCGGCGGGCGGAGACGCTGGAGGAGATCCTGGCCATCGCCCTGGAGGTGATGGCCGAGGACGGCGTGGCCGGGCTGAGCCTGTCGGCCGTGGCCAGGCGGCTCGGCATCCGGCCGCCGTCGCTGTACAAGTACTTCCCGTCCCGGCACGCCGTCTACGACGCGCTCTTCGAACGCGGCCAGCGGGCCTACCTGGAGGCGGTGCAGCGGGGCGCCGCGGGCGCGGAGCCGGGCCTGGCCGCGATGGCCGCCTCGCTGGAGGCCGGCGCGCGGTGGGTGATGGCCAACCAGGCGCTGGCCCAGCTGCTGTTCTGGCGGCCGGTGCCCGGCTTCGAGCCCTCGGAGCGGGCGTACGCGCCGGCCCTGGCCGTCCACGACCACTTCACCGCGCTGACGTCGGCCGCCATCGAGCGCGGCGAACTGCATCCGGACGCCGCCAGCGAGGAGGGGCAGGCCCTGGGCTCCAGCCTGATCGCCGGCCTGCTGTCGCAGCAGCTCGCCAACGAGCCGGGCGCCGCGTTCGAGGAGGGGCGGTTCACCCGGTGGGTGGCCCGCCTGCCCGGGGTGCTCGCGGCGATATACCCGCCGCGGTGAGCTGCGCCCCCAGCGGGGGCGCGCCGCGCCGGTTGTCGATCTCCAGGTGCGGCACCGCGGGCGGCTCGTCCACCCTGATCCTGGCCAGGTACGCGTCGAACGCCGCCAGCTTGCCCGCGTCCCTGGGCAGGCCCCTGGCCTCCAGTCGCTCGCGCAGCGTCGAGGCGTCGGAGCGCACCCACACCAGCCGCACCGGCGGGCCGCCCAGCTCCGCCACCCAGCGTCGCCAGCGCGCCGCGTCGTGCACCTGGCCGGTGAAAGGGCCGTCGAGCATGACCGGGCAGCCGTGCTCGCGGATCCGCCGGGCGGTCGCGGTCATGCCGGCATACTCGTGCCTTTTGACGTGCTCGTCGTACCAGGAACCCTCGCGTTCCCCATGAGGCCTGCCGTAGCCGGCCAGCACCTCGGCGACGAGGCCCCCGTACATCGTGTCCTTGTCGAGCAGGGCGGGCACCGGCGACAGGCGGGCGAGCAGCGCGGCGGCCACCATGGACTTGCCCGCCCCCGGCGGGCCGCTGACGACCCAGATCACGGTCTCAGTCTGGCAGGCCCCAGGAGATGACCTTCGCCGGCTTGACGCGGATGACCGCGTCGGACATGCCGGGCCTGGGCGGGCGCACGCCGGTGAGCGCCTCGGCGGTGCCGCGGATCTCCACCCCGCGCACGATCCACGGGCTGACCGAGGCCAGCTCGTCCACCACCAGCGAGACCGTGCTGCCGGCCCGTACGTTGCGGAACTTCTTGGTGGCGGCCAGGTCGAGGCCGCCGATGTCGATCGTGCCGGCCTCGGCGTCGACGAAGAAGCCGACGGGGTTGTTCTGCACCTGGCCGCCGGGCGCGACCGTGGCCAGGCGGCCCAGCCGCTGGGTGGACAGGAAAGCCAGCTCGGATTCGGTGAGTCTCATGACGTCAGCATGAGACCTCGACTCAGCTTGAGGTCAACCCGTCCGTCAGCCAGCGCAGCGGGTTGTCGTGGGTGATCGCGCTCAGCGTCTCCGCCTCGACGCCGGCCTCGCGCAGCCTGGGCAGCACCGCGGCGGACAGGTGCCCGTAGCCGGGGCCGCCGTACTTGCCGAGCTGCGCGACCCGGCTCACGCCGCTGCTGAGCAGCAGCCGGCCGGCGTGGCCCTCGCGGATGAGGTCCAGGGCGACGGCCGCGGCCCGCTCGGCGCCCACGCCGATCGAGCCCAGGCTCACGTACGCGCCGGACTCGGCGATCTTGCGGGCCGCGGCCGGGTCGGCGCCCGAGCAGCCCACGGACACCCGGGAGGCGGGCAGGCCCTCGATCATCAGCAGTTCCAGCATGGCCAGGCCGTCCTGGCCGTAGGTGGCCACCGACAGCCGGGAGGAGAGCGCGGCGCGGGCGGCGGCCCGCAGGGCGCGCTCCTCGGCCGGGGTGGGGTGCGCGCCCCAGCAGCCGACCTCGCCGATCACGCCGGGGAACACGCCGCTGTCGTCCATCCCGTCGAGGATGTCGGCCATCAGCAGGCCGGTGAGCGCGTCGGCGTCGGCGGCGGCGGCGCCGGAGAACGGCCCGGTGGAAAGGCCCGTGGCGGCGACCACCGGCACGCGGCTGCCGGCGGCGATCCTGGCCAGGGCGGCCGCGTCGCGGCCCATGCCGATGGAGGTGAGCTCCACGACCAGGCCGAGCGGGTCGTCGCCGGTGCGCAGCGCGCGGAGCTCGGCGATGACGGCCTGCTCCTCGTCCAGCCAGCGGTACGGATCGGAGTCGATGCCCACTGCCCAGCGCATGTCGGCGCGGAGGTGTTCGTGGGGGAGTACGGCACCGGTCACCGCGGCCGCGCGGACGGGGCCGGTAACAGTGCGAAGCATAACCTCGGGCATGCTCTACAGTAGCTGAGAAAAGCCCGATATATCCTGGTTTAGCGCCAGATTTTACCGTTCAGCGGGTTTGACGGACGTTCCGGGTGTAGTCCACATTTGGCCACTCGTGCCTGTGGGCCTACCCGTATCCTGGTGACCACACCGACTGTCCGGGGGGACCGTGCCGACGCAGAAATCCGAGACGGGGGACGCCGACCTCATGAAGGACGAGGCCGCGCGTCACTCCAGCATTCCTCGCCGTCGCGGGCCCAAGGGCTGGCTCGACGGCGTCAGGGCCACGCGCACCGGCGCGCTCACCCTCAAGGTCGTGATCGGCGTGATCGGCACCGTCATGGTGGTCGGCGGCCTGATCATGGTGCCGTTCCCCGGGCCCGGCTGGCTGGTCGTGTTCGGCGGCCTGGCGGTGCTGGCGACCGAGTTTCACTGGGCGCACCGGCTGCTGGAGTTCGGCAAGCGGATGCTGCACGCCTGGACCGAGTGGTACAAGCGGCGGGGCTGGACCGTGCGGATCATCGTGGCGTTCGTGACGCTCTGCGCCATGGGCCTGATCATCTACCTCAGCCTGCTCACGTTCGGCGTGGACGTCATCCAGGTGGCCAGGCAGTTCGTCCTCTCCTGAGGCGGGGGCCTCAGAGATAGAGACCCGTGCCGTGGTCGGTCTCCTGCGTGGCCACCGCGTGCAGGTCGCGCTCGCGCATCACGAGATAGGTCTGCGCGTGCAGCTCCACCTCGAACTGGTCTTCAGGATTGAGCAGCACCTTGTCGCCGACCCGGACCGAGCGCACGTTGGCGCCCACGCCGCAGACCTCGCCCCAGGCGAGCCGGTTGGCCATCTTCACCGTCGCCGGGATGACGATGCCCGATCCGCTGCGTCGCTCCTCGGTGTCGCGCTCCAGCCGGATCATCACCCGATCGTGCAGCATCTGAATCTCGAACTTCGGCTCTTCCACGTGCCAAGTTTACGTTCCGCCGGGTAAGGATCACTCCACGCCCGTACGGCGGACTTCAGGGAAGGGTGAGAACGGCGGAGACCGGGTGGTGGTCGGTGCCCTTGAGCGTGTGCACGGCGAAGGAGCGGACGCCGATGCGGGAGTCCGCCACGACGTGGTCGATGGCGACTCCCGGGAGCGGGCCCCAGCCGCCCTGCGGCCAGGTGGTGCGCAGGCCGTGGCCGGTGACGTCGGCGGCGTCCCGGTAGCCGCTCGCGAGGAGCTCGCGCATGGGCAGGTGGTCGAGCGTGGCGTTGAAGTCGCCGGCCAGGACCCGCAGCGGGCCGCCGGCGCGGGGGAGCGCCTCCAGCCCGGCCCGCCAGCAGGGCTGCCGACCGTACCTCTTGGGCGCGCACGGGTGCACGGAGACCAGCTCCACCCGCGCCCCGCCCGGGTGCGCGAGCACCGCGCGGACCTGGCCGAAGCGGCCGTGCTCGATCGCCTCGCCGGGGGTGAGCGGGTGCCGCGCGTACAGGGCCGAGCCGCCGGCTCCCTGCCTGGGCCGGGTCACGGCGTACGGGAACGTCTCGGGCAACCCGGCTTCCTCCAGCCGCTCCATGGCGTCAGGCGTCAGCTCCTGCAACGCCAGCACGTCGGGCCGGAGCCGGGCCACCAGCGCCATCAGCTCGCCGGTGTCGGCCACGCCGACCATGAGGTTGGCCGCCAGCACCCGCAGCGGCGCCCCGGCCGGCTCCGTGCCGCCGTCGGCCAGGCTCCTCGGCACCACGGCGAAGCCCAGGGCCACCGTGGCGGCCAGGGCCAGCGCGGCCGCCGCCCGCTTCCTGAGCGCCGCCGCCAGCACCAGCCCGGCCCCCGCGGCCGCCGCGACGTGCGGGGTGACCGCCACCGCGGGCACCCACGGCCAGTCCGGCTCGAACCCCGACAGCCGCAGCGCCGCCCACACCGCCGCCGCGCCCGTCACACCCCACGCCACCAGACTCGCCACGATCTTCACGCCTGAGTATCGCCACAACTCCCGGTACGAGTTCACGGGATTTCCTGGCATTCCCGTCATGAGCCGTCATGAGAAGGTGTGCGCATGCGCGACGTGGAACTCAGGGTGCTGGACGCCATCGACGACTCCGAGGCCGTGAACCTGCTGGCCGAGACCGTCGGCGTGCCCAGCGTCACCGGCACCGACGCCGAGTCGGAGCTGCAGCATCACTTCGCCGGCCTGCTGACCGAGGCCGGCATGGACGTGGACGTGTGGAAGCTCGACCTCGACGACCTGCGCGAGCGCGACGGGTTCCCCGGCACCGAGGCGCCGAGGAGCGAGGGGTACGGGGTCGTCGGGGTGGTGGGCGGCGACGGCGTCCCCGCGCTGGCGCTGCAGGGGCATGTGGACGTGGTGCCCGTCGGAGACCTGGCCAGATGGGAGGGGAACGACCCGTTCGCCGCCCGGATCAGCGGTGACGTCCTGCACGGCAGGGGCGCCTGCGACATGAAGGCGGGCCTGGTGGCCAACCTGGCCGTGGTGCGGGCCGTCCAGCGGGCCGGGATCAGGCTCACCCGCCCGCTGGCCGTGCACTGCGTCGTCAGCGAGGAGGACGGCGGGCTGGGCGCGTTCGGCACCCTGGCCAGGGGGCACACCGCCGAGGCGGCCGTGATCACCGAGCCGACCAGCGGCCAGGTGATCACCGCCAACGCGGGCGCGCTCACGTTCCGGCTGGAGATCGCCGGCCGGGCCGCGCACGGCGCCGCCCGGCTGGAGGGGGTCAACGCCATCGAGGTGTTCTGGCCGGTGTTCGAGACGATCAGGCGGCTGGAGGCCGAGCGGAACCGGGACGTCCCCGCCGTGTTCGGCGGCAACCCGCTGCCGTACCCGATCGAGATCGGCACCGTCCACGCCGGCGACTGGGCGAGCACGGTGCCGGACCTGCTGGTCGCCGAGGGCCGGCTGGGCGTGCGGCTGGACGAGGACCCGGCGGCGGCGCGGGCCGCGTTCGAGGAGGCGGTGCGGTCGGCCGCGCACCCGTGGCTGCGGGAGAACCCGCCGGCGGTGACCTGGCCCGGCGGCCAGTTCGCCAGCGGCCGGCTGCCCGCCGGTCACCCGCTGCTCAGCGAGGTCAGGCAGGCGGTCGCCGACACCGGCGGGGCCACCCTCCCCGAAGCCGCCGCCCCGTACGGGAGCGACCTGCGGCTGTACGCGGGCAGCGGGATCCCGACGCTGCACTACGGCCCCGGCGACGTGCGCTTCGCGCACGCGCCCCGCGAGCAGGTGGCGGTGCCGGAGTTCCTGGAGGTGATCCGCGCCCTGGCCGTCCTGGCGGTCCGCCGCTGCGCGCCCTAGCAGGGCTGAGGCGCGGGCCTCAGGCCGGGGACGTGACCCTGCGGCGGGACTCGGGGACGATCAGCGGGGTGCCCGACTGGGGGTCCTGGATGATCTCGCAACGCAGCTCGAACACCTGCTCGACCAGCTCCGGGGTGACGATCTCGGCGGGGTCGCCCTCGGCCAGCACGCTGCCCTCGCGCATGACGATGAGGTGGGTGGCGTAGCGGCAGGCCTGGTTCAGGTCGTGCAGCACGGCCACCATCGTCCGGCCCGCCTCGTGCAGGTCGGCGCAGAGGTCGAGCACCTCGATCTGGTGCGAGATGTCGAGGAACGTGGTCGGCTCGTCCAGCAGCAGGATCGGCGTCTCCTGGGCCAGCGCCATGGCCAGCCACACCCGCTGCCGCTGCCCGCCCGACAGCTCGTCGACGATCCGGTCGGCCAGCCCGGTCACGTCCGTGGCCCGCATCGCCTCGGTCACGGCCGCCTCGTCGGCCTTCGACCACTGCCGCATCAGCCGCTGGTGCGGGTAGCGGCCGCGCGCCACCAGGTCGGCCACGGTGATCCCGTCAGGGACGATCGAGCTCTGCGGCAGCAGCCCGAGCCGCCGCGCGACCTCCTTCGACGGCAGCGTGGTGATGACGCTGCCGTCGAGGTGCACGGCGCCCTGCTTCGGCTTGAGCATCCGGGCCAGGGCGCGCAGCAGGGTGGACTTGCCGCACGCGTTCGGGCCGATGATCACGGTGAAGGACCGGTCGGGGATGGCCACGGACAGCTGACTGGCCACGACCCGCTGGTCGTAGGCGAGGGTGAGGTCGGTTCCCGAGAGGCGGGTGGTCATCAGTAGCGGTCCTTTCGCAGCAGGAAGGCCAGGTACGCGCCGCCGATGGCGGCCGTCACCACGCCGACGGGCAGCTGGACGGGGGCCAGCAGGCGCTGGGCGATCAGGTCGGAGGCGGTCAGCAGCACGGCGCCCATGAGCGCCGAGGAGGCGAGCGTGACGCCGGGTGAGCGGGTCAGCCGGCGGGCGAGCTGCGGCGAGGCCAGCGCGACGAACATCACCGGCCCGGCGGCGGCCGTCGCCACCCCGCAGAGCAGCACGCCCGCCACGATCGCGACCGCGCGCACCGGCTCGACCCTGATGCCCATGGCGCGGGCGGCGTCGTCGCCCATCTCGATCATGCGCAGCGGCCTGGCCACGTACGCGCAGAGCGGCAGCAGCAGCGCCAGCGCGACGGCGACCGGGATCGCGTGGTCCCAGCCGCGCCCGCTCAGGCTGCCGGTCAGCCAGGCGGCGGCGGTGGCGGCGTCGTAGATGTTGGACCGCGTCAGCAGGTAGGAGTTGGCCGCCAGGAGCAGCGCGTTCGCCCCGATGCCGACCAGGACGAGCCGGTAGCCCTGCACGCCGCGCCGGTACGACAGCGCGTAGACCAGCACGGCGGTGATCACGCATCCGGTCAGCGCGCCGCCGGCGATGACCGCGGCCGAGCCGCCCGCGACCACGGCCAGGATGCCGCCGGTCGAGGCGCCGGCGGTGAAGCCGATGAAGTCGGGGCTGCCGAGCGCGTTCCTGGTGAGGCTCTGGAAGATGGCGCCGCTCAGCCCGAACGCGGCCCCCACCAGCAGCCCGGTGGCCACCCGGGGAGCGCGCAGCTTGTTCACGATCAGCTCGGCGACCGGCGTGCCCTCACCCGCGAGCGCCGCCAGGATGTCCGGCACCGGCACGGTGAACTCGCCCGTCGAGATCGCCGCCACCGCCACCGCGCACGCGATGAGCAGCAGCAGCGCGGTGACGGCCAGGGAACGCGGGGCCAGCCGCATCGACCAGGGGCCCAGGCGGACGTTCATAGTGCGGCGAGCCTCCTGCGCCGGGCCAACAGGATGAAGATCGGCGCGCCGATCGCCGCGCACATGATGCCGACCTGCACCTCGCCCGGCCGGGCGATCAGCCGCCCCACGATGTCGGCGCCGAGCAGCAGCACCGGCGCCACCACCGCCGAGTACGGCAGCACCCACCGCTGGTCCTGGCCCACGACGGCGCGCACCGCGTGCGGCACCGCCAGCCCGACGAACCACAGCGGACCGGCCGCCGCCGTCGCCGCCCCGCACAGCAGCGTCACCGCCACCGCCGTCAGCGCCCGGGTGCGGCCGACCGCCACGCCCAGGGCGCGGCCCGCGTCGTCGCCCAGCGACAGCATGTTGAGCGGCCTGCCCAGGCACAGCCCTAGCGCCAGCCCGGCCACCAGGAAAGGCGCCAGCCGCAGCGCCGTGTCGGCCGTCTGCCCCGCCAGCGAGCCGGTCAGCCAGAACCGCATCCGGTCATAGGTCTGGGAGTCGATGCGCAGGATGGCCGACGACATGGCGGTGAAGACCATGCCCACCGCGATGCCCGCCAGCGCGAGCCGTACCGGACCTCCTCCGGTGCGTCCCGCCGCGCCAAGCGAGTAGACCACCAGCGAGGCCCCGGCCGCGCCCGCGAACGCGAACCACACGTAGACGGTCGGGTCCGTGAGCCCGAACAGCCCGAGCGCGAGCGTGACCCCCAGCGCGGCGCCCTCGTTGATGCCGAGGATGCCCGGGTCGGCCAGCGGGTTGCGGGTCAGGCTCTGCATGAGCGCCCCGGCCAGCCCGAGCGCCGCGCCGACGCCGATGCCGAGCAGCGTGCGCGGCACCCGCAACTCCATGATGACCGTGTGGTCGCTGGAGCCGTCGGGGGCGAGGAACGCGTCGAAGGCGGCCGTCAGCGGCATCGCCCGCGCGCCCAGCGCCACGCCGGCGAGGCCCACGAGGACTAACAGCCCGAGCGCCACCAGCAGCCCCGCGGCGAGCGTGACCTGCCGGCCGCGCCGCGGCGGCGGGTCCCCGCCCGCCTCGGTGGCAGGTTCGGTGTGCTCGGCCGGGCGCACCCGCCCCCCTCTCCTTACGGTCTGGCTTAGGCGAGGCTAATCTAAAGCCTCAGTACGAAGGCAAGCCTAACCTTAGGGAGTACTCATGTCGGGACCGGTCATGGCTCGGCGAGGTTTCCTCGCCGCGGCGGCGGGTCTGGCCGCCGCCGTCACGCTCGCCGCGTGCGGCGGCGCGGGCGGTACCGCGGCCGCACCGGAGGCGTCCTCCGCCCCGGCCGCCCAGCCGTGGACGTTCACCGACGACCGCGGCAAGAAGGTCGACCTCGACAAGACCCCCTCCAAGGTGGTCGCCCAGGTCGGCGCCGCCGCCGCGCTGTGGGACTTCGGCGTGCGCCCGGTCGGCGTCTTCGGCCCGCACAAGCTCCAGGACGGCAGCAAGGACCCGCAGGTCGGCAACGTCGACATCACCAAGGTCACCGGCCTGGGCAACGTGTGGGACGAGTTCAACGTCGAGCAGTACATCGCCCTGCAGCCCGACC
Organism: Nonomuraea ferruginea; assembly: GCF_039540635.1. Taxonomy (NCBI): domain Bacteria; kingdom Bacillati; phylum Actinomycetota; class Actinomycetes; order Streptosporangiales; family Streptosporangiaceae; genus Nonomuraea; species Nonomuraea ferruginea. Next base: position 298,064 of record NZ_BAABFD010000008.1, on the reverse strand, counting down.
TGCTGGTCAGCAGCATGTACGAGAACGGCACGCTCTGGTACGTGCCCGAGAAGTCCAAGGACACCATCGAGCAGGTCGCCCCCACGGTCGGCGTCATGCTCACCGGCAAGACCGCCACCGAGGTGATCGGCACGTACGAGAAGCTCGCCGCGTCGCTCGGCGCCGACATGGCGGGCGTGCCCGAGGCCAAGGCCCGCATGGAGGCCGCCACCAAGGAGCTGGCGGCGCTCAAGGACCTCAAGATCCTCATGATGTCGGGCGGCGCCGACCAGATGTGGGTGGTCAACCCGCCCGAGTACGCCGACATCCGCCACCTCATGGACAACGGCCTCGACATCGTGGTGCCCGGCAAGGTGGACGAGGGCGGCTTCTTCCAGACCCTCAGCTGGGAGAACGCCGACACCTACGACGCGGACGTGATCCTCTACGACACCCGCACACAGGCGCTGAAGCCCGAGGAGATGATGAAGAAGCCGACCTTCGCCGAGCTCCCCGCGGTCAAGGCCGGCCAGCTCTACCCGTGGCGTGCCGAGGCCCCCTTCAGCTACCAGGGCTACGCCGACTTCCTGGAGGAGCTCGTGGCCAACCTGAAGAAGGCTAATAAGCTCCCTTGACCTCGACGATCTCGGCGAGGGGGAACTCCAGGTAGTCGCCCGCCTCCTCGCACCAGGCGTCGAGCGCCCCGTTGCGCAGCTCGCCGTGGCTGATGGTGGCGGTCAGGCCGTCGGTCAGCGTGATGCCCGCCCGCACGCCCCGGTCGACCACGAAGCCGAGCAGCGACTGCTGCGCCGTCGGCAGCCTGGTCGCCATCCGGCCGATCACCGCCCAGGTGCGGCCGTTGCGCTCGCCCGCCTCACGGCTCTCGGCGATGAGGCGGCGGGCGTGCTCGTGCGGGTCGGGCACCGGCTCGGCGATCATCGGCTCATCGGACGGCTGGGCGTCGGACAGCTCGGCCACCTGACCGCCCGGCAGCAGGATCAGCCTGCCGTTGCGGGGCTCCTCGGCGCGGGTGCGGCGGATGGCGATCTCGCCGGTGTCGGCGACGGGCACCGGCGCGTACCCCGCCTCGCGCAGCACCCCGAGCGTGCGCTCGGCGTCGGCGGAGGCGACCAGCACGGTCGGCGCGAGCAGCCGCAGCCCCAGCCGCGACAGCCGCCGGTGTGCGGCGATCTCGGCCAGCAGCGCGGGATCGGAGGCCTGCACCACGCAGCCGACCGTGGTCACCGTCACCTCGCCGTGGCGGCGGGCCACGTCGTGCACGAGGTATTCCAGCGGCTGCGGGACGGCGCCCACCCCCGACAGCTCGTCCAGCAGCTCGCCGGCGTCGTAGCCGCGGTCGAGGGCGCGGCGCACGCTCTCGGTGGTGAACCGCCACACCGAGGCCGCGCCCCGGGACTCGCGTTCGGCCACCCGGTCGAGCAGCTCGGCCAGCTCCGCCGACGGCGGCCCGGTCACCACCGCGGTCAGGTCGGGCCCGAACAGGGCGCTCCTGCGCACGCTGGCCAGCGCCCGGGTGGACGCCTCCACCAGCGCCGGATCATGCTCGACCAGCGGGGCCGCGTCGTCGCTCTCGCCGCCCGCCTTGGCCGCCAGCCCGGCCAGCGCCCGGCCGAGGTCGGTGAGCGCGTGGTTGGCCACCAGGCCGAGCAGCCGCGACTCGTCGATCACCGCGGAGGCGCACCGGTCGAGCAGGTCGCGGTCGACCAGCGGCGCGTGCCAGCGCACGTTGGCCACCAGGCTGTCGCGGTCGGCGAAGGCCGTGGCGGACGGCAGCCGCAGGAGCGCCGACAGCACGGCGTGACGGATGCGGGCCATCGCGGCGCCGCTCTGGTCGTCGCCCAGGACCGTGCCGTACCGTCCGTCGATCTTGCGGAGGGACGAGCGCTCCATGCGCCACCAGGCCGACAGCAGCACCCGCAGCCGGGCGGCGCCCTCGTCGAGCCGCCAGCGGTCGAACCGCTCGGTCGGCACCAGGCCGCCGGACTTCTCGTCCCACGCGAGCAGCCGCGCCACCGCGCAGATCTCCAGCAGCAGCCGGGTCTCGTCCTCGTCGCAGCCGGTCTCCTTGGCGACCCTGCGGACCTCGCGCACGCCCACGCCGCCGGTCTTGAGCAGCGGCAACGGCGCCTTGGACGTGTTGTCGAGCAGGGCCGCGCAGCGCTCCACGACGTGCGGCGCGGCCAGCGTCATCAGGTGGTCGACCTCCTCGGGGTCGACCGGGATCGTGGCCACCTCGGGCGCCCGCGGCGTGAACGGCGGATGGTAGCCGGGGCCGCGCCGGCCGAGCGCCACCTCGCGGGGCATCTCGGCGACGTTCCAGCTCGGCCGGTAGAGCAGGCCGTGGTCGGCCGCCCACTTCTCGGGCGTGCCGGGGGTGACGAACCTGCCGCCGTCGACTTCGCGTACGGGGCCGTGCCAGGCGAACTCGTCGAGCAGCGCGGCGGCTCCGGCGGGGGCGTGGCGCAGCAGCGCGGCCATGTGGCCGTCGTCGGCCAGCGCCTCGCCCACCCGCGCGACCGTGCGGCGCTTGCCGCCGTGGGAGGGCAGGCCCAGGTTGCCGGCCAGGGTGCGCAGCGTGTCGCCGCTGATCGTCCACGAGTTCAGGTAGTGGTCGAGTGGCTCGCCGAGGCCGAGCGGCGCGCTCCAGTAGCGGGTCACGGCCTCGGCCAGGTGGATCTCGCCGTCGGCAGAGGGACAGGCCAGCGCGTGGTCGTAGAGGTGGTCGAGCCACCGGTCCACCTCGGCGCGCGGCGCCCCGAGGAACCCGGCGAGCCGCTCGGCGGTCGGCCGGGTCAGGACCAGGCAGGCCTCGGCGAGCTGCAGGCAGGGGAGCGGCAGAACGCGCAGCGCCTCCATGACGGCGAAGCCGTTGCTCAGCCGCTGGGCCAGCGTGTCGAGCCGCCGCGGCCACGGCGCGGCGAGGGCGTCAGGCCGGTGCGTCAGGACGCGGGCGAGCCTGTCTTCGTCGAGGGTTCGTAGCCAGCCGAGCAGGTGATCGTCCATCGGTCAGCACTCTCATGGGGTCGCGCGTGGAACTCACCGTGAGCCATGACCATCCACGGTAGTGCAGATCACTCTCGGTCAGGAGAGGACCGCCCACACGATCTTCCCGTGGGGCGAGAGCGCGGACCAGCCCCAGCGAAGGCTCAGTGAGTCGACGATGTGGAGACCCAGGCCGCCGGTATCCAGGAGCTCAGAGTATCTCAGCGCGGGCACCGAGGACCCGGGATCGGCGAAGGCGCTGGCCACCAGGCGGCCGCGGCGCACCAGCGACATGTGCACGGGACCGAGCCCGCAGGGGTCGTCCGCGCGCAGGCCGTGCCGCAGCGCGTTCGTGGCCAGCTCGGAGACCACCAGCTCCATGTTCTCGGCCGGCTCGCTCAGGCCCCACGCGGCCAGCACCCCGGCGGCGTAGCTGCGCGCGCAGTGCACGGACGAGGCGGTGGGAGGGAGCACGAAGGTGGCGCTCGCGGACGGACCAGGCTCGAGGAGATCGCGCGCCGCCTCCGGCCACCAGCCGACAGGGGGCCACCAGTCGAACGTGGTCCACTGGCCGGCTGCCGTGGTGGATTGCACGTTGATCATTGTGCGGCAAACTCTCGTGCACTTGCAAGAGCGAATGCACGTGCAGACACGGTGTGCAAGCGCTACGGTTTCCCTTCAAAGGGTCAATCAGTGGGAAAGGGGATCTTGTCCGCGGCCCATGATCTTTCGGCCGTGAAGTGACAGACTGTGTGACAAGGAAACGACCAAGGAGCACCACGTGTCCATCGATCCGCCCGGTTCAGCTTCGACCGTTCGGCGCATCATGCTCGGTGCGAGCCTGCGGCGCCTGCGCGAGAAGCGCGGGCTCACGCGCGATCAGGCCGGATTCCACATCCGTGCCTCCGAGTCCAAGATCAGCCGTATGGAGCTCGGGCGCGTCGGTTTCAAGACACGTGATGTGGAGGACCTGCTCACGCTGTACGGCGTCATCGACAACGCCGAACGCCGTGCCCTTCTGGAGATGGTCCGAGAGGCCAACACCCCCGGCTGGTGGCAGAACTACTCGCAGGAGCTGCCGAACTGGTTCACCACCTACGTGGGGCTGGAAGAGGCCGCGAGCATGATCCGTACGTACGAGGTGCAGTTCGTGCCCGGCCTGTTGCAGACGGCCGCGTACGCACGATCAGTGATCCAGCTCGGCAATCCCGACATGTCAGCCGATCGGATAGAACGCCGTGTGCATCTGCGCATGCAACGGCAGGAGCGCTTCACCAAGAACGACGGGCCGCGCCTGTGGGCGGTCATCGACGAGGCGACGCTCAAGCGGATCATCGGCGGCCGGAAGGTCATGGCCGAGCAACTCCGGCATCTGCTGGAGGTGGCGGCCCTGCCCAACATCACCCTTCAGGTGATGCCTTTCCGATACGGCATGCACGCCGCCGAGGGGGGCGCGTTCAGCATCTTGCGGTTTCCCGAGTCCGACCTGTCGGACGTCGTCTACGTCGAACAGCTCTGGGGTGCCCTGTACCTGGACAAGCGCGAGGACATCGATCCGTACCTCACGGCCATGGAGCAGCTGTGCGTGGAGAGCACCACGCCGGGGGGCACCGTCGAGCTCATCGGCGGCCTTCTCAGAAAGATGTAGATGAATCAGACCTATAACGGCATGCCCGCCGGCGATCTGTCCGGCGTGGCGTGGCGCAAGAGCCGCTACAGCAACTCGCAGGGCAACTGCGTGGAGCTCGCGAAGCTCCCCGACGGTGGGATAGCGGTGCGCAACTCCCGCTTCCCCGACGGCCCCGCGCTGATCTACACCCGCGACGAGATCCGGGCTCTGGTGCTCGGAGTGAAGGACGGAGAATTCGACGGCCTGCTGGTGTAACGCGCTGTTAACCTCCGGCGGGCCCGCTTAACCGGGCCGCGCCGGAGGCGTAACGGCCCCACCGACTCCTCCGGGCAGGATCGGGTCATGCTCGACCAGACGACGCTCTACCCGATCGCCGACGACGTGCTGTTCGCGCCCGGCGGCAAGGTCGTGATCCGCACCTACGGCGTGGCGCCCGCGGCATCCGGCGGCTCGGTCTCGTACCGGACCTGGGTGACCGGCATCAGGGACCATCCGCGCTACTGGCGCTGGGGCCACTTCGAGGACGCCACCCGCGGGCACCGCAGTGTCCTGGAGTGGCTGACCGGGCGCGGCCCGCAGCCTGGCCAGGCGCAAGCCTGAGCCGGTGCTGGTCAGACCCCGCCGACCGGCGCGTTCCAGGTCCTGATCACCGGTTCGCCGTGCTCGAAGGCCAGCCGCGAGTACGTGCCGGTGTCCAGCTTGAACAGCCGGCCGTCCGCCGGGGGCAGGCGCAGCCAGCGCGCGGTGAGCACGCGCAGCAGATGACCGTGCGCGACCACCGCCACCCGCCCGTGGACCCGCCGGCACCGCTCGATCACCCGGTCGGCGCGGGCGCCCACCTCGGCGGCGCTCTCGCCCGGGGTGCCGCCCGGTGGGACGCCGTCGCGCCACAGGTACCAGCCGGGCCGGTCCTTCCTGATGTCGGGGGTGGTGATGCCCTCGTAGCCGCCGTAGTCCCACTCCCACAGGTCCGGATCGACCTCGTACGAGCTGAGGCCGGCCAGGTCGGCGGTGCGGGTGGCGCGCCGCGCGGGCGAGACCACGACCAGCTCGGACGGGCTCTCCCCGAGCACCGGGATGAGCGCCTTGGCCTGCTCCTCGCCGCGCGGGGTCAGCGGCACGTCGGTCCGGCCGGTGTGCCTGCCCGTCCTGCTCCACTCCGTCTCGCCGTGGCGGAGCAACACCATCTCGTCCATGGGTCCATCATCCGCCACCCCGGTTTCAGGTGGCCGGGGCGCCCTGATCGGCGTCGGCGGGAGGCTCGGACCGGCTCGCCCTGAGGAGCGGGACCGCCGCCGCCAGCACCCCCGCGGTGGCCGGCACGGCGAGCCACGACCGGCCGGCGCCGGCCAGGGCGAGCAGGGTCTCGAGGACGGACCCGACGGTCGCCGCCAGGGCGACGAGCATGACCAGCGTGCCGCCCGAGCGGCCGAGCAGCCGGGGCGGCGTGATCGCCTGCCGGTGGCTGAGCAGCGCGATCGCCGCCGTCGCCGCGCCGGCCAGCGGCAGCGCCTGGCCGAGCACGTATCCGGCGGCCCCGGACGGGAACGCGAGCAGGAGCGCGAACGGCTGGGTCGCGAGGACGGCGAACCACGCCAGCCGGAGTGCGCCCACGCGGCGGTGCAGCATGACCGCGGCCAGCGCGCCCACCAGGGGCGGCGCGAGCATGGTGACGAGGTCCCATCCGTCCGCCAGCCCGTCCGGCCGCGGGGCGTCGATCAGCTGCCCCAGGGCCGCCAGCGCGACGAGATAGCCGGCGATCGCGGCGAGCACCGGATGCCGGAGCGTGAACCGCACCCCGGCCACCGCCTCCGGCCACACCCCCTCCCTCGGCGGCGCCGGATCCTCGGGCACGTCCACGTACCGGAACAGCAGCGCCGAGACCGCGAACCCCACCGCCGGCACCACGAGCACGACCACGACGGCCGCCGTGGACGGCAGCCCCGTGGTGACGGCGAAGCCGAACGTCCCCACCGACGCGATCCCGTACAGCCACGCGTTGACCGGGACGAACCGGTGCCGCCCGGTCACCGCCGGCAGATAGGCCTCCAGCGCCAGCGCGCCCGTGACGGCCACCAGGGTGACGGCCCCGATCGCCAGCGTGACGTGAGCCGTCGTGACGGCGCCGGCCAGTGCGGCGACCGCGAGCGAGCCGAGCGCGACCGCCCCCGCCACCCCCGACCAGACCAGCGCCGACCGGCGTGCCGCCCGGTCCACGAGCACCCCCATCGGCACCGGCAGCAGGAACGCCAGCAGCCCGGCCGGCAGGATCACCAGCCCCAGGGATTGGAAGCCTCCCTCGCCCAGGAACATGAGGGTGACACCGACCAGGCTCGCGTCGGCCCACAAGGCCATCTGGAGGACCGTGCCGCCCGCGACATAGCGGGCGAGCGGCCGGCTGGAAGTGATCATCAAGGCATCCTTCCACCGCGGCCCTTCGAGTAGGGTCACGAATCGACTCATGATCGTGCGAAAGGGGATCGCGATGGAGCCGGTGGCGGTCGGTCTGGTCGGGGCGGGCCCGTGGGCGGAGATGGCGCACGCGCCGATGCTGGCCGCCGGCCCGCACACCAGGCTCGCCGGGGTCTGGGCGCGCAGGCCCGAGGCGGCCGCGCGGCTCGGCGCGCCCGTGTTCGAGCGGGTGGAGGAACTGTTCGACGCGTGCGAGGCGGTCGCGTTCTGCGTGCCGCCCGCGGTCCAGGCCGAGCTGGCGGTACGGGCCGCGCGGGCGGGCAAGGCGCTGCTGCTGGAGAAGCCGCTCGGCGACTCCCTGGAGAGCGCGCGGCGGGTCGCCGACGCGGTCGCCGAGTCGGGCGTGCCGAGCCAGATGGTGCTCACCCTGCGGTACGCGGCCGGCACCCGGGCCTTCCTGGACCGGTGCCGGGAGATCGAGCCGTTCGGCGGGCACGCCGCCAACATCTCCGGCTCCCTCGTCGGCGACCACCCGTTCGCCACCCCGTGGCGGCTGGAACGCGGGGCGCTGCTCGACGCGGGGCCGCACATGGTGGACCTGATGGACGCCGCGCTCGGCCGGATCACCGGGGTGCGCGCGCACGGCGACCCGCTGCGCTGGGCGGGGCTGCTGCTGGAGCACGAGGGCGGCGCGGTCAGCGAGGTGTCGCTGAGCCAGGCCGCCGTCGGAGACCTGCCGCCCGCGAGCGTGGCCGTGTACGGCGGGAAGGGCGTCGCGGTGCTGGCGTCCGGCGGCGGCGACGCGTTGCCCCGGGTGGCCGAGGAGTTCGCCAGGACGGTGCGGCAGGGCGGCGGCCACCCGCTCGACGCCGCCCGCGGCCTCCGCGTCCAGGAGGTGCTCGAAGAAGCGGAATCACAGCTCCGTACCCCTTGACGCGGGCGCCTCCAGGAGGATTGATAGCGTTTGTCCGACGCGCAGTGCTGCAGCGAAGTCCGGTGCGAGTCCGGCGCTGTCCCGCAACTGTCATAGCCAGGTCGCCTGCCTCTGCGTGACGTCATCAACCCTCGTGGAAAAGGGTGATCCGTCGCTCATCGCGGGTCTCTCGGTTCCGACAGTGTGAAAGGACTACTCGTGAGGCCCGTACGCAAGGCGCTCGCGGGCGCGCTGCTGGGAACGCTCGTCCTGGCCGCATGCGGCCAGACCGGCACGACAGCCACCTCCGCCCCCGCCACCAGCCAGCCCTCCTCCAGACAGGCCGGCGCCGGCTTCCCCGTGACGGTGGAGGCCGCCAACGGCGAGATCACCATCGAGAAGAAGCCGGAGCGGATCGTCTCCCTGTCGGCCGCCCACACCGAGACGCTGTTCGCCATCGGCGCCGGCCCCCAGGTGATCGCCGTCGACGACCAGTCGAACTACCCGCCCGAGGCCCCCAGGACCGACCTGTCGGGCTTCAAGCCGAACGTCGAGGCCATCGTCGCCCAGAAGCCCGACCTGGTCGTGGTCTCCGACGACATGGACCAGGTGATCGCCGGGCTGGCCAAGCTGAACGTCCCCGTGCTGTGGGAGCCGTCCGCCAAGACCCTCGACGAGGCGTACGACGAGATCACCGACCTCGGCGCGGCCACAGGCAACCTGGAGAAGGCCGAGGAGGTGGTCACCACCATGCGGACCACCCTGGACCAGCTCGCCGCCGACGCCCCCAAGGGCAAGGGCCTGACCTACTACCACGAGCTCGACCAGACCCCGTACGCGGCCACGTCCACGACCTTCATCGGCCAGATCTACGCCATCTTCGGCCTCACCAACATCGCCGACAAGGCCCCGGACGCGGCGGGCGGCTACCCCAAGCTGTCCACCGAGTTCATCGCCCAGGCCGACCCCGACCTGATCTTCCTGGCGGACGTGAAGTGCTGCCAGCAGAACAAGGAGGCGCTCGCCAAGCGGCCCGGCTGGAAGAACCTGTCCGCCGTCAAGAACGACCTGGTGATCGAGCTCGACGACGACATCGCCTCCCGCTGGGGGCCGCGCGTCGCCGACCTGGCGCGGACCGTCGGTGACGCGGTCGCGAAGGCGGCCTCCGAATAGTGCTCGCCGAGCAGGCCACCGGGAGGACCGAAGGGCGGGACCCGGTGGCGCACGTCAAGCCCGCCAGAGCCCGGCCGGTGTGGCTGGCCGGGGCGCTGGCGCTGCTGGCCGTCGTCATGATCGCCGGCCTGCTGGGCGGCGCCGCCGACATCGCGCCCTGGCAGGTCGTCCTCCAGGTGGCCGACTGGCTGCCGTTGGTGTCGGCCGACGCCGGGCTGACGCCCGTCGAGCAGGGGCTGCTGTACGAGCTGCGGCTGCCCAGGGTGCTGCTGGCGGCCGTGGTCGGCGGGCTGCTGGCCATGGCCGGAGCCGGCTACCAGGGCGTCTTCCGCAACCCGCTGGCCGACCCTTACCTGCTGGGCGCCGCGGCGGGGGCAGGGCTGACCACGACCGTGGCCGTCGTGCTGCTGCCGGGGTCCGCGCTCACCACCCCCGTCGCGGCGTTCGCGGGCGCGGTCGGCGGCGTGTTCCTCGCCTACGGGCTGGGCAGCGCCGCCGGCCGGACCGGTGGCACGGCCACGCTGGTGCTGGCCGGGGTGGCCGTCACCTCGTTCCTCACCGCGATCCAGACGTTCGTGCAGCAGCTCGGGGTGGAGGAGCTGCGGCGCGTCTACTCCTGGATCCTGGGCGACGTCGGCGGCGGCTGGGAGCAGGTCCGGCTCGTGCTGCCGTACGCGGTCGTCGCCGCGGCGGTGCTGCTGGCGCACGGGCGGATGCTCGACGTGCTGGCCGTCGGCGACGAGGAGGCCGGGGCGCTCGGCGTGCGGGCCACCCGGGTCCGGTTCGTGGTGCTGCTGGCCGCCTCCCTGGCCACGGCCGCGGCGGTGGCGGTGAGCGGGCTGATCGGGTTCGTCGGCATCGTCGTGCCGCACGCGGTGCGCCGGCTGGCCGGCGGCTCCTACCGCAGCGTGCTGCCGCTGTCGCTGATCGGCGGCGCCGCGTTCCTGGTCCTCGCCGACCTGCTCGCGCGCACCGTCATCGCCCCCGCCGAGCTGCCGATCGGAGTCGTCACCATGTTCGTGGGCGCGCCGTTCTTCGTGGCCGTGCTGCGCATGACGCGGGGGACCGCCACATGATCCGGGTCAAGGGGCTGTCGGTACGGCTCGGCGGGCGCGAGGTGCTCGACGGGGTGGACGTCGACGTGTCGCGGGGCGAGTGGCTCGCGGTCGTCGGGCCCAACGGCGCCGGCAAGTCCACGCTGCTGAAGGCCGTCATGGGCGTGCTCGCCCACCGGGGCGAGGTGGTCCTCGACGACCGGCGGGGGAGCGGGCTCAAGCCGCGCGAGCGGGCCAGGCTGGTCGCCTACGCGCCGCAGACCCCCGCGCTGCCGCCCGACATGACGGTCTTCGACTACGCGCTGCTCGGCCGTACCCCGTACATCCCGTACTTCGGGCGGGAGAGCCGCAGGGACCGGGAGATCACCGCGGGTGTGCTGGCGCGGCTGGGACTGACCGGGTTCGCCGCCCGCAGGGTCGGCGAGCTGTCCGGCGGCGAGCGGCAGCGGGTGGTGCTCGCCCGCGCGCTCGCCCAGCAGGCGCCGGTACTGCTGCTCGACGAGCCCACCACCGCGCTCGACCTCGGGCACCAGCAGCAGGTGCTGGAGCTGGTGGACCGGCTGAGGACCGCCGACGGCCTCACCGTGATCACCACGCTGCACGACCTGACCCTCGCCGGCCAGTACGCCGACACGCTCCTGCTGCTGGCCGGCGGCCGGTCCGTGGCGCGGGGCAGACCGGCCGAGGTGCTCACCGGCGCCCTCGTCGGCGAGCACTTCGACGCCCGTGTCATGATCGAGCCGGGCCCCGGCGGGCGGCCCGTCGTGCACCTGGTCAGGGGAGAGACGTGAAGCTCGGCTACCGCGTCGAGGACGGCGACCGGCTCGGTTCGCTGCTGTGGGAGTTCGGGCCGGGCTGGCGGATGATCTCCTCGGCGATGCTCGGCGGCGGCATCGGGCCGCGCACATGGGTGCTGAACGCCCAGGTCGTGGCCGGCTACGCGCGCATGGACCCGGTCGACCACCTGGCCGGGCTGGGGCCGGGCGGCGACGGCGTCGGCATGATGACGGCGGCCTCCGTCGACCGCTACACCAGCGCCGCCGACGGCGGGGCCGAGGCGGTGGCCACGGTCGGGTTACGCGTCCCGACCTGGGCGGCGGCCCCCGAAGGCGCGGCCGACCCGGAGCTGGCCCCGATGGTCGGCACCGTCAACATCGTCGCCACGCTGCCGGTGGCGATGACGGACGCCGCCCTGGTCAACGCCGTCATGACGATGACCGAGGCCAAGACGCAGGCCCTGCTGGAGGCGGGCTACCCGTGCACCGGCACCGCCTCGGACGCGGTCTGCCTCGCCGTGCCGGACTCCGGCCCGCAGGAGTTGTTCTGCGGGCCCCGCTCCGAGTGGGGCGCCCGGCTGGCCCGCGCCGTCCACGCCGCCGTCAGGCAGGGCGCGGTGTCGTGGCGTCCCGGCTACCGGAAGCCGGGGGCCGAGCTGAGTTGATCTTGAACAAGGTGTAACGCCGCCCGGCTGTCGCGCGATAGGGCCACGTGAGGGGTTCATACGTCGGGGGAAGTACTGCAACCGCTTCTTCATACGCGGATCTATTGACTTACGACAGGTGATTGGGACCCTGGTTCTAACCCTTCGTGCGGGAGCGGTGATGGCACGTCTCACAGTGCTGGCGGGCGGTGTCGTGGTGACGGTCGCCCTGCTCGCCATACCCGCGACGGCCCACGAGCATCCCAGCGGCATCACCGATCTGGTGACCCCCGCCGTGGTGCGCGTCGAGGCGGTCTCCCACGTCGAGATCACGCTTCTCGACCACGTCAGCCGGCTGCGTCACGTGGAGCGTTCCTACGATTTCCCCATCGGCCAGGGCACCGGCATCGTCGTCAACCCCGACGGCGCGATCGTCACGCTCACCAGCGTGGTCAAGACCGACGACGAGGACGTCGCCGTAAGGGCGGCCAACAAGGTCTTCGCCGAGCACCACGACGTGAAGGTCCCGCAGGACGACAAGCGCCACTCGGTGGACGACGACCCGATACTCGACCGCCACCTCAAGGACTGCTACCCGCCGAAGAGGTCCACCGCGACCTGCATCATCGACGTCACCACCGACATCACGATCTTCCCGAACGTCTCGCCCGCCGACACCGACGGCTTCAAGGCCGAGCTGGTGCGGGCCGGTTCCGGCCCCGACGCTCCAGCCGTGCTGATGCCCGTCGCCCGCGCCGTCGGCAGCGTCGGCATGCCCACCGCCCCGCTCGCCGAGCAGGTGCCCGACCAGCAGGGCGCGCCCACCAGCGTGGCCGGCTTCCTCGGCCGGCCCGGCCCCGACGTGCAGACCACCGTCGAGATCGCCCACCTGGGCAAGGGCGGCGGCGCCGGCGAGAAGGGCCGGCCGTTCGGCGACCCGGACAAGAAGGTCGACGAGCCCGCCAAGCTGGGCGGCCTGGCCGACCGCGGCCTGGCCGGCGCCCCCGTCATCGGCGACAAGGACGGCCACGTCGTCGGGCTGCTCATCGGCGGCGGCAAAGAAGCCAAGATGATCGGCGTACGGGAGATCACCTCGACCCTGTCGAAGGCCGGCATCGCGGCGCGCAGGGGAGCGATCGACGCCGCCTTCGAGGCGGCGCTGACCCGCTACCACACCAGGTACTACACCGAGGCCGCGCCGGGCTTCCAGCGCGTCCTGGAGCTCTACCCGGGCAACGTGGTGGCCGCCGACCTGCTCAAGGTCGCGCTCGCCAAGCGGGGCGGCCCGGAGGACGAGGGCACCAAGCGGACGGTCGCGCCGGCCTCCTCCGGCCCGCCGCTGTGGCCGTTCATCGTCGCGGCGAGCGTGCTGTTCCTCGCCGCGGCCGTGGGCGCGTTCCTGCTGTGGCGGCGCCACCGGGCCGGAGACCGGGCCGACGACCACGGGCAGGCCCCGCCGCTCGTCCCCCCGCAGCAGGCGTACGACGAGGGCGCCGACCAGACGGTCATGGTGCGCAGATCGCCGCAGTTCACGGCGGTCCCGCAGCAGCAGCAGCAGGTGCTGACCGCGCAGGAGTCCTCGGTCAAGTTCTGCACGGCCTGCGGCATGCGGCTCGGCCAGGCGCACCGGTTCTGCGGCTACTGTGGCCAGCCCATCGAGACGTCGTGATGCACGTGAACGACAGGGCGCTCATCGGTCAGGAGGTGGCCGGCTACTACGTCGAGGACATCATCGGCAAGGGCGGCATGGCCGTCGTCTACCTGGCGCTGGACCCGAGGCTGAGCCGCCGCGTCGCCCTGAAGATCCTCAACCCGGTGCTGAGCGTCGACGACCGGTTCCGCCAGCGGTTCATCCTGGAGTCCCGCACGGTCGCCAGCATCGAGCACCCCAACATCATCCCCATCTACGAGGCCAACGCCGACGCCGACGGCGTCCTCTACATCGCGATGCGCTACGTCGACGGGCTCGACCTGCGCCGGCTCATCTACGACCGGGGTCCGCTGCCGCTCGACCAGGGCACCAGGATCTTCGCCCAGGTGGCCGCCGCCCTCGACACCGCGCACGCGCACGACCTGATCCACCGCGACGTGAAACCGGCCAACATCCTGCTGGCCGCCGACCACGTCTACCTCACCGACTTCGGCATCACCAAGCACCGCACGTCGATCTCCGGGCTGACGCAGACCGACCAGTTCATCGGCACACCCCGCTACATGTCGCCCGAGCAGATCAACAAGGAGCACATCGACGGCCGGGCCGACCAGTACGCCCTGGCGTGCGTGGTGTACGAAGGGCTGTCGGGGCGGCTGCCGTTCCAGCGCGACAACGACATCGCGCTGCTGTGGGCGCACCTGGCCGAGCAGCCGGTGCCGCTGACGCAGCTGCGGCCTGAGCTGCCGCTGGAGGTCGACGGGGTGATGATGCGGGCCCTGGCCAAGGCGCCCGAGCAGCGCTTCCCGTCCTGCGCGGCGTTCATCGTGGCGCTGCGCGAGGCGATCACCGGCTCGCCCGCCGACTCGGGCGCCTTCACCGGCCCCCGCACCGGCCCGGGCACCGGCTACGGCTCCGGTCCCCACTCCGGCCCGCACTCGGGTCCCCATTCGGGTCCCCATTCGGGTCCCCACTCCGGCCCGCACTCGGGCGCGCGGCCCGTCGGCGTCGGCCCCGGTCCGGGCGCGCACTACGGTCCCGGTCCTGGTTCCGGCCCGCACTCCGGTCCCGGCACGGGTCCCGGTTCCGGCCCGCACTCCGGGCCCCATCCCGGCTCCCCGTACGGTTACGGGGAGGGGCCGCACACCGGACCCGGCAGCAGCGGGCCGGCGACGGGCCCGGGGACCGGCGTGTCCGCGCGCCCCGCGCGCCGCCCCGGCAGGCTGCCCATCGTCGCGGCCACCCTCACCGCGGCGGTCGCCGCGCTGGCGCTGGTCGTGATGATCGTCTTCATGCAGCGCGGCGAGTCGTGGACGCGTTTCCAGGACACCGCCGCCGCCCCGGTCACCTTCGAGTACCCGGCCGGCTGGACCGCCCGCACGCACGCCGACCTGTTCGCGATCGCCTCGCCGCGGGCCGCCGAGTTCGAGTCGATGTTCGTCTCCGGCGCCAGCGCCGACTGGTCGCAGGTGAACAAGGTCATCACCGGCGACCCGGAGAACGCCGTGGGCGTGTACGTCCAGGTGTCCGACACGCTCGACCCGGGCGCCTCCCGTGAAGAGATGAAGGCCATGATGGAGGGCCTGCTGCCGGGCGAGGTCCAGGTGACGGCGCCGGTGCCCGACCGGGCGGGCAACAGCGACGCGACCCGCTACGACGGCACCCTGCGCGACCGCAACAGCGGCAACCAGCTGGGCTTCGTCAGCTACGTCATCGCCCACCGCCCCAAGCCGGTCCTGGTCCTGTACTTCTGCGCGCAGCACCGCTGCGACGACGAGACCCAGGTGCGGGTGCGCCAGAGCGTGCAGGTCTCCTGACCATCCGCTTGCACCTGACTTGCGTACGGCTTGACCTGCCTGTTCGGCGGCTGTTCACGAGCTCCCGCGACCTTTACCCTTCGGAAGCTGTGGGCATCAAAATCGTGATCGTGGACGACCAGGCGATGGTCAGGGCAGGGCTGCGCATGGTCGTGGAGAGCGACCCGGGCATGGAGGTCGTCGGCGAGGCCGCCGACGGCCGTGAGGCCATCGCCGTGGCCCGGCGCGTCAGGCCGGACATCGTGCTGATGGACATCTCCATGCCGCGCCTCGACGGGCTGAGCGCGACCAGGGAACTGCTCGAGACCCCGTCGCCGCCGAAGGTCATCACGCTGACGACGTTCGACACCGACGAGAACCTGTGGGCGGCGCTGCGCGCCGGCACCAGCGGGTTCCTGCTGAAGGTGTCGCCGCCGGAGCAGCTCATCGAGGCCATCCGCATCGTGCACGCCGGTGACGCGCTGCTCGACCCGGCCGTCACCAGCCGGGTGATCGCCTCGTTCGCGGGCCGGTCGGAGCCGACGCCGTCGCCCAGGCTGTCGGAGCTGACGCCGCGCGAGCTGGAGGTGCTGCGCCTGCTCGCCCGCGGGCTCACCAACGCCGAGATCGCCGGGCAGCTGTACGTGGGCGAGGCCACGGTCAAGACGCACGTGGCGCGGGTGCTCATGAAGCTGGCCCTGCGCGACCGGGCGCAGGCGGTCGTGTTCGCGTACGAGTCGGGCGTGGTACGGCCCGGCACCGCGGCCTGATCTCAGCATGCGAGAGGGTTTGGCGGGGGATTCGGGTCGTATGTGTATATTTTTCGTCATAAGGCGGTAGCGACAGGAGATATTTCATGCACGCGTTCCCCAGGGTGCTGTTCGACGAGGCCCACAGCGAGTCGTGGACCATCCGGCGCGAGATCGCCGAGGCCGTGAACCCCACACACCCCGACGACTCCAGCTACGCCCGCGCCGCCGAGCTGCTGCGCCACCTCGGCCACACGGTGACCGCCCACGCCGAGGGCCCGCTCGACCCTGGAACGCTCCGCGACCACGACGTGCTGGTCATCGCCCACCCGGCGGGCGAGCGCTGGGAGCGCACCACCGGCGGGGGCGGCCCGCTGCTCTCCCCGCGGGAGCTGGACGCCGTGCGTGACTTCGTCGCCGAGGGCGGCGGGCTCGTCGTGCTGGCCGAGGAGGAGCAGGACAAGTACGGCAACAACCTGGCCGAGCTGCTCGCCCGCTTCGGCGTGACCGTCCAGCACACCACCGTGCGCGACCCGCGCCACGCCCACCGCGGCGTCGCCTCCTGGGTCGTCGCCCCGCCCGCCACCGGCGACGGGCTGCTCGCCGGGGTCAAGGCCGCCTGCTTCTACCGCTCCGGCGTGCTAGCGGCCGAGGACGCCACCGTCCTGTTCGCCACCTCCCCTGACGCGGACCCGGCGGGCGCGCCGCTGGCCGTGGCGCTCCCGTACGGGCAGGGCAGGGTCGTCGTGTTCGCCGACTCCGACCTGTTCGGCGACGACTCCATCGACGACTACGACCACCGCACGCTGTGGGGCAACGTCATCACCTGGGCCGCCCGCGTGCCGGCCGACGCGCCGGCCGACGCGGCCGGGTCCGGTCCCAAGGCCGCGCTGTTCGGCGAGCTCAAGGCCCTGGTCGAGGAGCTGCGGCCGCTCCAGGTCAAGGACGGATCGGTGCCGGAGGAGAAGGGCCGGGCCAAGGAGCTGGTCGCCGCCGTCGCCGCCAAGGTGGGCGAGCTGGCGCCGCACTTCCCGCACGACGCCGCGTACCTCGAAGCCGTCCAGGACGACCTCGCCCGGTGGGCCGGGCAGGACCTCGGCGTGCCCGACTTCCTCGCCTCGCTCGACCGCTTCCACCCCGACACCCAGCGCGTCGACGGCCTCGAACACCTCGTCGTGTTCCCCATGTACACCCAGAACGGCAACCCCGACCGCAACCTGGAGGCCGTCTGGATCCGTACGATCTGGCCGGACTGGCTGGCCGAGCTGGAGGCCGGCGGCTACGACAACCCCATGTTCGTGCCGATCGCGTTCGAGGACTTCACCTCCGGCTACGACACCCACTCGGCCGTGCTCTTCCCCGAGACGGTCGCGGTCCGGCAGGCGCCCGCCCGCTTCACCTGGGGCGGCATCTTCGCCGACCGCGAGTCCGCCCGGTTCCGCCGGGTGTCCAGGGCCGCCGTCGACACGCTCAAGCTCGACCTGCCGCCGGACGCCGCCCGCCTGCTCGCCTCGCAGCGGCTCGCCCAGGACACGTTCGTGCTGTGGGACCTCGTGCACGACCGCACCCACAGCCACGGCGACCTGCCGTTCGACCCGTTCATGATCAAGCAGCGGATGCCGTACTGGCTGTACGCGCTGGAGGAGCTGCGCTGCGACCTGACCGCGTTCGGCGAGGCCGTCAAGCTGGAGCGGCGGGGCGTGCCGCACGCCCGGTACGTCCAGCACGCGATCCTGTTCGACCGGCTGTTCCGGTTCCCGATCACCGGCCCCCGGGTGCGCAACTACGACGGGCTCGGCGGCCAGCTGCTCTTCGCCTACCTGCACCGCAACGACATCGTGCGGTGGACCGACAACCGCCTGTCCGTCGACTGGGACCGGGTCGCCGGCGGCGTCGCCGACCTGCGCGGCGAGGTGGAGAAGCTCTACCGCGACAGCATCGACCGCTCCAAGGTCGCCCACTGGCTGGCCGCGCACGAGCTGGTGAGCGCCTACGTCGCGCCCGACCCCTCCTCCCTCTGGGCCAGGGGCGCCGACGCGCTGCCGGCTGAGCAGAAGGCGAAGGTGGACGCGGTGCTCCCCGACGAGTTCCCCCTGAGCATGTTCTACGAGGCGCTGCGCCGTAAGCTGGCCGATGTGGTCGAGTCGACGAGGGGGATCAGGGCATGATCATTCTGGTCACGGGGGCCGCCGGCCCCACCGGCGCCGCCGTCCGCGAACACTTCGCCAAGCAGGGCCACACCGTGATCGGCGTCGACAAGCATGACGTCGACCTGCTCGACCGCGCCGCCGTCGAGGCCCTCGCCGCCCGCGTCGAGGCCGAGCACGGCCACGTCGACGGCGTCGTCCACCTCGTCGGCGGCTGGCGCGGCGCGTCCACCTTCGGCGAGATCGACCTCGCCGACTGGGACACGCTGCACGACCTGCTCGTCCGCACCCTCCAGCACGTCTCGCTGGCCTTCGAGCCGCTCCTGCGCAAGAGCGCGAACGGCCGGTTCGTGATCGTCTCCGCGAAGGCCGCCCAGCGTCCCACCGCCGGCGGTGCCCCCTACGCCGCGGCCAAGGCCGCCGCCGAGGCGTGGACCCTCTCGCTGGCCGACGCGCTGCGCGACACCTCGTCCGCGGCCGTCATCCTCGTTGTCAAGGCCCTGGTCAACGACGCCATGCGGGCGGCCAAGCCGAAGGCGGCGTTCGCCGGGTTCACCGACGTGCGCGACCTCGCCGAGGCGATCGGCCGCCTCTACGACCAGCCCGCCACCCAGCTCAACGGCACCAGATTGGACCTCACCACGTGACCGTCCGGCACGACCCCCGGCTCAAGGGCTTCGCCAGCGACAACTACGCCGGAGTGCACCCGGAGATCCTCCAGGCCATCGCCGACGCCAACGGGGGCCACCAGACCTCCTACGGCGACGACGTCTACACCGAGGCGCTGCAGGAGGTCTTCCGGCGACACTTCGGCGACACGGCGCGGGCCTGGCCGGTCTTCAACGGCACCGCCGCCAACGTCGTCTCGCTGCGCGCGATGACCGCCCACTGGGAGGCGGTCGTCTGCGCCGAGACCGCCCACATCAACACCGACGAGGGCGGCGCCCCCGAGGTCGCCGGCGGCATCAAGCTGCTGACCGTCCCCACGCCCGACGGCAAGCTCACCCCCGAGCTGATCGACCGGCAGGCGTGGGGGTTCGGCGACGTGCACCGCGCCCAGCCCAAGGTGGTGTCCATCTCCAACACCACCGAGCTCGGCACCGTCTACACCCCCGGCGAGATCGCCGCGATCTGCGCGCACGCGCACGACCTCGGCCTGCTCGTCCACCTCGACGGCTCCCGCCTCACCAACGCCGCCGCCGCGCTCGACGTGCCGCTGCGGGCGCTCACCACCGACGCCGGCGTCGACGTGCTCTCCTTCGGCGGCACGAAGATCGGGCTGCTGTACGGGGAAGCGGTCGTGGTGCTCAACCCCGGGGCGGCCACCGGCGTCGACTACATCCGCAAGACGTTCATGCAGCTGTCGTCCAAGATGCGGTTCGTCTCGGCGCAGTTCGAGGCGCTGCTCACGGACGACCTGTGGCTGCGCAACGCGCGCCGGGCCAACGCCATGGGACGGCGGCTCGCCGAGGCCGTCAGGGACCTGCCCGGCGTCGAGGTGCCGCGCCCGGTCGAGGCCAACGCGGTCTTCGCGATCCTGCCGAAGGACGTCACCGCCCGGCTGCAGAAGCGCTTCCGCTTCTACACCTGGGACGAGTCCACCGGCGAGGTGCGCTGGATGTGCGCCTGGGACACCACCGAGGACGACGTCGACGCCTTCGCCGCCGCACTCGCGGAGGAACTCGGCGCCTGAGCCCGGCCACGGCACGTCAGCGGAGCGCGAGGCGGGCGGCCTGCCAGCCGCCCACCCCGTGCACGCCGGGCCCCGGCGGGGTCGAGGCCGAGCAGAGGAACACCCCTCGCAGCGGGGTGCGCCAGGGCGCGGGCGACCACACCGGCCGCTTCAGGAACTGGCCCAGGCTCGCCAGCCCGCCGCCGATGTCGCCGCCGACCAGGTTGGGGTTGGCCGCCTCCAGCTCGGCCGGCCCCATCGCGTGACGGGCCAGCACCCGCTCGCGGAAGCCCGGCGCGTACCGCTCGATCTGCGCCTCGATCGGGGCTGTCATGTCCACGGTCGAGCCGTTGGGGACATGACAGTAGGCCCACAGCGTGTGCCCGCCCCGCGTCGGATCCGCCGCGTACGGCTGCACCAGCAGCACGTACGGCCTGGGGGAGTGGCGGCCGGCGGCCGTCTCCGCCTCGCTCAGCGCGATCTCCTCCATCGTGCCGCCCAGATGGAGGGTGCCCGCCCCCGCCACCGCCGGGTCGCGCCACGGCACCGGCCCGTCCAGCGCCCAGTCCAGCTTGAACACCCCCGGCCCGTGGCGGAACCGGGCCAGCCGGTCGCGGTAAGCAGGCGGCAGGTCGGCCATCCCGAGGAACTGGCGCGGCGACACGTCGAGCACCACCGTCTCCGCGTCGAGCTCGGCCAGCCGCCGCACCCGGTGGCCGGTCACCGCCTCGCCGCCCAGCTCGCGCAGCCGCGCCACCAGGGCGTCGGCCAGCCGCTGCGAGCCGCCCTTCACCACCGGCCAGCCGACCAGGTGGGCCGTGGCCGCGAGCATGAGCCCGTAGCCGCTCGTGATCGGCGCCCGCAGGTCGAGCAGGGAGTGCGCGGCCATGCCCGCCAGCACCGCGCGCCCCTCCACGGTGCGGAACGCCAGCCGCCCCAGCGTCGTCGCGGGCAGCGCAGCCGCCGCGCCGAACCGGGCCGCCGCGACCAGGGCGGACGGCCGCGCCAGCCCCGCCGGCCACGGCCCGAGCGGTCGCAGCAGCAGGTCCACCAGCGGGAACCCGGCTCTCGCCGCCGCTCCCGCCGTCGCCCGCCAGGCCGCCGCGTCGCGTCCCAGCCCCGCCGCGGTACGGCCGGCGTCACGGTGCACGAGCACGGCGGGACGGTCGTCCAGCGGGTGGGCGGCGGGCAGCGGCGGGTGGGCGTACTCGACGCCCTTCAGCTTCAGGTCGCGCAGGGCGGGGGAGGCCAGCGCCATCGCCATCACGGTCGCGCCCACGTCGTGGACCAGGCCCGGCAGCGTCAGCTCCGCCGACCGCAGCCCGCCGCCGAACGCGTCGGCCGCCTCCAGCAGCAGCACCCGCCGCCCGGCCTCGGCCAGCTTGACCGCCGCGACCAGCCCGTTCGGCCCCGACCCCACCACGACCGCGTCAACGCTCACCCGCCCGCCCCCCGCTCATCGGACCCGAGTCCCCTGCCGTGTTCAGGTACCCCGAAGCGGGGCCCGCGAGAGGTCAGTCGAGGATCGAGGGGAACGGCTGCGCGTCGCGGTGGCGGAGCATGTCGGTCATCAGCTTGATCTCGCCCTGCTGCCCGGTGACGATCTTGCGGGCCATGCCGGTCACCTCGTCCCGGCCGGACAGCCGGAGCACGCCTTCGGCCATCTCCACCCCGCCCTCGTGATGGCGGATCATCAGCTGCAGGAACAGCACCTCGGCCTCGGTGCCCTCCAGCTCGCGGAGCTTGGCCAGCTCCTCGGCGGACGCCATGCCGGGCATCGGATCTCCGGGCCGCGCCGAGGAGGCGTGGGCGTGGCCGCTCATCCACGCCATCGACCGCATGTCGGTCGCCTGCGTCAGGCCCCACTGCTGCAGCCAGCCCAGGAACATGCCGCGCTGGTTGGCCTGGGTGTTGATGATGTCGAACGCCAGGGACCTGATCTCCCGGGACTGGCTCTTGTCCCTGATGGTGAACGACATGTCGACGGCCTGGGCGTGATGGGTCGCCATGTCGCGGGCGAAACCGGCCTCGGCGGAGTTGTCGCCGGGGGTGCCCCGGCCGCCGAAGAGGAGCAGCGCCGCCGCCGCGACGAGAACCAGCACGGCGACGACGGCGAACATTGAGTTACGAGCGGGCTTTTCCATGGCGTTGTCCAGCGTACCCATCGCCACGCGCGGGTCGTGATCGGACGCTTACAACGCTCTTATTCTCCGCATACGCCCGGAGGGCATAAAGTGACCCCTGTTGGTTCGCCGATGGAGGAACGATGACAAAGGAGAAGGCGCAGGCGCGGCGGGAGCATCTGCAGAGGATGCGCGCCGAGCAGCAGCGCAAAGAACGCCGCACCGCATTCCTGATGTGGGGGACAGGCGGTCTGGTCATCGTCCTGCTCGTCGGTGTGGTGGGCTTCTATCTGGTGAAGCAGGCGCGCGAGACGTCGCTCGACGCCGTGGTGAGCGTCAAGTACGACGGTGGCCAGCATGTCTGGAACAAGGTCGCGTACAAGGAGACCCCGCCCGTGGGCGGTGAGCACAACAACTACTGGCAGCAGTGCGACATCTACGACAAGCCCATCCACAGCGAGCACGCCGTCCACTCGCTGGAGCACGGCGCGGTCTGGATCACCTACCGTCCCGACCTGCCCGCCGACCAGATCGCGAAGCTGAAGGACGTGGCCACCAGCACCGGTCAGCAGGACTACATGCTGATGAGCCCGTTCGAGGGACTCCCGGCGCCGATCGTGGCCAGCACCTGGAACCACCAGCACAAGTTCGACAACCCTGACGACCCGAAGCTGGGCGCGTTCATCAAGCGCTACCAGAACGGCGCGGACACGCCAGAGCCGGGCGCGACCTGCGGCGGCCCCGACGCCATCGTCACCACCGCCGACCAGGCCCCCCTCCCGCCGGAGCCCACGGGCCAGAGCCAGACCCCGATGGACACGGCCTCTCCGCAGCCGTCGCAGTCCCAGCAGTAACCCGATCCTCCCGAAAGGCCCGGCCTCGACCGCCGGGCCTTTCGCGTTGCAGGATGGGCGGGTGATCCGGTTCGACGTGGTGACGCTGATCCGGGCGGCTCCCCGCCGGGTGTTCGAGGAGTCGCTGTCCGTGGAGGCCCACATGGCGTCCATGGCGGGCTCGGGGGAGCGGGCCGTGGGCGGGGTGACGTCGGGGCGGATGGGCCCCGGCGACCAGGTCACGTGGCGGGCCAGGCACTTCGGGGTCGCGTGGCGGATGACCTCGGTGATCAGCGCCTACGACGCTCCCGTGTTCTTCGTGGACGAGCAGGTCGCCGGGCCGTTCCGGAGGTGGCGGCACGAGCACCGCTTCGCCGACGACGGCGGCGGGGGCACGGTCATGCGTGACGCGGTGGAGTTCGCGGCGCCGCTGGGCGTCCTCGGGCGGGTGGCCGAGGCGGTGGTGCTGGGGCGCTACATGGAGGCGCTGATCGTGCGGCGCAACGCGCATCTGAAGGCGCTGCTGGAGGCTAGCTGAGCACCTCCTGCGGGGGCGTCCACTCCAGGCGGTGCGCCTGCGCGACCGGGCGGCTGGTCAGGTGGCCCTCGTGGGTGCTCAGGCCGAGCGCCAGCGCCGGGTCCCCGCGCAGCGCCGCGGCCCAGCCGAGGTCCGCGATCGCGAGCGCGTACGGGAGCGTCACGTTCGTCAGCGCGAACGTCGAGGTGTGCGGCACCGCGCCCGGCATGTTGGCCACGCAGTAGAAGACGGAGTCGTGCACCCCGTAGGTCGGGTCGGCGTGCGTGGTGGGACGCGAGCCCTCGAAGCAGCCGCCCTGGTCGATGGAGATGTCGACCAGCACCGAGCCCGGCTTCATCCGCGCGACCAGCTCGTCCGGCACCAGCTTCGGAGCCCTGGCCCCGGGCACCAGCACGGCGCCGATGACGAGGTCCGCCTCCAGCACCGCCCGCTCGATCTCCAGCGTGTTCGAGGCCACCGTCTGGCAGTGGCCCTGGTAGATCAGGTCGGCCTGGCGGAGCTTGTCGACGTTCTTGTCCAGCAGCAGCACCTCGGCCTGCATGCCGAGGGCGATCGCGGCCGCGTTCATGCCCGACACGCCCGCGCCGATGACCACCACGTGCGCGGCCCGCACGCCGGACACGCCGCCCATGAGCACGCCCCTGCCGCCCCGCGAGCGCATCAGATGGTACGCGCCCACCTGCGGGGCGAGCCTGCCCGCCACCTCCGACATCGGGGCGAGCAGCGGCAGCCCGCCGCCGGGCGTCTGCACCGTCTCGTACGCGATGCCGGTGACGCCCGCGTCGAGCATCGCCTTCGTGCACGCCGGCGAGGCCGCGAGGTGCAGGTACGTGAACAGCACCTGGCCCTTGCGCATCCGGTGGTACTCCTCGCGGACCGGCTCCTTGACCTTGAGTATCAGCTCGCACCCGGCCCACAGCTCGTCGGCGTCCGGCAGGATGGCCGCGCCCACCGCCTCGAAGTCCTCGTCGGGGAGCGACGAGCCGGCGCCCGCGCCCCGCTCGACGAACACCTGGTGGCCGTGGCGCACGAGCTCGTGGGCGCCCGCGGGGGTGAGCGCCACGCGGTACTCGCCGTCCTTGACCTCGCGGGGAACACCGACCTTCATGAGGACACTCCCTTTCCCGGGCGGGCGCGCGGTTGCCGTAATTCTTTCTCCATCCCCGGCTTCTGAACACGAACTCGAGAAATGTTCGGCTGATTACCCGGCACCGACCGGTCCTCGATAAGCTCACCGCAGCCCGTAGTCAGGATGGGGACGTCGACGATGGACAAGGCGGAAGAGCCGCCCAAGGCAGCGGATCCGGGGCCGCCGAGGGCCAGCAAGGTCACCACCGTCATATTGATCGTCTCGCTCGTCCTGATCGTGCTCATCGCCGGCGTGCTCGGCACCGTCGCCGTCCTGATGACCCGGACGCCCGACGCCCCGCTCCTCGGCGGCGCCCCGCCGCAGCGGCTGTCCACGCCGATCCACTTCGCCCCCGTGCGCGAGACCAAGGCCGCGCCGTGCCCCGGCGAGGAGGCGGCGCTCGACGACACGCAGACCACCTGCTACCTGCTGGAGGACGGCGTCACGGTCAACGCCGTGCAGGCCGTCGAGGCGGTCCGCGGTCGTGACGGCACCTACTCGGTGCGCATCGCGGTCGCTCCCGCGTACAAGCAGAAGCTCGTCGACCTCATCGACGAGCAGGTGTCCGACCAGCGGCAGATCGCCGTCGTGCTGGTGCCGCGCACGGTCCTGGCCGCGCCCATCGTGACCCAGGGCATGGACGGCGACAGCCTGAGCATCGCGGGGATGACCCAGCAGGAGGCCGAGGCGCTGGCCACCCGCGTGCTCGGCGACGCCGCCCCGC
The DNA here is from genome assembly GCF_039540635.1 of Nonomuraea ferruginea. Taxonomy (NCBI): domain Bacteria; kingdom Bacillati; phylum Actinomycetota; class Actinomycetes; order Streptosporangiales; family Streptosporangiaceae; genus Nonomuraea; species Nonomuraea ferruginea. Next base: position 273,117 of record NZ_BAABFD010000008.1, on the reverse strand, counting down.
CCTCCTCGCCGCCCGCCTCCACCGATCCGGCCGGTACGGGTGACCCCGCCGGCACGGGTGACCCCGCCGGCACGGGTGACCCGGCCGGCACCGGTGACCCCACGGGCACGGGCGATCCGACCGGCACCGGCGACCCGGCCGGGACCGGCCAGACGACGGGCACCGGGACCCGGACCCCCGACCAGCGGTTCGCGAGCTGCCAGGAGGCCACGGCCGCCGGCTTCGGCCCCTACACCAAGGGCACGCACGAGGAGTACGCGTGGTACGCCGACGTCGACGGCAACGGCGTCGCCTGCAACTCCGGCGACCTGCGCTAACTGAAGAACCCGCCCACCCAGTCGATCGCGAAGTAGGCCGCGAACACCAGCGACACCACCCACAGCAGCCACGGGATCTCGCCGAACTTCCCCCGCGCCGCCTTGATCAGCGTGTAGACGATCACCCCGGCGCCCACCCCGTTGGTGATCGAGTACGTGAACGGCATCAGCGCGATCGTCAGGAAGGCCGGCAGCGCCAGATCCGGATCGTCCCACGGCACGTTCTTGCTCTGCATCATCATCAGCGCCCCGACCAGCACCAGCGCGGGCGCGGCCGCCGCCGCGGGCACCACCGCGGCCAGCGGGGTGAACAACAGCGCCAGCGCCATCAGCGCCCCGGTGACCAGGCTCGCCAGGCCGGTCCGCGCGCCCTCGCCGACGCCCGCCGCCGACTCCACGAACACCGTGTTCGCCGAGGAACTCGACACCCCGCCCATCATGGCGGCCACGCCGTCCACGGTGAGGATCCGGCCCAGCCGCGGCACCCGCCCCCGCTCGTCCACGAGCCCGGCCTCGTCGCTGACGCCGATGATCGTGCCCATCGCGTCGAAGAACCCCGACAGCACCAGCGTGAACAGCACCACGGTCGCGGTCAGCGCGCCCGCCGTGACGAACCCGCCGAACACGTCGACCTGCCCGACCAGCCCGAAGTCCGGCGCCGACACCACCGACTCGGGCACCCGCGGCGCCACCACCCCCCAGTCGGCCTGGTCGACCGTGGCCACCGAGTTCACCACGATCGCCACGATCGCCGTCACCACGATGCTGATCAGGATCGCCGCAGGCGTGCGCCGCGCGTACAGGGCGATCATCAGCAGCAGCCCGAAGCAGAACACCGCTACCGGCCATCCGGTCAGGTGGCCGGTCGTGCCGAGCTGCACCGGCGTGCCCGAGCCGCGTGTCACGAAACCGGAGTCCACCAGCCCGATCAGCGCGATGAACAGCCCGATCCCGACGCTGATGGCGTGCTTGAGCGCCAGCGGGATCGAGTTCATGATCAGCGCGCGCAGGCCGCTCACGGCCAGCACGATGATGACCGCGCCTTCCAGCACGACCAGGCCCATCGCCTGAGGCCAGGTCATGTGCGGGGCGGCCTGGTAGGCGACCACCGCGTTCAGCCCCAGGCCCGCGGCCAGCGCCAGCGGCGCGTTGCCGACCAGGCCCATGAGCAGAGTCGAGATCGCCGCGGTCAGCGCGGTCGACGTGGTGAGCTGCGCGATGGTCAGCTTGGCGCCGGTGACGTCGTGGGCGCCCGCGAGGATGATCGGGTTGAGCAGGATGATGTACGCCATGGCCATGAACGTGGTGACACCACCGCGCACCTCACGGCCGACGGTGCTCCCCCGCCGGGACAGCTCGAAGAACCTGTCGAGCACCGGCATCCCCCTTCAGCGACGCGGGGGATCGCCCGGTGCCCTACCCGGCGGGGGAACCGATCATGCCTTCTCGTGCCTGCCGCCGCCGACCAGAGCGGCGAACTCGTCCAGCCCGATCCGGCCGTCGCCGTCGCGGTCGGCGGCCTCGATGAACGCCTCGATCTCCGCCTCCGAGGCGCCCAGGCCGCCCATGGCCTCGTTGGCCTTCCTGATCTCGGCGGTCGTCAGCAGACCGTCGCCGTCGGCGTCGAACCGCTCGAACTCCGCCTTGGCCGCCTCGCGTGCGTCAGCCATAAGGGTCCTCCCCGTGGTCGTTCAGCCCCCGATGTGGGCCAAGGCGATATCTTCGGGTCTTATCGGAACGCGCGTCAACCGCAGGCCGGTCGCCGCGCGCACCGCGGCCGCGATCGCGGGGGTGGAGGAGAGTGTCGGGGGCTCACCGGCGCCACGCAATCCGTACGGGGCAGCAGGGTCTGGATTTTCCAGGATTTTCATCGTCATGGGCGGCATGTCGAGAATGGTGGGGATCAGGTAGTCGGTGAAGGACGGGTTCAGCACCCTGCCGTCCCTGACCTGGATCTCCTCCATCAGGGCCAGCCCGAGGCCCTGCGCCGACCCGCCGTGGATCTGGCCCTCCAGCGCCTGCGGGTTCAGGATCCGACCGACGTCCTGCACGGCCGCCAGCTCGACCACCTTGACCAGGCCCAGCTCCAGGTCCACGTCCACCACCGCCCGGTGCACGCAGAGCGCGAGCTGGGTGTGCGAGTCGCCCTGCCCGGTGAGCGGGTCCAGCGGGAACGTCGGCCGGTGCCGGAACTCCCGCGTCTCCTCGACGGGACCGAACTTCTCCAGCGCCTCCCGCACGGGCAGCCCGCCGAACCGCTCACGTACCGCCTCGCAGGCCGCCTTCACCGCGCCGCCCGTCACGTACGACTGGCGCGAGGCCGACGACGACCCGGCCGACCCGACCGAGGTGTCGGCGGTCGCCACCGTCACGTGCTCCACGCCCAGCTCGGTGCGGGCGATCTGGGCCTGGATCGTCACCAGCCCCTGGCCCACCTCGGCCGCCGCGGTGTGCACGGTGACGTGCGGCTCGCCGTTGACCAGCTCGGCCCGCACCCGGGCCGTGGAGTAGTCGTCGAACCCCTCCGAGAAGCAGATGTTCTTGATCCCGACCCCGTACCCGACGCCGCGCCGCACCGACTCGCCGTGCGTGGTCTGCGACACGCCGCCCGGCAGCCCGCGCAGGTCGTCGCCGGCGGGCGGCGGCAGCGGGAACGACTCCAGCTCGCGCAGCATGTCGGCGAGCGGCGCCGGCGAGTCGATCACTTGCCCGGTGATCAGCGCCGAGCCCTGCGACACCGCGTTGCGCCGCCGGATCTCCACCGGCGACAGCCCGCACGCCTCGGCCAGGCGGTCCATCTGCGACTCGTACGCGTAACACGCCTGCACCGCGCCGAACCCGCGCATCGCGCCGCACGGCGGGTTGTTGGTGTAGACGCCGGTGGCCTCCACCAGCACGTTCGGCACCTCGTACGGGCCCACGCCGAGCGAGGCGGCGTTGCCCACCACGGCGGGGGAGGAGGAGCAGTAGGCGCCGCCGTCCAGCAGGATGGCGGCCTTGACGTAGACGAGCCGGCCGTCGCGGGTGGCGCCGTGCTCGTACCGCATCCGCGCAGGATGGCGGTGCACGTGGCCGAAGAACGACTCCTCGCGCCCGTACACGATCTTGACGGGACGGTTCAGCCGGAGCGCCAGCATGCACGCGTGCACCTGCATCGACAGGTCCTCGCGGGCGCCGAACGCGCCCCCGACCCCGGCCAGCGTCAGCCGCACCTTCTCCGGCGGCAGCCCCAGGCAGGGGGCGAGCTGGTCGCGGTCCACGTGCAGCCACTGGGTGGCGATGTAGAGGTCGACGCCCCCGTCCTCGGCAGGCACCGCCAGCCCCGACTCCGGGCCGAGGAACGCCTGGTCCTGCATGCCGACCTCGTACTCGCCGCTGACCACGACCTCGGCCTCGAACACCTCGCCCGTGCGCACCGGCTGGTGGCGCACCAGCTCCGTCGCCAGGCGCGGGTCCGTCACGGCCTCGCGCACCTCGTAGTCCACCACGATCGCGTCCGCCGCCCGCCGCGCGGTCTCCGGATGGTCGGCGGCCACCAGCGCCACCGGCTCGCCCTGGTAGCGGACCTGGTCGACGGCGAGCACCGGCTGGTCCTTGCGCTCCAGCCCGTAGAACTTCTCGCCCGGCACGTCCTCGTGCGTCATGACCGCGCGCACGCCAGGGACGGCCAGCGCCGGTCCCACGTCGATGGACCTGATCCACGCCGACGGGTGCGGGCTGCGCAGCGTCGCCCCCCACACCATGCCTTCGAGCCACAGGTCAGAGGCGTAGGCGAACTCGCCCGTCACCTTGAGCACCGCGTCCGGCCGCCGCGCGCTCTCGCCGACGCCCAGCCGCAGCGAACTCGCCGTCTCCGTCATCCTTCGAGTAGAGCACCGGCCCGGTGCGGGCGGTATGCGCGCCAGGTGAAATCGGGGTAAGCGCGGCCACCGGCGGGCTTGTATATTCCTCCAAATGCGGATACGTGACCTGCTGGCCGTCGGCGAGCCGCGTCTCCGGCTGCTCACCGGAGACCCGGACCGCGCGTTCACCTCGGTCCACATCACCGACCTGCCGGAGCCGGGGCGCTACCTGTCGGGCGGCGAGCTCGTGCTCACCGGCCTGATGTGGCGCCAGGGGCCGGAGGACTCGGCCCGGTTCGTGGCCGCGCTGGTCGAGGCGGGGGTGGCCGGGCTCGGCGCCGGGCAGGCGTGGCTCGGCCACATCCCCGCCGACCTCGTGACGGCGTGCGAGCGGGCCGGGCTGCCGCTGCTGGAGGTGCCCACCGAGGTGTCCTTCCGCACCCTGGCCGAGCAGGCCGGGCACCGCCTGACGGGCGACGCGCGCGAGGCGCTCGGCCGCCACCGCAGGCTCGTCGCCGCCGTGGCCGAGGGCGCCGACCTGCCCGAGCTGTTCGCGCTGACCGCCGCCGAGCTGGGCGTCACCGGGGCGGTCGTGTCCGCCGCCGGCGAGGTCATCGTCGGCGCGCCGGACGACCCCGCCGGCCTGGCGCGCGCCTACCTGACCGCGACCCGGCTGCCGTGCCTGGCCGGCGGCCACACGCTGTTCGGCGTCGGGCGCGGCCACCGGGCGGGCGGCTGGATGCTCGCCTGCGACGGCGACCTGCTCGATCGGGCCGACCTGGGCTACGAGCTGGCGGCCTGCGTGGCGCTGGAACGCAGCCGCATGGAGGAGGGGCGGCGGGTGGAACGGCGGCTCGCCGGCGAACTCCTGGCCGCCGCCCTCGCCGGCGCCGACGCCGCGGAGCTGAACGCCCGCTTCCGCACCTCCGGCCTGGACACCGCCGAACCGTACGCGATCGTCAACGCCACCGTCACCCACCCCGGCCCTGCGCCCGGCTTCGCCCGGCCGGACGCGGTGTCCGGCTTCGCCCGGCCGGACGTGGCGCCCGGCTTCGCCCGGCCGGACGCGGTGTCCGGTCACGGCGAGCCCGGCGTGGCCGGGGGCGCCCGCTCCGCTGGGCACGGTGCGCCCCGCGAGCACGGCCCGGGGGTGCTCGGGGGGCAGGTGCTGGAGGAGTTGCTGGGCCGGGAGATCGTCGCACCGCCGGGCGCCGACGGGGCGGTGGCGGTGGTGCCGCTGCGCGGCGGGGACGTCGCCGATCTGGCCGCCCGCCTGCGCGCCGGGGCCGCGATCCTGTCGGCGCTGCCGGACGCCCGCGTCTGTCTCGGCCTGAGCGGCGCACTCACCGGCGCGGCCGCACTCCGAGGCGGCGTCGAGGAGGCCGGTCACGCCAGACGACTGGCCGAGGCCCGCGACGGCGGGGTGGTGACGTCCGACGAGATCTACACGCACGCGCTGCTGCTGGCCACCGTCCCCGGCGACGTGCGCAGGTCGTTCGCCGGGCGGCTGCTCGCCCCGCTGCTCGACTACGACACCGGCCACCAGTCGGAGCTGGTGCGCACGCTCGCCACCTTCCTCGACTGCGCCGGGTCCTGGAACGCGTGCGCCGAGCGGATGCACGTGCACGTCAACACCGTGCGCTACCGGATCAAGCGGGTGGAGGAGCTGACCGGCAGGGACCTGTCGACGATGGCCGACCGGGTCGACCTCTTCCTCGCGCTCAGGGCGAGATGACCGGCCGTCACACGCGCACGGTGGGGACGCCGACCAGCTCGTGCACGATCCGCTGCTCGTTCTCCGTCTCGATCCGCCACTTGGCGTTCTCCAGCTCCGCCGCCAGCGGCATCGCCTCGGCGATGTGCGGCAGGGCCGCGTGTGCGTCGCCCAGCTCCCGGCGCGCCCGGGACAGCAGGACGAGGCACTCCAGCTCGCCGAGCCGGTTGCGATGGGCCCGGCTCGCCGCCAGCGCCCGCTCCAGGTGGTCCGCGGCCTCGCCCGGCTTGCCCTCGTCGAGGCAGAGCTCACCGAGTATCCGGCGCATGTTCATCTCGTGACCGGTGTCGCCGATGCTCTCGGCGGCGGCGAGCGCCTCTTCCAGAGGCCCCCGCGCCTCCGCCGGGCGGCCGAGCTTCTGGCAGGCCAGCCCTCTCATCATCAGCGCGTAACGCACGCCCACGTCCGCGCCGATCCGCCGCGCCAGCGCGAGCTGCCGGCCGGCGTAGCCGAGCGCCTGCTCGTGCAGCCCCCGCTCGACCGACAGGTTGGCCAGGTTGCCCAGCGTGCGCTGCTCGCTGAACCGGTCGCCCAGCTCCCTGGCCAGGATGAGCTGCGCCTCCAGATGGCCCATGGCCTCCGCCTTGCCCTGCAGGGCCAGGCCGCAGGCGACGTGCCCGTGCGCGTGATAGGCGCCGAGCCGGTCGCCCAGCCGCTCGCAGACGTCCAGCGCCCGCCGGTTCAGCGCGATCAGAGGCACGGGCTCGTGCGCGTACTGCTGATACCAGAACAGCGAGAAGCACAGCGCCACCCCCAGCGCGGCCAGCCCGGAGTCAGGGCCGGCCATGGCCTGCCCGGCCGCCGCCACCAGGTTGGTCTCCTCGCCGGCCAGCCAGGCGATCGCCTCGTCCGGTCCGCCGACGGCGTGCGGCACGGCGTCGACCTCGGGACCCTCGGCCTGCACCCGGTGCGGGTCCATGGTGGTGACGGCCAGCCGCGCGGAGGCGATGTAGAAGCTCAGCGCCCGGGCGAGCGGCCCGGCGGCGTCGCCCGGCGCCATCTCGGCCGCGAACAGCCGGACCAGGTCGTGGAGCTGGTAGCGGCCCGGGCCCGCGAGGTGTTCCAGCAGGTGGGCGTCCACCAGCCGTTCCAGCGCCCGCTCGGCCTCGTCGGCGCCGGTGCCGAGCAGCGCCGCCGCCACCTCCGCCGTCACGTCGTGCAGGTGCAGCAGGCCGAGCAGACCCAGAGCGCGGGCGGCGACCCGGTCGATCGGCCTGGCGCTGCCGGCCAGGGCGCTCCAGCTCGACGCCAGGCTCGCCCGTACCGCCAGCTCGCCCGCCTCCAGCTCGTGCAGCCTGCGGCGCTCGTCGCGCAGCCGGCCGGTCAGCGCCGACACGCTCCAGGCGGGGCGGTCGGCCAGGCGCGCGCCCGCGATGCGCAGCGCGAGCGGCAGGCCGTCGCAGAGCCGCACCAGACCGGCCGTCTCCTCGGGGTCCGCCGCCATCCGCTCGGCCCCGGCCAGCTTGGCCAGCACCGTGACGGACTCCGGGAGGGACAGGCGAGGCAGGTGGAGCTGGACGCAGTCGTCGCCGGCGGCGAGCGTCTCGCGGCTGGTCACCACGATCGCGGTGCCGCGCGGAGCCGGTAACAGCGGCAGGATCTGCCCGAGCCCGGCGGCGTCGTCCAGGAGGATCAGCGTCCGCCTGCCGGACAGCGTGCTGCGCCACAGCGCCGCGGCCTCGTCCACGTCGCCGGGGATGGCGTCGCCGTCGATGCCGAACGCGCGCAGGAACCTGCCCAGCACGTCCAGCGGGTCGAGGCCCGGCAGCCCGACCGTGGCTCCGCGCAGGTTCACGTAGAGCTGGCCGTCGGGGTAGCGGTCCTTGACGAGGTTGCCGATCCGCACCGCCAGCGCCGACTTGCCCACGCCCGGCGGCCCGGAGATGACCACGAGAGGGTTCGGCTCGGTGTCGTCCCACGGCGCCAGCAGCCCTTTGAGCCGGATGACCTCCTGGGTCCTGCCCACGAACCCGGCCAGGTCGCGGGGCAACTGGCGGGGCAGCGGGGGCGGCCCGTCACCGGGCCGCTCGCGGGGCCCGGCCGCCAGCGCCAGCCGGTGTGAACGGCGCAGCGCCTCTCCCGGGTCCACGCCCAGCTCCTCGCGGAGCAGCCGCCGGCTCTCCTCGTAGACCACCAGGGCCTCGGCGCGCCTGCCGCACCGCACCAGGGCGAGCATCAGCAGCTCGCGCGGCCGTTCGCGGAGGGGATGGCGGTAGGTCATGGCCCGCAGCGGGGCCAGCGCGTCCTGCGGCCTGTCGAGCCCGAGCAACGCCTCGGCGCGGTATTCCTGCGCGGCGAGCCGCGCCTCGGTCAGCCGGGCGCGCTCGCTCTCGGCGAAGGGCCCGGGAACCCCGGGCAGCGCTTCGCCGTGCCACAGGGCGAGGGCCTCTTCGAGGTCGGGCAGGGCGCCCGCGTGGTCGCCCCGCAGGACGGCGCGGCGCGCGTGGTCGAGCCGCTCGGTGAAGGCGATGGCGTCCACCCGGGAGCCGTCGAGGCGGAGCCGGTAGCCCCCGGCGGCGCCGACGACCAGCTTCGAGGGCTCGCGCCGCCCCCGGGACGGCTCCAGCGCGTTCCTGAGCCCGGCCACGTAGGTGTAGACGCTCTGCTCGGCCGTCTTGGGCGGGTCGTCGCCCCAGATGCCGTCGATGATGCGCGGAATCGGCACCACGCGCCCCGGCCACGCGGCGAGGATCGCCGTCAGCGCCTGCCGGCGGGGTGGACCGAGATCGATCTCCTTGCCGTCGCGCGCGGCGGTGACCGGCCCCAGGAGCCGGACGATGACGCCCTCGGCCAACGGACTCTCCCACCCGTGGAGCTGACCACGGCGGCGTAGACCGGATCACGGTGAGGGAGCAGGGCCGATCGGGCCGACGTGGCGACGTCTAGAGGAAATGTAGATGCCCCGCCTAGGCTGCTCGCCTACGGGGAATGCGCGGAGACTTCTACGGGTGATGCGCGGAGAAGCGGAGAGAACGAGGGCAGCGGCGACGGGGGTGTGACACGCAGGAGATGGCTCTCACCTGACATGGCGGCCCCGCCGCCGGTCTCACCCGCGTGCTCAGCAACAATAGGCGTCGCCGAGGACGGCGAGAGAGACGGCGGAGACTGCTGCGGGGGCAGACGTTTCCGCATTCGCGACCGTACTATTGCCTGCAACGGCCACCACGGCCCCGAGCAAGGCAACAAGTGCGGACATCGTGAGGCGCGTGCGCATGAGGATCTCCCTCGCGGATCTACGGGACTTGCTTGGAACTTATCATTTCAGGGAGCGACGACCGTGACCACATCTGACCTAGTCGGACTCCGTATCAAGACGGTGCGGCGGCAGCGCGGCCTCTCGCAGGCACAGCTCGCGCACCCCGAGTTGTCTGACAGTTACGTCTCCTTGATCGAGAGTGGCAAGCGTACTCCCACGCCGGCGGTCCTGGAGCTGCTGGCCCAGAAACTGGACTGCTCGCTCTCCTATCTGATCAACGGTGTGACGGCCGAGCAGATGGAGGACATCGAACTCTCGCTCGGCTACGCCCGGATCGCGCTGGAGAACGGCGAGGTCGCCGAGGCCCGCAACCGCTTCACCGAGCTGCTCGCGGACAACAACCTGACAGGTCTGACCGAGCTTCGTCAAGACACCGAATTCGGGCTGGCCCTCGCCACGGAGGCGTGCGGCGACAGCGACGAGGCGATCGCCATCCTGCAGCGGCTGCAGGGCGAGGACGTCCCCGCCGAGCGCCGGATCGAGATCGCCATCGCCCTGTGCCGCGTCTACCGGCAGAGCAACCGGCTCGTGGAGGCCGTCGAGATCGGCGAGCGCATCCTGGGCGGCGCCAACCGGCCCGCGTGGTCCGACCTGCTGGTGGAGCTGGGCGCCACCCTGCTGGCGGCCTACTTCGTGCGCGGCGACCACCTGCGCGCCCGGCAGTTCGCCGCCGAGCTGCTCAACGCCGCCGACGCGCTCGGCTCCCCGCGCGCCATGGCCGCGGCCAACTGGAACGCCGCCTTCGCGGCCGACTACACCGGCCACCGGGAGGAGGCGCTCGTCTTCGCCGAGCGGGCCCTGGCGCTGGTGGCCGAGTCCGGTCACCCGCGCCTGCTCGCCATGATGCGGGTCGCGTACGTCCAGCTGCGGCGCCGCGTGCAGCCCGAGGAGGCGGCCTCGCTCCTGGAGCACGTCAACCGCGCCATCAGGGACCAGGAGCAGAGCTCCACCAGCGTGACCGACCGGGCGCGGGCGCTGACCGAGCTGGCCCACGTCGAGTTCATGACCGGCGACCTCGACCGGGCCCTGGAGCACGCCCACACCGCCGGCGGCCTGCTGTCCGGCGCCGCCGTCGCCCAGGTGCCGCAGACGCACCTGCTGCTGGGGCGGGCGCACAGCGTGCGCGGCGAGGCCGCCGAGGCCGACAGGCACCTGCGGACGATCCGCGACGCCCTCGACTCGGTCCCGCCGTCCTTCCTCTCGGCCGGCGCGTGGTACGCCACGGCGGAGACGCTCTACGAGATCGGCGACGCCGAGGCCAGCGTCGAGGCCTACCAGCGGGCGCTCGCCTGCGCGGGTCTCTGATCGGGGTACGAACCGGGCGGGGTGCTCGGTAGCCTTGAAGGCGCCATGAAGAGTTCCCCGCTCGCGGCCCTCACCGCGATCCTCGCCACGCTGCTCGTCCTCGTCACCGCCGGGCCGGCTCTGGCTCACGACGCGCTCAAGAGCAGCGACCCCGCCAAGGACGCCACGGTCGAGTCCGTGGACGAGATCACGCTGGAGTTCACCGGCAAGATCCGCATGCCCTTCGTGAGCGTCCGCGGGCCGGGTGACACCCAGCACCAGGCCGGCGACCCGGAGCTCGACGGGGTGAAGGTGAAGCAGGCGCTGAAGGGCGAGCTGCCCGACGGCGACTACACCATCGCCTACCGGGTCGTCTCGTCCGACGGCCACCCGATCGAGGGCGAGATCCCGTTCACCGTCAAGGGCGCGAGCCCGTCCCCGGCGGAGACTCCTGAGGGGAGCACGGCGCCGACGGCCGAGGCGACCACCGCCGAGCCGGCCCCCACCGCCACCGAGCCGGCCGAGGCCCAGCCCGCCGAGGAGGTGTCCGCCGAGAGCGACGCCGCCACCTTCCCGGTCTGGCTCCTCATCGTGGTCGGCGCGCTCGTCGGCATCGGCATCGGGTTCCTCATGAGCGCCAGGAAGAAGAAGCAGCCGTGACCAGAGCCGCGCGTCTCGCGCTGGCGGCGGCCGGGGCGGCGATCGCCGCCCTCGTGATCGCCATGATCGCCGGAGGCGCGGCGTTCCCCAGGATCATCCTCGGCGTGCCCTCGTCAGGCGTCGTGACGCGCTGGGGGCTGCCGGTCTCCAAGCTGGCCATGGACGTCGCGGGCGTCGCCACGGTCGGCCTGCTGCTGGCCGCCGCCCTGCTGCTGCCCAACGACAAGGGCGTGCTCGGCAAGACCGCGCAGGGCTACCTGCGGGCCGCCTCCTGGACGGGGCTCGCCTGGGCGGGCGCGGCCTTCCTCACCATGGTCTTCAGCGTCTCCGACGTGTGGGCGCGCTCGGTCCCCGAGATCCTCAACCGCAACTTCCTGGTCGGCTTCGCCACCCAGGAGAGCCCCGGCATCGCGCTCACCCTCGTGGTGCTGTTCGGGCTGTCGATCGCGCTGTTCTCCCGCGGCGTCATCACCGCCGGGGCGGCGGCCGGGCTGCTGGTGCTCGCGCTGGTCACGCTCATGCCGCCGGCGCTCACCGGCCACTCCGCCTCCTCGCCCAACCACGGCCTGGCCATCACCTCGGTCACCCTCCACCTGCTGACGCTGGCTCTGTGGGTGGGCGGGCTGGCCGTGCTGGCCCTGCACGCCGCGCTGAAGCGGCCGCAGCTCGACGTGGCGGCCTCCCGCTTCTCGCGGATGGCGCTGTGGGTCTACATCGGCGTGGGGATGTCGGGCGTGTTCAGCACGCTCGCGCGGCTCACGTCGCTGTCCGACCTGTGGACGTCCAGCTACGGCGTGCTCATCGTGGCCAAGACCGTGGCGTTCGTGCTGCTCGGCTACGTCGGCTGGTGGCACCGCCAGCGCACGCTCGTCGACCTCGGCGCGGGCCGCCCGCGCGCGTTCGCCCGGCTCGCGGCCGGCGAGCTCATGCTCATGCTGGCGACGATCGGGCTGGCGGTGGCGCTGTCGCGCACCCCGCCCCCGCCGGTCAGCCTGCCCGCCGACCGCGCCTTCGACCTCCTCGGCCACCCGGTCCCGCCGCCGATCTCGGCCGCGAACATCCTCTCGCTGTGGTGGTTCGACCTGTTCTTCGCGCTGCTGGCCGCGGTCCTGGCCGGGCTGTACGGCGCGGGCGTCGTACGGATGCGGCGGCGCGGCGACGCCTGGCCGTGGGGCCGCACCGCGTCGTGGTTCGCCGGCGTGGCCATCCTGGTCTTCACCACCCAGAGCGGCGTGGCGCGGTACGCCAAGGTCATGTTCGACGTGCACATGATCGAGCACATGACGCTGGCCATGATCGTCCCGATCTTCCTGGTGCTCGGCGCCCCCGTCACGCTCGCGCTGCGCGCGCTCAAGCCCGCCGCCCGGCGCGGCGACCGCGGGCCGCGCGAGTGGCTGATGGCGATCCTGCACAGCGGTTACGCGCGCGTCGTCACCCATCCGGGCATCGCCACCGCGATCTTCATCGCGTCCACCTACGCGCTCTACTTCACGCCGCTGTTCGAGGCCGCCATGGAGGAGCACCTCGGCCACATTCTCATGATCCTCCACTTCCTGGTCAGCGGGTGCCTGTTCTTCTGGGTGGTCATCGGGGTCGACCCCGGCCCTCACCAGCTCCCGTACGTGGGCAGGCTGCTGCTGCTGTTCGTCACCATGCCGTTCCACGCGTTCTTCGGCATCGCGCTGATGATGACCGGCACGCTCATCGCGCCCGGCTGGTACGAACAGCTCGACCGGTCCTGGGGCGGGCCGCTGCTGCAGGAGCAGCAGAACGGCGGCGCGATCGCGTGGGGGTTCGGGGAGATCCCGACCCTCATGGTGCTGCTCGCCATCGCGGTGCAGTGGTACCGCAGCGAGGACCGCAAGGCCCGGCGCGACGACCGGTCCGCCGCGCGTTCCGGCGATCCGGAGCTCACCTCGTACAACGACTATCTGGCCAGGCTCAACGAGCTCGACAAACGCGAGTAGCCGTTCAGGCAGGGCCTGCTATCTTCACCCGGTGTGACGGCGGCACGGCGGGTAGCCTTTCCCGATAGGGGGTGGCGCGAGCCTGCCGTGGGGGGTGGCGCTCCGCGCTTTCGGCGCCGGCGGTGGAGCCGGCGCGCTCGGGCCTCAGGAAGGCGTGGAGCGGTGATGGAAGTGACGCGCATGCGCGGGGGTGAAAGCCTGGCCGAAGCCCTTGAGGGCAACCTGGCCGAATGGTCGCGGCGTACGGGGATCGCGGTGGAGGTGTGGGCGCTGCCCGCGGCCGACGTGCGGCCGCGGGTCGCCAAGGGGGTTCTGGAGGCGCTGGCCGAGGCGCTCGACAACGTGCACAAGCACAGCGAGGCCACGACGGTGTCGATCGCCGTCACGGTGGGCCGCGGCGGTCTGCGTATGACGGTCAGCGACCACGGCAGGGGCTTCGATCTCTCGCGGGCGGGCCGCGGGATCGCCCGCATGCGGGCGGCGCTGGGCGAGGCCGGCGGGTCGCTGTCGGTCAACAGCGTGCCCGGCGAGGGCACCACCGTGACGGGGGTCGTGCCTAAGGCGCGGTGAGGATCTCGCTGCCGGTGGCGGTGACCACGATCGTGTGCTCGAACTGTGCCGTGCGCTTGCGGTCCTTGGTCACCGCGGTCCACTTGTCGGGCCAGATGTCGTAGTCGATCGTGCCCAGCGTCAGCATCGGCTCGATGGTGAACGTCATGCCCTGCACCAGCTCCACCCGGAGCGACGGGTCGTCGTAGTGGGGCACCATCAGGCCGGAGTGGAAGCTGGTGCCGATGCCGTGGCCGGTGAAGTCACGCACCACGCCGTAGCCGAACCGCTTGGCGTACGCCTCGATCACCCGGCCGACCACGTTGAGCTGGCGGCCCGGCGCGACGGCCTTGATAGCGCGCATCATCGCCTCGCGGGTGCGCTCGACCAGCAGCCGCGACTCCTCGTCGACCTCGCCGACCAGGAAGGTGGCGTCGGTGTCGCCGTGGACGCCGCCGATGTAGGCGGTGATGTCGACGTTGACGATGTCGCCGTCGCGCAGCACGGTGTCGTCGGGGATGCCGTGGCAGATCACCTCGTTGATCGAGGTGCACAGCGACTTGGGGTAGCCCTTGTAGCCGAGCGTGCTGGGGTAGGCGCCGTGGTCGACGAGGAACTCGTGGCCGATGCGGTCGAGCTCGTCGGTGGTGACGCCCGGCCGCACGTTCCGGCCGACCTCTTCGAGCGCCTGGGCGGCGATGCGGCCCGCGACCCGCATGCGCTCGATGATCTCGGGGGTCTTCACGTCGGACTCGCCGGTCTTGGGGCGCTTCTTGCCGACGTACTCCGGCCGCTCGATGTGGGCGGGAACCTTTCGCATGGGCGAAATTCGGCCGGGCTGGAGCAGTGTCGTCATGAAACCTGAGTCTACGGGGCAGAATCGACCTCATGACCGATGGCCAGTGGTGGTTCTGCCTCAAGCACATGCGGGTCGAGCCCGACGTGGGCTGCCCCAACAAGGACCGGATGGGCCCGTACGCGACCGAGCAGGAGGCGGCGGGGGCGCTGCAGCGCGCGGCCGAGCGCAACAAGGCGTGGGACGAGGCCGACCAGGACGACGACTGACGGGAGTGCCACGGGTTCCGGCCCGTGGCCTCCGGCTCTCAAGCTGCGATAACGTTCCCTCATGGCCTCATCCGCTCAGCCTCCGACGATCCACGACGTGGCAAGGCTGGCCAAGGTGTCCACCTCCACCGCGAGCCGCGTGCTGGGCAACTACGGCCGGTTCAGCGAGGCGACGCGGAAGCGCGTCCTCGACGCGATAGAGACCCTGGGCTACCGGCCCAACAGCGTGGCCAGGAGCATGGTGACCCGGCGCACCGACACCCTGGGCGTGGTGTGCGCCGACATCAGCAGCCCGTTCTTCTCCGGCGTGGTGCGCGGCATCACCGACGAGGCCAGGAAGTCGGGCTACAGCATCCTGCTGACCAACACCGACGAGGACGTCCGCAGCGAGCGGGAGGCCGTCAACCTGCTGATCGACAAGCAGGTCGACGGCCTGATCGTCGCCACCGCCGACGTCGGCGACGTCGAGCACCTGCGGGCGGTCCGGTCGCACGGCAAGCACGTGGTGCTCTTCGACCGGCCGAGCAGCGCCGTCGGGGCCGACGCGGTCACCGTCGACGACGTCGCGGCCATGCGGGAGGCCGTGACCTACCTCCTGAGCCACGGTCACCGCCGCATCGGCATCCTGACGGAGCTGCGCATCGAGCGCGAGGCCGACTGGGCCACGCTGCTCCGTCCAGGGCTCGACCGCCTGCGCGGGGAGATCAACGCCAGCGCCGCCCGGCTGCTCGGCTACCTGCGCGCCCACCGCGACGCCGGGGTGGAGGTGGACCCGTCGCTGGTCGGCCGGACGGGCGGCTACGACGTCGAGGGCGCGGCCGAGGCCACCCGGCGCCTGCTGGCCTCGCCGGCCCGGCCGACGGCCCTGGTCACCACCGACAACATGATGACGCTCGGCGCCTACCAGGCCGTGCGCGAGCTCGACATCGAGATGCCGCGTGACCTGTCGTTCGTGGGCTTCGACAACCTCGACTGGACCACGCTGGTCCGGCCCGCCCTCACCGTCATCGAGCAGCCGGTGCACGAGATCGGGGCCAGGGCGGCCCGCAAGCTCATCGACCGGCTCAACGGCGACGAGGGCCCGCCCGAGCTCATCGAGCTGCCCACGTCGTTCCTGGTCCGCGAGTCGGTGGCGGCCGTCTGAGAACGTGCGGGGGCCCGGCGGACATCTCCGCCGGGCCCCGCGCGCGGTCAGGCGTGCTCGCCGCCCGCCGCCCAGCTGTCGAAGCCGGGCTTGTTGGCCAGCAGTCCGAGCTCGATCCGCAGGCCGAGGTCGTTGAGCAGGTAGCGGAACCGGACGCTGTCGTCAGGCTCCAGCCCGTCGGCCTCGACGCGGTACCTGCCGGTCGCCAGGAGCCCGGCCGTGGCCTCCTCGATGTCCGCCACCCAGTAGGTGAGGTGGTGCAGCTGCTGCACCCCGCCGGTGGGGGCCCAGACGCTGCCCTCGGCCGACTCGATCATCTTGACGTGGGCGGGCCCGCTCGCGGCGGTGACGAACCGTACCGGACGCTCCTCGCGCGAGCCGTCGGGGAAGCGGACCACGGTGTCCCACTCCAGGATGTCGCTCCACCCGCCGGCCACGGGCGTGGTGGCCGCGACGGCCTCCTCCAGGTCGTCGACCACGATCCCGACGTGCGCCACGCCCAGGAACCCGGCGGCCATGTCAGCGCGTCCTCTCGTAGGCGGCCGCGCCCGCCGCGGTGATCCGGCCGTCCCTGAGGTCGGCCTCGACCAGCTCGGCCGGGCGCTCGGCCGGGTCGCCGTAACCGCCGCCGCCGCCCGCGCGCAGGCTGACGATCTCACCCGGCAGGGCCGAGCCCTGGCCCTTGGAGGGGAGCGCGGTCTCGGTGCCGTCCTCGTGGATCAGCGCCAGCGACGCGGGCATCCCCGGCCGGCCGCCGGTCAGCCCCTGCGGCGCGAACTCCGGCCGGGTCTGCTCGGCCTCCGACAGGAAGCCCAGCGGCTTGCTGGAGATGTTGCGGTAGTCGGCCCGGATGCCGAGCCCGCCCCGGTGACGGCCGGCGCCCCCCGAGTCGGGGATGAGCGCGTACCGCTCCACCCGCAGCTCGTAGGAGGACTCGATCACCTCGGCCGGGATCAGCTGGCAGTTGGCCATGTGCACGTCGAGGGCGTCGGCGCCGTCGTGGTCCACGCAGGCGCCCGCGCCGCCGGCGACGTTGGCCAGCAGGACCACGCCGTCTCCCGACTTGGGGGAGCGGGACTCGCAGATGAGCACCGGCCAGCCCACGAACCACTCCGCGGACGCGCGGTGCGGCGCCGCCGCGGCCAGCGCCCGGGTGACGATGGACGCCAGGCGCTGCGAGGCGAGGTGCCGGTCCCCGACCGCGGCGGGGAACTCGGGGTTGACCGCCGTGCCGCGGGGCGCGTGGAAGGAGACCGGATCCAGCGAGCCCTCGTTGAACGGCACGTCGGAGGGCATCAGGCACTTCACCGCATAGTGCACCACGGAGCGCAGGGTCGAGTCGGGGATGTTCATCCCGCCGCGCATCTGCGGGTCGGAGCCGGTGAAGTCGAAGTGGATCTCCTCGCCCGAGATCACCGCCTTGACCACCATCCTCACCGGGGCGTCGAGGTCGAGCCCGTCGTTGTCCAGGCAGCCCTCCGCCGTGTAGTCGCCGTCCGGAAGCTTGGCGATCTCCGCGCGGGTCCGCCGCACGGTGTAGGCGAACAGCTCCTCGAACGTGTCGAGCAGCAGGCCGGTGCCGAACTTCCCGGCCAGGCCCGCGAACCGGCCGGCGCCGGAGCGGGCCGCCGCGATCTGCGCCCGCAGGTCGCCGTGGTTCTGGGCCGGGTGACGGGTGTTGGCGGTGATGATGTCCAGCAGGCCCCGCTCGGGAACCCCCTTGACCTCCACCTTCAGCGCCGGGAGGAGCACGCCCTCCTCGTACGCCGACTCCGACCGGGCCGCGGCCGTGCCGGGGGTGCGCCCGCCCCAGTCGGCGTGGTGGGCGATGACGCCGGTGAACCCGACGAGCGTCTGAGCGGCGTCGAAGACCGGGACGAAGATGTTGATGTCGTTGGTCTGGCAGGCGCCCAGGTAGGGATGGTTGTTGATGAAGACGTCCCCGGGATGGATGTCCTCACCCCATTTGTCCAGGCAGGCGCGCAGCGCCGGGGCCATGGACGCGAGCAGGCTCGGGATGTCGAGCGCGGCGGCGAGCATCCGCCCCCGGGCGTCGAACAGCGCGCAGGAGTAGTCGCGCATGTCCTTGACCACCACGCTGAGCGCGGTGCGGCGCAGCGCGGTGCCCATCTCCTCGGCGATGGTCTCCAGCGCATGCCGGACGACCTCGGTGGTGATCGGGTCGGCGCCGTTCTCGCGCGGCGTCATCATGCCTCCTCGCCGGGCTTGTCATAGGTGATGACCAGGTTGAGGTCGTCGTCGACCCGGAGCGTGGTGCCGGGGACGACCACCGTGGTGGCCTCCCGCTCCTCGACGATCGCCGGGCCGCGCAGCACGGTGCCCGGCGCCAGCGCGCCGCGCTCGTACACCGGGGTCCGCACCCGGCCGGGGCCCTTGAAGTAGACCTCGCGGTGGCGGGTGGGCTCCCCGCTCGCCTCGTCCGTACGGGCCGGGACGCCGGGGCCGTGGTCCAGGATCCCGTACGCCTCCAGGCCGACGGCCACCAGCTCCACCCGCTCCTCGGGGTTGCTGTGACCGAACTCGAACCGGTGCTGCTCGTGGAAGCGCTTGACCGCGTCCGCCAGCGCGCCGGCGTCGAGTTCCGGGGCGTCGATGAGCACCTCGACGTCGTTGTCCTGCCAGGCGTAGCGGAACCGGGCCAGCCGCACGTGGTCCACGCGCTTGACGCCGGTGCCGGCGAACCGCTCGGCGGCCGTCTCGACCATGCCCTGGTACAGGGCCTCGACGTCCTCCGCCGGCACGTCGCCGACGCCGGCGTCGACCACGCGGGCGAAGGTGTACTTGATGTCGGAGCCGGCCAGCCCGACCGCCGAGAACGTGCCGGGGCTCGGCGGGATCAGCACGCCGCCGACGTCCACCAGGGCGCCGACGCTGAGCGCGTGCATCGGCCCGGCGCCGCCGAACGGCAGCAGGTAGAAGTCGCGCGGGTCGTGGCCGCGGTTGACGCTGACCACGCGGACGCCGCGGGCCATGATCGCGTCGGCCACGTCGAGGATGCCGATGGCCGCGGTGTCGACGTCGACGCCGAGCGGGTCGGCCACGTGCGTCTTCACCGCCCGCCTGGCCGCCTCCACGTCCAGGGGCATCTCGCCGCCGAGGAACGCCGCCGGGTCGATCCGGCCCAGCACCAGGTGCGCGTCCGTGGTGGTGGGACGCGTCCCGCCCCGGCCGTAGCAGGCGGGGCCGGGCATCGCGCCGGCGCTCTCGGGCCCGACGCGCAGCCCGCCGGCCTCGTCGACGCTCGCCAGGGAGCCGCCGCCCGAGCCGATGGTGTGGATGTCGAACTGGGGCACCAGCATGGGCCGCCCCTCGAACACGCTCTCCCGCTCGACCCTGGCCCGGCCCTCGTGGATCAGGCAGATGTCGGTGGAGGTGCCGCCCATGTCGAACGTGATCTGGTTCGGGTACGCCGACTGCCTGGCCACCTGGGTGGCGGCCAGGACCCCGGCGGCGGGTCCCGAGAGCACCATGCGGTGCGCGTTCGCGGCGGCCTCCTCCGCCTTCATCACGCCGCCGTTGGACTGCATGATGAAGGTGGGACAGGTGACCCCGGCCGGCTCCAGACCGCTCAGGATGCCGGACATGTAACGGGCGACCAGGGGCCGCAGCGCGGCGCTCACCACGGTCGTGCAGGCGCGCGGATACTCCTTGATCTCCGGCGCGACCTCGCAGCCGACCGCCACGGAGAGCTCCGGCATCGCCTCCCTGAGCGCCGCGGCGAGCCGCCGCTCGTGCTCCTCGTTGCGGAACCCGAACAGGAAGGTGATGGCGCACGCCTCGACGTCCGCGGCCCGTACCTCCTCGACCAGGCGCGCGATCTCGGCGTCGGTCAGCGGGGTCACCACCTCGCCCAGCCGGTCCACGCGCTCGGTGGCCTCGAAGACGAGGGACCGGGGCACGTACGGGCGGGGCTTGGCGACCCGCAGGTCGAACAGGTCGCCGCGGAGCTGGGTGCCGATCTCCAGCACGTCGCGGAAGCCGCGGGTGACCACCAGCGCGGTGCGGGGCAGCTTGGACTCCAGCAGGGCGTTGGTCGCCACCGTGGAGCCGTGGCTGAACGTGTCCAGCGCCGCGACGTCCACGCCGCGGGTGCGCCGGATCTGGGCGATGCCGTCGAGGATGCCGACCGAGGCGTCATGCGGCGTGCTCGGCACCTTCTCGACGACCCGGCGGCCGTCCTCGTGCAGGACGACGACGTCGGTGAAGGTGCCGCCGACGTCGATTCCCAGCCTGGCCATCGCTCACTTCCCTTCCGGCTTGACGTACAGGTACTGGCTGATCTCGGGGGTGTCGAGGTTGTCCTTGGTCGCCACGACGAAGTCGTAGAGCTTCTCGCCCTGCGGGCGGGTGCCGTCCTTGGTGTACGCGGTCAGCGCCTCGACCGCGTCCTTGCCCATGTCGTACGGCTTCTGCACGACCAGCGCGTCGACCAGGCCCTGGCGCAGCAGGTCGACCTGGTCGGGGGAGGCGTCCACGCCGACGACCTTGATGTCGCCGGTCTTGCCGGCCTGCTGCACCGCCTTGGCCGCGCCGATGGCGGCGTTGGTCCAGGAGGCGAAGACGGCCTTCAGGTCGGGCACCCTGGAGATCAGGGCCGAGGTCTTGGCGACGTTCTCGGAGATGTCGGCGCCGGCGTACTCCTCGCCGCTGTTCTCCAGGCCGGCGTGCTTCTTCAGCTGCTCCTGCCAGCCCTTGAGCCGGATGTCCACGCTCTGGATGCCCGGGATGTAGCCGACGTAGCCCACCTTCCCGGTGCCCGCGAGCAGCTCGTTCACGGTGTCGGCGGCCATCTCGCCGCTGACGACGCCGTCGGACTTGAAGGTCGCCAGCCGGGCGTCCTGGTCCTCCACGTCGGCGTCGACGGTGACGATCGGGATGCCCTGCTCGTTCACCTGCCGCATCGGGGCCGACATCGCCTTGGCGTCGAGGGCCGACATGATGATGCCGTCCGGCTTGGTGGCCGCGATCGACTGCAGCAACTGGGTCTGGGCGGCCACGTCGAGCGTGGTCGGAGCCTGCCAGGAGAATTCGACGCCGAGCTCCGCCGCCTTCTCCTCGGCGCCCTTGGCCAGCGTCAGGTAGTAGGGGTCGAACTGGTCGTTGAGCAGCATGACGACCCGCGGCTTGGCGCCCGCGCCGTCCGCGCCGTCCGTGCCGCCCGCCTTCGCGGCGGTGTCCGGCGCCTCGGTGGCGCACGCGGCCAGGGTCAGCCCGGCCAGTGCCAGTACGGCGACCTTCTTGATATTCCGCAACATGATGGAGTTCCTCTCATTCGCCGGCTCTGGGCCAGGCAGGGGGGTTGAGCCGGGTGTTCAGGTGACGTTCATCGCCCGTCTGCGGTACTGGTCGACGAAGACGGCGAAGATGAGGACGCAGCCGACCGCGACGTTCTGCCAGAACGGCTGCAGGTTCATGATCACGAACCCGCTGGTGAGGGTCGCGGGGATGAAGGCGCCGACGACCGTGCCGGACATCTTGCCGCGGCCGCCCCACAGCGAGGTGCCGCCGATGATGACCGCGGTGATGCTCTGCAGCGCGATGTTCGCGTACCCGGAGACCGACGCGGTGGAGAAGCGCGAGATGTCGATCATCCCGACCAGCCCGGCCAGCAGGCCGACCATGCAGTAGATCGCCAGCAGGTGCCGGTCGACGTTGATGCCGGCCCTGCGGGCCGCCTCGGGGTTGGCGCCGATCGCGTACGTGCGCAGGCCGAACCGGGTACGGGCGAGCACGACCCACAGCAGGCCGGTGACCGCGGCGGCGGTCACGACCGGCCACGGGACGCCGAGCAGGGTGCCCATGCCGAAGGCGTCGGTGAGCGCCTGCGGCACCCCGCTGACGTTCATGCCGCCGGTCCAGACCTGGGCCAGGCCGAGGATGATCGTGCTGGTCGCCAGCGTCACGATGAAGGACGGGATCTTCGACTTCACCACCAGCATGCCGTTGACCAGGCCCCAGGCCGCGCCGGTGACGACACCCGCCCCGACGCCGGCCAGGATCGGCAGCCACAGCTCCGCGCCGCCCTGGGCGGTGCCGGCCAGGCCGGAAGTCAGGCCCAGCATCAGCTTGGCGGCCAGGACCGAGGAGAAGACCACCACCGCACCGACCGACAGGTCGAGCCCGGCCGCGATGAGCAGGAAGGTGACGCCGGCCGAGAGGATCAGCAGCTGGGACCCGGCCAGCGCGATGCTGGTCAGGTTGTAGTTCGAGAAGAACGTCCCGGACGGGGTGACCACCGTGAAGAACACGATGATCGCGACCAGCAGTCCGAAGATCGTCAGATTGGAGAAGCGCTGGCTGGCCAGCAGCCGCGCGGTGAGCGAAGGCCCCGCTTTGACGCCGGGGCTCGTGATCGTGCTCATGTCGTCGGTCCACCCGCTGGAATTCCCGCGCCGGTCATGGCGGCGATGAGGTCGTTGGTCGACAGGGCCGAGATCTCCTCGGTCAGCACGGTCTGGCCCAGGCGCAGCACCGTGACCCGGTCGGCGACCCTGAAGACGTCCGGCATGCTGTGCGAGATGAGCAGCACCGACAGGCCCCGCTCGTCGCGCAGCTGCTCGACCAGCTTGAGCACGAACTCGGTCTGGGAGACGCCGAGCGCCGCGGTGGGCTCGTCGAGCATGATGAGGGCGCTGCCCCACAGCGAGGCGCGGGCCACCGCGACCGCCTGCTTCTGGCCGCCGGACAGCGAGCCGACCTCCGAGGCCAGCGACTGCAGCTTGGCGCCCAGCGTCGACAGCTGCCGTTCGGCCGACCGGTTCATGGCGGCGCGGTCGACGAACCCCAGCCGGCCCAGCAGCCCCGGCTTGAGCACCTCGCGGCCCAGGTACAGGTTCTCGCCGGCGGTCAGCGTGGGCGCGAGCGCCAGGTCCTGGTAGACGGTCTCGATCCCGGCCGCCTGCGCGTCGGCGGGCCTGGCGAAGGTCACCGGGCGGCCGTCGACCGCGATGGTGCCGGAGTCGGGCGACACCGCGCCGGCGATGATCTTCATGAGGGTGGACTTGCCGGCGCCGTTGTCGCCCACCAGGGCGTGCACTTCGCGGGGCCGAACCTGGAGATCGACGCCGCGCAGCGCCTGCACGTGGCCGTAGCTCTTGGTGACGCCGGCCACGTCCAGGACAGGTGGGGGTGCGGTCATCTGGCCGCCTCCTTCCGGGAGTCGCTGATGGCGGTGGGATGGCCGAAAGCACCGAAGTGCTCGCAGACCGCGGCGGCGTACGCGGCCGCCCGCGCGGTCGCGTCCGGCAGGGCGAGCCCGTCGGACAGGCCGCACATGAGCGCGGCGAAGTAGGCGTCGCCCGCGCCCAGCGTGTCGACCGCACGGGCCGGCACGGCGGGCTGGACGACCAGCTCGCCCCGCCGCCAGACGATCGACCCGCGGGTGCCGCGGGTCACCACGACCGTGTCCGGCCCCAGGCCGCGGACCTCCTCGACGAGGCCGAGACACTCGGCCTCGGTGTCGTCGGCCCGGGAGAACATCGCCGCCGTCACGAACGGCAGGACCGGGGCCGCGACGTCGAGGCCCTGGTACGAGAAGTCGTAGGCGACGGCGGTGACCGCGTGCATCTTCGGCACCTCGGAGACCGTGAAGCTGCTGTGCCCGGTGTGGACCCAGTCGCAGCCGGAGAGATAGGCGAGATCCCGGTCCTCGAGCTCGATGCGGGTCACCGGCGGTTGGAACGTTCCGAAGAAGCGGTTGCCCTCGTCGTCGAGCGTGACGTCGGCGAAGGAGTTGGGCTCCGCCCGGTGCCGCACCCGCGTGACGTCGACGTCCTCGGCCAGCAGCGCCTTGAGCACGTGCGCCGCCGCCTCGTCGTCACCGAGGACGCCGAGGTAGCCGGCGGTCGCGCCCAGGCGCCGGGAGTGCACCGCCACGTTGGCCGCGCTGCCTCCCGGATACATCAGACCGGCGTGGAGGTAACGGTCGACGACGTTGTCCCCCACGCCGCACATGCGTGTCGTCATGGGGCTCAGTACTCGACCTTGTGCATGTATCGGCGGATGTCGAGATCGTGACCGGTCAGCGGCTCGAAGTGGTACGCGATGCGGGAGGCCACCGACGCCATGGCGATGTGGGCCACCTTGCCGCGGACCGCCGGGTCGATCCCGGGGAGGGTCAGCTTCGCCGGGTCCACGACGTAGTGTTCGCGGCCGTACCGGGAGAGGAAGGCGTTGACCCGCTCCGAGATCGGCCGCGTCTCGTCCTCGCTCATGAGGTGGATGACCCGCGTGCTGCGCGGGTCCACGATCTCGAACGGGCCGTGGAAGAAGTCGGCGCTGTTGAGGTGGGTGGACTTCTGCCGCTGCATCTCGACCAGGTAGCAGACCGACAGCATGTACGCCAGGCCCAGCAGCCGGCCGGTGCCCAGCACGAAGATGTTGTCGGCGTCGTAGAGCCGCGCCACGGCTTCGGCGGTGGCCCGCTCGGTCTCGTCCACGGCCGCGGCGGTGGCGTCGGGGATGAGGTCGAGGGCCGCCCGCAGCTCGTCCACCCCGTCCTTGAGACCGTGGGCCTCCAGCAGGGAGCAGGACATCTCTTCCAGGAGCTCGTACTTGCCGCCGGTGGCGGTGCTCTCGCTGCCGTAGACGAGGCTGAACTCGGCGGCCCGCGCCAGCTCGTTGTCGGCGTCCCTGGCCACGCTCACGACCAGCGCGCCGGCCTTGGCGGCGGCCTGCGCCGCGGCGACGGTCTCGGGCGTGCCGCCCGAGTGCGAGGAGGCGATCACCAGCGTGCGCCGCCCGGTGCGGCCGAGGTGGGTGAGCGGGAACTCGCCGGCGTTGACGTTCTGCACGCCGAACCCGGTGGCCTTGGCGCCGAGCGACATGGTGGCGGCGACCGACGACGCCCATGACCCGCCGACTCCGGCGAAGAGCACGGTGTCGACGTCACGGCGCACCGCCTCGGCGGCGATCTCCTGAGTGAGCGCGCGCTGGCCCACGGTGGTGCGCAGAGTCGACGCGATGTCCGACGCGATGGGGCGCAGGGGCAGGGCAGGGGAAGGCATACCTATCCTTGAGCTGGTTGTTTTGTCCTAGTTCGACCTTGCGAGAACGTTCCCGCGTTGACGTCAACGCTGCCACCCCCAGGTCAGCGTCGGCCAGAGAAATTCAATAACGTTTGGGTAACCGTCTTGACGTGAGCGGTGTCACTCGTTCAAGGCGGGAGCGGAATCGCCCGTACCGTCAGCGCGTGCCGACCGGGCCAGCCTCATCAGCTTGACCAGTGCGACCACGCCGATGGAGGCCCACACCAGATTCAGCCCCGCCGAGGGCCAGGCGTCGTTGTAGGCGCTGTTGACCATGAGGCCGACCGCGCCGCCCAGGTTGATGAGCTGATAGAGGAGCCCGTCGCCGTGCACCCGGGCGGACGAGACCAGGGCGTAACCGGTCAGGAGCAGGGCGGCGCCGAGCCAGCCGATGGCCTCAAGGAGAAGATCCATCAGGACATTCTGCGGATCCGCCGAGCTGAAGGGCAATCAACGGAAATTGAAGACACGCGTAAGGTCGGCTTCATGGACATCGACCCCCGGCGGTTACGCGTGCTGCGCGAGGTCCACCTGCGCGGCGGCGTCATGCGGGCCGCGGAGGCGCTGCATCTGACCCCCTCGGCGGTCTCCCAGCAGCTCGTGCAACTGGAGCGGGAGGTCGGGCTGGCGCTCGTCGACCGCTCGCAGCGCCGCGTCTCGCTCACCCCCGCCGGGCGGGTCCTCGCCGGATACGCGGAGCGGGTCGAGGAGGAGCTGGCCGAGGCCAGGCGGGAGCTGACCCGCTTCACCGAGCGGCTGGCCGGGCCGGTGCGCATCGCCGCGTTCCCCACGGTGATCCAGCACATCCTGGTGCCGGCCCTGCGCGACCTCGCCGCCCGCCACCCGAGGATCGAGCCCGCCATCCACGAGGTCTTCGGGCCGCCAGCGCTGCAGGAGCTGCGGCTGGGGGAGGCGGACGTGCTCATCACCGAGCAGGACATGAGCCGGCCCGTGCTCGCGCAGCCCTCGCTGGCCACGCGCGCCCTGTTCGTCGACGAATATCGCGTCGTGGTGCCGCCTGACTGGCCGGAGCCGCCCCGGCACGTCTCCGAGCTGGCGGACGTGCCGTGGGTGGCGAGCGAGCCGCACCTCGCCTGTGGGCAGGCGCTCGACCGGCTGGCCGGGCTGCACGGGTTCGAGCCGCGCAAGCTGCACGTCATCACCGATTTCGCGCCGACCCTGGCGCTGGTGGCCGCCGGGCGCGGGGTGGCGATCGTGCCCACGCTGGCGCTGCTGGACGTACGGGAGGGCGAGGTGCTGGTCAGCGACATCCGCGACGTGGGCGCCCGCCGGATCGACGCCGTCACGCGGGTGAGCCGGACCCGTTCGGGCGAACCCGACCCGGTGCAGGCGGTGGTCATCGCCGCCATCGAGCGCGCCACCGCCGAGCTGGAATCCTCGCTCAGCGCCCGCCTCGGCCAGCCCCGCGACGAGGTCCCCGGCTGACCACCGCGGAGCGTGCCCGGCTGGACAGCGGGGCGGCCGGCGCGGCAGGCGAGGGTGTCGCCGGGCAGCAGGCCGGCGTCGTGCGCGCCTTGCCGCGGAACGACTACGGAGTCCGCGCCGAGCGGCGAGATGCCGCCCGCTGTCAGTCGGAGACGCGGGGGCCGCTCATCTTGTCGAGCAGGCGGGCCAGCCGCTCGCGTAGCCCGGGTCGTTGCGGGATCTCGCCCGCGGCGATGCTCACCAGGTGCTGGGCGCCGTCGAAGCTGACCGGCGCGTGCTCGGGGACGGCGATCGCGTCGTGCGCCAGCCCGGCCAGCTCCGCGTCGCCGCTCTCCAGGGCCAGGATGGTGGCGCCGACGCGGCGGGCGTCGTCGACCCGCTCCAGGAGCGGGGCCGGCGCCTGCTGCCCGGCCACCACGAACAGCGTCTCGCCGCGCGTCGTACGCTCGATCCGCTCCAGCCCCACCCGGAGGTGGGCGGGGGCGCCGGCGGGCGGTGACCAGCGGACCAGGGTGGGCGCGAGCTGCGGCAGGCCGGACAGGCGGGCCTCGTCGGTGAGGTGCGCGGTCAGGTGCCAGGGCTCGTCGCCGGGCGTGCCCACCAGCAGCAGCCCGCCGGGGGAGCGGGTGGTGCGCAGCGCCCGGCCCAGCTCGCGGGTGCGCTCAACCCAGCCCGTCTCCGCGAGGACTTCCCGCAGGTGTGCGACCGCCCCTGAATCCATGGCTCCATCGTGCCTGACAGGTGCGTCCGGGGTGAGAGATTTCGCGGTGACCTTCGTGCACCCCCGACGTGTCAGTCCTTGACAGCTGGTGGCGTCCGCCGCGCCGGGGGCGTGTGTGGGCGCTGATGGCGTGCTGGCATGATGCGTCGTATGACTGACGTGAGCGGGCTGAGCATCGGCATTCTGGGCGGCACCGGTGACCAGGGGAAGGGGCTGGCGCGGCGGTTCGCGCTGGCCGGGCTCAAGGTGGTGATCGGGTCGCGACGCGCCGAGCGGGCGCGGGAGGCGGCCGAGTCCATCGGGGCCGGGGCCACCGGGGCGGAGAACGCCGTGGTGGCCGCCGAGTGCGACCTCGTGATCGTGGCGGTGCCGTACGACGGGCACAAGGCGCTGCTGGAGTCGCTGGCCACGCAGCTCGCCGGGAAGATCGTGGTCGACTGCGTGAACCCGCTGGGCTTCGACAAGCAGGGCGCCTACGCGCTGCCCGTCGAGGAGGGCAGCGCGGCCCAGCAGGCGGCGGCGGTGCTTCCCGAGAGCCGGGTGGTGGCGGCGTTCCACCATGTGTCGGCCGTCGTGCTGATGGACCCGGCGGTGGAGAAGGTGGACCTCGACGTGCTGGTGCTGGGCGACGACCGGGAGGCGACCGACACCGTGCAGGCGCTGGCCGACCTGATCCCCGGCGTGCGCGGCGTCTACGGCGGGCGGCTGCGCAACGCCTTCCAGGTGGAGGCGCTGACCGCGAACATCATCTCGGTCAACCGCCGCTACAAGGCCCACGCAGGCATCCGCGTCACCGACATCTGACGGCCTCCTCCATCCGACCGCGCCTCGGCTCGCGACCGTGAGCCGAGGCAACCGGCATCCGCCCTGAGGGGACGCGCACGTCGTCGCGGACGTGGACAGATCCGGCAGCGCCGGACCAAGCGGCCGTCCAGGAGCTCACGAAGCGGAGGCACAGGTGACGCGCGCCGACCGGCCCCGGAACAGGAGCCTCCTGAAGGTGCAGGTGACGCGCGCTGACCGGCTTCGGCCCAGTGACCTTGCCCGGGAGCACGGGCTGTCCGCGCAGGCCGTGCGCAACTACGAGGATGACGGGATCCTGCCCCCGGCCCCGCGCGGTGACCAGGGGTACCGCCGCTACACGCCGGTCCACGCCCAGGCTCTGCGAGCCTTTCTGGCGCTCCGGCCGGGGTTCGGGCACCAGGGCGCGGCCGCGATCCTGCGGGCCGCCAACGCGGGCGACGAGGAGGCCGTCTTCCGCCTCCTCGACCAGGGCCATGCCGAGATCCTGCGCGACCGGGCCACGCTGGACGAGGTGACCGCCGCCCTCACCGAGCTCGCTCCGGCGGGCGACGAGCCGGTACGCGGGGCGCCGTCCGTCGGCGCCCTCGCCCGCCGGCTCGGCATCCACCCGGCCACGCTCCGCAAGTGGGAGAAGGCCGGGATCCTCCACGCCGAACGCGACCCGGTGACCGGCTACCGCCGCTACCCGCCCGCCGCGGTACGCGACGCGCACCTGGCCCGCCAGCTCCGGCGCGGCGGCTACCCGCTGCGTCAGATCGCCGGGGCGATCGCGAACGTCCGGGAAGCCGGCGGGATCGGCCCGCTGGAGGAAGCGCTGAGCACCTGGCGCTCCCGCCTCCGGCGGCGCGGCCGGGCGATGCTCGACGGCACGGCCGAACTCGCCGCCTACCTCCGCCTGCGCGGCCTCTGACCCGGCTGGACGGGTCCTTTCGAAGCCGGTTCCGCATGAGACGCGGCCAATTTCCTGAATCCTCGGCCTATTTCATTCGGCCGGCGTTCACAGAAATGCGACACGGCGCCGGCAACGTTGTGCGCGCTTTGCGGCGGACTATATGCTCGGCGATCGTGAAACGACCTGCAACTGGTATTCGGAGGCTGTAGTGGGATCTCTGCAGAGAAATCTGATTCGGCTCGCCATGGTCGTGACAATGACCGCTTCCGGCATGATGACGGCCGGATCCGGTATGTCGGCGGCCGACCCGGAACCCCAGGCGCCTTCTGAGCTGTCGCGCCTGCTGGGCGCCGACCTGGGCACGGTGTTGCACATGGTCCCCGGCGTCTTCTGCGGCAACCGGCTGGTCAACTACAACTCGCCTTCCTCTAATTCTCCCACGAAATGCGTCAACGGCGCAGAAAACAGCGGTAACTCCACCAACAGTGGGAATTATTACAGCGAGGGGGACCCCATCAACAGCGGCAACTTCTCGAACGTGAACGGCTCCACAGCGAGCAACAACGCGACCAACAGCGGGAACACGGCCAACGGATCCCAGTCTCTCGTGCGGTGACCCGGCGGCGGTAAGAGCGGGAAACATTGGAGTGTGAATGCATATGACTGGTCTTGCCATCGCCGGTATCGGGCTGGCGTTGCTCGCGGCGGGGACGCCCGCCTCTCCCGCCGAGTCGGCGATCCGGCAGAATCCCGCGACGTCCAGCGTGGCGGAGGCGACCCATCCGCTGGACAGGGGCAATTCCCGAAACAGGGGGAACTACTGGAACAGGGGAAAGTCCGTCAACAGCGGAAACTTCACCAACGTGATCCGTTCCTACAAATCCAACAACACCCATGCCGGCAGCGGCAACAACGTCAACGGTTCGCAGCACCTCATCGTGAGATCCAGCAAGTGGTAGAGGATCGCGATCAGAGCCAGCCGGCGTCTTCCGCGATGCGAATGGCGTCGATCTTGTTGCGGGCGCCCGTCTTGGTGATCGCGCCCGTCAGGTAGTTGCGCACCGTGCCGGGCGACAGGTGCAGGCGGGAGGCGATCTCCTCCGCCGAGGCGCCCCGGGCGGCCTCCCTGAGCACGGTCGACTCGCGCGGCGTCAGCGGGCTCTCGCCGTACTCCATCGCCGCCGACACCAGCTCGGGATCGAGCACCCGTAGCCCCGCCGCGGTGCGCCGGATGGCGTCGGCGAGCCGGTGGCCGGGCGCGTCCTTGACCAGGAACGCCCCGATCCCGGCCGCCAGCGCGCGGCGCACCTGGCCTGGCTGCCCGAGCGCGGTCAGCACGAGGATCCGGCACTCGGGGAGCCGCGCGCGCAGCTCGGCGGCGGCGGTGATGCCGTCGACGACCGGCAGGTCGATGTCCACGATCGCCACGTCGGGGCGGTGTTCCAGGGCGGCGGGCACGATCTCGTCGCCGCGCGTCACCTCGGCGACCACGTCGATGTCGGACTCCAGGCGCAGCAGCGCGGTGAGCGCGGCCCGGATCATGTGCATGTCCTCGGCCAGCATCACCCTGATGGCCGTCATGCCGGGACCTCCATCGCCAGCAGGAAGCCGCCCGTCTCGCCGCGCGCCGCGGTGAGGGTGCCGCCCGCCTGGGCGGCCCGCTCGGCCAGCCCGGTCAGCCCGCCCCCGAGGACGACCGGAGCGTCCGGGACGCCGTCGTCTGCCACCTCCAGGCGCACCCTCCCGTCACGGGCCGACGTGGTGATCGTGCAGGTGGTGGCGTGGCTGTGGCGCAGGATGTTGGTGACCGCCTCCCGCACGGCCCAGGCCAGCGCCTCGTCCGACCGCTTCGGCGGCGTCACGTCCGCCAGGTGGGCCTGGCAGCGCACGCCTGAGGACTCCAGCAGCGCCACCGCCCGGTCCGTCTCGCCCGCCAGCGACAGCTCGCGGTAGCCGCGCGCCACCTGCCGCACGTCCTGCGCCGCCTCCCTGGCCACCTGGACCAGCTCCGTCACCTCGCCCCGCGCCGACGCGGGGTCACGGTCGAGCAGCCGGGACGCCAGGTCGCCCTTGAGCGCGATGGCGGTGAGGCTGCGGCCCAGCCCGTCGTGCAGGTCGCGGGAGATGCGCAGCCGCTCCTTCAGAACCGCCGCCTCGGCCAGCTCCGCCCTGGCCTCCTCCAGGTCGGCGGCGAGCCTGGCCAGCCGCACCAGCGTGTAGATCATGGCCCCGGTGATGGGCACGGCGAGGGTGAAGAAGAAGGACACGATGGCGAAGGGCAGGCCGCCCCAGGTCGCGTTCGCCCCGTACAGCGTCATCACCGCGACGAGCGGCCCGCCCCAGCGCAGCGGCAGGAGCACCAGCACGCTTCCCGCCAGCATCGGCGCCGCCACCGACGAGTAGCCGGACGGCAGCAGGAAGTCGGGCACGTAGGTGACCAGCGTCTGCAGCACCAGCGTGAGCGGGAACAGGGCAGGCCGCCCGCCGCGCAGCCCCGCCCGCATGTTCACGTAGTGCAGGGCCACGACCGTCAGCATCATCGCCGTCGCCATGAGCCCCAGCAGCGCGCCGAACTGGTAGTAGAGCAGCCCGAGCAGCGTGTAGGCGATGGCGACGCCGGTCAGCAGGCCGCTCGCCATGCGCCGGGCGGAGGTGGAGGTCACGACGTCAGATTATGAGCGCCTCGGCTCCCACCGGAACCAGAGCCTCAGGCTCACGACCCCGATCACGGTCCACGCGGCCAGGTTCAGCGCGGGCGCCAGCACCTCGCCGTGGCGCACCGCGGCGACCACGGCGGCGGTCGGCAGCAGGTCGAGCGCCGTCTGGACGAGGGACGGCAGCGGGATCGGCCCCATCGCCCCCGCGCCCACCCCGGCCAGCAGGAACACCGGCATGGCGAACGCGGCCGACAGCTCGGCCCGCGGGATCGCGGCCGTGTACGCGGCGGCCAGCAGCGCCATCACCGCCGAACCCG
The DNA here is from genome assembly GCF_039540635.1 of Nonomuraea ferruginea. Lineage (NCBI taxonomy): Bacteria > Bacillati > Actinomycetota > Actinomycetes > Streptosporangiales > Streptosporangiaceae > Nonomuraea > Nonomuraea ferruginea. The sequence continues at coordinate 241,375 of NZ_BAABFD010000008.1, read as the reverse complement.
CCACGACGGCCGCGGCGAACAGCAGCGGGTCGCCCGGCAGCGGCACGCCCGCCAGGACCCGCACAGCCACCGCCGACAGCGCGACGATGACCACGGTCTGGGTCACGACGCTGGCGATCTGCCCGCCCAGGATCTGCCCGTCGGTCAGCTCGGTCGTACGCAGCCGCTTGAGCACGAGCTGGTCGCGGCGCATGGTGAGGGCGACGACCATGGTCATGAACGTGGTGGTCGCCAGGACGATCGCGATCATGCCGTGGAAGAGATGGGCGACGTCGGCCACGCCCGCGCTGGTGACGTTCCGCATCAGGACCGGCAGCCCGATGGCCAGGCCCACGGGCGTGACGACCGAGCCGAAGAGCATGCCCCGGTCCTTCCAGAACAGGCGGGTGCCGAGCCGGTAGGTCGCGGCGAGACTCATCGTGCGCTCCTGGGCAGGTCGAGGAAGAGGTCTTCGAGGGTGGCGGTGCGGACCTCCAGGCCCGCCAGCCGCAGGCCGCGCCCGGCGGCCCAGGTCAGCAGCGTCTGGGCGGCCAAATCGGGGTCGTCGGCGCGGCACACGGCCAGCTCGCCGTCGAGCGAGACCGGCAGCGGCAGGTCATCGGGCCGCACGCCGGCGGGCAGCCGGAACGCCACCCGGCCGCGCAGCCCGGCCAGCGTCTCGGCCATGCCGCCCGCGGCCACGACCGCGCCCTCGTCCATGATCGCCATGGCGGCGGCCAGCCGCTGCGCCTCCTCCAGGTAGTGGGTGGTCAGCAGGACCGTGGTGCCCTGCCGGGCCAGCTCGCGCACCACCTCCCAGGTGTCCACACGCGCCCGCGGGTCCATACCGGCGGTCGGCTCGTCGAGGAACAGCACGTCGGGCCGGCCCAGCAGGGCCAGCGCCAGGTCGAGCCGCCGTTTCTCCCCGCCGGAAAGCTGGCGCACCCTGGTCGCCGCCTTCTCCTTCAGCCCGGCCAGCTCCAGCGCCTCCTCGCGGGGACGCGGCGCGGAGGTGAAGTCGCGCCAGGTGTCGACGGTCTGCGCCACGGTCAGGTCGGGGAAGAACCCCGCCTCCTGCAACATGACGCCGGTACGCTGCCGTACCGCCGCCCGGTCGGCCACCGGGTCGAGGCCGAGCACCCGCACCGAGCCGCCGTCAGGCCGCTGGAACCCGGCCAGCACCTCCACGGTCGTGGTCTTGCCCGCGCCGTTCCTGCCGAGCAGGGCGAAGATCTGCCCGGCGGGCACCTCGAACGAGACGCCCTTCACCGCCTCGAAGGCGCCGTAGCGCTTGACGAGCTCGTTCACCAGGATCGCTGTCATGCCTGCGACTCTTCCCGGCCGGGGCGCGCGGCGGCAGTGAGGAATTCACGACCTGCGGGAGAGCTTGAGCAGCGCGCCGGTCACCGCCTCCGGGTCGACGACCGGGTGGAGGTGGTGGCCGGGGACGCGGAGCACGGGCCAGCCGCGCCGCCGCGCCTGCTCCGCCACCGTGTCGTACGGCGGCCCGAACCACAGGAAGGAGCAGCGCACGGCGTCCCACCCGGCGGGCACCGGCACCGGGTCGGTGTAGAAGCCGAGCGGCAGCCGCGGCTGCTCGGCGACCACCCGGTCGCGCACGGCCGGGTCCGCAGGGAACATGGGCGCCACGTCCTCCTCGCTCCACCAGTCGGTCCAGCGCGGCAGCACGCCGTCATCCCCGGCCAGCTCGCGCAGGAACGGCAGGAAGTCGTCCTGCCCCGGCCTGACCAGCCCGCGCTCGGGCGGCAGGTGGGCGTCGGCGAACACGCACGCCACCACCCGGTCGCCCAGCCCTTCCTTGATCACCGGCACGAACAGCCCGGCGTTGCTGTGGGCCGCCAGCACGATCGGGCCCCCGGCGGGCGTCGCGGCGCGCACCGCCTCCACGATCCGCGGCCAGTGCGGCGGGCCGCCCCCGGTGACTCCGGTCAGATCGGGCACCACCGCCTGGTGGCCCCGGCGCTCCAGCGCCTGGGCCACCGGCGCCCACGTGGACGGGCCCACGCTGGGGCTGTGTACGAGCACGAAGGTCATGCTGCACACCTTGCCGTACGCGCGCGCCCGCCCGCCGCGGTGTCAGCTCCTGGCGGATCCGCTCTCGGCCGGTGTCAGACGACGAGGGTCGGCCGTGACGGCAGGCGCTCGGTGGGGTCGTAGGCGTGCCAGGCCGCGGCGAGGGCCCGCACCGCAGCCGACAGCTCCGCCTCGGGGAACAGGAAGTGCAGCCGCATCCGGTCCGCGAGGCCGCCGAGCGGGTCGAAGGAGCGGCCGGGCGGCACCGCCACCCCGTGCCTGAGCGCGACCTGGGCGAAGGAGTCGGCGTCGCCGCGCGGCAGCCGGACCCAGATCGTCTGGCCGCCCCGTGCCGGTTCGAACGACCAGGACGGCAGGTGCGCGCGCAGCTCGGCGCACAGGTGGTCGTGGCGGGCGCGCAGGACCCGTACGCGGTCGCGCCTGATGTCGTCGAGGCGGTGCAGCAGCGCGGCGGCGGCGAGCTGGCCGACCACGTCGCCGCCGAGGTCGTGCACGGCGCGGAGCCGGGCGAGCCGGGCGGCCAGCGGCGCCGGCGCCCTGATCCAGCCGACCCGCAGGCCGCCCCAGACGACCTTGCTCAGCGACGCGATCGTGACCACCTGCTCGCCGGTGGTGTAGGCGGTGAGCGGGGCCGGCGTGTCGCCGTCGAAGCAGAGCTCCGCGGAGACCTCGTCGTCGATCACCGGCAGGTCGTGCTCGGCGGCCAGCGCGGCCAGCCGGCGGCGTGCCGGCCCGTCCATGACCGACCCCGTGGGATTGCTCGCTGTCGGCACCGTGTAGAGCAGCGCGGGCCGCTCCCGCACGGCCCGGACGAGGTCGACCGGAGCGGAACGGCGGGCGGGTGGTTCTCCGGGGGAGAGGGTTTCCCGGGGGTCGAGGGTGACCGGGCGGATCGCGGCCGCGGCGTGGCGGAAGACCTCCAGGGCGCCGGGGTACGTCGGGGACTCGGTCAGGACCCGGTCGCCGGGGGACACCAGCAGGCCGGTCAGCAGGGTGAGCGCCTGTTGGGCGCCGTTGGTCACGATGATCTCCGCCGCGCTCGTGGGCACGCCGCGCCGCCGGTAGTAGGCGGCCACCGCCTCCCTCAGATCCGGCTGGCCGACGGGCTGGTAACCCAGGTCGCGCATGCCCGCGAGCCGCCCGGCCGCTTCCTCGTACGCCTCCGCGAGCTCCGGCGGCGGCTCGTCCGGGGCGGCGCAGGTCAGCAGCGTCACCCCGTCGGGCGGGTGCAGGATGTGCAGCAGCAGCGGGTTCGCCGTCACCCCGTCGCCGGTGCGGGTGGCCGGCAGGTCGAGTTCGGCGACGCGGGTGCCGCTGCCCTGCCGCCGCATCACCCGCCCTTCCCGCTGGAGCAGCTCGTACGCGGCCACCACGGTGCCGCGGCCGACCGCCAGCCGTCTGGCCAGCACCCGGTCCGGCGGCAGCAGCTCTCCGGGCGGCAGCACGCCGTCGTCCACGAGCGCCCTCAGCCGGGCCGCGAGCAGCAGGTAGAGCGGCCCGCGCCCGGACGCCCAGCGGCCCAGCAGATCGACGAGATGGTCGACATTGGCCCCATTCATAGACCAATCTTGTGGGATTGGCTCTGATCTCGTGCGACTTTTCCGGACATCCTTACGTACATGACCGAATACCGTCCTGAAACCCGCGCGGTCCACGTGCCCCACCCCGTGGTCGAGGGCAGCCGCCCGATCACCGTGCCCATCTACCAGACCTCCGGGTTCACCTTCGACGACCCGGCGGTCATGGCCGACGGCATGGGCAGGCCCGACGGCCCGTACGTCTACGGCCGCTACAGCAACCCCACCGTCCGCGCCCTGGAGGAGGCCGTCTCCGGTCTGGAGGGCGGCGTCGCCGCCATCGCCACCGGCTCCGGCATGGCCGCCATCAACACCGTGCTGCTCGGCCTGCTCAAGCCGGGCGACCACCTGATCGCCCAGCGGGCCCTGTACGGCGGCACCGCGGGCATGATCAACGAGCTGGTGTCGCGGTTCGGCGTCGAGGTCAGCTACGTGCCCGAGCACGACCCCGCCGCGCTCCGCGCCGCCGTCGGGCCGCGGACGAAGCTGGTCTACCTGGAGACCATCGCCAACCCGATGTGCCAGGTCGCCGACCTGCCCGCGATGTGCGCGGCGGCCCGCGAGCTGGGCCTGGTCAGCGTGGTCGACAACACCTTCGCCACCCCTCTGCTGTGCCGCCCGATCGAGCACGGCGCCGACGTCGTCGTCCACTCCACCACCAAGTACCTGTCCGGGCACACGGACGTGGTCGGCGGCATGGCGGTGTTCGCCGACGACGCGCTCTACCGCGACGTCTGGCACTTCGCGATCGAGCTGGGGCCGTCGCCGGACCCGTTCGCCGCCTGGCTGAGCCTGCGCGGGATGCAGACGCTGGGGCTGCGCATGGAGCGCCACTGCGCCAACACCCGCCTGCTCGCGACCCGCCTGGCCGAGCACCCGTCGGTGGCGGCCGTGCACTGGCCGGGCCTGCCCTCGCACCCGTCGCACGAGGTGGCGGCCAAGCTGCTGCCCGACTTCGGCGGCCTCTTCTCGTTCGACCTGACGGGCGGGCGCGCGGCGGGGGAGAGGTTCATGCGGTCGGTACGGCTGGCGCTGGTCGCGCCGTCGCTGGGCGGCGTCGAGACGCTCATCCTGCACCCGGCCACCACCTCGCACCGCTCGCTCACCGCCGCCGAGCTGGCCAGGCACGGCATCGGTGAGGGCACGGTACGGGTCGCCGTCGGCATCGAGCACCCCGAGGATCTCTGGGCGGACTTCGAGCAGGCGTTGACTTAGTCCTTAGGCATTGAGGAAAATGCCTAAGTGCTGTCCGAGCTCCGCGCCGTGGCCAGCGAGCCGCGCCTGCTGATCCTCCACTGGCTCAAGGACCCGGTCGCGCACTTCCCGCCCCAGGTCGACGGCGATCTGGTGGCCGACGGGGTGTGCGGCCGGTCCATCGCCGGCAAGCTCGGCATGACCCAGCCCAGCGCCACCGGCCACCTCAAGATCCTGGAGCGCGCCGGCCTCATCCGCGGCAAGCGGATCAGGCAGTGGGTGTTCTACCGGCGCGACGAGGAGCGGATAGCACAGCTCAAACGGATGATCGAGGGGGAGCTGTGACGGTGACGTACGAGGACGTGGTGGCGGCGGCCGGGCGGATCGGGGCGCACGTGCTGCGCACGCCGGTCCTGGAGGTCGCGCCGGGGCTCGTGCTCAAGCTGGAGCTGCTGCAGCACTCCGGGTCGTTCAAGGTGCGCGGGGCGTTCAACCGGATGCTGGCGGCGGGCGAGCTGCCGCCGGGCGGGGTGATCGCGGCCAGTGGCGGCAACCACGGGCTGGCGGTCGCGTACGCGGCGCGGGCGCTGGGGGCGCGGGCCGAGATCTTCGTGCCGGAGGTGACCAGCCCGGTCAAGATGGCCGGGCTGCGGGCGCTCGGCGCCCGGATCAACCAGGTCGGGGCGATCTACTCCGAGGCGGCCGAGGCGGCCGCCAAGCGCGCCGCCGAGACGGGCGCGCTGAAGGTGCACGCCTACGACCAGGCCGAGGTGGTCGCCGGGCAGGGCACCACCGGGCTGGAGCTGATGGAGCAGACGGGCGGCGTCGACACCATCCTGGTCGCCGTCGGCGGCGGCGGCTTCGCCGCGGGCATCGCCCTCGGCTCCGCTGTCCCGCCTTCCTCCCAGGAGCCGCCGCTGTCCGGCTCGGAGGCCTCGCCCACGTTCGCTTCGGGTCAGGGCTTCCGGCAGGGGCGGCCCAGGATCGTGGCGGTGGAGCCGGAGCGGATCCCCACCTTCCACGAGGCGCTCAAGGCGGGCCGGCCGGTGCCCGTGGAGGTGGGCGGGGTGGCGGCCGACTCGCTGGGCGCCACCGCGCTGGGCGACATCGCGTACGAGATCCTCGCCTCGTCCGGCGCGCGCAGCGTGCTGGTCGCCGAGGACGCCATCGTGGCCGCCCGCCGCGCCCTCTGGGAGAGGCACCGCCTGGTCACCGAGCACGGCGGCGCGACCGCGTACGCCGCGCTGTTGTCGGGCGCCTACACCCCCGCGCCCGGCGAGCGGGTGGCGGTGGTGGTCTGCGGCTCCAACACCGACCCCGCCACACTCGCCGCCGAGTGACCGTCCACGGGGCCGGGCGTCGGGTGGAACGGTCGCGCGGTGATTTCAGGACGAAACAGGATGCGATGCCGGGATCGCCGGGATAGCGTCGCCCCTCATGAGCATGTCCCGGGAACGTCCCCCTTTCGTCGCCGATGAACGCACCCAGCTTGTGGGCTGGCTCGACATGCAACGCGCGATCGTCCAGTGGAAGTGCGCGGGGCTGTCGGAGGAGGACGCCGACATGCGGATCGACGGCGTCCCCCTGGCGAAGCTCCTCGACGAGTACGAGTGTCAGTGCCGGATCTCGAACGAGATCGTCGCCGCCCACTCGCTGGACGACGTGGGCAAACACCCCGACTACCGCTCGGGCGCGGCGAGCCTGCGCTGGATGCTGATCCACATGGTCGAGGAGACCGCCAGGCACGCCGGCCACCTGGACACCATCAGGGAACTGGTCGACGGCGAGAAGGGCTACTACTGACCCCCACCCGGGCTCAGCTGTACGTGTGCTCGGGGCCGGGGAAGGAGCCGCCGACGACCTCGTCGGCGAACGCCCGCGCGGCCCTGTCGAGCTCGGCGCCCAGGTCGGCGTAGCGCTTGACGAATCGGGCCGGGCTGGGGGTCAGCCCCATCATGTCCTGCCAGACGAGCACCTGGGCGTCGGTGGCGGCGCCCGCGCCGATGCCGATCGTGGGGATCGACAGCGAGGCCGTCACCCGTTCGGCCAGGTCGGCGGGCACGCATTCGAGCACGACCGAGAACGCGCCGGCCCGCTCCAGGTCCTTGGCGTCGGCCATCAGCTCGTCGCCCGCCTCCCCACGCCCCTGGACGCGGTAGCCGCCGAGCGCGTTGACCGACTGGGGGGTCAGGCCGAGGTGGGCCATGACCGGCACGCCCGCCGAGACGAGCGCCTCCACCTGGGGCACCACCCGCCGGCCGCCCTCCAGCTTGACCGCGTGCGCGCCGGCCTCCTTCATGAACCGGGCCGCCGACTCCAGCGCCTGCCCCGGTGACGTCTGGTAGGAGCCGAACGGCAGGTCGGCGACCACGAGCGCGCGAGAGGAGCCGCGCACCACGGCCGCGGTCAGCGACAGCAGGTCGTCGACGGTGACCGGCAGGGTGGAGTCGTAGCCGTACACCACCATGGCGGCCGAGTCACCTACGAGCAGGACGGGAATGCCCGCCGCGTCGAACACCCGGGCCGTCATCGCGTCGTAGGCGGTGATCATCGGCCACCGCTCCCCGCGCTCCTTGGCCGCGGCGAGGTCGCGCACGGTGACCCGGCGGCCGGAAACGCCGCCGTACAGGGTGGTTGAGGACATCAGGTCAACCTCCGAAAGCGTCTCGAGGCGCCCTGGTGGCGTCCCCGGACTCCCTCCGATGATGCCAGGCGCGGCCCCGGCAGGAAAACCCGTGGCGGAAGTGTCGGTGGGGGCTGGAACAATGGGCCTGGAGGTAAGCAATCTAGATGGCAATCGAACCTTACCGGCGTCTTTTCCGGCTGCCGGGTGTGGGCGTGCTGCTGCTGGTGGGACTGGCCGCCCGGGTCCCCACCACGGCCATGAGCATGGCGCTGACGCTGCATGTGGTGGAGACGCTCAAGCTGGACTACGTCATGGCCGGGACCGTCACGGCGGCGATCACGCTCGGCATGGCCGTGGGCTCCCCGCTGGCCGGGAGGTTGGTCGACCGTTACGGGCTGCGCCCGGTGCTGATCGTCACCACGGCCGCGCAGGCGCTGTTCTGGTCGTCGGCCTGGAAGCTGCCGTTCCCGGTGCTGACGGGCGCCGCGCTGGTGGCCGGGCTGCTCGCGCTGCCGGTGTTCTCGGTGGTCCGCCAGTGCCTGGCCGCCATGGTGCCGCTGGAGCAGCGCCGCACGGCGTTCTCGTTCGACTCGATGTTCGTCGAGGTGTCCTACATGACCGGGCCCGCGCTGGCGGTGGCGGGCATCACCGTGCTCGGCAGCGGGCCGACGATGACCGCCATCGCGGTCGGCACCGCCGGCGCCGGGATCGGGCTCCTGCTGCTCAACCCGCCGACCAGGTCGGCGGCCGAGCTGGCGGAGCCGGAGGTCAGGATCCCCAGGCGGGCGTGGCTCACCCCGCGCATGGTCGCGCTGCTGGGCACCGCCGCCGCCGCGACGTTCGTGCTCACCGCGACCGAGCTGGCCGTGGTCGGCACCATGAAGGACTCAGGCCACACCCAGTGGATCGGCCTGGCCGTCGGCATCTGGTGCTTCTATTCGCTGCTGGGCGGGTTCCTCTACGGGATGCTGTCGCGCGGGTTCTCGCCGCTCGTGCTCATCGGCCTGATAGGGCTGCTCACGATGCCGGTGGCGCTGGTCTCCGGCGGCTGGTGGTGGCTGGTGCTGGCGCTGCTGCCGTCGGGCCTGCTCTGCGCGCCCTCGCTGTCGTCCACTGTCGAGACGCTCAGCCGCTGGGTGCCGGCGGGCGCCAGAGGAGAGGCCATGGGCCTCAACGGCACCGCGCTGCTGATCGGCGGCGCGGCCTCCGCGCCGATCGCGGGCAAGGTCATCGACCTGTACGGCGCGTCCTGGGCGTTCGTGGTCGCCGGTGCGGCAGGCGGGGTGATGGTGCTGGTGGCGCTGCCGTTCTGGCGGCGCGGCAGGGAGATCGCCCCGGTCGCCGCCGATCCCGCGAAGGTGCCGGAGGAGCTCCCCGCCTGACCTGATACGAAACGATACGGTTGCGTATCGGAACGCCCTGCGATACGGTCACGTTGCGAAACTTGACCGTATCGGAATTTGGGTGTGCTCATGGACGAGAACGCGGGACATCCGCGCCGGTGGGCGATCCTCGGCGTGCTGGTGTTCAGCCTGCTGGCGGTCGTGCTCGACAACACGATTTTGAACGTGGCGATGAAGACCATCGCCGACCCGGTGGCCGGGCTGGGCGCGACCCAGAGCGAGCTGGAGTGGGCGATCAACTCCTACACGCTCGTCTTCGCCGGCCTGCTCTTCACCTTCGGCGTGATCGGCGACCGCACCGGCCGCAAGCGCATGCTGTTCGTCGGCATGGTGCTGTTCGGCCTGTCGTCGCTGGCCAGCGCCTACGCCCAGGACCCCACCCAGCTGATCCTGGCGCGGGCGGCGATGGGCATCGGCGGCGCGGCGATCATGCCGGCCACGCTGGCCATCATCTCCAACGTCTTCCCGGCACGGGAGCGCGGGAAGGCGATCGGCGTGTGGGCGGCCGGCGTCGGGCTGGCCGTCGCCATCGGCCCGATCACCGGAGGGCTGCTCCTTGAGCGCTTCTGGTGGGGCTCGGTCTTCCTGATCAACGTGCCGATCGTGCTCATCAGCATGGCGCTGATCGGCCCGGTCGTGCCCGAGTCGCGCGACCCCAGGCCGTCGCGGCTCGACCCGGTGGGCGTGCTGCTGTCGATCATCGGCCTGGTCGCCGTCGTCTACGGCATCATCCGGGGCGGCGAGCTGGCCACCGTCACCTCGCCCGAGGTGTTCGTGCCGGTGCTGGCCGGCGTCGCGGTGCTGGCCGCGTTCGTCTGGTGGGAGCGGCGCATCGACAACCCGGCCTTCGACGTGCGCTACTTCGGCGACGTCCGGTTCACCTCGGCCATCGCCACGATCGGCATCGTCTTCTTCGCGATGATGGGCGGGATGTTCTTCCTCACCTTCTACCTGCAGGTGGCGCTGGGGTTCAGCCCCGTGCAGGCGGGGGCGCTCATGCTGCCGTTCGCGGTCGCGCAGCTCATCTTCGCGCCGCTCAGCCAGCGGGTGAACGAGAAGTTCGGGGCCAAGCTGTCGGCCACCGTCAGCCTCCTGGTGCTGACCGCGATCCTGCTCGGCTACACCTTCTTCGACCTGCACACGCCGGTCCCCGTGCTGCTCGCCGTGTTCTTCGTGCAGGGCGTCGCGATGGCCAACATCATGCCGCCCGCCACGACCGCCATCATGGAGGCGCTGCCCCGGGAGAAGGCCGGGGTCGGCTCGGCCATGAGCAACACCGTCCGCCAGGTCGCCGGCGCGCTCGGCGTGGCCGTGCTGGGCTCCGTGCTCTCCTCCTCCTACCGCGGCGAGATCGCGCCCGCCCTGGCGGGCCTGCCCGCGGACGTCCAGCACGCGGGCGGCGAGTCCGTCATGGCGACGGCCGCGCTGGCGCACTCACTCGGCGAGCGCGGCGAGTCGCTGCTGGGCCTGGCCAACGAGGCGTTCGTGCACAGCATGCACGTCACCTCCCTGGCCTCGGCGGGGATCGCCCTGGCCGGCGCCGCGGTGGTGGCCCGGTGGATGCCCGGCAAGCCACGCCCGGTCTCCCAGCCGGAGCAGCAGGAACCAGCGGTAGTCTGAGATCGACATGACCACCCAGCACCAGGCCCGGGCGGGCCGCCCGCGCAGCGAGAAGGCCGAGAAGGCGATCATCGAGGCCACCCTCGACCTGATCGCCGAGGGCATGGGCGTCGCCGAGCTGTCGATCGAGGCGATCGCGTCCCGCGCGGGCGTGGGCAAGACCACGATCTACCGGCGCTGGGCCAACAAGGAGGATCTGGTCGTCGACGCGCTGGCGACGCTCCGCGAGCCGCTCCCGCCGCTGGCGGGCGAGTCGGTGCGCGACGACCTCATCGCCCTGCTCGACGTCGTCCGCCGCGAGGCCGGTCAGCGGCGGGCCCGCTGTGTGATGAACGTCGCGATGGGCGAGACCGACCGGTCCAAGCGGGTCAGCGAGCGGTTCTTCAAGCTGGCGCTGGAGCCGAGGCGGGTGGCCATGAGGCGGGTGCTCGGCCGCGGCGTCGCCAACGGTGAGCTCCGCCCCGACCTGGACGTGGAGCTGGGCATGGCGCTGCTGTCGGGCGCCATGATCTGGTTCAGCAAGTGGGGCCCCGAGGGCGACCTGCCCGAAGACCTGGCCGAGCGCGTCGTCGACCACGCCCTGGAAGGGCTCGTCTCACGCCGCTAGGGGTAGGCACAAGGTGAGCCTTGCTCTACTCTCGCGATCATGCGTCCCTTACGCAGGATCACGGTGCTCGCCGCGCTCGCCCTGGCCCTGCTGGCGCCCGCCGGCGCGGCGCTGGCGCACGAGGAACGGCCGGTCACGTTCCCCGACGGGTCCGGCAGCGTCCCCGTGCTGCGCACCGAGGATCCCGACCTGCTGGTCTGCAAGACCGACCGGGCCGACTTCGAGCGGCGCGTCGCGGGCTTCCCCGCGGACCTGAGGGAACGCAACCTCCGCCTGTTCGCAGACTGCCAGGAGAACGGGGTCAGGCACCTCCAGGAGGCGGTCGACCGGGTCGACGAGCCGGGCATGACGATCGCGATCCTGCCCGGCCTCTACCGCGAGGAGCCGAGCCAGGCCCCGCCCACCGGCGAGTGCGCCCGGCTCCCCGCCCGCTGGTCGGACTGGGGCTACCAGATCCTCTCCTACGAGCAGCAGGTCCTGTGCCCGCACAACCAGAACCTCGTCGCCATCCTCGGCAAGGAGAACCTGCAGATCGAGGGCACCGGCGCCGGCCCCCTCGACGTGATTGTCGACGCCGAGTACCGCAAGCTGAACGCCATCAGGGCCGACCGCACGAACGGGATCTACTTCCGCAACCTCACCGCCCAGCGCACCACCTTCAACTCCCTGTACGTGCTCGAAACCGACGGATTCGCCATCGACCGCGTCCTCACCCGCTGGAACGACGAGTACGGCTTCCTCACCTTCGCCAGCGACCACGGCCTCTACACCGACTGCGAGTCGTACGGCAACGGCGACGGCGGCCTCTACCCCGGCAGCGCCTCGAACATCAACGACGGCCGCGGCCACGACGTCCCCCGCTACGCCATCGAGATCCGCCGCTGCAAGAGCCACGACAACGCCCTCGGCTACTCCGGCACCGCGGGCGACTCCGTATGGGCGCACGACAACGAGTTCTACGACAACATGGTCGGCGCCACGATGGACAGCCTCTGGCCCGACCACCCCGGCCTGCCGCAGAACCACGCGCTGTTCGAGAACAACAAGATCTACGACAACAACCGCGACTACTACCGCTTCACCCGCGACGGCACCTGCTCCCGCCCGCCCGCCGAACGCGGCTACGAGCAGGGCGTCGTCTGCCCCCAGGTGGGCGTCCCGCCCGGCACCGGCGTCATCGTCGCGGGCGGCAACCACAACGTGTTCAGGAACAACCACCTGTGGAACAACCGCGGCGCCGCCTTCCAGCTCTTCGGCGTCCCCGCGTTCATCCGCGGCGAGGGTGACCTGGCCAAACAGGCCGACACCTCCAACCACAACCGGTTCGAGGCCAACGTGCTCGGCGTCGCGCCCACCGGCGAGCGGCGGCCCAACGGCAGGGACGTGTGGTGGGACGGTCAGGGCACCGGCAACTGCTGGCAGCCAGGCGTCGCGCTGACCACGCCCGCCGCGCTGCCCCGCTGCGGCGCGCGGGCGCCCGAGCTGTCGGGCGGCTCCGACCGGCTGCTCGCCGAACCCGTCAAGATCGCCAAACTGTTCCTCTGCTCCGACTTCAACGCCGCCCAGGCCCGCCTGCCGGCCGGCTGCGACTGGTTCGGCGCCTCCGGACCCGGCCGGGTGGAGACCCAGCTCGCCCTGGGCGGCTCGCTCGTCCTCGGGCTGGTCGCGGTCCTGTTCTGGGTACGGGCGCACCGCGCGGCCAGACGGCGCCGCGGCACCCCAGGGGGGAACGGGGTGCCGCCGGGCGTGGGCGAGGCGGGGGAGCGGCGGCTGCGCCTCATCTCGGCCGGGTCGGTCGTGGGGCTGACCGGGCTGGCGCTGGACGTGGTCGCGGCCGCCATGGACGACCCGTACCTGACGGGGGTGGCGCTGCTGCTCGTGGCCGGGTGGTCGATCTGCCTGGGCGCGGCGCTGCGGCCGGGGGCGTTCGCCTGGTTCACGATCGTGCTCGGCCTGCTGACCGTGGCGGACGCCTACGACCGGATGGTCGGCCTCATCCCCCTCATCCCGCTCGGACCGGGCTGGATCCGCGGCTTGCTGACGGGCGTCTGGGTCCTCTGGGCCGTGGTCCACCTCGCCCCGCGCCGCACCCGTACGGAGGAGAAGACCCCCGGCGACAGGGAGGCCGTCGCGTGAGGGGTCGCGGCGTCTGCGCGGTCCTGATCGCCGTGGTCGCGACGGCGGGATGCGGGCCGCTCTCGGACACCCATCACAGGCCAGGGAACAGTCACGAGGTCGCCACCGCCGCGCCCGTGCCGGGGGAGGCGCACGCCGAGATCACCGTCGAGGCGGGCCGCGTCCGGCCCCCGTCCGGCTGGCTGGAGGCGGCCCGCGGCCAGACCGTCAGCATCACCGTCACCAGCGACGTCCCCGACGAGCTGCACGTGCACGGCTACGACGTCGAAGCGGCCCTGCGACCCGGCGAACCGGCCACGGTGCGGTTCGTGGCGGACATGACCGGGGTGTTCGAGGTGGAGACCCACAACAGCCATCTGGTCCTCGTCCAGGTGGCGGTCCGATGACGGCGCTCCCGCACGGGGCGGCGCCCTGGGCGGCGGGGTATCCGGACGTCGCCCGGCGAGGGGAGGCGCTGCTCGCGCACGGCATCGGCGACCGCGCCGACCTGCCGATCCCGCTCTTCTACGCCTACGCCGGGGCGCTCGCCGCCCTCGTCGTGTCCTTCCTGGCGCTCGGCCTGCTCTGGGCCGACTCCCGCTTCCGCGGCGACCGCGCCGGCGTGACCCTGAACCTCCGCCTCCCCGCCCGCCCGCTCCGCGTCCTCACCCTGGTCGCCGCCGCCTACACCGTCGGCTGGCTGCTGCTCGGCCCCGAAGCAGGGAACGCCGGCGCGTACCTCGTCTATGTGCTCTTCTGGGTCGGCCTGATCCCCGCGTCGCTGCTGTTCGGCCCGGTGTGGCGGCTGCTCAACCCGTTCCGCCTGCTGCCCGACCGCCCCCGCCGCCCGCTCCCGCCGCGCCTCGGCTACTGGCCCGCCGCCCTCGGCCTGCTCGCCTTCACCTGGATGGAGCTCGTCGCCCCCGAACCCGCCGCCCCGCCCACCCTCCTCGCCTTCCTCACCCTGTACGCGGCCGCGCAGACGACCGGAACCCTCGTGTACGGGCACGGATGGCTGGAACGCGGCGACCCGTTCGAGGTGTACTCCACCCTGGCCGGCCAGCTCGCCCCCATCGGCCGCCGCGCCGACGGCACCCTCGTGCTGCGCGGCCCCTTCGACGGCCTCGACGCCATCCGGCCCGCCCCCGGCCTGGTCGCCACCGTGTGCGTGCTCCTCGGCAGCACCGGCTACGACGGCTTCTCCACCACCCCTGCCTGGGTGGACGCCCTCCAGTCAGGCCCGCTCGGCCGCGCCGGCCTCGGCACCGCCGGCCTGCTCGCCGCCATCGCCGCCGTCGCCCTCCTGTACGGAGCCTGCCTGTGGCTGGCCGGCCGGATCGGCGGCGCCCGCGACCTGGCCCCGCGCTTCGCCCACTCCCTGGTCCCGATCGCCATCGGCTACCTGATCGCGCACTACTTCTCGCTCCTGGTCATCGAGGGCCAGCGCGCGGTCATCCTGTCACTGGGGCTGGACGCGGAGGTGAACCCGGACCTGGTGTCGCCCCCGGTGATCGCCACCGTGCAGGTGCTGGCCATCATCGCCGGTCACGTGGCGGGCGTGGTCGCGGCCCACGACCGCTCGGTCCGGCTGCTTCCCCCGGCCAAGGCGGTGGCGGGCCAGATCCCGCTGTTCGTCCTCATGCTCTGCTACACCCTCGGCGGCCTCACCCTCCTCCTGGCCTGACGGCCGGGGAGGAAATGTGCGAACAGTCACATCGGGGGCGACACGCGGGCGGCAACCATGAGTCAGTGCCATCCTGACAACTTCCCGACGGAAGATCGAAAGGATATTCGTGCGCACACGTAAGCTGGCGACCCTCCTGGCCGGCACGGCCCTGGCCGCGACGACCACGCTGGTGGCGGGCGCGGCCCCGGCCGGCGCCGCCGGACCCTGCGGCAGCAGCTACTCCCGGGTCGGCGTCTACGCGGTCTCCAAGAACGGCACCCGCACGGGCACGCTGGAGGTGTACTACAGCTCCAGCACCGGAAAGAACTGCGCCCTGACCTACGGCTACGGTCAGTACGACGGCACCACCAGCTGGAAGCACGTCACGATCTCGAGGGGTGACGGCAGCGGGGCGGACACCGACGCGGGTAACTACAAGTACTACGCCGGCCCGGTGTACGTCTCGGCGCCCGGCCAGTGCATCGACGTCAGCGCGACCGTCCCCGCCTGGACGATCCTCGAGCTCAACAACTTGCACTGCGGCTGATCCCCTGACCAGGAGAAGGGCCCGCCGCGCGGCGGGCCTTTCCGTAGGGGAGAAGGCCTACGTGGTCTCGCGCCAGCGGTTGGTGATGGGGAGACGCCGGTCGCGGCCGAAGTTCTTCGGGGTGATCTTGGGACCCGGCGGATACTGGCGGCGCTTGTACTCGGCCAGGTCCACCAGCCGGATGACGCGGGCGACCAGCGCCGGATCGTGCCCGGCGGCGATGAGCTCCCGGGAGCCCATGTCCTTCTCGACGTAGTCGTCCAGCAGCTTGTCCAGGACCTCGTACGGCGGAAGGGAGTCGGTGTCGCGCTGGTCGGGGCGGAGTTCGGCGCTGGGCTCCTTGGTGATGGAGTTCGGCGGGATCGGCTCGTCCACCTGGAGCCGGAACGACGGGTCGCCACCGCCGTTGCGCCACCTCGACAGCTCCCACACCATGAGCTTCGGCACGTCCTTGATCGGCGCGAACCCGCCCGCCGAGTCGCCGTAGAGCGTGGAGTAGCCGGTGGCCAGCTCGCTCTTGTTCCCGGTGGTGAGCACCAGGTGGCCGTGCTGGTTCGACAGGCCCATGAGGATCATGCCGCGCACCCGGGCCTGGAGGTTCTCGGAGGCCAGGCCGGACAGCTCGATCTCCTTCTCGAACGAGGTCACGATCTCCGCGATGGGCACCACCTGCGCCCGCAGGCCCTGCCGCCGTACCAGGTCCTGGGCGTCCGACAGCGAGTGCTCGGAGGAGTAGCGGGAGGGCATGAGCACCACGTGCACCCGCGACGGGCCGATGGCGTCGGCGGCGATGGTGGCCGTCAGGGCGGAGTCGATGCCGCCCGACAGCCCGAGGATGACCGACTCGAACCCGTTCTTGGCCACGTAGTCGCGCACCGACAGCACCAGCGCCTCGTAGACCTCGGCGACCGTGTCCAGCGGCTCGGCCACGCTCGGGGGCTCCGGTTCGTACGCGGGAAGCGGGTCGTCCGACAGCACCAGCCGGTCCACGGTGATGGTGGTGCCGTCGCCGGCGTCGTACGGGAAGGAACCGGTCCCGGCGGACGAGACCGGCAGGTCGAGGTCGCAGACCAGCAGTTCCTCACGGAACTGGGCGGCCCGCGCGACCAGCTCGCCGCGGGCGTCCACCACCAGCGAGTCGCCGTCGAAGACCAGCTCGTCCTGCCCGCCGACCTGGTTGACGTAGACGAGCGCGCTGCCGGCCTCGCGTGCCCTGCGCGCGCACAGCTCCAGGCGGATGTCGTCCTTCTCCTTCTCGTACGGGGAGGCGTTCGGCACCACGAGCAGGCCCGCTCCCGCCTGGCCGACCACGGCGACCGGGCCGCCGTCCTGCCAGAGGTCCTCGCAGACCGCCACGGCGACGTCGACCCCGTGCAGCCGGAAGATCGGCAGCCGGTCGCCGCGGACGAAGTAGCGGTACTCGTCGAACACCCCGTAGTTCGGCAGGTGGTGCTTGGCGGTGCGGGCCACCACCCGGCCGCGGTGGAGCAGGGCGGCGGCGTCGAGCGGGGCGCCCTTGGGCTGGCCGACCCGCGGGGCCAGGCCGGCCCGGTCGACGTAGCCGACCACCACCGGCAGGTCGCCGAGGCCCTCGCGGTCGAGCCGGAGCGCCACCTCCTCGATCGCGGCGATGCTGGCGTCCACGAAGGAGGTGCGCAGCACGAGGTCCTCGACGGGGTAGCCGGTGAGGAACATCTCGGTGAACACGGCCAGGTGCGCGCCGCGGTCGGCGGCCCGGCGGGTCCACGCCACGAGCTTGTCGGCGTTGCCGGCCAGGTCGCCTACGGTCGGGTTCGTCTGGGCCAGGGCGATACGCAGTTGTGCCACGGCCCCAGCCTAGTACGGGGTTATTTTTAGCCTCAAAATGACGATAAATCGGCCTACTTCGCTGCGATGCTTCCCGGGGTCACCAGGCCGGACTCGTAGGCCGCGACCACGAGCTGCGCCCGCTCGAACAACCCCAGGTTGTCGAGCAGCGTCCGCACCGTCCCCTGCACCTCCGGCTCCGGCATGGCCAGCGTCTGGCCGATCTGCCGGTTCGTGAGCCCGCGCGCCACCAGCTTGAGCACGTCGAGCTGGGCGTCGGTGAGCCCGGCCAGCGCGGGCGGCGAGGCCGGGTCGGTGCGCCCGGCGAAGGCGGAGATGAGCCGGGTGGTGACCGCCGGGTCGATGAGGGCGTCGCCCGCGGCGGCGGCCCGGATGGCGGCGACGAGCTGCTCGGGCGGCGAGGTCTTGAGCATGAACCCGCTGACGCCCGCGCGCAGCGCCGCGTAGAGGTTCTCGTCGCTGCCGAAGGTGGTCATCATGATCACTTTGGGCGGATCGGCGGCGGTGAGGATGCGGCGGGCGGCGGCCAGGCCGTCCAGGTTCGGCATCTGGATGTCGAGCAGCACGACGTCGGGGCGCAGGGCGCGGGCGGCGGCGATGGCCTCCTCGCCGTCCCCGGCCTCCCCGGCCGCCTCCAGCCCCGCCTCCGCGGCCAGCACGACCTTGAGCCCGGCGCGTACCAGCGCCTGGTCGTCGGCGACGAGCACCCGCAGGGGCGGGCCGCCGGGGGAGGCCGCGGGCTCCGCGTCGGCGGCGGGCCGGTCCGCCACGGGGGTCTGCGGGATGTCCGGCAGGGTCTGGGAGAGCATGTCGTGCTCCAGCCGCTGCAACCCCGCCGTGAGGTCCAGGCCCAGTTCGTCCCGCCAGACCGCGCGGGCGCGGCGCAGCGCGGCGAGCGCGTCGCCCTGCCGGCCGGTGCGGTAGAGGGCCAGCGCCAGCAGGCGCCAGGCCTCCTCGCGCAGCGGATGCGCGGCGGCGTGCGCCTCCAGGTCCGCGACCAGCGCCGTCGGGCTCCCGAGCGCCAGCCCGGCCGCGCCCCGCCGCTCGATCGCGACGAGCCGCAACTCCTCCAGCCTGGCCGCCTCGGTCGCCGCCCACGTCAGGTCGGCGAACTCGGCCAGCGCGGGCCCGCGCCACAGCGCCAGCGCGCCGTCCATGGCCGCCCACACCTCGCCGGGCGGCCCGTCGGACTTGGCCAGGCGCTCGAACCGCCAGGTGTCCACCTGCTCTGGACGGGCCCGCAGCGCGTAGCCCGGCGGGGCCGACACCAGGACGGACGCCTCCTCGCGGGGCGCCCGGCCCGGTTCGAGCACGCGGCGCAGCCGGGAGACGTACCCCTGGATGGTCGAGAGCGCCTGCGCGGGCGGATCGCCGGGCCAGAGCTCGTCGATGAGCGTGTTCACGGGAACGGCCCGGCCCCCGGCCACGATCAGCCGGGCGAGCACCGCCCGCTGTCGCTGACCGCCGAGGTCGAGGGGGACGCCGTCCGCCCAGGCCTGGAACGGTCCGAGCGCAGTGAAAGTCAACATTGTGGGCATAAGCCTACGGCCATCCAGATGTGCCGGTAAATGGGAACTCATGGCGTGGGCAGATCCGCGCTCACCACGGTTCCGCCGTCTTCGGCGGCCCGTACCACGCAGGTGCCGCCCAGCTCGGCGGCGCGCTCGCGCATGGACCCCAGCCCGACGCCCGCGCGGGCGTCCGGCGGCAGGCCGATCCCGTCGTCGGCCACCGTGACGCGCAGCACCCGGTTGTCGCGCTCCAGCCGGACCGTCACGCGGGAGGCGGCGGCGTGCTTGCGCGCGTTCGTGAGCGCCTCCTGGACGATCCGGTACGCCGCCACCTCCACCGCCGCGGGCAGGCCGTCAAGGTCGCCGGCGGTCTCCACCGAGGTCGCCGGCTCCTCGGGCGTGCGGGCCAGCTCCCCGATCGCGCCGGCCAGGCCGAGCTCGTCGATCGCCGGGGGGCGCAGCCCGTACACGAGCTGCCTGATGTCGCCGCTGATCGCGTCCATGCCCGCGCGCAGGTCGGCCAGCAGTCGTTCGGCCTGCTCGGGGGAGCGGCGCAGGGAGACACGGGCCGCGTTGATCACCATCGCCATCCCGGTGAGCGACTGGCCCAGCCCGTCGTGCAGGTCGCGGCGCAGGCGCCGCCGCTCCTCCTCGCGCGCGGTCAGGATCCGCTCGCGCGACCGCCGCACGGCCGCGGTCATGCGCACCGCGTGCGCGGCGTCGGCGAGGTACGGGAGGAGCGTGGCGATCACCCGCTCGTCGTGCGCGGCGGGGAAGCGGCGCCGGCCCGCCGGGCCGATGAGCAGCAGCCCGACCGGCTCGCCGTGCCAGACCAGCGGGACGGTACGGGCGACGGGCTCGGGCGAGCCGGTCACCGTGGTCGCGCCGTCCACCTCGACCGCCGCCCCGGTCACCGACAGCCCTTCGCGCAGCACCTCCAGCGCGGCCAGCAGCCCGTGGCCCGGGTCGACGCGCTGCAGCCGGTGCTTGAGCCGCTCGGCCAGCTCGGCGGGCACGCCGATGCCGCCGTAGAGCAGGCGGTCCACGCCGCGCTGCAGCGCGTGCCGCATCGGCTGGAAGAACACCCCGGCGAACAGCGCGGCCGCCAGCCCGGTGACCGGGTCCACCTCGGCCAGGAACAGGCTGGAGGCGGCGCCCACCGCCAGGTAGACGGCGGTGATGACCAGGGCGAGCCCGGTGCCGACCATGGCCCGGCTGATCAGCGTGTCGATGCCGAACAGCCGGTAGCACAGCACCGCCACCGCGATCGCCGCCGGGATGAGCGGGATGCCGAGCGTGGCCAGCCACCAGAACGGCCCGCCGAGCATCCACGGGATCAGCAGCCCCGGCAGGGTGACGAGCACCCACAGGATCTGCCGCCGCTCGACCGGGTCGCCCCGGGTGAACCGCACGGCCAGCGAGGCGAAGGCCAGCGCCATGCCCGCGGCGACGAGCACGTGGGCGGCGTCCCTGAGCTCCCTTTCCATGATCACGATCGCGGTCCAGTCGAGCAGGTGACCCGCCACCGCCGGCAGGAGCGCCCACCGCCAGCGCGGCGACGGCATCCGGCCCGCCGGGTAGAGCAGGGGCAGCAGCACGCCGAGCGAGAGCTGGCAGGCCTGCCAGGTTGCCTGCACCACGATCCAGCCCCACCCCGGCTCCCCGTACAGGGCGATGAGGTTGGCGGACAGGATGTTGGCGGCGGCGCTCACGCCGCCCGCGCACAGCAGCCACCCGATGGCCAGCTGCGGCCTGCGCACCACCAGGATGGCGCCGAACACCGGGAACGCGGTGCCGGCCACGTCCTCCGGCGCGAACGGGAGCGGCGTGTAGGAGGCGGGCGGCAACTGGGCGGTCACCCAGGCGTTGGCGAGCTCCAAGGCGATCGCGAGCGTGGCGAGCCCGATCGCCACACCGCGCGCCGCCCCTGCGTGGCGCATGAAATCCGTCCTCCCAGCCCTCTGGCAGGGAGGAAATTATCGGGCCTGGGCCAACAATGAATCAAAATCCGTTCAACGGCGCCTGATCGCTGGGCCGATCGCGAGCATCCCAGCCGCGGAGACGAGGCCGATCCCGCCCGTCGTGAACCAGAGCGCCGGCTGCCCGCCCACCTCCAGCAGGGCGCTGCCCATCAGCGGCGTCAGCATCCCGGCCGCCGACCAGGCGAACCCGAACAGTCCCGCGTACCGGCCGCGCAGGTGGGCCGGGGCGAGCCTGGCCAGGATGGTCCCGGCGATGCCCGCGGTGACGATCTCGCCGGCGGTCCACACGGCGATGGTGACCGCCAGCATGGCCGTGCTGGTGACGAAGGCCGTCAGCGTGAACCCCACCCCCATCACCGCCAGCCCCGCCGCCAGCGTCCTGGGCGCGTCCCTGCGGCCCAGCCAGCCGGACACGAGCGGCTGCACGATCACGATGAGCACCCCGTTCAGCGCCATCGCCGCGCCGAACTGGGCGGTCGTCAGCCCGGCCAGCTTCGTCATCGCCACCGGCAGCATCGTGTACGTCTGCGCGTACATCAGCGCGTTCCCGAGCGTCACCAGCGTGAACGCGACCATCAGCCGGTCGCGCAGCACCATCCCGAACCCGCCGGGCCCGGACTCGCCCGTGGGCCGGGTCTCCGGCACCGCCCGCCACACCAGCGCCGCGAAGACCAGGCAGCTCGCCGCGTTCAGCCAGAACAGCAGGAGGAAGCCCTGCTGCGCCAGCCACCCGCCCGCCGTCATGCCGACCGAGTAGCCCAGGTTGATCGCCCAGAACAGCAGCCCGAACGCCCGCGGCCGGTGCTCCGGGGAGACCAGGTCGGCGACCAGCGCGTTCGAGGCCGGCCGGTAGGCGTCCACGACCAGGCCGAGCGCCAGCATCGAGGCCAGGATCGCGGGCAGCGTCGTGCTGTAGCCGAGCGCCATCAGCGCCGCCGCGGTGGCCACCATGCCGCCGGCCAGCGTGGCCCGGCGCCCGATCCGGTCGGCCAGCGTCCCGGCCAGCAGCTGCGACAGCAGCGACCCCGCCCCGAAGACGGCCATGACCAGACCGGCGGCGGCCACGGACAGGCCGCGTGCCTGGGTGAGGAACACGCCGGTGAACGGCAGCACCATGGCGCCCAGGCGGTTCACCAGGGTGCCGCCCCACAGGGCCCAGAAGGGGCGGGGCAGCCCGCCGAACGCGGCGCGCAGGAAGGGCGGTTTTTCGGGAGCGGTGGTCGTCACCCCGCCAGGTTCCGGCCCTCGGATCGCCGGGTCGAACGATTTAGGGCACACTAAAAGCATGCCGGTGACGTGGGAGCTGAAGCCTGAGGACGTGGCCCGGATCCGGTTCGCCTTCTCCCCGCTGTGGGAGCTGGTCGCGAGCCTGCGCACCCTCCAGGACCCGGCCAGGCAGGCCCTGCATCTGCCGTGGCTCACCTGCGTGCGGCCCCGCCTGGCCGGGCTCGACCTGGCCGAGCTGCTCGCGCTCGTGCCCCCGAGCGGCTATCTCGCCGACTTCCTCACGCCGCCGCCCGACACGCCCATGCCCGACTTCGCCGCCGAGCTGGAGCGCGTCCGGCGCACCTCGCCGGAGCGGGCGCTGCACGAGGCGCGGGAGGTGCGCTCCGCCGATCCGGCCGCGCTCGGCCGGTTCGTCGCCGACCCGGCGGGCGGGATCCAGCGGGTCGCCGACGCCCTTGAGGCGTACTGGCGGACGTGTCTCGCCGAGTTCTGGCCGCGCGTCCACGCGCTGCTCGAACGCGACGTGCTGCGCCGCTCGCGGCAGCTCGCCAGGGGCGGCGCCCGCGAGCTGTTCGACGGGCTCGACCCGGCCGTCACCTGGACCGGTGGCCGGCTCCTCGTCGACCGGCCCTGGTGCAACGACGACCCGGCGCTGCACGGCGACGGCCTGGTGCTGGTGCCGAGCGCGTTCTACTGGCCGTCGGTCGCCGTCATGTCCGCCCCGTACCAGTCGATGCTCGTCTATCCGGTGCTCGGCGTCGGCACGCTGTGGGAGCAGGGCCCGCCGCCCGCGCCCGGCGCGCTCGCCGCGCTCATCGGCCGCAGCCGCGCCCGCATCCTGCTCGCGCTGGCCGAGCCGGCCACCACCACGGCGCTGGCCGGCCGCATGGCGCTGACGCCCGGCGCGGTCAGCCAGCACCTGACCGTGCTCAGCGGCAGCGGCCTGACCGTCGGCATGCGGGTCGGCAAGCAGGTCGTCTACCGCCGCACCGCCACCGGCGACGCGCTCGCCGCCGCCCCTCACGCGTAGCGGGACGACTCCAGCAGCCAGTCGAGGTGGGCCCGCGGCGCCGCGAGGTAGGCGCACGCCACCTTGCTCACGTCCCTGGCGGTGCCCGGCGCGAGATCGTCCAGCGGCAGCCGACGCGCGGCCCCGCTCATGTCGCGGCACC
Organism: Nonomuraea ferruginea; assembly: GCF_039540635.1. NCBI lineage: Bacteria > Bacillati > Actinomycetota > Actinomycetes > Streptosporangiales > Streptosporangiaceae > Nonomuraea > Nonomuraea ferruginea. The sequence continues at coordinate 218,267 of NZ_BAABFD010000008.1, read as the reverse complement.
GCTCGGCGATCCGGTCGAGCACCCAGCCGACCGCCTCCCGCTCGCCCAGGCCCAGCTCGCGCATCGCGATCACGACGAGGTTGTGGCCGTCGCCGCGCTCCTTGGGCCGCGAGGCCACGTCGTTGCACCAGGCGGTGATGTCGCTGCAGGAGTTCACCAGCTCCTGCCACGGCTCCGACCGGTGCACCCAGGCCGGCACCTCCACCCGCAGGCACGGCTCCACCAGGTCGTACAGGTAGGGGCCGACCGTGCCCCTGCGCAGCATCGGGTAGTCGGCCAGCGTCGGCGCCTGGCCCGCCGCCCTGTTGTCGGCCTCGGTGCGGCAGGCGTAGTGCTGGCGCTGCAGGTTGACCGCGAACCGGCGGCGCCACTGGTCGCTCATCCGCGCGCTCGTCACCCGCCACAGGTCGGCGAAGGCCGCCTCCAGCGGATGGCCGCCGGCGCCCTCCAGCATCCCCTGGAACACCTCCAGCGGGCACGGCCCCTCGTCCAGCTCGTCGTCCAGGTGGAACAGCCACGTCAGCCACTGCGCGAACAGCGCCGCCGCGGCCGCGTCGAACTCGGCGAACGCCCGCCCCGCCATCCGGTGGAAGCCGACCCCCGGGTCGGCGCGCAGGCCCGTACGGCGCGCCCAGTCGATGACGGCCGCCTCGATCGCGTACACGGCGGGATGCATCCGGCACGGCGCCGCCATCCCGGGCACCCGCTCGACCAGCGGCAGCAGCGCGGCCGCGGCCCTGCTGCCCCGGCGGGGCAGCGGCAGCAGGGGCTTCCAGTGCAGGACGGATCGGAGCGCGGACCGTACGGAAGCCATCACGGTCGTGCTCACCGCGGTGTTCACAGGGGCCCGAAGAGCCAGTTGCCGGGCGCCTCGGGGTCCTCGCCCGTGTAGAAGTCGCGGGCGGCGCGCACCAGCTCGTCCACCGTCAGCACGCCCCGGCCCGTGGTGTCGAGCCGGTCGAACGCCGCGTCGGCGTCGTCGTGGCCGGTGCCGAAGGCGGCCAGCAGCGTGCGGAACTCCTCCGGCCCCGCGTAGCCGTCGCCGCCGCGGTCGCACAGCCCGGCCACCGCCGCGGCCGCCGGGCCGAAGACCGGAGCGTACCTGTCGCCCTTGACGAACGCGGCGGTCATGGCGAGCGCGAAGTCCTCGCGGGACATGTCGACGTCCTCGTCGCGGCCGAGCGCGGCCGACAGCTCCGCCCAGACGCGGTCGAAGCCGTCGACGAGGGCGCTGCCGGTCACGGACGTGGGGGACTCCCCGAAACCGACCAGGATGCGGGCCCCCAGGCCCAGCAGGTCCTCGCGGTCCACGACGCCCCTGCCGGCCGCGTCGATGTGGTCGAAGGCCCGATCGAGCTTGTGATTGAGCAGGTCGATAGCCACCAATGCCTCCCCCGAGACTGACTGCGTGATCACATTAAGACCGGGCACGCCCTTTGTCAGTGAGGCTCGCACCGGCACCCCTCGTAACCTGTGCGAAACACGGACACGGCATGCTGATAAGTGACCTGTACCATCTGCACGAGGGGATGCCGTGGACCGCCAGCAGGAGTTCGTGCTCCGCACGCTCGAGGAACGCGACATCCGGTTCATCCGGCTCTGGTTCACCGACGTGCTGGGCTTCCTCAAGTCCGTCGCGATAGCGCCGGCCGAGCTGGAAGGCGCGTTCGCCGAAGGCATCGGCTTCGACGGCTCCGCCATCGAGGGGTTCGCCCGGGTCTACGAGTCCGACATGCTCGCCAAGCCCGACCCGTCGACGTTCCAGATCCTGCCGTGGCGCAGCGAGACGCCCGGTGCCGGGCGCATCTTCTGCGACATCCTCATGCCCGACGGCTCCCCGTCCCACGCCGACCCGCGCTGGGTGCTCAAGCGCACGCTCGCCAAGTGCGCCGACATGGGGTTCACCTTCTACACCCACCCGGAGATCGAGTTCTTCCTGCTGAAGAACCGGCCGGGCGACAGCCTGCGGCCCGAGCCGATCGACTCCGGCAGCTACTTCGACCACACCCCCCACAGCTCCGGCCATGACTTCCGCCGTCAGGCGATCATGATGCTGGAGTCGATGGGCATCTCGGTGGAATACAGCCACCACGAGGGCGCCCCCGGCCAGCAGGAGATCGACCTGCGCTACGCCGACGCGCTCACCACGGCCGACAACATCATGACCTTCCGCCTGGTCATGAAGGAGGTCGCGCTGGAGCAGGGCGTCTGGGCCTCGTTCATGCCCAAGCCGTTCACCGAGCACCCCGGGTCCGGCATGCACACCCACATGTCGCTGTTCGAGGGCGACCGCAACGCCTTCCACGAGCCCGGCGCCGACTACCAGCTGTCCAAGGTGGGCCGCTCGTTCATCGCCGGCCTGCTCAGGCACGCCGCCGAGATCACCGCCATCACCAACCAGTGGGTCAACTCCTACAAGCGGCTGTGGGGCGGCGCCGAGGCCATCGCCGGGCAGGGCGGCGAGGCCCCCTCCTACATCTGCTGGGGCCACAACAACCGCTCGGCCCTGGTGCGGGTGCCCATGTACAAGCCGCACAAGGGCGGCTCGACCCGCATCGAGTTCCGGTCGCTCGACTCGGCCTGCAATCCGTACCTCGCCTTCGCGCTCGTCCTGGCCGCGGGGCTCAAGGGCATCGAGGAGAGCTACGAGCTGCCGCCGGCGGCCGAGGACAACGTGTGGACCCTCACCAGCGCCGAACGGCGCGCCCTGGGCATCCAGCCGCTGCCGCAGTCGCTCGACGAGGCCATAAGCGTCATGGAGCGCAGCGAGCTGGTGGCCGAGACGCTCGGCGAGCACGTGTTCGACTTCTTCCTGCGCAACAAGCGGGCGGAGTGGCGCGACTACCGGCGCACGGTCACCGAGTTCGAGCTCGGCCGTTACCTGCCCGTCCTCTGACGCCTATACGCCCATTTGGGTCCTAGTTTGGGCGCTTTGTCGCGTTCTCGGGTAGGCCGTGCACTGGAAGGGCCACTTCCTCGGCGCATCAGCCGTTCCCGACGGGCGGGGAGGAGCGCGGACATGACCGATGACGTGCCGGAGGCCGCCGGCGAGCATCCGGACCTGCTCTACTCCGAACCGGAGCGGAGGCCTTCCGGCTCCGCCGACCCGGATGTCCTGCTGGACGTGCCGACGGTCAAGGTCGACAAGATCAGCCTCGATGTGGAGGACCTGCGGGCGCGGGTCTCCCTCCAGGCCGACGTGCTCGACCTGCTCAACCTGCACGTCGGCGTGGACGTCGTGCTCGGCAAGGTGAACCTGGAGATCGACGGCGTGGACGCGCAGGCGATGCTCAAGGTACGGCTCGACAACGTCGCGTTGATCGTCGGTGACGTCCTGCGGACGATCGACCGCAACCCCGAGATCGTCACCGGCGCCGTCGACAGCGTCGCGACCGCCGTCCGGGACGTGGGCGACGCGCTGCCGGAGGTCGAGCGGCCGATCGCGGACCTGGGCCGCGACGCCGAACTCCTCGGCGAACACGAGGAGCCGTACGCACCCGGCGACGCGACACTCGAAGAGCCCGAACCCGAACCCGAACCCGAACCGGAACCGGAACCGGAACTCCAACCCGAGTCCGAACCCGAACCTGAGTCCCAGCCGGAACCCGAACCCGAGGACAAGTCCGAACCCGAACCTGAGCCCAAACCGACGCCCGAGTCCGCCTCAGCCCGGCCCGAGTCCGGGACCGGGGAGGAAGGGCCGCATCTGGGGGACTCTCTGCGGGATCTCGGCAGGGCCGTGGGGCGGGTGGGCGCGCGGCAACTTCTGGAACTGTCCAAACGGGTCCGCCGCTAGACCCTGGAGCCGTCATGAACGACGACCGTCCCAGCCGCCGGCTCATCGAGGACGCCGACATCGTGTTCACCGCCACGGTGCGCGCGGACCGCATGCGGTTCGCGGAGGTGCCCGAGACGTCGGTGCGGTTCGCCGGCGAACCGGGGGAGGAGTCCGGCTCCGGCAGCCGCCGGGACCGGTTGCCGGAGCGGGTCCGCGAGGGCGAGGAGTACCGGAACGTCCGGATCGAGTACGTGATCGCGTCCAGGATCGCCTTCCCCGGCGCCGAGGACGGCCAGGAGGAGCCGGACCGGCGAACGTGAGCAACATCACTTCCACCCGGAAGTCACCTGCTCGCAACGTCGGCACCGTATCTTTTACTGATTCCGGAGGTTCCCTCCTGGAGATCTCGGGCAGCGGCAGGGCTCCGCGATGCGCGGGACATCACCTGGTGTGGGCCCGAGTATGGGCTGATCAGCAGGTCCAGTAGTATCGGCCCATCTCAAACGACGTTTCAGGACTTCGCCGATTTATGGCGATATTGGAGGGTGTTGCATGACGACGGCTGCCCTGCAGACCGTACTGACCGTTCCCGACCGCTTCCGGGGGCCCGCGCGATCCGCCAACGGCGGCTGGCTGGCCGGCACCCTCGCGGGCGTGCTGAACGGCGGGCGATCGGCGGTCGAGGTCACGCTGCGCGCCCCGACACCGCTCGGCACCGAGTTGAAGCTGGAGCATCTGGCCAACTCCGTCTCCCTCTACGACGGCGGGAAACCGCTGGTCGAGGCCATCCCGGTGGCCGAGGACGTGCAGGCGCCGCCGTTCGTGTCCTTCACCGAGGCCGCGCGGGCCGAGGCCGGGTTCGCCGGTCGCCGCGCGCACGCCTTCCCCGAGTGCTTCGCGTGCGGGTTCCGCGAGCCGGGTGACGGCCTGCGCATCTTCCCCGGCCCGGTCGAGGGCAGCGACGACCTGGTCGCGGCCGGGTGGCGGGTGCCGTTCACGGTGGCCGACGAGGACGGCGTGCCGCCCGCGGTCGTGGGCGCCGCGCTCGACTGCGTCACCGGCTGGGCCCACTTCAGGCCGGGCGAGTCGGCGCTGCTCGGACGGCTCGCGGTGCAGTTCCACCGCAAGGTGACCGCCGGCGGGGTCTACTCCGTGGTGGCCCGCGAGACCGGCCGCGAGGGCCGCAAGATGTTCGGCCAGAGCGCGATCTACGAGGTGGACGGCACGCTGGTGGCCGCCGCGAAGGCCACGTGGATCGCTCCTCGCTGACCCACGGCGCCGGACGGCCCCCTGTGCGGGGCCGTCCGCCATGTCAGGAGGTGAGCCGCTCGACGATGGTCGCCACGCACCGATCGTCGAACAGGATCGTGTAGTGGTTGCAGTCCGGCACCACCTCGTCCCTCAGCTCCGGCAGCCGGACCAGCCAGGGAGCGGTCAGGTCGTCCGGGAACATGCCGACGTCCTGGTTCAGCAGCCCGCGCGGAGCGCGCAGCAGGTGCAGCGGCGCCTCGATGTTCTGGAGCGCGTCGCCGATCCTCGCCCCTTCGCGCAGCAGCCAGTGCCCGTCCTCGGCCACGGCCTCCGGCACCGCCCGCGAGCGCAGCGCGCCCTCCGGCCCGGTCAGGTCGTAGCGCACGTACTCCTCCACCTCGGCGCTCCAGAACCCGTCGAAGGCGGGATGCGCCCGGAAGAACTCCAGGTACGCCTCCGCCGAGGGGAACGTCTGGCGCAGCCGGGCCAGCGCCGGGCCGAGCGTGGCGACCATGGCCTCGTCCGCGTCCATGCCCGGCGGCAGCGGCAGCGGCAGGCCGCCGTCGATCAGCACCACCCGCGCGAACTCCCGCCGCGCCGCCGCCAGCGCCGCCACGTACCCGCCCATCGAGTGGCCGGTCAGCACCGCATCCGGCCCGGCGCCCACGTGGTCCGCCACCCGCAGCACGTCCTCGGCGTGCCGGTCCAGCCCGTACGGACCGGGCAGGCCGGCGCTGTGGCCGCGGCCGCGCAGGTCCATGGCGACCATCGACCATCCGTCCGGGAGCCGCCGCCCGACCGCCTCCCAGGCCTTCGACGAGGCGGTGATCCCGTGCACCGCCACGATCACCCGCGGCCCGGCGCCGTAGGTGGCGATCCGCAGGCCGTCGACATCCTCGATCCTCATGCTGGGAGTTTAGGGACAAAGCGGGCTTTACATTAGGTGCTATGCGCATCACGGTGATCGAGAACGAGGCCGACGCTCCGCTCGGCTACCTGGCCGGCTGGCTGGGGCTGCCCTGCGACGTCGTCAGGCCGTACCTGGGGGAGGAGATCCCCGAGCGGGCGGCGGACGGGCTGATCGTGCTCGGTGGCGAGGCCGCCGCGTGGGAGGACGAGCGCTGCCCCTGGCAGCCGGCCACCCGCGCGCTGCTGCGCCGGGCCGTCGAGGACGGCACGCCCACGCTGGCCGTCTGCCTCGGGGCCCAGCTGCTGACCATGGCCTGCGGCGGCACCGTGGAGCGGGGCGGCGACGGGCTGGAGGCCGGCGCGTGCGAGGTCGTCGCGCTGCCCGCCGCGGCCGCCGACCCGCTGCTGGCGGGCGTCGGGCGCGCGGTCGCCGTCCAGTATCACCGGGACGCCATGACGCGGCTGCCCGACGGCGCGGTGCCGCTGATGACCGGCGACCGCTACCCGAACCAGGCCTACCGGCTGGGCGAGGCCTGGGCGGTCCAGTTCCACCCCGAGGCCACGCCGGACATCTTCGCCTCGTGGACCGCGGGAACCGGCCTGGAACACCTCGACGACCAGGTGCGGGCCGCGGCGCCCGCCCTGGAGTCCACCTGGCGCCCGATGGCGCGGGCCTTCGCGGCCCGCGTCCGCGCCCACGCGGACGCGGCCCCCCTCACGCCCGCCCAGGGCGCCTGATCCGGGTCCGCCCGCGGCCGGTGAGGGCGTGGGCGAGACCGTGGACGGCGGCGGCCAGCACAGGGAAGGCGGCGAGCGACGCCGGGGGTCCGGCGTCCACCGGCACGCCCGCGGCCTTGAGCCGCCGCCACGCCCACACCGAGAACGGGATCACCACCAGCGGCGAGGTCACCACCCCCGGCGTGTAACCGCGGGTGAGCGCCGCCTGCGCCAGGTGAACGACGCCGTGCGCGCCGAAACCCGCCAGCGCCGCCTGGAACAGCGGGCTGCGCCCGCCGGTGCGGGCGCCCTCGGCCGACGCCGCCGCCATCACCGCGCCCATCAGCCCGATCGCCACGGTGACGTGCGCCTGCGAGACCTCCAGCCGCTCCCACGGCACCGGCGGGAACAGCCGCTCCAGCCGCGGCCGGGCCGAGCGTGACCATCGGGCCATGGTCGCCAGCTCCTCCGCGTCGTGCACCACCCACGCCGCGAATAGCCCCCACGTCACCGTCGCCGGCACCCTCTCCACCACGAAACCTCCCCAAACGCAACGCACCGTTGCGTTTTATCCTAGGCCGCCGCCCGGCGGGCCTGTCAAACTGGAGGGGTGCCCAGGATCGAGTCCACCGCCGCCCGCCTCGCCAGACTCGGATTCGCCGACGCCGCCACCGCCGCCCGCCTGGTGGAGCAGGCAGGAGTGGAGCTGGGCGACCTGCTCGACGCCCTCGCCGGCGTCGCCGACCCCGACCTCGCGCTGGCCTCGCTGACCAGGCTCGCCGAGCGCGAGCCCGCCGTCCTCGACCGGCTGCGCGCCGACGGCGCGCTCAGGGAACGGGTGCTCGCCGTGCTCGGCGTCAGCGCCGCCCTGGGAGAGCACCTGGTACGCCACCCCGCCCAGCTCGACACGCTGGCCCTGCCCGGACTCGGAGAGGCGAGGGCGGAGCTGCTGCGCGCCGTCGGCGCCGACCCCGGCGACCCCGAGCCGCGCGCCACCGGCTCCGGCGCGCTCGCCGGCCTCCGGATCGCCTATCGTGGCCGGCTCGCCCACCTGGCCGCCCGCGACCTCACCGGCCAGGCCGGTTTCCAGGAGGTCACCGCCGAGCTCTCGGACCTCGCGGGCGCCGCCCTGGAAGCCGCGCTGGCGATCGCCCGTACCGAGGTCGACACCGACGACGCGCGGCTCGCCGTGATCGGCATGGGCAAGTGCGGCGCCAGAGAGCTCAACTACATCAGCGACGTGGACGTCGTCTTCGTCGCCGAGCCGCGCGAGGGCGCCGACGAGACCAAGGCGCTGCGCACCGCCACCCGGCTCGCCCAGGCCATGATGCGCGCCTGCTCGGCCGCCACCGCCGAGGGGTCGCTGTGGGAGGTGGACGCCGGGCTGCGCCCCGAGGGCCGTTCGGGCCCGCTGGTGCGCACCCTCGCCAGCCACCTCGCCTACTACCGGCGCTGGGCCAAGACGTGGGAGTTCCAGGCGCTGCTCAAGGCCCGGCCCGTGGCCGGCGACCTGGAGCTGGGGCAGGAGTACGTCGGCGCGGTCAACGAGCTCGTCTGGTCGGCCGCCACCCGCGACAACTTCGTCGAGGACGTCCAGGCCATGCGCCGCCGCGTGGAGGCGCACGTGCTGGCCGAGGGGGAGCGGCAGATCAAGCTGGGCCCCGGCGGGCTGCGCGACATCGAGTTCGCGGTGCAGCTGCTGCAGCTCGTGCACGGCCGGCTCGACCCGCTGCTGCGCCGCCGCGCCACGCTGCCCGCGCTGGCCGCCCTGTCGCGGGGCGGGTACGTCGGGCGCGACGACTCGCGCGGCCTGGCCGAGGCGTACACGTTCCTGCGCCAGGTGGAGCACCTGCTCCAGCTCCACCGGCTGCGCCGCACCCACGTGCTGCCCGAGGACCCCGCCGACCTGCGCAGGCTCGGCCGGGCGCTGGGCATGCAGGCCGACCCGGTCGGCGAGTTCACCACCCGATGGAGGCGGCACGCCAGCCAGGCCCGCCGCCTGCACGAGAAGCTGTTCTACCGGCCGCTGCTGCAGGCCGTGGCCCGCCTGCCGGAGACCGAGGCGCGGCTGTCGACCTCCGCCGCCGAGGCCCGCCTCGGCGCGCTCGGCTACGTCGACCCGGAGGGCGCGCTGCGCCACATCGCCGCCCTCGCCGGCGGCGTGTCCCGGCGGGCGGCGATCCAGCGGACGCTGCTGCCGGTCATGCTCGGCTGGTTCGCCGACACGCCCGACCCCGACGCCGCGCTGCTCGGCTTCCGCCAGGTGAGCGACAAGCTCGGCGCCACGCCGTGGTACCTGCGGCTGCTGCGCGACGAGACCGCCGTCGCCCAGCGCCTGGCGCGCGTCCTCGGCACCAGCCGGTACGCCACCCAGCTGCTCACGCACGCCCCCGAGGCGGTCGCGCTGCTCGGCCGCGACGAGGACCTGGCCGTCCGCCCGCCCGAGGCGCTGCTCGGCGAGGCGTCCGCCGCCGTGTCCCGCTACACCGACGAGGCGGAGACCGCGGTGGCCGCCGTCCGGGCGCTGCGCCGCCGCGAGCTGTTCCGCACCGCCGTGGCCGACGTCGCCGGGCTGATCGACATCGAGCGGGTCGGCGTGGCGCTGTCCGCGCTGAACGACGTCACCCTCCAGTCCGCGCTCGACGCGGCCATCGGCAAGGTGTCGGCCGAGCGGCGCGGCGAGCTGCCCACCCGGTTCGCGATCATCGCCATGGGCCGGCTCGGCGGCATGGAGTCCTCCTACGCCAGCGACGCCGACGTGATGTTCGTCCACCGGCCGCTGGAGGGCGCCGCCGAGCGCGACGCCACCGACGCCGCCTTCGCCGTGGCCAACGAGGTGCGCCGGCTGCTCGCCCTGCCCGCGCCCGACCCGCCGCTGCTCATCGACCCCGACCTGCGCCCCGAGGGCAGGCAGGGGCCGCTGGTCCGCACCCTCGCCTCCTACCGCGCCTACTACGCCCGCTGGTCGTCGCCGTGGGAGTCGCAGGCGCTGCTGCGCGCCAGGTTCTCCGCCGGTGACGCCGGGCTCGGCTCCGCGTTCATCGCCATGGTGGACGAGCTGCGCTACCCGGCCGGCGGCATCACCGACGACGCCGTACGGCAGATCAGAAGGCTCAAGGCGCGGATGGAGGCGGAGCGGCTGCCGCGCGGCGCCGACCCCGCCCTGCACACCAAGCTGGGCCCCGGCGGCCTGTCCGACGTGGAGTGGGTGGCCCAGCTCCAGCAGCTCCGCCACGCCGGCGCGCTGCCCTCCCTGCGCACCACCCGCACGCTTGAGGCGCTGCGCGCCGCCGTGGCCGAAGGGCTGCTCGACGCGGCCGACGAGACGGTCCTGGCCGAGGCGTGGCGGTGCGCCTCCGGCGTCAGGGACGCGATCATGCTGGTGAAGGGGCGGCCCGGCGACAGCGTCCCGGCGAGCGCCCGCGAGCGCCGCCACCTCGCCCGCGCCCTCGGCTACCCGGCCGACGGGTCGGAGGACTTCCTCGACGACTACCGCCGCGTCACCCGCCGCGCCCGCCAGGTCGTCGAGCGCGTCTTCTACGGAGACTGAGCCTTTTCGCTGCCTTTCCGCTGCCTTGCCGCTGCCTTTCCGTTGCGGCCGCGCGGCGCAGGGTGTATCAAGGCGCGGGGTGATCGGCTTGTTATCCGCTTACATCGATCTGGCGCTCGGCCTCGTGCTGGCCTTCCTCCTGCTGTCGCTGCTCGTCAGCGGGCTGAACGAGGCCATCGTGCGGCTGCTGGCGATCCGCAGCAAGTTCCTCTGGGCCTACCTGCGCGACACGCTCGACGACGACGCGCCGAAGGGCCGCTCGTGGCTGCCGTCGGGCCTGCGCGAGGTGTTCGCGGCGCTGCCGTTCGCCCGCGACCCGCGGCCCGAGCACGAAAGCCGGCCCGCCCCGGCGGTTCCCGCCGCCGTGCCGGCCGGCGCGCCCGCCGGCGCGGACGGGTTCACTGGTCTGCTGTACGAGCGCGTACGGGAGATCGACCACCCCACCCGGGGCCGCACCAGCATCGCCGACCTGCCGCCGGGGCGGTTCTCGATGGCCATGATGGAGCTGGCCGCGAGCGAGCCGGGCGGCGTCGAAGGGCTCCTGGAGAAGCTCAGGGCCACGGGCAGCCCGCTCTACGGCCATCTCCAAGGTGTGTGGGAGTCCGCCCAGCGCGACCTCGACCGGTTCCGTCAGGGCGTCGAACGCTGGTTCGACAGTGAGATGCAGCGGCTGTCGATGCTCTACAAGCGGTACGTCAAGTGGGTGCTCGCCCTGCTCGCGCTGGTGGTGACGCTGCTGTTCACCGTGGACGGGCTGGAGTACGGCAAGACGCTGCTGCGCGACAACGCCTATCGCGCCACCGTCACGGCCGTCACCGAAGCGGGTCCTGACGCGTACAGCGAGTTGAAGGCGCAGTGCGAGCAGTCGGACCCGGTGCCGTGCGTCACCGAGACGCTCAGCCAGCCCGCGCTGGTCAAGGTGCTCGACAACGCGATCGTCAGCATGGCGGTCCCCGCCGAGGGCGAGCCGTCCTTCCACTGGAACGGCGGCGCCTGGTGGGACCGCCTCACCACCCCCAGCCACTGGCCGGGCTTCCTGCTGACGTACGTGGCGCTGTTGTTCGGCGCCCCCTTCTGGTGGGACGTCCTGCGCCGCATCACCGGCATCCGCTCCCGTCGCTAGGGTGTCGGGGATGGAGACCGAGCGGCTGATCATGCGCAGGTGGCGGGAGAGCGACCGGGAGCCGTTCGCGGCGCTCAACGCCGACCCGCGGGTGATGGAACACTTCCCCGCCCCGATGACCCGGGCCGAGAGCGACGCCCTCGTGGACCGGATCGAGCAGCGGTTCGACGAGCACGGGTACGGGTTGTGGGCGCTGGAGGTGCGGGAGACGGGGGAGTTCATCGGGTTCGCCGGGCTGGCCCTGCAGACGTTCGAGGCGCCGTTCACGCCCGCCGTCGAGGTGGGCTGGCGGCTGGCCCGTTCGGCGTGGGGACACGGCTACGCCACCGAGGCCGGCCGGCGGGCGCTCGCTCACGGGTTCGGCGAGGCGGGCCTGGAGGAGATCGTGTCGATCACGGCTGTCCTGAACGTGCGCTCCCAGGCGGTGATGCGGCGGCTCGGCATGACCCGCGACCCGGCCGACGACTTCGACCACAGCATGATCCCGGAAGGCCACCCGCTCCGCCCGCACGTCCTCTACCGGATCAGCGCGGCTGGGGTCGTTCGTCCCACGACTTGACCATAAGCATGATTCCGTGTCAGAAGTGGCACGACGGGCATGTGGGAGCTTTCCGCCACTGTCCGGCAGTCGATTGCGGGCACCCGGCCGACCCACTTCCATAGGGCCATGACCGTGACCCGCAGGGAGATCGTCGCCGTGCTGACGCGCTATCTCGGCGCTCACCCCGGCCGCGCCGCCGACGCCGTCATGCTGGCGCAGGCGCTCGACCGCGAGCAGGACCTCGCCTCGCGCGAGACCCTGCCCCTGCACGTCACCACCAGCGCCGTCGCGATCGACGGCTCCGGCTGGGTGCTGATGATCCGCCACAGCGCGCAGGACCGCTGCCTCCTGCCCGGCGGCCACGTGGAGCCCTCGGACGACAGCCTGTGCGACGCCGCCCTGCGCGAGCTGGAAGCGGGGACAGGTGTTCCCCGGCGGGAGGTCGTCGTCCCGGCCGAGACCGTCCCTGTGGACATCGAGGTCCACGAGATCCCCGCCGACCCGGCCAGGGGTGTGCCCTCGCACCAGCACGCCGACTTCCGCTTCGCCTTCCGGACGCTGCATGCCCGGATCACGCCGCAGGCCGGGTCCCTCGCCTGGCGCGATCCCGCCGGACTGCTCACCGACCGCCTCGTACGCGGCATCGCGGCGATCCTGTCTTCGACACCTCCGCGAGTCGCACAGGGCGAAAGCATGAATGAGCCCTGAGCCGAGACGGGACAAGGCGGGCATCCCCCACGGGCGGCCGGCGGCTACGACGTGCCGGATCGGCACCCGCGCGCCCATCGGGCAACGCGCCGACCACCCACCGCGTCGGCCTCGCGCCGCAGGCGGCAGCGGCCGGCGCGGCGCCCCAGATCGGCCAGGAGCACTCCGGCACCCAGGCACCCCATTCGGCGAAGGCGAACCGGCCTGCGATCGTCCACCGGATGTCACCCTCGCCTCGCCGCTGGAAGGGCTGGCCGCGTGCGTGTTCTGAGGGCCGGGCGCGCTCCTCGCCGCCGCTGTCGGGGGCTACCTGCGTTCTCGATGTACGGCAGACCCGCGCCGTGACCGCCCCGCGTTATCGTTTCCGGCGTGACGGACGGGACGCTCACGTACAGGGATCAGATCTTCATCAACTTCAGCGCGTTCGACTTCGAGGACCACGCGTTCCGCTGGATCGACGTCAAGCGGTTCGGCCTGTCCCGCCGGGACGTCGCCGGCGGCCAACTCCTGGCTGACCTGGTCGGGCATGAGCAGTACCGGGACGACTACGCCGGGGGAGGAGCCGAGGCCGCGGGGCTCCGGCACGGCCCCTACTGGCTGCGGAACCTGAGCCCGGCCGCGTACGAGCAGGTCGACGGGGCGGCCGCGCACGCCGTTCTGCGCGGCTGGGCGGACCAGTTCGGGCCGCTTCCGGCGGCTCTGTCCGCCCGGCTGGAGGACGAGGTCCACCCGCTGCTCGCGGACGCCACCGAGCGGTACCGGCTGAAGGACCTCGGCCGTGGGGCGTTCCACGACTGGGGCGGGGTCCAGATCGACTTCCACGAGCTGGTCCTCGTCGATCGGACCGCCGGGACCTTGTCACTCCTGGTCGCCGCCGACGACTGACATCCGGGCGTCATGACGGCACGCCGTCGGCGAGTTCCAGACGGGAGCCGGTGAACCCGGCCCGCAGGCGCCGATCGTGCGTCACGACCACCAGCGCGCCGGGGAACGATTCCAGCGCCTCCTCCATCTGCTCCACCAGCATCGGCGACAGGTGGTTGGTCGGCTCGTCGAGCAGCAGCAGGTCCAAGGGCTCGCTCACCAGCCGCGCCAGCTCGACCCGGCGCCGCTGCCCATACGACAGCTCTCCCAGACGCAGCCCCAGGTCGGCCGGCCCGAACAGCCCCAGAGCCAGCAGCGCGTCCGCGTGCTCATCCAGACTCCCGGCCCGCCCGTGCGCATAGGCCCGCAACACGGTCCATTCGGCCCTCACCAGCACATCCCTGGTCCGCCGCGTGTCACCGTCGTCCGGAATGTGCTCGCGGAAGGACCCGAACCGTTCTGTCCGCCGTGCGTCTGTGTCCGGGTCGTCCTGGCGGAAGAGTCCGGTGCGGCCGCTCCGCCGTACCTCGCCCGCGTCGGGCAGCAGTTCGCCGGCGAGCACGTGCATCAGCGTGGTCTTGCCGGCCCCGTTCGGGCCGGTGACGAGCAGGCGCTCGCCGGCCCTGATGGTCAGGGAGTCGAGCTGGAGCCGTCCCGCCACCACCACGCCGTCGAGCGCGGCCACCTCCGCACCCTGGCGGGCACCCGCGGCGGCGAGGGTGGGGGTGAAGCGCAGCGGTTCGGGCGGCGGCGGCGCCGGGTGGTCGGTGAGCCGGCGCAGCCGCTGCTGGGACTGGCGGATGCGCCGGGAGGCCCCGTGGGTACGCGAGCGCGCACGCCACGTCCCGGTGCCCATGCCCGCCTTGGGCGTCTTGCGCGGGATCACGGCCAACCGGCCCGCGTTGGCCGCCACCAGACCGGCATGCCGGTCCAGCTCCGTCTTCCACTCCTCGTGGGCCCGCGCCTGCGCGGCGCGTTCGGCGGCCTTGGCCGCGAGGTATCCGGCGTACCCGTCGCCGTAGCGGCGCACCTGCCCGCCGGAGACCTCCAGGATGGCGGTGGTCACCCGCTCCAGGAACACCCGGTCGTGCGTGATCGCCACGACCGTGCCCCGGTGGGCGCGCAGGCGCTGTTCGAGCCAGGACACGGCCCGGTCGTCCAGGTCGTTGGTCGGCTCGTCGAGCAGCAGCAGCTCGGGGTCGGACGCCAGCGTGGCGGCCAGAGCCAGCCTGGCGCGTTCGCCGCCGGACAGCGTGCCCAGCGGGCGGCTCCGGTCCAGCCCGGGCAGCCCGAGTTCGTGCAGCGCGACATCCACCCGGACGTCGGCTTCGTAGCCGCCCCTGGCCTCGAACTCCGCCACCAGCTCCGCGTACACGTCCAGATCCGGAGAGGACTCCTCCCCGAGCGACCGCTCGGCCGCCCGCATGCGGGCTTCGAGCTCCCGAAGGTCGGCCAGCGCCAGGTCGACGGCTTCCGCGACGGTCACGTGCGGCGGCAGCGCGAGCGTCTGCGGCAGGTATCCGACGCCACCGGGCGCGACGACCACCAGCTCACCGTTGGTCGGCTGTTCCTCGTCCGCCATGAGCCTGAGCAGCGTGGACTTGCCCGACCCGTTGTCGCCGATCACCCCGATCCGCTCGCCGGGCTTGACGGCGAACGACACGCGGTCCAGGACGACGCGGGTGTCGTAACGCTTCGTGATCTCGGCCAGTGACAGTTGGGCAGCGGTACGTATGAGGCCCACCTCCTCGCTTCCAGTGAGACGAGACGATCCGTCTCATGAGAGAGTAGCGTCACGTCCTCCAAGACGCAACGTCTCGTCTCAGGTCTATCCGAGGAGAAGGCGGCGGCGTAAGATCAACGCCGATTCCCCACCCTCCAGGGAGCGGCCATGCGGAAGGCAGTCGTCACCGGCAGCACCAAAGGGCTCGGGTTCGCTCTCGCCCGCGAACTGCTCCGGCGCGGGCACTCCGTGGTCGTGTCGGGCCGTACCAGGGCGGCGGTGGACGAGGCCGTGGCGCGACTGCGCCCGGAGGCGGCGGAAAGCGCGGCCGTGCACGGGTGCGCCGTCGACATGACCGACCCCGAGCAGGTCGAGAAGCTGTGGGCCACCGCGGTGGACGCCCTCGGCGGCGTGGACCTGTGGATCAACAACGCCGGGGTCGCCAACACCACCCGCCCCATCGTCGAGACCGCGCCCGGCGACGTCCGCGCGATGGTCACCACGAACATGCTCGGCACCGTCTACGGCTCCCAGGTCGCGGTACGCGGCATGCTCGCTCAGGGCGGCGGCCAGGTGTTCAACATCCTCGGCGGCGGCAGCGACGGCCGGATCCGTCCCGGCATGGGCGTCTACTCGGCCACCAAGCGCGGCCTCGACTCCTTCACCCGGGCGCTGGCCAAGGAGGTCGCGGGCACCGGCGTACGGGTCGGGCAGGTCAGCCCCGGCATGCTCATCACGGAGGGCTGGCTGCGCGAGGCCGCCGCCGCCCCCGAGCAGGTGGCCAAGCAGCGCAAGCTCCTCAACATCCTCTGCGACCACGTCGACGAGGTCGCGCCGTACCTGGTCGGCAGGATGCTGGCCGGCACGGGGAACGGCGATGTCATCGCCTGGCTCACCACCGGCCGGATGGCCCGCAAGTTCCTCACCGGCCGCAAGCGGGACGTGCTCGGCCGTTACGGCCTCTGAGCGGGGGATTCCGGTTCCGAAGCCCGCCGGAAACACCGGTCCGAACGTCGCCAGCCCGCATCGGGGGCCCGCGCCTAGCGTGTTCCGCGATGGAAACCCTCCGCTCGTCCGGAGGGCCCTACGGCGAAGGAACACCTATGGATCTGCAGTTTTCCGGCCGCGTCGCGATCGTCACCGGCGCGTCCAAGGGCATCGGCCTGGCCGTGACCCGCACCCTGCTCGGGGAGGGGGCCAGTGTCGTGGCCGTCTCCCGCAAGGCCAGCCCCGAGCTGGCGGAACTGGGCGGCGACCTGCTCCACGTGCCGGTGGACCTGATGGACCCCGAAGCGCCCGGCCAGGCCGTGGCGCGGGCCGTGGAGGAGTTCGGCGGGCTCGACATCCTGGTCAACAACGCCGGTGGGCCGCCGCCCGGGGTTGCCCTGCCGCGCTTCTCCTTCATGGCCCCCGCCGACGAGGACTGGCGGGCCATGTTCGAGTTCAACCTGTTCGCGGTGGTGCGCTTCGTCCGGGCCGCCATCCCGCCGATGCTGGCGCGCGGCGGCGGCTCGATCGTCAACGTCTCGTCGGGCTCCGCACGGCTCCCCGCCCCGATGAACGTCGACTACAGCGCGGCCAAGGCGGCACTGAACAACGTGACCAAGGCGCTGTCGGAGGAGTACGCCCCCCAGGGCATCCGCGTCAACACCGTCTCTCCTGGACCGGTGCGCACGGCGTGGTGGACCGAGGAGGGCGGCGCGGCCGACATCATCGCCGGACAGGCGGGCGCCGACCGTGACTCCGTGCTGGACCGGCTGGCGCCGGAGATGATGAACCTGTCGATCCCGAGGCTGGTCGACCCCCAGGAGGTCGCCGACGCGATCGCCCTGCTGGCCTCGCCCCGCTCGGCCGCCACGACCGGCGCGGACCTCGCGGTGGACGCGGGCTTCCTCAAGCAGGTCTGACGGATCCGGCGACGCGGCCGGACGCGGAAGGCCATCGATCGCGTCCTCGATGGCCTTCCGAATGCCGTGGACCTGGCCGTCAGGCTCCGTTACGCGGGCAGGACCGAGCCGGTCCACACAGCGCCGGCGGCGGAGTAGACGCCGGCCAGTTCGCCGTCGAAGTAGGGAGAGAAGCTCGTGTCGTAACGCAGGCTGCCATCGGTGTCGGCGACGCTGATGGTGATGCCGTTGAGGTACCCCATGCGGCTGGCCTTGTCATAGCGCAACAGCCAGGAGGAGCCGAGAGCCCCTTCACCGGTGAACCGGGAATCCACGGCCATGAGTTCCTCCGCCTTCAAGCTGGGAACCCTTACGGCGCTTGTGTCACCCCTCGACGATTCGATGGTCTCACCCGTGTACGGCCGGGTGCCGTCGGGATGGGGGCCGGCGGGATAGCCGAAGACGTCGACCGAGGAGCCCAGCGGCTGGCTCCAGGCCAGCCCCTGGCCGCCGACGTTGTCGACCAGCCTTCCGAAGTTGGTCAACCCGCCTGAGGCAGAGGAGACGACGCCGCCGTAGACGTTGACGAAAGCGTAGTCGCGGTCGTAGTCGTCGTAGGTGGTGAAGTCGTAATGGCCGGAAACCTGCTTTCCGACGTAGAGACCCCACGGAGTCGTGCCACCGGAGTAGCCGGGAACGAAGACCCACTTGTCGAGGGTGGCGTAGGAACGCTGGGTGTCGTACACGCAGTGCGCTGCGGTGGCCACGAGGTTGCGGTACTGCGACTGCACGGCGGTGCCGGTGCACCAGTGCGGCTGACCGTCGGCGCCGACGAAGAACACCTTGCCCGAGGTGCCGGGCGCCTTGGCCTTCGCCGGATCGGAGGTGGACGGGGGCGTCGGCGGGATAGTGCCGGGCTTGGTGTCCGCGGGGATGCCGCTGATGGGAAGGACCTTGTCGACGGCGGTCCGGACGTTGTACGGAGTGGCGCTCATCAGATGGGCGCCGCCGTCGCCGAGCCAGAACGTCGCGATCTCAGCAGCGGTCGCTTGGGAAGAGGCCAGAGGATCGGTCACCACGCTGGAGGCCCCGGCCGGTGCGGTCACCAGACCGGAGACCAGCAGGCCGACAGTTAATAGACTAAGTGTTCGCTTCATCTCACATCTCCAGATCTGCGGGCCGGACAGATGGCGAAAATTCGAACAAGTGATCGCCACTGATCGCAGACGCTACCTGTCGGCCTCGTAAGGATCAACGATTTTCGCGCGGCGCCATCAACCACTGTCAGACGAGGAGTCACCGACCTGCGGGCTCCGCCGGAATCCGTCCGTGACAGCGTTGAGATCTTCGATCGCGACGATCTCCCACAGCCTCCGTTCCGGACGGCACGGCATCGAGCGGGGAGTGCATGAGCATGGGTCGATGGGCGATCGGGCTGGCTCTCGTGCTGACAGCATCGATCCCGGTCATCGGCCCGCACGCCGGAGCCGTCACCCGTCCAGATCCGGTCGCGGCGCTGAAGCGGCAGCTCGACGGTCATGGCGGGGTGCGGGCGAGTTCGGTCTACCGAGGTGTCTGGGGTCCGAAGAAGGACCACGTCACCAGCCGATCGCGGTCCGCCTACGAGTTCGGTGGCGGTGGAATCGTGGCCCTCGATTTCCGCCCCTCGAAGCCCTCAGCCGGCGGTGCCTCCCGGGCCGTCGTCTTCCCGGGTCGTTCCTACGGCTGGTATCCCGACCGCCCTGCCTACCTGCCGGAGGGCAAGTCCTGGATTCTGGACACCGAGAAGAACGAGCTGTACCTGGAATGCGGGAAGATCAGGCTGAGCGATCCCGCCACTCTCCGGCACGTGCTGTCCACCACGACGGCCAAGCGGCCCGCCGGCGTCTACGACGGCACCCGCACCACTCTCCACGAGGGCAGCACCACCATCGGCAAGCTGTACAAGCTGAATCCGCGTCTATGGGTGGGCGACTTCGAGAAGCCCACAGGACGCTACGCGAGCTACACCAAGTTGCCCGTGAAGTGGCGGCTGTGGCTTGGTCCGGATCAGCTCGTACGCAGGTGCCAGACGCGGTATGACGAGCCCGAATACCCCTGGAACGTCGAAGACCGCAGCCTCACGACCGCCGATGTGCGGTTCTCCGGCTGGGGCGACGCGATCCACATCGAGCCGCCCCCCGCCGAAGAGGTGGCTACGCGCGATGAGCTGGTCTTTCCCGACCACGACTGAACACGGCGATGGCGGGACCCAGACGGAAACCGCGCGGTGAGCGTGCAGCTCACCGCGCGGTAACCGGTCACACGTCGTAGTAGAGCTCGAACTCGTGCGGGTGCGGGCGCAGCCGGATCGGGTCGACCTCGTTCTCGCGCTTGTAGGAGATCCACGTCTCGATCAGGTCGGGCGTGAAGACGCCGCCTTCGAGCAGGTAGTCGTGGTCCTCCTCCAGGGCGTTGAGCACGTCGGTGAGGGAGCCGGGCACCTGCGGGACCGAGCGGGCCTCCTCCGGCGGGAGCTCGTACAGGTCCTTGTCGACGGGCTCCGGCGGCTCGATCTTGTTGCGGATGCCGTCGAGCCCCGCCATCAGCATGGCGGCGAAGGCGAAGTACGGGTTGCAGGACGGGTCGGGCACGCGGAACTCGATGCGCTTGGCCTTCGGGTTGGAGCCCGTGATCGGGATCCGGACGCAGGCCGAGCGGTTGCGCTGCGAGTAGACCAGGTTGACCGGCGCCTCGTAGCCCGGCACCAGCCGGTGGTAGGAGTTGACCGTCGGGTTGGTGAAGGCCAGCAGCGACGGGGCGTGCTTGAGCAGGCCGCCGATGTAGTAGCGGGCGGTGTCGGACAGGCCCGCGTAGCCGACCTCGTCGTAGAAGAGCGGCGAGCCGTCCTTCCACAGCGACTGGTGGCAGTGCATGCCGGAGCCGTTGTCACCGAAGATCGGCTTGGGCATGAACGTGACGGTGTGACCGTACTCCATGGCCGTGCTCTTGATGATGTACTTGTAGAGCATCAGGTTGTCGGCCGTCTTGAGCAGCGTGCCGAACTTGAAGTCGATCTCCGCCTGACCGGCCGTGCCGACCTCGTGGTGCTGCATCTCGACGTCGATGCCGCACTCGATGAGGTTGCGGACCATCTCCGAGCGCAGGTCGGTGAAGTGGTCCATCGGCGGCACCGGGAAGTAGCCGCCCTTGTAGCGCGGCTTGTAGCCCAGGTTGCCGCCCTCGGTGGCCTTGCCGGTGTTCCAGGCGCCCTCGATGGAGTCGATGTAGTAGTAGCCCGCGTTGGACTTCGTCTCGAAGCGGACGTCGTCGAAGATGTAGAACTCGGCCTCGGGCCCGAAGAAGACGGTGTCGGCGATGCCGGTGCCCTTGAGGTACTCCTCGGCCTTGCGGGCGACGTTGCGCGGGTCGCGGCTGTAGGCCTCGCCGGTCAGCGGGTCGTGCACGAAGAAGTTGATGTTGAGCGTCTTGTGCTGGCGGAACGGGTCGACCACGGCGGACGACGGGTCCGGCAGGAGCAGCATGTCGGACTCGTGGATCGCCTGGAAGCCGCGGATCGACGAGCCGTCGAACATGAGGCCGTCAGAGAAGACGTTCGCGCCGAAGTTCTCGACCGGGAAGGTGAAGTGGTGAGTCGTCCCCGGCAGGTCGGTGAACCTGACATCGACGAACTGCACCCCTTCGTCCCTGATGAACTTCAGGACGTCGTCGGCGGAGTTGAACACTCTCGAACCTCCCTGGGGACGGGCTATCACCCGTGAAGGTACGGCGCGGCCGTTTCCGCATGGTGTCTCGATTGTTTCGCGAGTGTTACGCGGCGCTCGCGTCCCCAGAAGGGCCGGGAACGTGGGCGCGCAGGACCGGTGACGGCGACTCCGCGGCGGGCTCGGGGGCGGGGGAGAGCAGGTCGGGGCGGACGGCGACGATCAGCAGGGCCGCCACGACCACCGCCAGCACGGCCGCGAACGCGTACCAGACCCGTCCCACGCGCCGACGCCGGCGCGGGCGGGCGCCCTTGCTCGCCGCGGCGCTCAGCCTGCGCCGCTCCTCCTCGCTGAACTGCGCGACCAGTTCGTGGAAGCGCGCGTCCAAGTCGTCCCCGTACGGCATGGCCTCCATCATGCGCCGGACCACCCGCGTCACGGAAGCGCGGACGGGTCACGATCCCGACCGCCCCCACCGGCGGATACCTTTGACACATGAGCAGCAACGAGCCGCGGTGGACGCAGACCTGGCTGGGCGGGCTCCGGTCCGCTGGGGTCGATCTCGGTTATCCGGGGCAGCGCCTCGGGCTGCCGGAGGAGGGCAGCGGGTCCGTCTCCGGCTGGGGGCGCAGGATCGCCGCCCTGGTCATCGACTGGATGATCTGCACGTGGGCGATCACGCAGCTGCTGCTCGGGATCAGCACGGCCGAGCAGCCGTGGGTGCCCGCGATCGTGTTCGCCGTGCAGTACGTGGTGCTGGTCGGGTTCATGGGGCAGACGTTCGGCCACCGGCTGGCCGGCATCCGGGTGGCGGCGATGGACGGCGGCGACCCCCGCCTGTTCCCGGTGCTGGTGCGCACGGTGCTGCTCGTGCTGGCCCTGCCGGCGCTGATCTTCGACCGCGACCACCGCGGCCTGCACGACCGCGTGTCGAACACCGTGGTCGTCCGCATGTGAAAACCGTACCGGGTTTACTTTTGTACTGAGTACGGTTTACGCTGCCGTCATGATGATGGCGGGTTTGCGCGAGCGCAAGAAGGAAGAGACACGGCGGCGCATCGCGGGCGTCGCGCTGGAGCTGTTCGCGGAGCGCGGGTACGACGCGGTGACGGTCAGCGAGATCGCCGAGGCGGCCGGGGTCGCCAAGGTCACCCTGTTCAACTACTTCCCCAGCAAGGACTGCCTGGCTCTCGACGGCATCCACGACGACCTCGCCTCGATCGTGGCCCGGCGGTCGCCCGGCCAGACGGCCCTGGACGCGCTGCGCGCCCACTACGCCGCGCTGGCCGCCGACGGTCCCCGCGACGTCGGCCGGATGCTCGCCCAGGTCAGGGTCATCGCGTCCACGCCGGTGCTCATGGCGGGCGTCTACCAGGCGCACATGGGGCAGCGTCACGAGCTGGCCGCCGTGCTGCGGGACACGGCCGGCTCCGAGACGGCCGCGCAGCTCATGGCCGCCCAGATCACCGCCGTCATCACCACGGTCGAGGAGGCGTTCTTCCAGCGGCTGGCGTCCGGGACGCCGCTGGAGGAGGCGGGCCGGATGCTCGCCTCCGACGTGGAGCTCGCCTTCGACCAACTCCAAGGCGGTATCGGTAAGGACAAATCATGAAAAAGGGCATCAACTATGACACCGGCTTCCTGCCCGAGCCCGACCGCAGCCGCAAGGCCTTCGACCGGGACACCGTCCGGCGCGACCTCCAGGTGATCGCCCGCGAGCTGAGCTGCCGGGCCGTCCGCGTCTCCGGCGGCGACCCCGCCCGCCTCGCCGTCGCCGCCGAGGAGGCCGCCGCCGCCGGACTGGAGGTCTGGTACGCGCCGTTCCCGGTCGACCTCACCCCCGAGGAGACCCTGCCGATGCTGGCGGAGTGCGCCACGAAGGCGGAGGAACTGCGCGCGGGCGGCGCCGAGGTGGTGCTGGTGGCGGGCTGCGAGGCCAGCGCGTTCCTGTCCGGTTTCATGCCGGGGGAGACGTACGGCGAGCGCCTGGGATCACTCACCGAGGCGTCCCCCGAATGGTGGAGCAGGGAGATCCCGGCGATCACCGAACGCCTGGACTCCTACCTGGCCGAGGTCGCCGCCACGGTCCGGCCGCTGTTCGGCGGCAGGATCACCTACGCCTCCGCGCCCTGGGAGTTCGTCGACTGGACCCCGTTCGACGTCGTCGGCCTCGACGCCTACCGCGCCGCCTACAACGCCGAGACCTTCCGCGACGAGCTGCGCGCCCGCTCCGGGCAGGGCAAGCCGGTGGCCGTGACCGAGTTCGGCACCTGCGCCTACCGCGGCGCCGGCGAGCGGGGCGGCTCGGCCTACCTGGTGCCCGAAGGCGCGGTGCCCGACGAGGACGAGCAGGTCCGCTATCTCGACGAGCTGCTCGACGTCTTCGAACAGGAGGGCGTCGAGACCGCCCTGTGGTTCACCTTCGCCGGTTTCACCAGGATCGGCCGGGACAATCAGGCCGACCTCGGCTCGTACGGCGTCGTCAGGATGCTCGACGAGACGCGCTGGGAGCCGAAGGCGGCCTTCCACGCCATGGCCGCTAGATACGCGCGCAGCTGAAGATGGCGGTGCCGGGCAGGTGGCGGCCGCGCAACGGGCTCCAGCCGCCCCACACCCGGTCGTGCCCCTCGGGCCACTCGGGCTCCAGCAGCCCGGTGATGGCGAGCCCGGAGGCGGCCAGCAGGCCCACCCAGTCGCCCATGGTGCGGTGGTGCTCGGCGTAGGTGAGGGCGCCGTGCTCGTCGCGTTCCTCGTACGGGCTGCGGTCGAAGTAGGAGCGGTCGGAGGTCAGCCCGCGCGGGCCCGGGTCGTCGGGGAACGCCCACCGGATCGGGTGGCTGACCGAGAACACGAACCGGCCGCCCGGCCGCAGCACCCGGCGCACCTCGCGCAGGACCGCCGCCGGGTCGGCCACGAACGGCAGCGCGCCGTACGCCGAGCAGGCCACGTCGAAGCTCTCCGCGGCGAACGGCAGCGACTCGGCGTCGGCCTGGACCGCCGGCACCCGCACGCCGGTCTCCTCGTCGATGCGGCGCGAGTGGAGCAACTGGCCGCGCGACAGGTCGAAGGCGGCCACCCGCGCACCCCGCGTCACCAGCCAGCGGGCGCACTGCGCGGCGCCGCAGCCGATCTCCAGCACGTCGCGCCCGGACACCTCGCCGAGCAGCCGGGCGTCGGCCTCGTCGACGCCCTCAGGGCACCACACGAAGCCGGCGTCGCGCAGGAACGCGCCGTGCTCCGCCTGGTAGTCGTCGGCGTTGCCGTCCCACCAGCCGCGGTTGGCCCGCGACGACAGGGACGGCACTAGCGCATCTTGGGGCCGCGCGGCATGCGGGCGCCCTTGGGCATCGGACCCTTGGGCATCGGCATGTTCTTCGGCAGGGACCGCAGGCGGTCCTTCACCTCGTTGACCGAGGGCTTCTTCAGGTTGCGCGGCAGCTTCATGATGTGGCGCTGCAGCTTGGCCAGCGGGACCTGGCCCTCGCCGTCACCGCACTGGATGTCGTAGATCTCCACGCCCAGCACCGCGCGGGCGATGCGCTTCTTCTCCGCCGCGAGCATGCGGGCCGTGCGGTTGCCCGGCCCCTCGGACACCAGGATGACGCCCGGATAGCCCACCACCATGTGGACCAGGTCCTGGTCGCGGTTGACCGCGATGGCCGGGGTGACCTGCCAGTTGCCGCGCATGCCCTGCAGCACGGCGGCGGCGGCGCCGGTCTGGCCGTGCAGCAGCGAATACTGCGCCCGCTGCGCGAGCTGCCCGAACACCACCAGGCCGACGGTGAACGCCAGCAGGATGCCCAGGAAGATCGAATACCACAGATAGTCCGTGACCAGACCGATCACGACCACCACAGCCAGCGTGCCGACCGCCGAGAGGAAGACGATCGGCATCCCCTTGGGATTGGACTGCTTGATGATCTGCGCGATCATGCGGAGCTGCTTGATGCGCCCCGGCTTCTCTGGGTCCTTGGACTTCGCCATGGAAGGAAGGATACAAACGAACCGGACAGGACGGAGAACGCGGCCGCCAGGCAGCCTCGCCGCGGCCGCGATCTTTTTGCCGAATCCTGACTCTCAGACCTTGACCGTCGCCGAAAGCCTCCGGTCGGCGTAGTGGCGGGCGGCCTCCAGCAGGTACTCCCCGGACGCGACGCGCCACCCCCGCCCGTCCCAGACCTCGAACGTACGGTCCGGCACGTCCACGACGGTGCTCACGCTCTGCCCCGGCTCGGCCTCCACCACCGCGAACCCGGCCAGCCACCGGGCCGGGCGCTCCGGATCGGGCGTGACCGGCGCGGCATAGACCTGCACGACCTCCCGGCCGCGCCGACGGCCGGTGTTGGTCACGCGCACGGTCACCGACCCGCTCCCGCCGGAGATCGAGTCGTACGACCAGGTGGTGTAACCGAGCCCGTGCCCGAACCAGAACGCCGGCGCGCGCCCGCTCCGCTCCCACGCCCGATACCCGATGAACAGCCCCTCTTCGTAGACCATGACACCGCGGTCCGGAGTCACGTTCACCACCGGCGCGTCGGCCAGCCGGGCGGGCCAGGTCGTCGGCAGCCGCCCGCCCGGCTCGGCGTCGCCGAACAGCACGTCCGCCAGCGCCGCCCCCGCCTCCTGCCCCGGGAACCAGGTGAGCAGCACCGCCGCCACCGAGTCCAGCCACGGCATCTCCACCGGCGAGCCCGCGTTCACCACCACGACGGTGCGCGGGTTGGCGGCGGCGACCGCGGCGATCAGCTCGTCCTGCCGGCCCGGCAGCACCAGGTCCCCGCGGTCGAAGCCCTCGCTCTCCACCTCCGGCGTGGTGGCGGCGACCACCACGGCCACGTCACTGCCGGCCGCCACCCGCACCGCCTCGGCGAACAGCTCGTCCTCGCCGGGCGACGGCTCGGCGTGGCCGAGCACGCACACGATGAACACCATCCCCCGGAACCCGGCCGTCCGGTGCAGGACCTCCAGCTCGTACGTGACGCCCGCGTCCAGGTCGGCGGTCACCCGCCGCTCCGGCGGGGACAGCAGCGCGGCCGGGTCGTCACCACCGGGGGTCAGCGTCTCGTCGAGCAGCACCCGGCCGTCCACCGACAGCGTGTACGCGCCCGCGCCGGCCACCGACAGCTCGTGCCGCCCTCCGGTCTCCGGCGTGTACGCGGCGCGCAGCCGGACCGCCGCGAGCCGGTCGGCGTCCACTCCGGGCGGGGTCTCGCCGATCCAGCGCCCCTCGGCCGCCGGCAGCGGATGCTCGGCCAGGACCCGGCCGTCGGCGTCCAGGAAGGCCGCGGTGGCCGGGACCGCCAGCGGGGACAGGCGGACGCGCGGATCGGTGCCCCGCGCGTACCGGACCTCGACGACGTCACGCCCGCGCAGGCCGTCCAGCGGGGAGACGACGCGGGCGGGGAACACCTGGGCGCTGCCGCCGCCCATCACCCTGGCCTCCCTGGCCGCCGACCCGATCAGCGCCACGGACCGCACGCCGGACAGCGGAAGCAGCGGCCCGTCGTTCTTCAGGAGGGTGAAGCTCCGCGCGGCCACCTCACGCGCCAGCGCCACCCCGTCGATGACCTCGCCGGCCGCGGCGGGCGGCGGCCCGCCCAGCGCGCCCGTGCGCTCGGCCAGGCGGAGCACGCGGCGCACCCGGTCGTCGATCAGCGACTCCGGCACCCGCCCCGCGCGCACCGCCTCCTCCAGCTTGTCACCCCACGGCCCGTGCGGGCCCGGCATGGCCACGTCGGTGCCGCCCAGCGCGGCGGCCTCGGTGGTGCGCACCGCCGTCCAGTCGGACACCACGAGACCGTCGAAGCCCCACTCGCCCTTCAGCACCCCGTGCACCAGATCGGCGTGCTCGCTCATCGTGACGCCGCCGACCGCGTTGTAGGCCGTCATGACACCCCACGCGCTGGCCTGGACGACCCGCTCGAACGGCCGCAGGTACAGCTCGCGCAGCGCCCGCGCGGACACCTCGACGCTGACCGTGAACCGCTCGGTCTCGGAGTCGTTGGCCACGAAGTGCTTGGGGGTGGTCGCCACCCCGCCCTCCTGCACGCCTTCCACGTACGCGGCCGCCACCTCGCCCGTCAGGTGCGGATCCTCGGAGAAGCACTCGAAGTGCCGCCCGCCCAGCGGCGACCTGTGCAGGTTGACGGTCGGCGCGAGCAGCACGTGCACGCCCTTGCGCCGGGCCTCCTGGGCGAGCAGCCGCCCCACCCGCCGGATCAGCCCCACGTCCCAGGTGGCGGCCATGGCGGTGGGGCTCGGCAGCGCGATCGACGGGCTGGCCGCGCTCCACCGCTCGCCGCGCACGCCGATCGGCCCGTCGCTCATCACCAGGCGGTCCAGGCCGATCTCCGGCACCGGGTGCAGCGCCCACATGGAGGCGCCGGTCAACATCCTGACCTTGGTACGCAGGTCCAGCCCGCTGATCACGTCATCGAAGTCCACGATCACAGTGTCGGCGACCCGGCGGCCGGGGTCACGCCACCACGAAGAACTCCAGCAGTTCGGGCAGCAGGGCCTCCGGGGCCACGGCGTGCGCCTGCCCCTCCAGCACCCGGTGGACGGCGCCGGGGACGCGCCCCGCAACGGCCCGCGCGGCCGCCGCCATCCACGCCGGGCCGGCGTCGCCGTTCATGACCAGCGCCGGCTGCGTGACCTCGGCCAGCCGGGCGGCCGGCAGCGCGTTGCCCGGCCCCATGACGGCCGCCTCGTACGCCAGCGTGTGCGCGACGGCCTCCACCTCCGGCCAGGACGGGTCGGCCCGCATCAGCGCCACGGCCTCCCGCGGCACCTCGGCCGCCGCCACCATGAACAGCTCGACCGCGTCCCCCCGCCGCCCCTCCCGGACCAGGGCATCGAGCTGGGCGGCGAAGTCGTGCGGCAGTGCGGGGGCGTCGGCGGTCACGTGGTAGGGCGGCTCCCACACCGCCAGCTTGGTGACCTCCGGCAGCCGGGCCGCCGCCTCCAGCGCCAGCGCGCCGCCCGACGACCCGCCGAACACCATCGCCCGCCCGCCCGCCGCCCCGACGACCGCGGCCAGATCCTCGATCTCGCGCTCCACCGCGTACGGGGAGGTGTCGCCGCTGCCTCCCCGCCCGCGCCGGTCGTAGTCGTACACGGTGAACCACGGCGCCAGCCCCGCCGCCACGCCCGCCAGCGTGGGGTGGCCCCTGCCGGTGAACGCGCCGTGCACCAGGACCACGGCCGGTCCCGAGCCGTGGCGGTCGTAGGCGATGGCGGTCCCGTCGGCCGAGACCGCCGTGCCCGTCAGCGTCACGGTGCTCATCCGGCCGGCTGCGCCAGGCAGAGCGCCTCCCAGTGGTGGCCGTCGAGGTCGGCGAAGGCCCGCTGGTAGCGGAAGTCGTCCTGCCGGGGCGGGCCCAGCGGGGTGGCGCCGGCGGCGACGGCCTTCTCGGTCAGCTCGTCCACCTGGGCCGGGTTCTCCAGGCCGATGACCAGGATCGCCTCGGTCGTCTTGGCCGGGTCGGCGAGCTCCCTGGCCGCGTAGCCGGCGAACACCGGCTCGGTCAGCAGCATGACCTGCGCGCCGTCGTTGATCATCACGGACGCCATGTCGTCGGCCATGCCGAAGAAGGCGAAACCGAGCGCGGTGAAGAACTCCTTCGAGCGGTCGAGATCCTTGACCGCCAGGTTCACGAAGAGCTGCATGACCGGACTCCATCCTCGTCAGGGGGTTCCCGCGTTCTCGCGGGCATGAGACCAGTCTGCGGATCGCGGCGGCCCCGGTCTTGGATCTGCGCGCCACCCCCTTGACGATGCGCGCCTACCGCAGGCTCGCCCGCCGGTACTCGGCCGGCGGCACCCCGTACGCGCGCTTGAACAGACGGCTGAAGTGGGCCGGGTCGGGCAGCCCGCAGCGGGCCGCCACCGCGCTGACCGGCACGCCCGCCAGCGCCGGATCGGCCAGGTCGCGGCGGCAGCGCTCCAGCCGCCGATGGCGGATCCAGCCCGCCACCGTCGTGTCGCGGGCCTCGAACACCCGGTGCAGCGAGCGCGGCGACACGTGACAGGCGGCGGCCACGGCGGCCGGGTCCAGGCCGGGATCACCCAGATGGCGTTCGATGAAGGCGTGCACCCGCGCCGTCAGCGCCTCCTGCCGGGCCCGCTCGGGCACCTCGTCCAGCCGGTCCACGCGCTCGGCCACGGCGGTGGCCACCAGATCCATCACCACCGTGGACAGCCGCGCGGCGCTGGCCGGCCGGTAGGTCTCCAGGTCCAGCGCCACCCGGCGCAGCAGCGGCGCGGCCAGCGCGGCGGTGCCCTCGCCGGCCGGGATGGGCACGGCGGTGATCGAGGTGGCCGCGCCGGCGGGCAGCGACAGCAGCTCGCGCGGGAAGCTGAACACCGCCAGCCGCACCGCCGCGTCGTAGGCCAGCTCGTAGGGCCGGGTGAAGTCGTAGAGGGCGAACCCGCCCGGGGCCAGCCGGACCGAGCGGCCGTCCTGCGACAGGATCGGGCTGCCCGACACGGCCAGCACCAGCCGGTAGAGCTCGGGGCTGTCACGCCGGATCAGGCCCGCCGTGCGGTGCACGCTGTGGGGCGTGGAGGTCTCCACCTTGCCGACGCCGATCGGGCCGAGCTGCCCGGCCTCGATCTGCCCCCGCAGCGGGGTGCCACGGGCGATGTGGAAGTCGAGCGGGCCGAGCGTGTCGCAGACCACGCTGCGCCAGGCGTCGAGCCGCTGCCCCGGCGGCACGTCCCCGGTCCGGATCAGAATGGCCACGTCTCGCCCCCTTCCGACGCTCACGGTAGCGCGGCGGCCGGATAGGGGAAACGCGAAAGCCCCGGGACCCCGCCCGGGGCTTCCGACACCACGTGGCCACCGCGAACGACGCCGCGATCACGCCGCGATCACGCCGCGAACGACGCCGCGATCACGCCGCGAACGACGCCGCGATCACGCCGCCCGCCAGACGGCGCGGTCAGGCCGTCTGGCGGGCGGTGATCGCCTGCTGGTAGAGCTTGCCCGCGCGGTACGACGAGCGGACCAACGGGCCGGACAGCACGCCGGCGAAGCCGATCTCCTCGGCCTCCCGCTGCAGCTCCACGAACTCCTCCGGCTTGACCCAGCGCTCCACCGGGTGGTGGCGCGGGGTCGGCCGGAGATACTGCGTGATGGTGAGCAGGTCGGTGCCGGCGGAGTGGAGGTCGCGCATCGCCTCCAGCACCTCCTCGCGGGTCTCGCCCAGGCCGAGGATGAGGTTGGACTTGGTCACCAGCCCGGCCTCGCGGGCCGTCGTGATCACCTTCAGCGAGCGGTCGTAGCGGAACGCGGGCCGGATCCGCTTGAAGATGCGCGGCACGGTCTCGACGTTGTGCGCGAACACCTCCGGCTTGCTGGAGAAGACCTCCTCCAGCTGGCCGCGGTCGCCGTTGAAGTCGGGCACGAGCAGCTCGACGCCGCAGCCGGGCAGCAGCGCGTGGATCTCCCGCGCGGTCTCGGCGTAGAGCCAGGCCCCGCCGTCGGGCAGGTCGTCGCGGGCCACGCCGGTCACGGTCGCGTAGCGCAGGCCCATCTGCTGGACGGACTCGGCCACCCGGCGCGGCTCGTCGCGGTCGTACTCCTTGGGCTTGCCGGTGTCGATCTGGCAGAAATCGCAGCGGCGGGTGCACTGGTCGCCGCCGATGAGGAACGTCGCCTCGCGGTCTTCCCAGCACTCGTAGATGTTGGGGCAGCCCGCCTCTTCACAGACCGTGTGCAGGCCCTCGCGGCGCACGAGCGATTTCAGCTCGGTGTATTCGGGGCCCGTCTTCAGCTTGGTCTTGATCCACGGGGGCTTGCGCTCGATAGGGGTCTCGGCGTTGCGCACCTCCAGGCGGAGGAGCTTTCGGCCTTC
Source organism: Nonomuraea ferruginea (assembly GCF_039540635.1). Taxonomy (NCBI): domain Bacteria; kingdom Bacillati; phylum Actinomycetota; class Actinomycetes; order Streptosporangiales; family Streptosporangiaceae; genus Nonomuraea; species Nonomuraea ferruginea. Next base: position 187,656 of record NZ_BAABFD010000008.1, on the reverse strand, counting down.
AGGAGCAACGGTCACCCTGCCAGCTTACGTCTCCCGCCCGCATGGCCCTCGCCAGGGGCGTGGATCAGGCGATGAGCCCGAAACCGCGCACCGCGCGGGTGTAGTGGGCGAGTAACTCCTCGTCGATGCGCCCGGACTCCATCTCGCCCAGCAACGGGGAACGCGCGGGCCCCGGCCGGTCGGCGCGGGCCAGCGCGTCGCGCCTGATCGCGGGCACGGTCTCGCCGCGCAGCGCGGCCGCCTGCATCGGCGCGAGGTAGCCGCCGGCGGCGATCAGCTCCTCCAGCTCCGCCACCTCCTCGGGCGTGACCGCCTTCGCGGCCAGCGCCAGCCTGCGCTCGCGCGCCCGCCCGTCGCCCGAACGGGCCAGCCGGGTGAGCGCGTACTCCACCAGCAGCACCGGGGCGCCCAGCACCCGGCCGATCACCCGGCCGATCCACCCGGCCACCTCGTAGCTCGTGTCCGGCGTGTGGAGCGCGCCGAGCGTACCGGTGAACTTGTCGCGGGCCTCCTCGCGCGCCGTCAGCGGCGCGGAGCCCAGCAGCGCCTGCCGCCACTCGCCCAGCGTGGACAGCGCGCCGCCCACCACCAGGTCGTCGCCGGTCGCCTCGCCCGCGTAAGCCGTCGCCAGCAGGGTCACGCGCTGCCGCGGGCTCAGCGCCAGCCACACCGGCAGCCCCACCAGGAGCACCGGCGTGCGCCTGAGCCCCACTCTCCGGTAAGACGTCCCGATCTCGAGATCCCTGACCGCCACCAGGTCCGGCGGCCTGACCCCCATCCGGGACGCGACCCGCCCGGCCGTCGCGTACAGCTCGGCGGCGTCCTCCCGGCCGAGCACCTCGGCGTCGGCGGGCACGCGCGCCAGGCGCGGACGCAGCAGCCACCCGATGCCGATCAGCATCCCGCCGATCAGCCAGCCGAAGACGAACTCGGCGTTGACCACGATCGTGCGCGCGCCCAGCACGATGAAGGCGAGCGTCAGCGCGTGCACCAGAAGGGCGATGAGAAAGGCCGCGGCGCGTTTCACGCCCTGATCATAGGCACCGCCGCCCCGGCCGGGTAAGGGCCCGAGGGTTGATCCGCGGGGTCAGACCAGGGGAGGTCAGCGGCGCAGGAGATCCTCCTCGTGGAGGTCGTACGGCTCGCGGCCGAGGGCCTCCGCCAGGCGCTTCTCCGCGATCGGCATGACCTCCTCGGCCACGATGCGCCGGCCCGTCTCCGCCGACAGCGTCGAGACGCCCACGTCGGGCAGGCCGCACGGCACGATCCGGTTGAACCACCGCGGGTCGTTCGCGCAGTTGAGCGCGAACCCGTGCATCGACACCCCGCGCGAGACCCGGATGCCCACCGCGCCGAGCTGCCGGTCGGGCAGGCCCAGGCTGGCGTCCCCGGCGGCCCACACCCCGGGACGCCCCTTGACCCGCCTGGCGGTGACGCCGAAGTCGGCGCACACCTGGATCATCGTCTCCTCCAGCCGGCACACGTAGTCGACGACGTCCGAGACCGCGACGATCGGATAGGCGACGAGCTGGCCGGGGCCGTGCCAGGTCACCCGGCCGCCCCGGTCGACGTCGATGACCGGCGTGCCGTCGGCCGGACGCTCGTGCGCGGCGGCCCGCTTGCCGGCGGTGTAGACCGGCGCGTGCTCAAGGATCAGCAGCGTGTCGCCGAGCTCTCCGGCGGCCCGCTTGCCGTGCACCCAGCGCTGCAGCGACCAGGCCTGCTCGTAGGGGACGTCGACGCCTAGACGGACGATGGCGAGGCTGTGGGGATCGACCCCGTTGATGGGGCGCATGGGTCCATTGTGCCGTTCCCTCACCCTTGTAGGGTAATTCAGGATGTCAGCAGCCGAGGTTCGATCCTGAACTCCTTCACCCCGCCGGCGCCGTCATGCTCGACGCGGTACGCGTGACCCTCGGGCCGGCAGCTGACCGCCTGGATGAACTCGGTGCCGGCGTAGTGGAGCGCCACGCCCTCGTCGGCGGCGTAGCCGTCGGGCAGCTCGCCGCTCGCCACCGACTCGTGCAGCAGCGGCCGCCGCTGCGGCTCGGAGTCGTAGTGGACGCCGCACGAGTAGGGCAGCAGGGCCAGCCCGTCGGACCACGCCCGCAGCTCGGGGCCGAAGGAGTCGGTGTTGCCGCCGACGTGCCAGCACAGCGCGCCCGCGCTCTGCCCCGACAGCACCACCCCGGCCCGCCACGCCTCCGCGAACGCCTCGTCGAGCCCGTGCAGCCGCCACAGCGCCATCAGGTTGGCCACGCTGCCGCCGCTGACGTAGATCATGTCCTGTTCGAGCATCCAGGCGGCCGGGTCCTCGACGTTCGGCATCGGGAACACGGTCAGGTGGCTGACCTCGACGTCCCATCCGGTGAACGCGCCGTACATCTTCAGCAGCCAGGCGGCGTCGTCGCCGGTCGCGGTGGCGAGCAGGCCCAGCTTGGGACGGTCCTGACCGGTCAGGTCGAGGCCGTAGCGCAGCAGCGGGCTCGCCTCCATGAAACCGTAGCGGCCGGTCGGGCGGAACGAGCCGCCCCCGATCGCGAGGATGTGCGACTGGCCTGACCTGGTCATACGGAGTCTCCCGGAGCGAAGGTGGAACAGCTCACTACAGTACGGCGCGGAGCGCGTCGGCGAGGTCGCTATGGGTGAACTCGTACCCGCTGTCCAGCAGTTTCCCCGGCCGCAGGCGATGGCTCGGCAGCAGCCCCGCCTTGGCGAACTCGCCGAGCCCCAGCGACAGCGCGAACCCCGGCACCGGCATCGGCATCGTCGGCCTGCGCAGGACCTGGCCGAGCGTCCGGGTGAAGACGGCGTTGGTGACGGGCGTGGGGGAGCCCATGTTGACCGGGCCCGCCACCTCGGGCGTCGCCAGGATGTGACGCACCGCGCCCACCCAGTCGGGCTCGCTGATCCACGACCAGTACTGCTTGCCCGAGCCGAGCGGCGCGCCGAGACCGGCCTTGAAGACGGGCAGCATCCTGACGAGCGCGCCGCCGCGCCCGCTCAGCGCCAGCCCGGTCCGCAGCCGCGCCACCCGCACCCCGAACTCCTCGGCGGCGGCCGCCTCCGCCTCCCACCGCTCGCACAGCTCCGGCAGGAACCCGCTGCCGCCAGGCGCGCCCTCGTCGACCACCCGGTCGCCGGTGTCGCCGTAGAAGTCGACCCCCGACGCCGAGACCAGCACGCCCGGAGGCCGCCGCGCCTCTCTCATCGCCCGCACCAGCAGCCTCGTGCTGTCGACACGGCTGCGCACCAGCTCCCGCTTGTACGCGGCGGTCCAGCGCCGCTCGGCGATCGGCGCCCCGGCCAGGTGCACCACCGCGCTCGCGCCGTCCAGGACGGCCGGGTCCAGCACCCCCTCAGCGGGCCGCCAAAGGGCCTCGTCGCCGCTCCTGGGCTCGCGTCGCACCAGAGTGACCACCCGCTCGCCCGCGCCCCGCAGCGCGGCGACCAGCGGCACGCCCAGCAACCCCGATGCCCCCGTCACGATGATCGCCATACGACCACCCTACGACGCCGCCTTCCCGCCGGCCGTCACCTCCCGCGCGATTCCCGACGACCCCATAACCGCGCCCGCCGCACTCACTGACCCGTGACCGTGCTCGCCGTGCTCACGGATCGACGGTCCGAGAGCGTCCGGCAGCCGCGCCGAAGCGGTCCCGGGGCCCCTGCCGTCGGAGCTTTGTCCTGCGGTTGGTGCCGGGTGCCCGAAGTTCGTTCGGGAACGCGCGAAGGGGCCGGGCGCGACGGTGCGCGCCCGGCCCCTTCAGATCCTCGTCAGGCGAGGCCGAGCTGGGCCTCGAAGCGGCCCTCCTCCAGGCGGCGCTTGATCGTCGTCAGGAAGCGGGCGGCGTCGGCGCCGTCGACCAGGCGGTGGTCGTAGGTGAGCGCCAGGTAGACCATCGACCGGACCGCGATGACCTCGCCCTCGGGCGTGTCGACCACGACGGGCCGCTTGACCACGGCGCCGGTGCCGAGCATGCCGACCTGCGGCTGGTTCAGGATCGGCGTGTCGAACAGGGCGCCGCGGCTGCCGGTGTTGGTCAGCGTGAACGTGCCGCCGGTGATCTCGTCGGGGGTCACCTTGTTGGCGCGGGTCCGCTCGGCCAGGTCGGCCGTCTTGCGGGCGAGCCCGGCGAGGTTGAGGTCGCCGGCGTTCTTGATGACCGCCGCGATCAGGCCGCGCTCGGTGTCGACCGCGATGGCGAGGTGCTCGACGTCGAAGTACGTGACCTCCATGGTCTCGTTGTTGATCGTCGCGTTGAGCTTCGGGTGCTGCTTGAGCGCCTCGATCGCGGCCATCTCGAAGAACGGCATGAACGACAGCTTGACGCCCTCGCGGCGGAAGAACTCGTCCTTGGCCCGCGCCCGCAGCTGCGCCACCTTGGTGACGTCGACCTCCACGACCGTGGTGAGCTGGGCGGCCGTCTGGAGCGACTCCACCAGGCGCTTGGACATCGTCTGGCGCAGCCGCGTCATCTTCTCGGTGCGGCCGCGCAGCGTGTCGTCGACCTCCACCTGCTCGGGCGCGGCGGCCGGGGCCTGAGCCGCCGGGGCGGCGGCCTGCGGCGCGGCGGCCGGAGCGGCGGCCGGGGCCTGCGCGGCGGCGGGGGCCGGGGCCTGCTCACGCTGCTGCTTGGCGGCCTCGAGCACGTCCTGCTTGCGGATGCGGGCGCCGACCCCGGTGCCGGTGACGGAGTCGAGGTCCACGCCGTGCTCGTTGGCCAGCTTGCGCACCAGCGGCGTCACGTACGGGCTCTCGCCCGAGGTGGGCAGCGGCGCGGGCGCCTGCGCCGCGGGCTGGGCCGCGGGCTGCGGAGCCGGCCGGGGCGCGGGCTGCGGGGCCGGCTGCGGAGCGGGGGCGGCCGGGGCGGGCTGCGGGATCGACGAGGCGGGCGCGGGCTGCGGCTCCGGCTCGGGCTCCGGCTCAGGCTCGGGAGCGGGGGCCGCCTCCTCGGCCGGGGCGGGGGCGCCGGCCTGGCCGCTCTCATCGATGACGGCCAGCTCGGCGCCGACCTCCACCGTCTCGTCCTCCGCCACGACGATCTTCTGGAGCACACCGCCGGCGGGCGACGGGATCTCGGTGTCGACCTTGTCCGTCGACACTTCGAGGAGCGGCTCGTCGGCCTCGACGCGCTCGCCCTCCTTCTTCAGCCAACGGGTGACGGTGCCCTCGGTGACGCTCTCGCCGAGCTGGGGCATCTGTACGGAGACCGGCATCGTTATCTTCTCTCGCGTTCTGATCTCGAGGGCTTGACTAGTTGTGTACGTGCAGCGGCTTGCCGGCCAGGGCCAGCATGGCCTCCCCGACCGCTTCGGACTGCGTCGGGTGTGCGTGGACGAGCTGGGCGACCTCCGCGGGCAGCGCCTCCCAGTTGTAGATGAGCTGCCCCTCGGTGATGAGCTCGCCGATGCGGCGGCCCACCATGTGGACGCCGACGACCGGCCCGTCCTTGCGGGCGAGCACCTTGACCGCGCCCGCCGTGCCGAGGATCTGGCTCTTGGGGTTGCCCGCCAGGTCGTAGACCTGCTCGACGATCTCCATCCCGCGCTCCGCCGCCTGCGCGGACGTGATGCCGACCGAGGCGACCTCGGGGTCGGAGTAGGTGATCCGCGGCACCCCGGCGTAGTCGATGGGCGCCGGGCCGAGCCCGGCGATGTGCTCGGCGACCATGATGCCCTCGGCGAACCCGGCGTGGGCCAGCTGAGGGGTCGCGATCAGGTCGCCGACGGCGTAGACGCCGGGCGCGGAGGTGCGGCAGTGCTCGTCGACGGTGACGGTGCCGCGCTCGACGGCCACGCCGGCCTCCTCGAAGCCCAGACCCTCCGTGACCGCGCCGCGGCCCACCGCCACGAGCAGGATCTCGGCGTCGAGGGTCTTGCCGCTGGCCAGCGTGACGAGCACGCCGGTCTCGGTGGTCTTGGCGGCGTCGAAGCGCACGCCGAGCTCGTACTTGATGCCGCGCCGCCGGAAGGCGCGCTCCAGCAGCTTGGAGCTGGACTCCTCCTCGGCGGGCAGCAGACGGGGGAGGGCCTCGACGATGGTCACCTCGGCGCCGAACGAGCGGTAGACGCTGGCCAGCTCGACGCCGATGACGCCGCCGCCCAGCACCACCACCGAGGACGGCACCCGGTCCATCCTGAGCGAGTGGTCGCTGGTGATGACGCGCTCGCCGTCGATCTCCAGGCCGGGCAGCGACCTGGGCGCCGAACCGGTCGCCAGCACGAGGTGGCTCCCCTCGTACACCTCGGAGCCCACCTGGACGCGGCGCCCGCCCGCGAGCCGGCCCTCGCCCTCGACCAGGGTGACGCCGGCGGCCTTGAGCAGCCCCTGCACGCCCTTCCAGGCACGGGTGACGATCTTGTCCTTGAACGCGTGGACGCCGGGGACGTCGATGCCGTCGAAGCGAGCCTTCACGCCGAACGACTCGCTCTCCCTGGTCTCGTCGGCCACCTCGGCGACGTGCAGCAGGGCCTTGGTGGGGATGCAGCCCCGGTGGAGGCAGGTGCCGCCGATCTTGTCCTTCTCGATCAGCGCGACGGACATGCCCAGCTCGGCCGCCCGCAACGCGCAGGCGTAACCGCCGCTGCCGCCACCTAGGACGACGATGTCGTAGGCCACAGGAAGGCTCCTTGTCGGGGTGGTCTTGTCGCCTTCATCTTTTCATTTGTTCGCCGTGCTCGCGTGCCGCTCCGCCAGTCCGATGAGCGTGCGCGTGACGGCACCGGTGCCGCCCTTGGGGACGTAGCCGTACGGCTCGCCCTTGTTGAAGGCGGGACCGGCCATGTCGATGTGGGCCCAGCGCACGCCGTCGGGCACGAACTCCTTCAGGAAGATGCCGGCGGCGAGCATGCTGCCCCAGCGCTCCGGCTGGAGGTTGGCGATGTCGGCGATCGGGGAGTCGAGGCCCTTGCGCAGCTCCTCGGGCAGCGGCATGGGCCAGGCGCCCTCGCCGGCGGCGCCGGCCGCCTCGACGACCAGGTCGCGCAGCTCGTCGTCGTTGCCCATGATGCCGGCGGTGCGCCAGCCGAGCGCGACGATCTGGGCGCCGGTCAGCGTCGCCACGTCGATGATCGCGTCGGGGTTGTCCTCGGCGGCGCGGGCGATGCCGTCCATGAGGACCAGGCGGCCCTCGGCGTCGGTGTCGAGCACCTCGACGGTCTTGCCGCTGTAGCTGTGGATGACGTCGGAGGGGCGCTGCGCGGTGCCGCTGGGGAGGTTCTCCGCCAGGCAGAGGTAGCCGATCGCGTTGACCCGCAGGCCGAGCCTCGCGATGCCGACGAGCGCGCCGAACACCGCGCCCGCGCCGCCCATGTCTGACTTCATCCAGTCCATGGACGCGGACGGCTTGAGCGACAGGCCGCCGGAGTCGAACGTGATGCCCTTGCCGACGAAGGCCAGGGTCTTGTCGGCCTCGGGGTGCGTGTAGGACAGGCGGACCAGCCGCGGCGGGTTGGCCGAGCCCTGGCCGACGCCGATGAGGCCGCCGTAGCCGCCGTCCTTGAGCTGCTTGTCGTCGAGCACCTCGACGGACAGGCCCGCCTCGCCGCCGGTCTGCTCGGCGATCTCGGCGAACTTGGCCGGCCACAGGTCGGACGGCGGGGTGTTGACCAGGTCGCGCACCAGCGCGACGGACTCGGCCAGGACGGCGGCGCGTGCGGCGACCTCGCCGGGCGCGCCGGACAGCACGGTCAGCTCGGCGACGGGGTCCTTCTGGCCCTCGCCGGTGCGGTAGCGCGAGAACGCGTAGGCCCCCAGCAGCCCGCCCAGCGCCACGGCCTCGGCCTCGTCGGCCGATTCGGCCGGCAGGACCAGCGCGGCGCGCGCGGTGCCGGCCAGCGAGCGCACGGCGGCGCCGGCGGCGCGGCGCAGCCCTTCGAGGTCCGCCGACTCGCCCAGGCCGACCGCGACCAGCAGCGGCGCGGCGACGGAGCCGAAGGCCGGCAGCTTGGCGATCTCGCCGGGCTTGCCGGCGAACCCCAGGGAGGACAGCGTGGCGGCCAGCTTGCCGCCGAAGGCCGCTTCGAGGGGATCGGCGCCCGTCGCGGGGCGGGGACCTTCGGGGCCGGACCGGAAACCGACGATCAGCGCGTCGGTGTCGAACGATACGGGATCTGCTGAGTTCAGCCGCACAGTGGTCACGTAAACCGACTCTATCGAGGGTTTCTGCGTACTAACAAACAGGGGTTCATCCCATGAATCGTGAGTCGCCTTCATGAAGACATGGTGCTAGTGTCATTAGCATCATGTTGCTGACGTTGGACCTCAACGACGCTCGTCCCCTGCACGAGCAGGTGGCCGCGGCCATCCGCCGCGCCATCGGCGAGGGCCGCTACGCCCAGGGAGACCGGCTGCCCCCGGCTCGCGACCTGGCGGCGGCGCTGGGCATCAACCCCAACACCGTGCTGCGCGCCCTGCGCGAGCTGCGCGACGAAGGACTGCTGGAGTTCCGGCGCGGGCGCGGCGTCAGCGTCGCCGCCCGCGCCGACGCGCGCACCCTGCTCCGCGAGCGGGCCCGCGAGCTGCTGGACGAGGCCCAGAGGTACGGATACGGCCGGGAGGATCTGATCGCCATACTCGAGGAGCTCGCATGAACCTGCGCACCATCGCCGTGCCGGCGGGCGCGGTCGTCGCCGCCGCGGTGGTGGGGCCGCCGCTGGCGCTGCGCGACCGGCTGCCCGACCCGATGGCCGTCCACTGGGGCCCCGGCATGGCCCCCGACAACGCCGTGTCCTTCCCCGCCTACCTGATCATGCAGGCGGCGCTGTGGGGCTTCCTGTGGCTGGGGCTGGTCGCCGCCGCGCGGCGGGCCGTAGACAGCCGGTCCGGGCGCATGTCGTGGTGGGCGCTGTTCGCCGGCGGCGCGGTGTTCGCGATCAGCATCTCCGCCATGACGCTGCTGGCCAACCTCGACGTCCCGGCGTGGACGGACGCGCGGCTCAGCCCGCTGGCGGCGGTCGCGGTGCTCGTCGTGCCGCTGGCCGCCGCGGCGCTCTCCGGCTACCTGGGCAGGGGCGAGCCAGACCCGCTGTCCGGCGACACGGAGCCGCCCAGGCTCACGTTGCGCAGCGGCCAGCGGGCCGTCTGGGTCAGCCGGATCAGCAACCCGTGGCCGCTGCTCATCACCGCCGCCGGGGCCGCCGTGCTGTTCGCGCTCGGCACGCTGGACGTGACCGGGGTCGTCCGCCTGTCCAGCTTCGGCGCCGTGCTGCCCGCGCTGGTGATCGTGCTGGCGGTGGGGCTGTTCGCCTCCTCGCTCACGGCGCGGGTCAGCGAGGACGGGCTGGTGCTGGCCTTCGGGCCGTTCGGCTGGCCCGTCCGCCGCATCAGGCTCGACAAGATCGACCGGGCCTACACCGAGGATCGCCACCCGAGCCAGGTCGGCGGGTGGGGCGTGCGCGGCCTGCCCGGCAGGGCCACCATCATGCTGCGCGGCGGCGAGTGCCTGGTCCTGCGCTACCGCTCCGGCGGTCAGCTCGGCATCAGCATCGACGACGCCGAGCGCGGCGCCTCCCTGATCAACACCCTCATCGCGGAGAGGAGGACCGCGTGAAGCCGCTCCCCGTCTTCCTCGCCGTCGCCTTCGTCCTGTCCTGGCTCGTCGCGCTGCCCCTGTGGCTGGGCGGCGGCCTCGGCCACCCGCTGATGCCGGTCTTCGGCATGCTGATGATGTTCACACCCACGCTGGGGGTGCTGGCGGCGTGGCGGGCGTCGCGGGTGCCGTTCCGCGAGTGGGCGCGAGAGACCGGGCTCACCCTCGGCGAGCGCAAGGGCCGCACCCTGCTGCTCGTGCTCGCCGCGTGGCTCGGCGTGCCCGCGCTGGTGGCCCTCGCGGCGGCGCTCAGCGTCGCGGCCGGGCTGCTCACCCTCGACCTCGACGGGCTCGGCCTCTACCGGGCGCAGCTGGAGGCGCAGAACGTGCCCGTGCCCGCCGGCCTGGCCACCGGCGTCGTCATCCAGTTCGTCATCGGCGTGGTGGCCGGGCCGCTGCTCAACGCCCTCCCCTCGCTGGGGGAGGAGTGGGGCTGGCGCGGCTATCTCGTGCCGAGGCTCACCGGCACCTGCGGCGTCGTGGCCGGTCTGATGCTCTCGGGCGCCATCTGGGGGCTGTGGCATGCGCCGCTGACCCTGCTCGGCTACAACTACCCCAACCTGGGCGCCGGGGCCGCGCTCTACTTCACCGGCTTCTGCGTGGTGGCCGGGGTGGTGCTCGGATGGCTGAGGCTCCGCTCGGGCAGCGTGTGGCCGGCCGTCGTGGCGCACGGCTCGCTCAACGCGACCGCGGGCGTCGTCCTGCTCCTCGGCGACGTCGCCGAGCCGCCCAACCTGGCGCTCGCCGGGCTGACCGGCCTCGTGGGCTGGGTCCTGCTCGCGATCCTCGGCGCGGTCCTGCTCAGGATCTTCCCGGTACGGGCACCGTCCGCCGATCGGCTCGCCGGGCGTCAGACGACCAGCACGTAGACCACGAGGGTCGCCGCGGCGGCGGTCTCCACGAGGGCGCCGAGCACGTCGCCGGTGATCCCGCCGAGCCTGCGCCGGGCATGGGCGAGCAGGAGCATCGCCAGCCCCAGCCCGGCCAGCAGCGCGACGGGCGGCCCGAGGACCCCCGGCCACAGCTCCCAGATCCCCGGTTCCAGCTGCTCCCGGTAGCGGAGCAGGTTCTGGAACGCCCCGGCAGGTTCGGGCGCGGTCCACGACCTCACCAGTCCGGCGGCCGGGGCGAAGGCCGCCGTGACGACCAGGGCGGCGAGGGTCACCAGGAGGGCGGCGCCGGTCCGTACCGTGCCCGCGACCATCGCGCCCAGCCCGTCGGGGCGGGCGGCGGGCACGGCGGGGCGGCAGGCCCAGGCGAGCGTCAGGCGGCCCGCCACGCACGCCGTGACCAGCCCGGCGGCCCCGGCCTCCGTCAGGGCGGCCGCCTGGACGAGGACCGTGAACAGCACGGCCATCACCCCGAACGGCCCGATGTCCGACTTTTTCATGATGTCGAGCGCCTGGGCGGCGGGCTTCCCGCTGCCCAGCCCGTCCGCCAGATCCGCGAGCCCGTCCAGGTGCAGCCCTCGCGTCAGCACCGCCAGCAGCCCGAGCGCCAGCGCCGCGCCGAGCAGCGGCGGCCCGGGCAGCAGCAGCGGCAGCGCGGCGACCGCGCCGAGCGCCAACCCCACGGCCGGGGCCAGCGCCATCGCCCGGCCCGCCGCCCCGCGGTCCACCCGCGTCACCCGTACCGGGAACACGGTGAGTGTGCCGAGCGCGAGCCGCAGCCCGGCGGCGCTCAAAGCAGCTCTGCCAGCAGCCGGTAGTAGGAGAGCCTGGCCTCGTCGACCTCGGCGGGCCCGTACGCGGCCAGGAGGTCGGCGGCGGCCCGCCCGTCCAGCTCGCGCAGCGCGACGGCCAGGTCCACGTGGCGGTCGGCCACGCCGAGCTCGCCGACGTCGACCAGGATCGCCTCGCCCGAGTCGGAGGCGAGCACGTTGGCGGGGGTGAAGTCGCCGTGCGTGACCACCAGGTCCTCGCCGGCCGGCCGCTCCGCCAGCAGCCTGTCGTACACCTGCTCGGGGGTGAGGCCGGCGTGGTCGCCGTGGAAGCGGGCGGGGTCGACCAGCCCGGCGCGCACGTGACCGGCCGCCCTGGCCAGCTTGACGTCCAGCCGCTCGTCGAAGGGGCACTCCGCCACCGGGATCTCGTGCAGCTCGCGCAGCGCCCGGCCCATGATCGTGCCGGCGTCCGGCGGCGGCCTGTGGTCGAGGCTCCGCCAGCCCGCCTCGGCCAGCACCAGCACGTCGCCCTCGAACGCCACCACGTCCGGCACGCTCGCCCACCGCTTGAGCCACCGCAGCCGCTCGTGCTCGGCCACCGCCACCGGGCCCTGCTTGATGAAGAACTCGCCGTGCGGTCCCGTCACCCGCAGCGTCTCGGCACTCAGGTCCGCGTGGTCGTCCGACCAGATCGCGTCTTCGCCGCCGACCAGATCGAAGACGTTCTCAGGGAAGCGCATGAGGACCGATCCTACGGGTGGCGGCGATCGCGGCGGCCTGTCACCCGGTGTCCCATAGGCTTGCCGGATGCACGTGGTTGAACTCGAAGGCGTAGGCGTCCGGGTCGTCGGCAAGACCCTGCTGGACGCGGTCGACTGGCACGTGGCCTACGGCGACCACTGGGTGGTCCTGGGCCCCAACGGCGCGGGCAAGACGACGCTGCTGTCGCTCGCGGCGGCCGTGCGCCACCCGACCGTGGGCGCCGTGACCGTGCTCGGCCACCGGCTCGGCCGCGTCGACCTGCGCGAGCTGCGCCGCCACATCGGCCTGGTCTCCTCCAGCCAGCATCTGATCGACGAGAGCCTGATGGAGGAGGAGGGCGCGACCGCCCACACCGTCGTCCTCACCGGCCACACCGGCACCAGCGCCCCGCTCTGGGACCGCTACGGCGACGCCGAGCACGACCGGGCCAGGCGGCTGCTCGCCGACCTCGGCTGCAAGGACCTCGCCGACCGGCGGTTCCGGGTGTGCTCGCAAGGGGAGCAGGCCCGGATCCGGGTGGCCAGGGCGCTCATGGCCGACCCGGCGGTGCTGCTCCTCGACGAGCCGTTCGCCGGGCTCGACCTGCCGGCCCGCGAGGACCTCATCGACGCCGTCGAGGGCCTGGCGGAGACCCGGCCGGTGCTCACCACCGTCACGGTCACCCACCACCTGGAGGAGGTGCCGTCGACGACCACCCACGCCCTGCTGCTGCGCGAGGGTCGGGTGCTGGCGGCGGGTCCGGTGGCCGACGTGCTCACCCCGGCCAACCTGTCCGACTGCTTCGGCCTCCCGCTCCACGTCGACCGGCTGCACGGCCGCTGGTACGCCCGCTCCGTCCGCTGACGTCAGAAGCCGACGTCAGAGGGGGAGCGGCCGGCCCGCCACGACCAGGGTGACGTCCTCCGACTCGGCCGCCAGCCGCTCGTTCAGCCGGCCGAGCGCGTCACGGAAGGCGCGGCCGCTCGCCGTGGCCGGCACCACGCCCATGCCGACCTCGTCCGACACCGCCACGACGCGCCCTGGCGCCCGCCGCCAGGCGCTCACCAGCTCGTCGCACCGCTCGTCCACCGGCGTGCGGTCGCCGTCCCACGCGCCGTGCTCGTCGAAGACCGCCGCCAGCCACGTGCCCAGGCCGTCGACCAGGAGCGGGGCCGTGGCCGCGCGGATCGCCCCGGCCAGGTCCGTGGTCTCCTCGGTGTCCCAGTGCGCGGGCCGCCGCGCCCGATGGGCGCGCACCCGGGCCGCCCACTCCGCGTCGCCCTCCGCCGAAGGGCCGGTCGCGACATACGTGACGTACGGCTCCGCCGCCAGCCGCAGCTCGGCCTCGGCCGACTTGCCGGAACGCGACCCGCCCAGGATCAGCGCCCGTCGCGCCGGGGGCACGGCCTCCCCCTCGACGCCGCCCGGCTGTCCGGGGTGGCGTGCGGTTCCGTCCGGGGGTCGTCCGGTGGTGAGCGCGGTCGCCTCCGGCGGCGGCCCGCCGGCGTGGAGGACGGTCCCGTCCGGCACGGTGACGGCGCCCCACAGGCGCAGCCGCCGGCGCAGCTCGGCCGCGGACCGGACGCGGTGGTCCAGGCCGACGGCGACGACCTGGGTCCGGCCGGTAACCGCGCCGGACCGGCGCAGCGCCCCGAGCCTCTCGGGGCGGTCCAGGAGGTCGATCAGGACGACGTCGTACGGGACCGCCGCGTCGAGCGGCGCCTCCCGATCGGCGGGCACGCACAGCACCCGACGACCGTCCGGCCCCGCGAGCCCCAGCCCGCCCGCGAGCACCTCGTAACCGCGCGGCGCCGCCGCCCACGGGAACGCCACCACGTCGTCGACGACCAGGCCGAACGGCCGTCGGCCTGGCCGGTCGGCTGTGCCGCAGGACGCGCACGGGCACCCCGGCTCCGGCCAGCCTCCCGTCCCCGCGGTCCCGGTGAGAAGAAGCCTCATCGCGCCGAGCGTACAAACCCGGGGGAGGAGGCCGCGCGGCGGGGGCCGATCATGGAGGGGAGCGGGCGCGCGGGATCGATCACGTGCCGCGGCCGGAGTAGGGTTCCAATGCCGCCGGGGGGTGTGCCGGCGGGCCGGCGGAGAAGGAGCGAATGGCATGACATGGCGTTGGCGTTACGAGGACGCGCACGGCGGTGAGGTGACGGACCGTCCCTTGCCCCGTGAGGTCTTTCCCAGCCAGGCCGACGCCGAGTCGTGGCTCGGCGAGAACTGGCGTGAGCTGCTCGACTCGGGGGTCGAACAGGTGGCGCTCCTCGAAGAGGAACGGGTCGAGTACCGAGGGCTGTCGCTGCGCCAGGAGTGACGTCCCCGTGAACGGGACGACCCCTTGAGCCCGGGGCTCAAGGGGTCGTCGCTCGTCAGGGACGCTTCGGCGGGCTCGCCGTCTTGCCGGGGTCGCGCTCGACCAGCGAGCCGAGCACGTCGTCGATGCGCTTCATCACCTCGGCCTCGAGCTTGACGCCCGCCGCCTTGACGTTGTCGCGCACCTGCTCGGGGCGGCTGGCGCCGACGATGGCGCTGGAGACGTTCGGGTTCTGCAGCACCCACGCCACGGCCAGCTGCGCCATCGACAGCCCCAGGTCGGCGGCGATCGGCTTGAGCTCCTGTACCTTCGCCAGCACGTCGTCCTTCATGAACCGGGCGATCATGCCCGCGCCGCCCGCCTGGTCGGTGGCCCGGGAGCCCTCGGGAGGGGCCTGGCCGGGCAGATACTTGCCGGTGAGCACGCCCTGCGCGATGGGCGACCAGACGATCTGGCCGACGCCCTCGCGCTCGCACAGCGGCACGATCTCGCCCTCGATGACCCGCCAGAGCATCGAGTATTGAGGCTGGTTGGAGACGATGCGGTCGAAGCCCATCTGATCGGCGATCTTCAGCGCCTCGGCGATCTGGGGCGCCGACCACTCGCTGACGCCCACGTACAGGACCTTGCCCTGCCGTACGAGGTCGTCGAAGGTCTTGAGCGTCTCCTCCAGCGGGGTCTCATAGTCGAAGCGGTGCGCCTGGTAGAGGTCCACGTAGTCGGTCTGCAGGCGGCGCAGCGAGGCGTGGATGGACTCGGTGATGTGCTTGCGCGACAGGCCCCGGTCGTTGCGGCCCTTGCCGGTGGGCCAGTAGACCTTGGTGAAGATCTCCAGCGACTCCCTGCGGACGCCCTTCAGCGCCCTGCCGAGCACCTCCTCGGCCTTGGTGCCCGCGTAGACGTCCGCGGTGTCGAACGTGGTGATGCCCTCGTCGAGCGCCGCCTGCACGCACAGCTTGGCGGCGTCCTCCTCGACCTGGGAGCCGTGGGTGAGCCAGTTGCCGTAGCTGATCTCGCTGACCATGAGACCGCTGCGGCCGAGGTGACGGAATTCCATGGATCAGACCTTATGGCTTCATGCCGGAAGATCCGCCCGTGGTCCGGCGGAGGCGTGCTGCGGCGGGGTTCCGCGCGCGGGTCTACTTCTTCGGCGGCACCGGCTTGCCGCCCGGCAGCAGCGTGGGCGGGGGGAAGCGCAGCCTGCGGATCTGCAGGGCGCGCATCGCGGCGTAGAAGCCCACCCCGCGCAGCGACTCGTCCGGCAGCTTCGCCGCCACCTCGCGCTTGACCTTCCAGGACACGTAGACGGACGTGAAGACCACGCCCACCATCATCACCGGCCAGCCCACCACGATCACCGCGTTGAGCACCTGGACGCGGACGGCGGGCGGCCACGGCACCCAGGTCGCCAGCAGGATCAGCAGCGAGAACGGCAGGAAGTACTGGCTGGGCAGCCGGCGGGAGTCGACCCAGTCGCGCGCGAACTTGCGCGCCGGGCCCTTGTCGCGCGCGGGGAGGTAGCGCTCGTCGCCCGCGAGCATGCCCCTGCGGGCCCGCTCACGCTCGGCGGTCTGCTTGGCCCGCATCTGCCGATAGGCCTCTTTGCGGTCCTTCGGCGCGCTCACCGGCTGGCGTCGTCTGCTCTCGGCGTCCCGGCGCTTGGGAGTGGGACGGCCCTTGCCCTGGGGCTTAGGATCGTCAGAGGGGACGGGGGAGTCGTCCACGGAGGTTTGGGAACGGCGTCGCAACACGTCTCAACCCTACCTGGACTGCAACTTAGTGACGCCCTCGTGCGTTATGCGTAGGGTAATCCCAAGGCGGCTGCGCTGCACTGGGTGACCACAGCACGACCGAAGAAGGGGACGGCCGACGCGCATGAGCGTGATGAAGAGACTTTCAATGATCTTCAAGTCCAAGGCCAACAAGGCCTTGGACAAGATGGAGGATCCACGCGAGACCCTCGACTACTCCTATCAGCGGCAGCTGGAGCTGCTGCAGAAGGTGCGTCGCGGGGTGGCGGACGTCGCCACTTCTCGCAAGCGTGTGGAGCTGCAGATCAATGGCCTTGAGCAGCAGAGCAAGCGTCTTGAGGAGCAGGGCCGCAAGGCGTTGTCCGTGGGGCGCGAGGACCTCGCCAGGGAGGCGCTGCAGCGCCGCTCCAACCTCCAGGCACAGATCGGTGACCTCAGGGTCCAGCACGACAACCTGCAGGGTGAGGAGGAGAAGCTGACCACCGCCTCGCAGCGGCTGCAGGCCAAGGTCGACTCCTTCCGCACCAAGAAGGAGACCATCAAGGCGACCTACACCGCCGCCGAGGCGCAGACGCGCATCAACGAGGCTTTCTCCGGCATCTCCGAGGAGATGGGCGACGTCGGCCTCGCGATTCAGCGCGCCGAGGACAAGACCGCCCAGATGCAGGCACGCGCCGGCGCCATCGACGAGCTGCTCGCCAGCGGCGCGCTCGACGACTACAGCGGCAGCCGCGGCGACGACATCCAGGCCGAGCTCGACCGCATGGGCGGCGGCATGGACGTCGAGCTGGAGCTGGCCAGGATGAAGTCCGAGCTCGGCCAGGGCCCCGCTCCGCAGTCCGCCATCGAGCAGGGCCAGCAGCCGCCGCAGCAGCAGGCTCAGCCTCAGCAGCAGGCTCAGCCCCAGCAGACCCAGCAGCTTCGTCAGCCTGGGGAGGGCGCATGATCGTCAGGATTATGGGCGAGGGTCAGATCGAGATCTCGCCCGAGGACATCGCGGTGCTCAACGACCTCGACAGCGAGCTCGAGGCGGCCATCGACGCGGGCGACGAGAAGGCGTTCCGCGTCAAGCTGCACGCGCTGCTCGACAAGGTGCGCCATGTAGGCAAGAGCCTGCCGGACGACTCCCTGGAGCCTTCTGAGCTGATCCTTCCCCCCGCGGACGCCTCTATCGAGGAGGTCCGGGAGATGCTGGGAGACCAGGGCCTGATTCCGGGCTGAGCCGATGAAGACCAGGTTCGCGCCCGACAGCGGCCTCACCCGCCGGATGGTCGCGACGATGTTCCTTCTCGGCCTGCTCTACGTGGTGTTCGTCGGCGTCCTCATCGCCTTGGGGGCGCAGGCGGTCACCGTGCTGGTGATCGCGGGGGTCCTGCTGTTCGTGCAGTACTTCCTGTCCGACCGCATCGCGTTGTTCGCGATGCACGGCCGGGAGGTCTCGCCCCAGGAGGCCCCCGAGCTCCACGGCATGATCGATCGGCTGTGCGCGATGGCCGACATGCCCAAGCCCCGGGTGGCGATCGCGCAGTCAGACGTCCCCAACGCGTTCGCCACCGGGCGCAACCGCAAGAAGGCCGTCGTCTGCGTGACGACCGGCATCCTGCGCAGACTGGAGCCGCGCGAGCTCGAAGGGGTGCTGGCCCACGAGCTGTCGCACGTCGCCCACCGCGACGTGGTGGTGATGACGATCGCGTCGTTCCTGGGCATCGTGGCCGGGCTGATGACCCGCGTCGCACTCTATACCGGGCTCGGCAACCGCCGCGGCAACGGCCAGGGCGGCCTGCCCATCGGGCTGATCGTCATGGTCGTCTCGATCGTGGTGTACGCGGTCAGCTTCCTGCTGACGCGAGCCCTGTCGCGCTACCGCGAACTGTCGGCCGACCGGGCGGCCGCGCTGCTCACCCAGCAGCCGTCGGCCCTGTCGAGCGCGCTGGTCAAGATCTCCGGGGACATGGCCAGGATCCCCACCCGCGATCTGCGCGACGCGGAGCCGTTCAACGCGTTCTACTTCGCGCCCGCCCGGGCCAAGGGGGAGACGCTGGCCAACCTGTTCTCCACCCACCCGCCGCTGGAGCGACGGCTGGACCAGCTCGCGAAGATCTCCAACCAACTCGGAAGGGGCTGAGCGCGATGGGTTGGCTCGATGCCATCCTGGGCCGGACGAAGCCGGTCAAACCCGATCTCGACGCGTTGTTCGCACTGCCGTCGGCGGCCGTGACCCTCCAGGCGGCGACAGGCATGGTGCCGACCGGCACCGGCTCGGTGTCGTTCCGCGCGGCCGAGGGCGGCGCCTTCGCCACCCTGGAGCGCGACGTCAAGGACCTGCTCGGCGGCCGGGTGGAGGAGTTCACCGACAGCTACGGCTACACCTGGCTGCTGGTGCGCCGGACGCCCGACGCGGTCGGCGACCTGGTCACCGAGCTGCACGCGGTCAACTCCTCGCTGGAGGACGCCGGGTTCGGCCCGTCGCTGCTGTGCTCGCTGGTGTCGTTCGCCGACCCCGACGGCAGGCGGCTGGCCGTCGTCTACCTCTACAAGCGCGGCACCTTCTACCCGTTCGCGCCGCTGTCGGGACAGCGCCGCGACAACGCCCTGGAGCTGCAGGCGCGCGGGGTGCTCGACGGCGAGCTGCCGCTGGAGGAGGACCTCAGCCGCTGGTTCCCGGTCTGGGGCGCTCCCGGGCTCTGACGCTTCCCGGCCCCGGTCGCCCACGGTGATGTAATCATCACGTGGAGCGAAGGTTGTGCGTGCTGGCCGCGTCCGCGTTCATCGGTGCCGCGCTGCTGTCCAGCGCGTGGGTCACCGGCCAGCTGACGACGCCGCGGGTCGACAGGGCCCACGGCTACGTCGGCGAGCTCGCGGCCCGCGACCAGGAGTGGACCCGCCTGTTCAGGGTCAGCGACGTGCTGGCCGGGCTGGCCTGCCTGGCCGGCGTGGCGCTCGCGCCCCGGGTCCGCCAGGAGTGGCAGGGCTGGCTCGCGCTGGCCTCGGCCGGCCTGCTGACCGCGCTCGCCGGCCTGTTCCCGATGGACTGCGCCGTGCTCAGCGATCCGGCCTGCGTCCCCGCCACGCTCTCCCACCGCGCGCACGTCGCCGCCGCCGTGCTCGCCGCCGTCGCCGTGCCGGTCTCCATGGCGGCGCTGAGCGCCCGCTGGCGCGCGACCGGGGCGTGGCTGCTCACCGGGCTGACCGCCGTCGCCGGCGTGCTCACCCTGGTCACGGCCGTCTCCGGCCAGCTCGCCGGGCTCGCCCAGCGGGGGCTGGTCACGCTGGTCGCCGTCTGGCTGGTGTACGTGGCCGTACGGCTGCTCGAATCGGACGCCACCGTCCTGATGCCGGGCCCCCTGCATGTCGTCCGGGAGGGCTCGGGCCCGGCCGTGCTGATCGCCTGCGGTCCGGGCGGCGCCTGGTGCCACTGGGACGCGATCGCCGCCGACCTGGCGCGTGACCGCCTCGTCATCCGGTTCGACCGCCCGGGGCTCGGGCTGAGCCCCGCGTCCCCCGTACCTCCGACCCTGCACGGCGAGGCGGCGCGGCTGGCCGCGCTCGCCCCGGAGCACCCCGAGCGGGTCACGGTGGTCGCGCACGCCGTCGCGGCCTGGCACGCCGAGGCGTTCGCCCGGCTGCACCCGCTGCGCGTGGCCCGGCTCGTGCTCGTGGACCCGGCCTGCCCGCCTCCGCCGGGGCGCGGCACCTCCTCGATCGGGCGGGCGCTCGGCGCGTGGCTGCCCGCGCTGGGCGGCACGTGGGGCGCGGCCGCGCTGGCCCGCCTGGCCGGGCCGATGGCGCACCGGCTGATCGCGGGCTGCGCCGACACCCACCGGCTCTACCGGGGCGGGCGGGTGGCCGCCGCGATCGCGGGGGAGTGGCTGGCCCGCCGCGACATGGCCGTCGAGCTGCGCGAGATCAGGGCCGAGCATCGCCTGCCCGCCGTGCCCGTGACCGTGATCCGCACGCGGCGGAGGTCCGCGGGCTGCCCGGAACGGCTGGCCGCGCAGCTGAACGCGCGCCTCGTGCACCTGCCAGCCCACCGGTCCGCACCGGGGCTGCGGCTGCGTCCGCACGCGTTGCGGGCCATCGCCGACGCGGTCTGACGGCGTGAAAAGGTGACGCGGACCGCCGCGAGCCGCGACAATGTCCAGAAGTCATGACGTAGGCCACATGTGGGGAATATCGTGCCGGACCTCGCGCCTCTGCGCCCAGGGGACCCTGCCTCGGTGGGGGCGTACACGCTGGCC
This sequence comes from Nonomuraea ferruginea, assembly GCF_039540635.1. Classification (NCBI taxonomy): domain Bacteria; kingdom Bacillati; phylum Actinomycetota; class Actinomycetes; order Streptosporangiales; family Streptosporangiaceae; genus Nonomuraea; species Nonomuraea ferruginea. The sequence goes on along the minus strand of NZ_BAABFD010000008.1, from coordinate 167,347 downwards.
GGACGGATCGGTGAAGGCGGGCAGGGCCTCGTCTTCCTCGCGACCGCCCCCGACGGAGCCAGGGTGGCGGTCAAACTGCTCCGCACCGACCTGGCCGGGGACGAGGAGGCGTCGGTACGGTTCGTCCGCGAGGTCGAGCTGGCCCGGCGGGTGTCGCCGTTCTGCACCGCCCAGATGATCGAGACGGGGCTGGTCAACGGGCGCCCGTACATCGTCAGCGAGTACATCGACGGCCCCACGCTGGCCGACGTGGTGCGGACCGAGGGACCGCGGTCCGGCACCTCGCTGCACCGGCTGGCCATCGGCACCGTCACCGCGCTGGTGGCCATCCACCAGGCCGGGATCGTGCACCGGGACTTCAAGCCGTCCAACGTGGTGCTGGCCTCCGACGGGCCCCGGGTGATCGACTTCGGCATCGCGAAGGCGCTCGACCTGACCTCCACGCTCACGGCCAGCGCGATCGGGACGCCGTCGTTCATGGCGCCGGAGCAGTTCAGCGCCGGGAGCCCGGGAGCGGCGGCGGACATGTTCGCCTGGGCCTGCACGCTGCTGTACGCGGCCTCGGGGCAGGCGCCGTTCGGCCAGGACAGCGTCCCGGCGGTGGTGAACCGGATCATGAACACCGATGCGGACGTCGGCGTCATCGCCGACCCGGCGCTGCGGTCGCTGGTGGCCGACTGCCTGGCCAAGGACCCGTCCCGGCGGCCCACCGCCCAGCAGGCGCTGATGCGCCTCCTGGGGCAGTCGCAGGACGCCCCGTGGGCGAACCCCGCGGGTCCGGGGACGCCTGCCGGGTCCTTCCCGGGTGGCGCGGGTGTCATGGGCGGATTCTCCGCTCCGGGAGCGGCCGGGGGTTCGGGCCCGTACCCGGGTGGTCCCGGCATGCCCGCCGGCTCCTTACCGGGCGGCGCCGGTGTGCCCGGCGGGTTCTCCGGGAGCGGCGCTCCAGGCCCGTATCAGGGCGGGTACGGGGCGGACGCGGCGGGGCTGCTGTGGCAGGGGAGCGCCGCCGCGGCCGGGCCCGGCCACGCGCCGCGCCCCACCGGCCCCGGCCAGGCGCCGCACGGGCCGTACGGGCACGGGCCGTATCCTCCCCCCATGCGCCCGGGCAAGGGGCGCGGGACCGGATGGATCGTGGCGGGCGCCGCCGTGGCCACGGTCGTGCTCGTGGCCGCCGGCGCCTTCGTGGTGAGCAGGCTGGCCCTGCCCGACGCGACGCCCACGCCGTCCCCCACGCAGGCCGCCACCAGCGCGGCGCCCACCCCCACGCCCACGCCGTCCCCCACGCCGGAGGCCAGGACGATCCGGCTCGCCGCCACCTCCGTCGAGCTGGAGGAGCGCTCCTCCGACCCCATCAAGCTGGCCTCCTACACGACGGAGAGCGGCAAGAAGCTCTACGTCCGGCAGCCCGGCACCGACCGGTTCGGCCGCGACTCGCGCTACTTCGAGTACGTGCTCAACCACGACGGCAGCCGGGCGCTCGGCACCGACGTCGACTACAGCACCGGCCGCAAGGCGCTGCTGTCGGTCATCGACCACCGCACCGGGGACAGGCGCGCCATCGAGGTCAGCGACGCCCCGATCTTCCCCACCACCCCGCGCTGGTCGCCCGACGGGAAGCTCGCCCTGGTCACCCTGTACCGGGCCACCGACTCCGAGAGCGTCGAGTACGGATACGGCATCGTCGACGTGGACTCCGGCACCGCGCGCACGTACGAGATCAAGCAGAAGGGCGCGGGCGAGTGGCGGTTCTTCTGGAACTCCGGCGGCGACGAGGTCGGCACCTGGGTGAACGGCCGGATGACGTTCTACGACCTGAACGGCGGGAAGCTGCGCACCCTGCCGAAGGCGGGCGAGCCGGTGTGGGTGGAAGGAGACGACGTGTCGCCCGGCGGCGACCGGTTCCTCGCCCACTGCGCGCCCGCCTCCGCCACCATCTGCGCGCACCCCACCAGCGGCGACGGCGAGGCCGACCGGGTGCCGTTCACCAGCGAGAGGCTGATCGGCTGGTGGGACGACGAGCACCTGGCCGTGTGGCGGGCCAAGGGCGCCGGGTTCGAGGCCGTGGTGATCGACCTGTCGGGGAAGGTACAGAGGGTGCTCGCGACCGCCCCGAAGCGGGCGGAGTTCGACAAAATGGCATTCCGATTCAGCAGGGGAACACCCTAGAGGCCGGAGGGCCCTCGTGGACATCACCGCGGACATCACCGTGATCGGAGAGGGCGCGGCCGACGCCGTGCCGGACGTGATGCGCCTGCACACGGGCGTCGAGGTGCGCAGGCAGTCGGCTGCCGAGGCGTTCGCGGGGGCCAGGGCCGCCGCGGCCCGGCTGGCCGAGGCGCTTCGCGGGGCCGGCGTCGCGGCCCACGACCTGCGCACCACCGAGCTGTCGCTCGGCCCCGAGTACGAGGCGTACCCCAAGGTGTCGGCCTACCGGGCGGCGCAGGGCGTGGAGGCGGTGGTCCGCGACCTGGCGCGAGCCGACCATGTCATCGACACGGTGGCCGGCGTGGGGGAGGAGGCCAGGCTGAACGGGATCGCGTTCGAGGTGTCCGACCCGGACGCCGCGCTGGCGACGGCCAGGGACGAGGCGTTCCGGCAGGCCGCCGCCAAGGCCGGGCAGTACGCCGGGCTGGCCGGGCGGCCGCTCGGCCGGGTGGTGTCGGTCAGCGAGGAGTCCGGCGCGCCGCCGAGGCCCATGGCGCGCACGATGGCGGCCGAGGCGCAGGATTCGGTGAGCCCCGGACGGCAGGCGGTGCACGTCACCGTCCGGGTCGGCTACGACTTCGGCGACTAGGCCAGGGCGAGCATCCGGTCCAGGGCGACCCGCGCCCAGTGGGCGGTGTCCTCGTCGACGGTGATCTGGTTGACCACGTCGCCGAGCGCCAGCGACTCCAGCGCCCACACCAGGTGCGGCAGATCGATCCGGTTCATGGTCGAGCAGTAGCAGACCGTACGGTCCAGGAACGACACGCTCTTGTCCGGGAACATCTGGGCCAGCCGCTTGACCAGGTTGAGCTCGGTGCCGATGGCCCAGGCCGACCCGGCGGGCGCCTCGCGCAGCGTCTTGATGATGTGCTCGGTGGAGCCCACGTGGTCGGCCTTGAGCACCACCTCGTGCCGGCACTCCGGGTGCACCAGCACGTTCACGCCGGGGATGCGCTCGCGCACGTCGTCCACCGACTCGGCCGTGAAGCGGCCGTGCACCGAGCAGTGGCCGCGCCACAGGATCATGCGCGCCCGCTCCAGCTGCTCGGTGGTCAGCCCGCCGTTGGGGCGGTGCGGGTTCCACACCACGCAGTCGTCGAGCGACAGGCCCATCTCCAGCACGGCCGTGTTGCGGCCGAGGTGCTGGTCAGGCAGGAACAGCACCTTCTTGCCCTGCTCGAACGCCCACGTCAGGGCGCGGCGCGCGTTGGACGAGGTGCACACCACGCCGCCGTTGCGCCCGCAGAACGCCTTGATGTCGGCGCTGGAGTTCATGTACGTGACCGGGACCACGCTGCCGGCCAGCCCGGCGTCCTCCAGCGCCTCCCAGGCCTCCTCGACCTGGTCGAAGGTGGCCATGTCGGCCATCGAGCAGCCCGCGGCCAGGTCCGGCAGCACCACCTTCTGCGAGCCGGTGGTCAGGATGTCGGCCGACTCGGCCATGAAGTGCACGCCGCAGAACACGATGTACTCGGCCTGCGGCCGGGCGGCGGCCTGCTGCGCCAGCTTGAACGAGTCGCCGGTGACGTCGGCGAACTGGATCACCTCGTCGCGCTGGTAGTGGTGGCCCAGCACGAACAGGCGGTCGCCGAGCGCCTCCTTGGCCCTGCGGGCCCGTTCGACCAGCTGGGGATCTGAGGCCGGTGGCAGCTCGCCGGGGCAGTCGACCCCTTTCTCGCTGTGCGGATCGGCGCTCCGTCCGAGCACGAAGAGCGGAAGTCCCGTCTGGGTGGTCATCGCCCTGCCCCCTTATCGTCTAAGTGACGCATACATCATGTCATACCCGTACGACCGATTTGTCCCGGGGGGAGCGAGGTGGGAATGTGTGGCATCCCCCCGGTGTTGGTAGCGTCATTAGTAGGACGTCGGAAACAGACCCGGTTAGGGAGTCAGCAGATGACGGTTGAGAGCAGCGAGACCACGGCACAGGGCCTGGTCCTGACCGAGGCGGCCGCGACCAAGGTCAAGTCCCTGCTGGAGCAGCAGGGCGAAGAAGGTCTGCAGCTGCGCGTTGCCGTGCAGCCGGGTGGTTGCTCCGGGCTGCGTTACCAGCTCTTCTTCGATGACCGTTCGATGGACGGCGATGTCGTGACCGACTTCGACGGAGTGGGCGTGGTCACCGACCGGATGAGCGCTCCCTACCTGATGGGCGCCACCATCGACTTCGTCGACACCATCGAGAAGCAGGGCTTCACCATCGACAACCCGAACGCCACCGGCTCCTGTGCCTGTGGCGACTCGTTCAACTAGTCGATCAGCCCGCCCGATCGGGCACCGGGGGCCCCGATCCGTCTTTGTGCGGGCGGGGCCTTCGCGTATCCTCGTGGGGCTCAACTGGCTTGCTGACAACGAGGAAGAAGAATCCCGTGCGCATCGCCGTCACCGGCTCCATCGCGACTGACCACCTGATGACCTTTCCCGGCAGCTTCGGCGATCAGCTCATCGCCGAGCAGCTCGACCGGGTGTCGCTGTCGTTCCTGGTCGACGACCTGCAGATCCGGCGTGGCGGCTGTGCGGCCAACATCGCCTTCGGCATGGCCTGCCTGGGTCTGCGGCCCTTCCTGGTCGGCGCGGTCGGCAACGACTTCGCCGACTACCGCTCCTGGCTGGAGCGCCACGGCGTCGACTGCGAGTCGGTGCACGTCTCCGAGACGCAGCACACGGCGCGGTTCCTGTGCACCACCGACGACAACCACAACCAGATCGCGTCCTTCTACACCGGCGCGATGGCCGAGGCGCGGCTGATCGAGCTGCAGCCCGTCGCCAGCCGGGTGGGCGGCCTGGACCTGGTGCTCGTCGGCCCCAACGACCCCGACGGCATGCTCCGCCACACCGACGAGTGCCGCCACCGCGGCATCCCGTTCGCCGCCGACATCTCCCAGCAGCTCGCCCGCATGGCCGACGAGCAGATCCGCCAGCTCGTCGACGGCGCCGCCTACCTCTTCTCCAACGACTACGAGAAGGGCCTGATCGAGCAGAAGACGGGCTGGTCCGACGAGGAGGTGCTGAGCAGGGTCGGCGTCCGCGTCACCACGCTCGGCCCCAAGGGCGCGGTCATCGACCGCGAGGGCGAGCCCTCCATCCACGTCGCCCCCGCCCCCGAGCGGGGCAAGGTCGACCCGACGGGCGTCGGCGACGCCTTCCGCGCGGGGTTCCTGGCGGGTCTGGCCTGGGGGCTGCCGCTGGAGAGGTGCGGCCAGATCGGCAACCTGACGGCCACCCACGTGCTGGAGCGCGTCGGCGGCCAGGAGTACGAACTCGGCCAGAAGGTCTTCCTGGACCGTTTCACCGAGGCCTACGGCACCGACGCCGCCGCCGAGATCGCCCCGCACATCCGCTGCTACCACCCCTGACACGGGCGCGCCCCCGCCGCGGACGGCGGGGGCGCGGTGTCCTTCCGTACGGTCAGGTCCCCGCGTAGACCCGGTGGACGAACTCGGCGAGCTGGTCGTCGGGCAGGTGGCGGGCCAGGTCGGCTTCGCTGATCATGCCGACCATGCGGTGGTCGCGCATCACCGGGAGCCGCCTGATCTGGTGCTCCTCCATGCGCGCCAGAGCCTCCTCGACCGTCGCGTCGGCCGGTATCCACACCAGCCCGGTCGCCAGGTCGCCGGCCCGCACGCGGGACGGGTCGTGGCCCGTGGCCACGCACTCCACCACGATGTCGCGGTCGGTGATGATGCCGGTCACCCGATCGTCCAGGCATACCGGCAGCGCGCCCACCCCGAGCTCACGCATGAGCTGCGCGGCCCGGTCGAGCGTCTCGTGTGACTGGATGCACTCGACCCCTTGGCTCATCAGGTCGCCGGCGGTGTCGCTCATGTCTCTCCCCCTCGAAGAAGTGCTGCTTCCTCTCCAAGGGGCCGCTACCCCGTACAGGGCGGCTCAGTAGTTGCGCCGCACGTGGATCGCCCAGCCCCCCTGGGGCAGCTCGTACGAGCCCACATGGCGGTGGGACTTGAGCCGGCACCAGGCCGGCACGTCGGTGAAGGCGGCCGGGTCGTCGGCCAGCACGGCCACCACGGCGTTGAGCGGGACGTAGTTGATCTGCTCGGCGAGCATGATGATCGGGATGGGGCACTTCTTCCCCAGCGCGTCGATCGTCAATGCCGGCTGAGTGGCCTCGGTCATGCGACTCCTGCGTCCTGGCGGATCCGGTGCACCAGCTCGGGCAGCACGGTGAGGAACCTGTCGACCTCGGCCGCGGAAGCGCCCCTGGGCAGTGACACCCGGACATTCCCATGCGTGAGCACGCCCATCGCTTCCAGGACGTGCGATGGACGAAGCGTACTAGCCGTGCAGGAACTCCCGGACGAGACCGCGAATCCGGCCTTGTCGAGCTCGGTGAGCAGCGCCTCGCCGTCGACGTACAGACAGGAGAACGTGACGATGTGCGGGGCCCGGTCGTCGGGGTCGCCGATCACCTCCACGTCCGGCACCACCTTCGGCACCGTCTCCCTGATCTTGCCGACCAGCGCGGACAGCCTGGAGCGTTCCCGGGCGGCGTCGGCCGTCATCGCGCGCAGCGCGGCGGCCGCCGCCACGATGCCCGGCACGTTCTCGAACCCCGGCACGCGCCTGCGCTCGCGCTCGTCCTCCGGCAGGAACGAGCGGAACCGGGTGCCCTTCCTGACCGCCAGCACGCCGACGCCGGGCGGGCCGCCCCACTTGTGTGCGCTGGCCGTCAGCACCGACCAGCCCTCGGGCAGCGGCATCCGGCCGGCCGTCTGCGCCGCGTCCACCAGCAGCGGCACCCCGTGGCGCCGGCAGGCCGCGGCGGCCTCGGCCACCGGCTGGACCGTGCCGACCTCGTGGTTGGCCGTCTGCAGGCAGGCCAGGGCCGTGTCGGGGCGCGCCACCGCCTCGGTGAAGGCCGCCAGGTCGACCCGCCCCAGCCGGTCGACGCCGACGAGCTCGGCGCTGCCGCCGTCGCGTTCGTGCAGGCGGGCCGCGTGCAGCACGCTGGAATGCTCGACGGCGGAGGTCACCAGATGGCGGCCCGCCCGCCGCCTGCCCTGTAGGGTGCCGAGCAGACCGAGATGCACGGCCTGCGTGCCGGAGGAGGTGAACGTCACCTCGTCGGGCCGCGCGCCCAGCGCCTCGGCCACCTCCGTGCGGGCCTGCTCCAGCAGCAGGTGGGCACGGCGGGCCTGGTTGTAGAGCCGCGCGGGATCGGCCCAGCCGACGTCGATGGCCGCCAGCAGCGCTTCACGTGCCTGGGGATGCAGCGGCTCGGTGGAGGCCGCGTCGAAGTACGCCACGCTTCTATGATCCCACTCATGGCACGCCATCGAGGGGGCGCGCGGAAGGGCGGGGCACTTGCGCGCTAATGTGTCTGCAATCAGCTGTGCATCAGGAAATACGAGCGCCCGGGAGAGACTCCTGGGCTTCATCTGTGGGGTAGGCGATCCGTGAGTCCGACCCGCCGTTCGACGCGGCGTTCGTTGGCCCGGCGTAGAGTGCCGCGCGCCGCCGCTTTGGCGTTGCTACTGGCCTCCGCTACGGCGTGTGCAAATGACGTTCCCGAGGCAAAGTGGTCCAACGGACTGCTGCCGGACGCCATCACCCAGCAGGGTGAGACCGTCACGGCCCTGTGGAACGGAGCGTGGATCGCCGCGCTCGCCACCGGCGGAGTGGTCATCGGCCTCATCGTCTGGGCCTGTCTTTTCCACACCAGGCGCAGGGCCAAGGCTGATCTCCCGCCGCAGGTTCGCTACAACCTGCCGATCGAGATGCTCTACACCCTGGTGCCGCTCGTCATGGTGTCGGTGTTCTTCTTCTTCACCGCCCGTGACAGCGAGGAGCTGAGCCGGGTGACGGGCGACGCCGACGTGAAGGTCAAGGTGGAGGCGTTCCAGTGGAGCTGGCGTTTCACCACCACGACGGCCGACGGCAAGACGACCGAGCCGGTGAGCGGCATGCCGGTGAGCGACTACCAGCAGGGTCCGCAGCTCGTGCTGCCCGTGGACAAGAAGGTGGAGTTCGACCTCTTCACCGATGATGTGATCCACTCCTTCTGGGTGCCCGACTTCTTGTTCAAGCGGGACATCATCCCCGGCATCCCCGATGACAACCCCGGGCGCAAGTTCGAGGTGACCACCCTCAGCAAGCCCGGCGTCTACGCCGGCCGGTGCGCCGAGCTGTGCGGCGTCGACCACAGCCGCATGCTCTTCTCGATCAAGCTCGTGACGCAGCAGGAGTTCGACCAGTACGTCGCGTCCAACCAGGCGGGGAGTGCCCAGTGACCGCCATCCAAGAGCCGATCACCACCCCGGCCCCGCCGGTGCGCCGGCCCATCTCCAAGGGCCGGATCATCGCCAAGTGGCTGTCCTCCACGGACCACAAGGTGATCGGCAACCTCTATCTGATCACCTCGTTCATGTTCTTCCTGGTCGGCGGCATCATGGCGCTGGTCATGAGGGCCGAGCTGGCCCAGCCGGGGCTGCAGTTCACCAGCAACGAGCAGTTCAACCAGCTGTTCACCATGCACGGCACGATCATGCTGCTGATGTTCGCGACGCCGCTGTTCGCGGCCTTCGCGAACGCGGTCATGCCGCTGCAGATCGGCGCCCCCGACGTGGCGTTCCCGCGGCTCAACATGGTGAGCTACTGGCTCTACCTGTTCGGCAGCCTCATCGCGGTCTCGGGCTTCCTCACCCCGGGCGGCGCGGCGTCCTTCGGCTGGTTCGGGTACGCGCCGCTGTCCAACGCGGTCTACTCGCCCGGCATCGGCGGCGACCTGTGGATCATGGGCCTGACGATGTCGGGTCTGGCGACGATCCTCGGCGCGGTCAACTTCATCACCACGATCATCTGCATGCGCGCGCCCGGCATGACCATGTTCCGGATGCCGATCTTCACCTGGAACATCCTGCTGACCAGCATGCTCGTGCTGATGGCCTTCCCGGTGCTGGCCGCCGCGCTGCTCGCGCTGGAGTCCGACCGCAAGTTCGGCACGCACATCTTCAGCTCCGAGGTCGGCGGGCCGATGCTGTGGCAGCACCTCTTCTGGTTCTTCGGCCATCCAGAGGTCTACATCATCGCGCTGCCGTTCTTCGGCATCATCACCGAGATCCTGCCGGTCTTCAGCCGTAAGCCGATCTTCGGCTACATCAGCCTCGTGGCCGCGACGATCTCCATCGCCGGCCTGTCGATGACCGTGTGGGCGCACCACATGTTCCCCACCGGGCAGGTGCTGCTGCCGTTCTTCTCGTTCATGACCTTCCTCATCGCGGTGCCGACCGGCGTGAAGTTCTTCAACTGGGTCGGCACGATGTGGCGCGGTCACCTGAGTTTCGAGTCGCCGATGCTCTACTCGATCGGCTTCCTGGTGACGTTCCTGCTCGGCGGCCTGACCGGCGTCATCCTGGCCTCGCCGCCGCTCGACTTCCACATCAGCGACACCTACTTCGTCGTCGCCCACTTCCACTACGTGGTGTTCGGCACCGTGGTGTTCGCGATGTTCGCCGGGTTCTTCTTCTGGTGGCCCAAGCTCACCGGCAAGATGCTCGACGACAGGCTCGGCAAGGTGCAGTTCTGGCTGCTGTTCATCGGCTTCCACGCGACGTTCCTGGTGCAGCACTGGCTGGGCATGCTCGGCTTCCCGCGCCGCTACGCCGACTACGGGGCCGCCGACGGCTTCACCGACCTCAACATGATCTCGTCCGTGGGCGCGTTCGTGCTCGGGGCCTCGACGCTGCCGTTCTTCTACAACGTCTGGAAGACCTGGCGCACGGCGCCCAAGGTCACCGTCGACGACCCGTGGGGCTACGGTGGCTCGCTGGAGTGGGCGACCTCCTGCCCGCCGCCGCGCCACAACTTCACCAAGCTGCCTCCCATCCGGTCCGAGCGTCCCGCGTTCGACCTCAAGTACCCGCACCTGTCCGCCAAGCCCGCGCCGGAGGTGGAGGCCTGATGAAGGTCCAAGGTTGGCTGTTCCTGCTGTGCGGCCTGTTCTTCGCCGGTGTCACCGTCGCCTACTGGTTCTGGACCAAGGCGGCGACCGGGGTGGGCGAGCCGGTCGGCACCACCGCGCTGGCCATCTCGGTCGGCTTCGCGTTCATGATCGGCTACTACCTGATGTTCACCGCGCGGCGCATCGGCGCCCAGCCGGAGGACAACAAGCAGGCCGACATCAGCGACGGCGCCGGTGAGATCGGCTTCTTCAGCCCCAGCAGCTGGTGGCCGCTGTTCGTCTGCCTGGCCGCCGCCTTCACCTTCGCCGGGTTCGTCATCGGCCTGTGGATGTTCATCATGGGCGTGTTCCTGGTGATCATGGCCATGATCGGGTTCGTGTTCCAGTACTACCGGGGCCACTTCTCGCACTGACCCCTCGTCCATGAGCGGGCGTCCTTCTTCAGAGGGGACGCCCGCTTTTTGGTGTTCTTTACTGGACTGCGGATGTGGCCAAACGATCACCGAGGGTAATAACAGAGATGAATCTGCTCGACTCGGACGGGGGGAGTGCTGATGGGGCGCGTAGCGGGTCGATCGATGAGCCTGGGACTGGGCATGGCCGTGCTGCTGACGGCGTGCTCGGCGAGCAGCGCCGCCGACGAGGAGCGCAAGGCGGCGCCTGACGCCACTGTGGCGATCCAACCGGCCGACCGGGCGGCCGACGTGCCGACGGACCAGACGGTCGTCGTGGCGGCCCATGGAGGCACGCTCAGGAGCGTCACCGTACGCAGCGCGGACGGTGCCCTGCCGGGCGTGCTCAGCGCCGACGGGACCCGCTGGCGCAGCACCGCCACCGCCCGCCCCGGCACCACCTACACGATCCGCTCGGTCGCCGCCAACAGCGACGGCAAGCAGACCGAGAAGAGCAGCACGTTCTCCACCGTCAAGGCGGCCACGTCCTTCGACATCGAGAGCATCTCGCCCAGCAAGAACACCACCGGCCTGACCGTCGGCGTCGGCATGCCCATCATGATCGCCTTCGACCAGCCGATCGCCGACCGGGTCGCCGTCGAGCGCAACCTGCTCGTCCGTACCTCCAAGCCCGTCGAGGGGGCCTGGCACTGGTTCGACGACAAGCGGGTCGACTTCCGGCCGCGCGAGTACTGGCCCGCGCACACCGACGTGCGCGTCGAGGCCAACCTGGCGGGCGTGCAAGGCGGCAAGGGCATGTTCGGCAAGCGCGACCTGGCGATCGACTTCAAGATCGGCCGATCGCAGATCACCAAGGGCAGCGTCGACGAGCACGTGCTGGTCGTGCGGCGGAACGGCAAGAAGATCCGCGAGATGCCGATGAGCGCCGGCAAGGGCGGTGTGATGAAATATCACACCACCTCAGGCATTCACCTGGCCATGTCCCGCGAACCGGTCACCATCATGACCTCGCCCGGCATCGGCCCCGGCCAGGCCGGCTACTACCAGATGACCGTGTACAACACGGTGCGCATCTCCAACAGCGGCGAGTACGTGCACAGCGCCCCCTGGTCGGTGGGCTCCCAGGGGTACGCCAACGTCAGTCACGGCTGCGTGAACGTCAGCCCGGACAACGCGGCCTGGTTCATCAAGAACACCCTGATCGGCGATCCCATCATCATCACGGGCTCCCCGCGCCCGCTGGAGCCGACGAACGGGTGGGGGCACTGGCAGGAGAACTGGAAGCAGTGGCTCAGGTGGAGCTCCATCAAGGACGGGCCCACCCTGCCGTTCTCCTGACCTCGTACGGGCCTGACCGCGGCGGGGCCGCGGTCAGGAGGAGACGGAAGCGCTGGTCTTGATCCAGCCGTCGAGGGTGGCCGAGGCGCGGCCGGAGTCGACGGCCTGGGTGGCGCGGGCGTAGGCGTCGATCATGGCCGAGTCGAGGTCGTCGCCGGGGCCGTCGAGCGCGACCAGGGCGGCGGCGGCGTTCAGCAGGACGGCGTCGCGCACCGGCCCGGTCTTGCCGCCGAGCAGGTCGTGCACCGCCTGGGCGTTGAAGGCCACGTCGCCGCCGCGCAGGGCGCCCGCCTCGGCGCGCGGGATGCCGAGCACCGCCGGGTCGAAGGTGGTCTGCGTGGCGCTGCCGTCGGCGACCATCCACACCGTGGAGGTGGTGGCGATGGTCAGCTCGTCGAGCCCGTCGTCGCCGCGGAAGACCAGCGCGGAGACGCCCCGCTCGGCGAAGACCCCGGCCAGCACCGGGAGCATGCGCGGGTCGTAGACGCCGATGGCCTGGGCGGCCGGGCGGGCCGGGTTGGTGAGCGGGCCGAGGAAGTTGAAGACGGTGGGGACGCCGATCTCCTTGCGGGTCGGCCCGGCGAAGCGCAGCGCGGGGTGGTAGACCGGCGCGAAGCAGAAGGCGATGCCGGCCTCGGTCGCCACCCGGGCGGTCTGCTCGGGGGTCAGGTCGAGCCGGATGCCGAGGTGCTCCAGCACGTCGGCGGCGCCGCACGAGGAGGAGGCGGCGCGGTTGCCGTGCTTGACGACGCGGGCGCCCGCGGCGGCGGCCACGATGGCGGCCATGGTGGACACGTTCACGGTGTGGGCGCGGTCGCCGCCGGTGCCGACGACGTCCACGACCGGGCCCTCGACGTGCAGCGGCGTGGCGAGGTCGAGCATCGTGCGGGCCAGGCCGGTCACCTCGGCCACGGTCTCGCCCTTGGCGCGCAGCGCGACCACGAAGGCGGAGATCTGGGCGGGCGTGGCGGTGCCGGACATGATCTCCCGCATCGCCCAGGCCGTCTCGTCGGCCGTGAGGTGCTCCCCGGACAGGAGCGCGGAAAGGATGGCCGGCCAGGTCGTCCGCGAGTCCACGTCAGGCACCTACTTGGCGTTGAGTCGGGTGGAGGAGCGACGGCGCATGAGGTCGGCGACGGTGTCGGCCAGCACCATGGGCTCCAGGGGCTGGGACACGACGGCGTCGGCCCTGGACCAGTCGGCCAGCCAGCGGTCGTCGCGCCGGGCGATGATGAGGCAGATGGGCGGGCAGTCGTAGACCTCGTCCTTGGCCTGGCGGCTGATGCCCATGCCGCCCGCGGGCTGGGTCTCGCCGTCGAGCACGGCCACGTCGATCTCGCCGGAGCCGAGCCACTGGTGCACCTTGGGCTCGGTGGCGCACTCCACGACCTCCACGAAGGGCACGTCCATCGCCGGCCGCCGGCCGATCGCCTGCCTTACCGCCTGCCGGGTGGCGGCGTCGTCGCTGTAGACGAGGACCTTCATCGTGTCGGTGCTCACGGTCGCGCTCACTATCGGTCGTAGCGGTAGGGTCATCTGGGATCGTACCGTTGGCACGGCGTGCGGACCCAGGTTGGCGGCCCCTGGCGGGCGATATGTCCCAATTATCCCAGGTTAGACGCCTGATTGTTCCCGCTAACGGGGGGGCGTGCGCCGGACCGACCACCAGAGCCGCAATAATGCTGCCCGTGGCGACAGCATCCGCAATTACTTCGACGACGACAGGTCAGCCGTACCGCAGACCCAACCTGGTCAGCGTGGGTACGATCGTCTGGCTGTCCTCTGAGCTCATGTTCTTCGCGGCGCTGTTCGCGATGTACTTCACCATCCGGTCGGTGAGCGTGGGCCAAGGCATCGACTGGGCACCCGCCTACATCCCGGCGGGCGCCTCGGCCGAGGGCCTGGCTCACCTGAACATCCCGTTCGCGACGGTCAACACGACGATCCTGGTTCTGTCCAGTGTGACGTGCCAGCTCGGCGTGTGGGCCGCGGAAAAGGGGCAAGTCAGCAAGCTCAGGTTCTGGTATCTCGTCAGCTTCCTGATGGGGTCGGTGTTCATCGCCGGCCAGCTGTACGAGTACATGGAGCTGGCGAGCGAGGGCGCGACCTTGTCCGCCAACCCCTACACGTCGGTGTTCTACCTCACGACGGGCTTCCACGGCCTGCACGTGACCGGTGGCCTGATCGCGTTCCTGTTCGTGCTGGGACGTACGTACGCCGCGAAGCGCTTCACGCATGAGCAGGCAACCAGCGCCATCGTCGTGTCCTACTACTGGCACTTCGTCGACGTCGTCTGGATTGGTCTTTTCGCGACCATCTACATCATTCAGTAAGGAACGGGACCTCTGTGACTAGGATCACCGCTTGGCGGCGGCATCCCCTCGCGAGATATGCCGTCCTGATTTTGGCGTTGGCGCTGGTCGGGACGGCATATGCTACGTTTGTGCAGGTGAGCAGGCCTGCTGACGCGGCGCTCGCGTCGGGCAAGGTCGACGATGTGGCGAGGGGCAAGAGCCTCTTCCAAGCTCACTGCGCCAGCTGCCACGGGCTCAACGCCGAGGGCACGTCGACGGGCCCCACGCTCATCGGCGTCGGCGCCGCGTCCGTCGACTTCCAGATGAGCACCGGACGGATGCCCGCGGCCAACCCGGGCGCCCAGGTGCCGCGCAAGCCGCTGCCCGAGTGGGTCGACAGCGACAGCATCAGCGACATCGCGGCGTACGTGCAGTCGCTCGGCGGCGGTCCCACCGTGCCGTCCGGCGACCAGGTGGACCCGGCGCTGGGCGACGCCGCCAAGGGCGGTGAGCTCTTCCGCGCCAACTGCATCCAGTGCCACAACTGGGCGGGCGCCGGCGGCGCCCTGACGCGGGGCAAGTACGCCCCCAACCTGAACGAGTCTTCTCCCACCCAGATCTACGAGGCGATGGTCACCGGCCCGCAGGCGATGCCGGTCTTCAACGACACGACCATCACGCCCGAAGAGAAGCGCAACATGATCGCCTACATCGTCCAGGTGCGGGAGCAGACCGACCCCGGAGGTTTCGCCCTGGGTCGGATTGGCCCGGTAACCGAAGGCCTCGTAGCCTGGGTCGTGGGCATCCTTGCCCTCGTCCTCGCCGCAATCTGGATCACCGCGAAGAAGCGACAGAAGTCATGACTGACAACGAGCACGAGATCGAGCAGCCGGACGAGCGCGTCCCCAAGCGCGTGATCGGCACCCCGCCGCCGGGCACCCCGATGCTCGGCGAGGCGGAGGCGCGCGACGCCGGCGACGCCGGGGGCGAGACCCCCGGCATCACGCTGCAGGACGAGAAGAGGGCGAGCGGGGCCGAGAAGCTCGTCGCCCTCTGCTTCCTGCTCGCCTTCCTGGGAGGCGTCGCGTTCCTCGTCTCCTACGTGGTGTTCCAGGTGGGCAGCCCCGAGGCGACCGGAGTCTCCAACCTGGCTCTCGGCAGCTCCCTCACCGTGGCGGTTCTGGGTCTGGCCGTCGGCATCGTCGTCTGGGTCCGCCAGATCATGCCGAAGTACGCCCTGGTCCAGGAGCGCCACCTGATGGTCTCCGGCGAGGACGACCGCGAGGTCGTGGCCGACACCTTCGTCGAGGGCGCCAACGAGAGCGGCTTCGTCAAGCGCAAGATGATGCGCCGCACGCTGCTGCTGGCGGCCGCGCCGCTCGGCCTGATCCCCCTGATCCTGCTGCGCGACCTCGACAACACCAAGATGAAGGCCACCAGCTTCAACAAGCTGCTGCGCCACACCGTCTGGGGCGAGAAGACCGTGGAGGGCCAGCCGCGACGCCTCATCGTCGAGGGCACCGGCCAGCCGATCAGGGCGGCCGACTTCAACTCGCCCGGCGGCATCCTGTCCATCGTCCCCGAAGGCTACGAGCACGACCTGAACGTGCTCGCCAAGGCCACGCTGATCCTGATCAAGTTCCGGCCCGAGGAGCTGAAGTCGGGCGTCAACAAGAACTGGACGCACGACGGCATCGTGGCCTATTCGAAGATCTGCACGCACGTCGGCTGCCCCGCGGCCCTGTACGAGCAGACGACCCACCACATCCTGTGCCCGTGTCACCAGTCGACGTTCGACGCCGCCGACGGCGCCAAGGTCATCTTCGGTCCGGCGGCCCGGCCGCTGCCGCAGCTGCCGATCACCGTCGACAACGAGGGCTTCCTCGTCGCGGCCGGTGACTTCCCGGTGCCGGTCGGCCCCAGCTACTGGGAGCGCGGCGACGCCGAGGCGGAGGCCAGGGCCAAGGGAGGCCAGGCATGAGCGAGCTGACAACCGTGCCCAAGGCGGTCGGCGGACCGTCCAACTGGCTCGACGAGCGCCTCGGCGGAGCCAACTTCCTCAAGCGCAACCTGCGCAAGGTCTTCCCCGACCACTGGTCGTTCCTGCTGGGTGAGATCGCGCTCTACTCGTTCATCATCCTGCTGCTGACCGGTACGTTCCTGACGTTCTGGTTCAAGCCCAGCATGGAGCACGTCCTCTACGACGGCTCCTACGCGCCTCTGCAGGGCGTGGGGATGTCCGCGGCCTACGCGTCGTCGCTGGAGATCAGCTTCGACGTCCGCGGGGGTCTGCTCATGCGGCAGATGCACCACTGGGCGGCCCTGCTGTTCATCGCGGGCATGATGGTCCACATGCTCCGGGTGTTCTTCACCGGCGCCTACCGCAAGCCGCGTGAGATCAACTGGATCATCGGCATCCTGCTGCTGACCCTGGCCCTGGCCGAGGGCCTCACCGGTTACTCGCTGCCGGACGACCTGCTCTCCGGCGCGGGCGCGCGCATCACCCAGGGCGTGGCGATCTCGCTGCCGCTGGTCGGCACGTACGTCTCGTTCTTCCTGTTCGGCGGGGAGTATCCGGGCACGGATCTCATCTCCCGGTTCTACGCGCTGCACATCCTGCTCATCCCGGGCATCCTGCTGGCGCTGATCTCGGCCCACCTGGTGCTCATGTGGGTGCAGAAGCACACCCAGATGCCGGGCAAGGGGCGGGCCAACACGAACGTGGTGGGCGCGCCGTTCTACCCGGCGTTCATGGCCAAGGCGGGCGCCTACTTCCTGTTCACGCTCGCCGTGGTGGCAGGGCTGTCGACCTTCGCCCAGATCAACCCGATCTGGATCTACGGTCCCTACACGCCCGCCGACATCTCGGCCGGGTCCCAGCCAGACTGGTACATGGGCTTCCTCGAAGGATCCCTGCGCATCATGCCGGCGTGGGAGATCAACATGTTCGGCACGGCCCATGCCGGCACACTGCCACTGAGTGTGATCATCCCGGCGTTGTTGCCACTGGGGCTCGTCATGACGGGTCTGGCGCTCTATCCGTTCCTGGAACGCTGGATCACGGGCGACCACCGCGAGCACCACATGGCGGAGCGCCCGCGCAACAACCCGCACCGCACCTCGATCGGCATGGCCGGCATCTCGTTCTACGGGGTGCTCTGGCTGCTCGGTGCGAACGACGAGATCTCGGCGTTCTTCCACATCAACCTGAACTGGACCACGTACGCCGGCCGCGTGCTGGTGTTCGCCGCCCCGGTGCTGGCGTACATCATCACCTACCGGATCTGCCTGGGCCTTCAGCGTTCGGACGCCGAGGTCGTCTCCCACGGCGTGGAGTCGGGTGTCATCAAGCGGCTGCCGCACGGTGAGTTCATCGAGATCCACACGCCTCCGGCGGAGGACATCGAGGCCCACGTGCGGGGCAAGGAGCCGGTGGCCATGCTGCCGATGGCCGAGGACCCGTCCGGCATCCCGCACAAGGGCATGCGCGGGCCGATCGGCAAGCTCCGTGCCCGCATGTCCAAGGCGTACGGCGGGGAGAAGATCCCCCTCGTCGACGGCCACGCCCGCGAGGAGGAAGAGCACGCCGCGGTCGGTCCCGGCGAGGAGGACCATACGCTGACGCGATAGCTCATTCGCGAGGGGCTCGGGCGGTTCGCCCGGGCCCCTTTGCCTTTCCCGGCGTGGGGGTTCTTTTCTTTTACGGCACGGCCAAGGAAGGCCTACCCGCCGCACGTGGCCGGGGGCCTCCAGGAATACGGCCGCTGATCCCGCACGGGGCCGGGCGCCGTTACGCGCGCCTGCTGGGCCGTCTGAGCGGTAGTCGTGGACCGCTGTTCTCGCTGACAGCCCGAAAAGGAGTCCCGCCTCTGCGGGAGGCGGAGGCCGGGGCTGAGAGGTGGTGAGTCGGCGGCCGGTGCTGGGAGGTGGTCAGTCGGCGTCGGGGAAGCCGATGGAGAAGGCGGCGTCCAGGTCGTGCTTGGAGTAGGCGCGGAAGGCTATGTGGGTCTCGGTGTTGAGCACGCCGGGCACCTTGTTGATGCGGCCGGGGATCACCTCGGCGACCTGCTCGTACTCGGCCACGCGGACCATGGCCAGCAGGTCGTAGGCACCGGTGATGGAGTAGACCTCGCTGACGCCGTCGATCTCGGCGATCGTCTCGGCGACCTCCGGGATGCGGTCGACCTCGGCGTTGATGTGAACGATAGCCGTGACCATGGAACTACTGTATCGAATCACCGCAGAGGCCGCCCTTCGCGGTGGCGGACGCGGTCGATCCCCTGATAGGCCAGGTCGATGCGGGCCTTGTGGCGGGCGGCGCCGTGGGCCGGCAGGCTCCACTCGCCGTCGACCTCGACCAGCCGGACCCCCGGTGACTCCAGCCATCGCAGGATGCACTCGGTCTCCTCGGCGCTGGCCGCGTGGACCGGCCCGGGGCCGGGGATGACGGCCTCGGCCGTGGCGGTGAGCGACTCGACGAACGGCGTGGGGTGGGCGCCGCGCGGCATCACGCCGGCCGCGGCGAGGCGGCCGTAGCGGATGACGTGGATGTCCCAGCCGCCGTCGAAGGCGGGGCTGGCCGCCACCAGGTGGGGGATGCGGGTGACGGCGGAGAGCCGCTGCATGCGGGCGGCGGTGCGGACGAACGCGGCCAGCCGGTCGCGGTCGACGGACGCCTCCTCGTAGCGCTGCTCGACCGACAGCCGCTCCATCCGGGCCGAGACGGCGGAGAAGACGGGGGAGGCGTCGAGCGTCATCGCCCGCCGCGCCGCCTCGGCGTGGGCCAGGTAGTCGGCCTGGCTCTGCTTGCCCTCGCAGGGGGCGCCGCAGCGGCCCATGTCGTGCAGGACGCAGGCCGAGCGGAGGGTGCGCAGGCTGATCGGCTGTGTGCACTGGCGCAGCGGCACCGCCTCGTGCAGCGCGGTGCGGGCGTCGTCGGCCAGGCGGGTGCTGGAGAAGGGGCCGAGGTAGGCGGCGTCGTCGTCCTTGACCTCGCGCACGATCGACAGGCGCGGGAACGGCTCCTGGGTGAGCTTGAGCCAGAAGACCTTCTCGGGGAACCTGGACCTGCGGTTGTAGCGCGGCTTGGCGCCGCCGATCAGGCGCAGCTCGCGCACCTCGGCCTCCAGCGCCGTCGCGCACACGACGTGGCGGACCCGATCGGCGATGCCGATCATCTCGCGGATGCGGGGCCTGGTCTCGCTGGCGGTGAAATAGGAGCGCACCCGGTTGCGCAGGTTGGTGCTCTTGCCGATATAGAGGATCTCGCCGCGCTCGTCCTCGAAGAAGTAGACGCCGGGCGCGTGCGGCACCGACTCGGCGAGGTGGCGCTTGCTCTGCTGCTCGGGCGTGGGGGCGCGGACGAACGACTTGAGCTCCTCCAGCGTGTGGACCTGGAAGGAGCCGGCCCGCTCGATGAGCCCGTGGAGCACGTCGACGGTGGCCCTGGCGTCGTGGAGCGCGCGGTGGCACGGCTCCGTCGAGGCGCGGAAGAAGCGGGCCAGCGTGGACAGCTTGGCGTTGGGCGTCTCGTCACGGGTCAGCACGCGCCGGGCCAGGTCGACCGTGTCGACGACCGGGTTGGCCGGCGGGGGATAGCCGTGGGCGGCGCAGGCGGCCTTGAGGAAGCGGGTGTCGAAGCCCGCGTTGTGGGCGACGAGCGTGGCCCCTCTGATGAACTCCAGGAAGCTCGGCAGCACGGCCTCCACGCGCGGCGCCGCCATGACCATCGCGTCGGTGATGCCCGTCAGCACCGAGATGAACGGCGGGATCGGGCCGCCGGGATCGACCAGGGTGGAGAACTCGCCCAGCACCTCGCCCGCCCGGACCTTCACCGCGCCGATCTCGGTGATCTTGTGCTCGGCCGGTGAACCGCCGGTGGTCTCGAGGTCGAACACCACGAAAGTGACTTCGCTCAGCGGGGTGCCGAGCTCGTCGAGAGTGCCTTGAACGGGATCCACGAACCAAGACCATAGAGAGGGCCACCGACAGTTGCGGAGCCGAACGAATAACTATTCGGCCTGTTCCTTCGTTACGCTTCCCCTTGTGTCCCAGGAACGACTCGCCCGCCGTTACCTCCTGCTGCGGCCGCTCGGCAGCGGCGGCATGGGCCGGGTCTGGCTGGCCAGGGACGAGATGCTCGACCGCGAGGTGGCCGTCAAGGAGCTGACGCTGCCCGAAGGGCTGCCCCCGCAGGAGCGCGCCGAGCTGATCGCCAGGGCCGCGCGCGAGGCGCAGGCCACGGCCCAGCTCCGTCACCCCGGCATCGTGGCGCTGCACGACGTGGTCGTCGAGCACGACCGCCCCTGGCTGGTCATGGAGCTGCTGCGCGGCCGCACCCTGGGCGACGCGGTGCGCGAGCACGGCCCCATGCCGCAGGAGTACGCTGCCAGGATCGGCGCCGAGATGCTCGACGCGCTGTCCGCGGCTCACGCCCGCGGCCTCCAGCACCGCGACGTCAAGCCCGGCAACGTGTTCCTGACCGACAGCGGCAGGGTGGTGCTCACCGACTTCGGCATCGCCCGCCAGGAGGGCCAGGCGACGCTCACCGAGCAGGGCCTGATGATCGGCTCGCCGGGCTTCATCGCGCCCGAGCGGCTGGAGGGCGACCCGGGCGGCCCCGCCAGCGACGTGTGGTCGCTCGGCGCGACCCTGTTCACCGCGGTGACCGGCGCCCCCGCCTACGGCGGCACGGCGGCCGAGCGCATCCGGGCGACGCTCACCCGGCCGGTGCCGCACGCTCCCGGCCCGCTCGGCCCGGTGATCGCCGCCATGATGGCGCCCCATCCGGCCGCCCGCCCGCCCGCGCCGCAGCTGATCCAGGCGTTACGCCAGGTCGCGGCCGGTCAGCAGGCGCAGCTGCCCGCCCACCACGAGGCCACGACGCCCGTGCGGGTCAGGAAGCGCGGCAGGCCGCTGCTGTGGGTGGCCGTCGCCGCGGTCGCGGCCGTGGTGGTCGCCGCCGCCACGACCACCGTCCTGCTGATGCGCGACCGGGCCTCGGGCGGTGTCCCCGAGGCGTTCACCGCGCCGATGGACGTGTGCTCGCTGCTCGGCGAGGAGGAGGTCGGCCTCTTCCTGCGCACCCAGCAGCCGCCCAAGGCGACGCCCGGCTCCGACGAGGTCGGCCCCCGCTGTCAGTGGCCGATCCAGGGCAGCGGGGTGGAGCTCCAGGTGCAGAAGGACTCCGACACCCGGGACCCGTGGGCGATGACCCCCGAGACGGCCCGCACCCTCTTCGCCAACCAGCGGCGCTGGTGGGACACCCACGACAAGCTCGACTGGACGTGGCCCGAGATCGGGACCAAGGCCAGCGTCCCGGTGACCCGCACCCCCGTGCGGACGATCGCCGGCGTCGGCGAGGAGGCGTTCGCGTTCGAGCTGAAGGGCGGCACCGGCCGCATCCACACCGCCATCGTCCACTACCGCCTTTCCAACCTGGTGGTCTTCGTCGGCTACACGGCGCTGTCCGAGCGGCTCGGCGACGAGGACATCAAACAGGCGGCGGTCAAGGCCGCGCAGGCGACCGAGCGGGCGTTGCGCCATGCCGGTTGACGCCTACCTGCTGGCCGGCCGCTACCGGCTCGTGGAGCGGCTCGGCGAGGGCGGCGCCGGCACGGTGTGGCGGGCCCGCGACGAGACGCTCAACCGCGAGGTCGCGGTCAAGCAGGTGCGGATCCCGCCCCGGCTGACCCCGGCGCAGCGGGCCGAGTTCGCCGACCGGGCGATCTACGAGGCGCGGGCCGCCGGGCGGCTGCGCGACCCGGCCATCGTCGTGATCCACGACGTGGTGCTGGAGGCCGACCAGCCCTGGATCATCATGGACCTGGTCACCGGCCGCTCACTCGACCAGGCGATCAAGGACTTCGGTCCGCTGCCGCCGCCGAGCGTGGCCCGCATCGGCCTGAGCGTGCTGTCCGCGCTGCAGGTCGCCCACTCGTACGGCATGGTCCACCAGGACGTCAAGCCGGCCAACATCCTCCTCGACGCCGACGGCTCGGCCATGCTCACCGACTTCGGGATCGCCGTCACCATGGGCGCCAAGGGCGACCGCTACGGCAGCGCCGGGTCGCCCGGCTACATGGCGCCGGAGCGGCTCAACGAGCAGCCGTCCGGCCCCGCCTCCGACCTGTGGTCCCTCGGCGCGAGCCTCTACACCGCCGTGGAGGGGCGGCCGCCCTTCGCACGGCCCAACCCGGCCGCGATGGCCGCCGCCGTGCTGCTGCACGACCCCCCGTTCCCCGTCAGGGCGGGTCGCGAGCTCGGCGGGCTGCTGATGGCGATGCTCGCCAAGGACCCTGCCGCGCGCCCCACCGCCGGGCAGGTCCGTCAGGCGCTGGAGCACGCCGTCTCGCCGGGCCGTGCCCCCGCGCCGCCCGCGGGCCGGCGCCGGGTCCGGTGGCTGGCGCCGGTGCTGCTCGCCGCCGTCGCACTGCTCGGCACCGCGGGCTGGTACGGGTGGACGGCGCTCAACCAGGGCGAGCCGGGCCGTTACGCGGCCGCGCCCGACCCGTGCCGCCTGCTCACCGGCGCCCAGGCCGAGCAGGTGGTGGGAGGCGCGACGGGGGCGGAGAAGACCCGCGAGGGCGAGTGCCAGTGGCGTCTGCAGCAGGGCTCCCTGGTCACGCGCAGGGTGACCGTGCGCGTCTGGATCGAGCGGCCCGACGGCTCGCGCGGCGCCCCCGAGGTGGCGGCCCGCCGGTTCGACATGGAGCGCGCCAGCAGGCGGGCCGCCGAGGGCTCGGTGTTCCGCGAGCGGGTCGGCGAGGTGCGCGACGTGCCCGGTACGGGTGAGGCCGCGTTCGTGCAGTCCCGCTTCGAGCGCTACATCAACTCGCCCGACTCCGGCCGGGCCGACACCGCCGTGCTGCTGCGCGACAGCAACCTGATAGCCGAGGTGGTCTGGCACCGGACGGACGTCGGCATCGACGATCCCGCCGACGAGAAGACCGCCGTCGACGCCGCCGGGATGGTCTCGGGTGCGTTGCGAGGATGAGGTCGTTCAAGTGGCTTGCAACCGGGCTGACTAGCATGTCTCCCCGCAAGTCATGGCCAACCCCAGGAGTCACTGGTGCATCCCGGTAGCGAGAACCAGCCGCCGAACCCCTACCCGGCACCTGGCGGACCCTTCCAGCCACCGGCGGGTCCCCCGGGGCCGCACCCGCCGCCGCACCCGCCGATGCAGGTGATGCGGCAGATGCCGCAGAGCCTGCCGGGCCCGCCGCCCGGGCCGCCGCGCCCGCCCAGGCGCCGCCCGTGGCTGCTGCCGCTGCTGGCCGCCGCCGCCGTCGTGCTGGTGGGCGGGGGCGCGAGCGGCTATCTGGTGTACGGGCAGCTCTCGCGGGCGAGCGACCCCGCGCCCACGCGGCAGCAGGCGGGCCCCACCGCTTCCCAGGCGTCGGCCGGCGCGGCGGCGGTGGACGGCCCCGACGTCTGCGCGATGCTGCCCAAGGAGGAGGCCGACCGGCTGGTGCCCGGGGCGACTGTGGTCAAGGGCTCCCGGCAGCACCCGTCGGTCACCACGTTCACCTGTAACTGGGTGAACCAGCGCATCTCGTACGGTGAGTTCTGGCGCAACCGCGAGGTGGACGTCAAGATCGGGCAGCACCTGGGCGACGGCGCGAAGACCGGCCGGGCCATGGCGCAGAGCTCCTACGAGTTCGACTACGGCGGCGCGAAGTACCGCGAGACGGCCAGGCCGACCCCGAAGAAGGGCGAGAAGGAACGCATCTCCCCGGTCACGGACATCCCCGGCGTCGGCGACGGCGCCTACGCCCAGTACACCTGGCGCCGCTCCGGCCAGCTGCTGTGGTACTCGTTCGGCCAGGCCTACGCCCGCGTCCACGACATGACGATCGAGGTCAAGTACCAAGCGGGCCAGCAGCGCAAGGACGCGCAGATCCTCAGCAACCAGACCACCCAGTCGATCACCGAGGAGAACGCGATCCGCGAGGTGACCGGCCTGATCAAGCACTTCGCCAAGGGCGTCGCCGACTGGAAGGCCAAGCACCCGAACGTCGTCGCCCAGCCGTACCCGACCGTCACGAGCACGCCGCAGGCCGCCCCCACCCCGACGCCGACGGAGCTGAAGATCTTCCCCGCCGCCTGCGAGTCGATCACCCGGGCCGCCACCGCGCTGGTGCCGGAGCCGGAGACCCGGGCGCGCGGCACCGAGATGGGCAACGACACCCAGACCGAGTGCCGCTGGCTCAACCGGGACGCGCCGGGCGTGGCGGGCAAGACCCGGGTCCGCAGCGTGCTGATCACCGTGCACAGCTTCACCAACCGGGCGGGCGTGGCCGACAAGACCGCGGCCGGGTCCTACTACTCGACCCAGCGCGGCCAGGACAACAGCACCGAGAACTCGTCGTTCAGCGGCATCGTGTTCGGCGACGTCCGCGACGTCGAAGGGCTCGGCGAGGCCGCCTACGGCCGCTACGTCCAGACCCGGCGCGGCGACGTGCACGCCGGCAGCGGCAGCGTGACGGCGCGGCAGGGCTCGCTGGTCGTGGTGGTCGACTACGCGGGCGCCGACCGGCCCGAGGGCAAGCCCGCCGACGCGCCCGAGGCCGAGATGCTCCCGGAGAAGGAGGCCCGCGACGGCGCGCTCACGATGGCCAAGGCGTTCCTGGCCGCGCTGGCCCAGAAGCCGATCGGCAGCTAGGCGGGGGTGTCGCGCAGGCGTTCCACCCGTACGCCGCGCAGCAGCAGCTCGGAGACCAGCAGCGCGCACAGCAGCGTGGCCGCCAGCGCGGCGCCGGTGACGAGCGCCACGGGCGCCGCCGCGACCTCGTGCGGCAGCGGCGGCGTCACCACCGGCTCGGCGAACTGCGGGATGCGGCCCAGCGCCGCCTCGGCGGCGACCAGCCCGGCGACCAGCCCGGCCAGCGTGCCGGTCACGACCGTGATCGCCTGTTCGAGCAGCAGCGACAGCCGCAGCGCCGGCGCCTTCGCGCCGGCCGCCTCCAGCGCGGCCAGCTCGTAGCCACGCCGCCGCGCCGCCGTGTGCAGGGCCAGCACGGTCCTGCCGAGCGCGAGCACGGCCGCGGCCAGCGCCGACACCAGCAGCAGCATGAGCGCCAGCCCCGGCCCCTCGGCGGCGTATCCGGCCTCCAGATCCGCGGCGCGCACCGTGGACACCACCGTCAGCCCTTCCCTGGCCAGCGCCGCCTCCAGCGCCGCGGTGCCGGACTGGCGGGTCCACACCTGGAACTGGGCCTTCTCGTCCACCCCGTACGCGATCCTGTCGGCCTGTTCGAGATCCATCAGGACGCCGGCGCCGGTGATGCCCGGCGCGGCCGCGGCGGTGACCGCGGGCCGGACGCGGTAGGCGAAGGCGTTGTCCAGTCCCGGAACCGCCTTCGCGCCCACCTCGCCGACCACGATCCCGGCGGGCTCCTGCTCGTAGGTGGCCGGCCGCAGCACCTGCATGCCCGTGTCGGACACGCCGAAGCTGCCGTCCGTCCGGCTCGGGTCCTGGTCCACCCGCCAGGCGGGCGCCGGCACCGGCTGCCAGGCGCCGTCCCGCAGCACCTCCATGCTCTCCACCCGCACCTCGACGAAGGCACCGCCCTCCACGCTCCCCAGGGCGTTCAGGTCGGCGTGGATCCTGCGCAGCTCGCAGGGCACCTGGCGGCAGGGCAGGGGCAGGTTCCACTCGTACGCGCCTCCGGCGCCGCGGAGCTCGCCCATGGTGATCGAGACCGGGCCCACCCTGCCGGTGATCCGGAAGGCGGCCTTGACCTGCGCCTCCCAGTCCTTGGTCAGCTCGCTGTGGGCCAGCCGCAGCCGGAACCGCTCGCCGCGCACCCACACCCGGGCGGCGTCGGGGCCCGGCAGCGCGGCCATCGCCCCGGCCAGGTCCTTGCCGCCCGCGAGTTCGGGATCCCAGTGCGCCACCCGCGCCAGCCGGTCGGGGTCGGAGACCACGAGCTGCGGCGTACCCGGCATCTTGATCACCGGCGCGGCGAGCGCGCCTCCGGGGTCGGCGGCCTCGACCGCGGCGGCCAGCTCGCCAGGCTCGACCGGCTGGACGGTGATGGCGGTGGGAGCGCCGTTGTGGAAGGCCGCCACCCGCGCGTAGTCGTCGCTCGTCGCCGTCCACGCCGCCACGGCGAAGGTGGCCAGCCCGAGCGCGGTGCCCAGGACGATCACACTGCCCGCCGTCACGGGACCCCTGGCCACCTGGCGCAGCGCCAGGAACGGCCCCAGCCCGCCGCGCCGCCGGGTGAGACCGAACAGCCACCCGCTCGCCACCGGCAGGACACGGCTGGCCAGCAGCGCGACGCCGAGCGCCATCAGCCCGGGCACGGCCATCGCGCCGGCGCTCTCCCCGGAGGCATCGGTGATCACACCGGCCGCCAGCAGCTCCGTCAGCCCCAGCGCCGTCACGGCCAGCACCACCGCGTCCAGCGCCCAGCCGCGGGCGCTCCTGCGCGGCGTGCGCCGCCACTCCTCCGTGACCGGCCGGGTGGCGACGCGCCAGGCCGACGCGGTCGCGGCCAGCACCCCGCCGAGCGTGGCCGCCAGCCCGGCCGCGACCGCCGCCGGAGGGAACGTGGTGGGGACGCCCGCGGGCAGCAGCGCGCCGATCATCAGGCTCGCCGCCGCGAACCCCGCCGCGAGGCCCAGCGGCACCGCCAGCAGGAGCAGCAGCAACGGCTCGGCGAGCGCGAACCGCCACACCCGCACCCTGCCGTGGCCGCGGAGCCTGGCCAGCGCGATCTCCGGCCCCCGGGCGCGCACCAGGTCGCCGACCGTCTGGAACAGCAGCAGCCAGCCCAGCCCGACGAGCTGCGCCGCCACCAGCAGCGCGGGCACGCCCAGCGTGCCGGCGTTGGCGTTCATCGTCCGCAGCGTGTCGGCCATCCGGGAGAACACGATCGCGTCGGTGGTCCGGCCCGTGGCCTCGGCCAGCGCCTGCATCTCCGCCAGCAACGGCAGGTCCGTGCCGGTCAGCCGGTCCGGATTGACGCGGATCAGGGCGTAGTCGGTCCAGGCCTGCTCCCCGAGGCCCGAGCCGACGTAGTAGGTGACGGAGCGGGTCTCGCGCGCCGTGAACAGCGCGTCGGCCTTGTTCTGGCTGGGCTGCCCCTGCGGGTCGAACAGTGTCCTGCCGAACCAGAACGGGTCCGCGGGGTCGCCCGGCCGGTAGACGCCGACGACCTCCAGCGGGGCCGTCTCCAGCGTGGCCGAGCCCGGCCGCGCGGACCGGAGCGACCTCAGGCGCACGACGTCGCCGGTCTCCAGCCCGGACGCCTCGCTGGCCATCACCTCCCCGGCGGCGGCGGGGCAGCGCCCCCGGGCCGGCTCCAGGTGCTCGCACTGGCCGTCCTGCCACACCACCGTGTACGCGCGACGGTCGTCCTGGTCGGCGCTGCCGCTGGACACCTCCATGCCGAACACCGGCGGGTCGGTGAAGCCGGCGCCCGCCGTGAAGCCGGCCACCTTGGGCTCGATGGTGCCGCCGGACGTGGTGTAGCGCCAGCCGCGGCCCTCCACCGGCGCCTCGCGTATCGCGTCGCGGACGATCGTGGTCAGCGCGCCCGCCGAGTAGATCGGCGCCACGGCGGCCGAGGCGATCGGCACGACCGCGATCAGCAGCACCACCAGGGCGAGCGTGCGGCGTTCCCACAGGCCTCGCAGGATCACGGCTCCACCCTTCGCAGCACGACCCCGTCCTCCACCGCCTCGATCCTGGCCATGGAACCGGGGGGCAGCAGGTGGTGGTACTCGGGCGGCACCTGCACCGCGCCCTCCCTGCCGACCACCACGAAGTCCTCGCCGTGACGGCCCTCGGCGCCGACCCGGCCGTCCCTGATCGTCACCGTGCGGCCCAGCGCCTCGCTGACGCCCGGGTCGTGCGTCACCACCACCGCCGTGGTGCCCTCGGCCTCGGCGGACTCCTTGATCAGTTCGATCACCCGCTGCCCGGACCCGGCGTCGAGCTGGCTGGTGGGCTCGTCGGCCAGCAGCAGCCTGGGGGAGTTGGCCAGCGCCACGGCCAGCGCCAGCCGCTGCTGCTCGCCGCCCGACATCCGGCCCGCGGGCCGGTCGCCGACGTCTTCCAGCCCGACGCGGGCCAGCAGGTCACGGACCCGGCGCCGGTCGCGCCTCACCGCACGCTGGGCGAACGCGACGTTCTGGGCGGCCGGGAGGTAGCCGATCAGGTTGCGCGACGGGTTCTGCAGGACCACGCCGATGCGCGACGCCCGCAGCCGGTCGAGCCCGCGCTGGTCGAGCCGGCCCACGTCGGTCCCGTCGAGCCACAGCCGGCCGGCGCTGGGTCGCAGCAACCCGGCGAGCAGCCACAACAGCGTCGACTTGCCCGCGCCCGAGGGGCCCAGCAGCGCCACCGTCTCGCCGGGGTCGATCACCAGGTCGACGTCGCGCAGCGCCACCACCTCGACGTCCTGCGCCCGGTAGATCTGCACGATCCCGTCGCAGCGCACCATACTCATCGGTGGACCGCCGCGCGCAGCTCGACGACCCGGTCGCAGCGTTCGGCCACCTCCGGGTCGTGGGTGGCGATCACCAGCGTGGTGCCGTCCGCGCCGACGGCGAGCAGCTCGTCCAGCACCACCTCGCGGTGGACCGCGTCCTGCTCGGCGGTCGGCTCGTCGGCCAGCAGCACCTTGGGGCGCAGCGCCAGCGCCCTGGCCACGGCCACCCGCTGCTGCTGCCCGCCGGACAGCTCCTCCACCAGGTGATCGGCGAACCTGGCCACCCGCAGCCGCTCCAGCGCCGCCGCCGCCAGCCGCATCGCCTCACGCGGCGGCCGGCCCGCCGCGCGCAGCGCCACCTCCACGTTCTCCGCCGCCGTCAGCAGGCTCAGCAGACCGTACGACTGGAAGACGAGGGCCAGGCCGGCCCGCAGCTCCGGCTGCTCGTCGAGCGGCACGCCGCCCACCAGGACGCGCCCCTCGGCGGGCGGGACCAGCCCGGCCAGCGTCGTCAGCAGCGTCGTCTTGCCCGAGCCGGACGGGCCCATGAGCGCGACCCGCTCGCCCTCGTCCAGTTCGAGTGTGAGGTCGTCGATGAGTTTCCTGCCCGCGACGACGCAGGAGAGCGCGCGACAGGAGATGGCAGGTGGGGGCACCACGCGCGGATCATCCTCCGGGGGGCGGCTTGACGTCAACCGTCAACGACCTCGCAAGTCCGCTGCAAGCACGCCGCATACCGTGGTGCCGGCAGGCGACACGTGAGCCGCGCGAGCAGAGCCGCCCAGCACAGGGGCCTGGGCGGGCAGGAGTGGGGGAGCCGCGCGGCTCACCGCCGTCTCCGTCCCACCCCCTGAGCCGTGACCTACTTGTGATCTTGTGACCGTGGCCCCGGGCGCCGGATCAGGAACGGTTCCAGCAGGCCGGGGGCCGCACGCGCCGCCAGCTCCAGAACCTCGCCGCGAGCCGCGCCCGGTAGGCGTCGGCCGCCAGCCAGAGCGCGACCGGCGCCGCGGCCACCACCGCCGCCCCGAGCACCGGCCAGAACGGCCCCGCCCACCAGGTCCCCGGCGCAGGCCGCGACGACCGCGCCCGGTGGCCAGTCCAGCCCTGCCAGCACGCGCGCCGGCACCGTCACCGCGGGCACCGCGACGGCCAGGGACTTGACAGCGGCCGCCCGCAGGTTGCCGCGAGGCAGCTCCTGCCACTCCTGCCACTCCTCCTCCGGCTCGGGCACGACGGTCTCGCCCATGTCACATCCCTCCGTGCGCGCGGGCCCGGGAGTCATGTGGCGTCGCCCGGGGTGGACTGGGTGACGGCTGTCAGGCGGGCGGCCAACGAGGCGGCCACGGCCTCGTCGAGGCCCTCGATCCTGACGGCGCCCGCCGCCGAGGCCGTGGTCACCGTGACGTCCGCCAGCCCGAACAGCCGCTGCACCGGCCCCCGCGCGGTGTCGACCGTCTGGACGCGCGACATCGGCGCCACCCGCCAGGTGTGGGTCAGCCAGCCCCTGCGCGTGTAGACCGCCTCGCCGGTGACCTCCCAGCGCTGGACCCGGTAGTACGCGTGCGGTGCCACCAGAGCCACCGCCAGGCATCCCACCGCGGAGGCCGTCGCCGCCACGCCCAGCCACAACGGCCGGTCGGTCAGGAACCAGAACGCCGCGACCGCGCTCCCGCCGATCGGCAGCATGAACAGCAGCCACTGCACCGTCCACCAGGACACCGCCCGGGGATCCGCCTGGTCGCGGGGCGGGCGCAGCGCGGTCTCGCGCGCATCGACAACCACGTCCATGGCCGTCAAGGGTGGCCGAGCCCCGCGGACCCGCGCGTCGGCCCGAGGGCTCGCGCGCCATCGACTTTGGTCGCTGTTCGATCGCCATCGGTAGCGCCTAACCTCGTGAGACGTGACCCCGACGAGCGAGCCGCACCAGGAGTACCGATGGGTGCTCCCGTCCGTGCTGCTCGGCGACGGCGGCGCGGGCGGGCCGGTGCGGCGCTCCACCCGCGACTGGATCGTCGACATCTCCATGTTCCTGCTGGCCTGCGGGCTCACTCTGATGACCGCGCTGGAGATCGACGGGCCGACGCCGCTGGTGGCCGCTGAACAGGTTGTGGGAGTGATCTCCTGCCTGTCGGTGTGGCTGCGCCGCCGCTGGCCGGTCGGCCTCGCGCTGGTCACCACCGTGGCCTCGGGCTACTTCGAGATGGTCGGCGGGGCGTCGGTGGTGGCGCTGTTCACGGTGGCGGTGCACCGGCCGTTCAAGATCTCCGGCACGATCGCCGGGCTCGGGCTGCTCGTGATCGTGCCGTTCTACTTCCTCCGCCCGGACGTGGATCTCGGCGGGCCGACGTACGCGATCCTCGCCCTCGCGATCGTGCTGACCACCTTCGCCTGGGGCATCGTCGTCCGGGCCAGGCGCCAGCTCATCTGGTCGCTCAGGCAGCGGGCCGACGGAGCCGCCGAGGAGGCCAAGCGGCTGGAGCGGGAGCGGATCGCCAGGGAGATGCACGACGTGCTCGCGCACCGGCTGTCCATGCTCAGCCTGCACGCGGGCGCGCTGGAGTTCCGGCCCGGCGCGCCTCCCGACGAGGTCGCCAGGGCCGCCGGGGCCATCAGGGCCAGCGCCCATCTCGCGCTGCAGGACCTGCGTGAGGTGATCGGCGTGCTGCGTCACCACGACGCGGACGCGGAGGTCCCCGACCGGCCCCAGCCCACGCTCGCCGACCTGCCCGCGCTGGTGGCGGAGTGCGAGCAGGCGGGCATGGACGTGAGCCTGCGACTCAAGGCCGGCGAGGTGCCGGAGAAGCCGGGGCGCAACCTCTACCGCATCGTCCAGGAGGCGCTCACCAACGCGCGCAAACACGCGGCGGGCGCACCGGTCACCGTGACCGTGACCGGTGGGCCGGGTGAGGGGGTGTCGGCCGAGGTGCGCAACTGGCTGCCCGCGCGCCACGGCCCCCGCATCCCCGGCGTCCAGATCCCCGGCGCCGGGGCCGGGCTCATCGGCCTGACGGAGCGCGCCGCGCTGGCGGGCGGGCGGCTGGAGCACGGCCCGACCCCCGAGGGTGAGTACGTGGTCCGCGCCTGGCTACCCTGGCCGGCGCAGACATGACGGCGAGGGGTGGGGAAGGTGCTGGTGAAGGGCTGGTGGGAGGACGGATGACGACGCCAGGGGCGCGGCCGGTCAGGGTGCTGATCGTCGACGACGACGCGCTCGTCCGGGCGGGGCTGTCGATGATCCTCGGCGGCGCCGGCGACATCGCGATCGTCGGTGAGGCGGGCGACGGCGCCGAGGTGCCGGCGATGGTCGCCCGGCACCGGCCGGACGTGGTGCTGATGGACATCCGGATGCCGGACGTCGACGGGCTGACCGCGACCGAGGCGCTGCGGGCCGCCCAGTCGCCGCCCGAGGTCCTCGTGCTGACCACGTTCCACGCCGACGCGCAGGTGCTGCGGGCGTTGCGCGCGGGCGCGGCCGGGTTCCTGCTCAAGGACATCCCGCCCGTCGAGCTGGTGGCCGCCATCAGGAAGGTGGCGGCGGGGGAGCCGATCCTGTCGCCCGCCGTGACCCGGCAGCTCATCGCCCACGTCTCCAACGGCGGCTCCGGTGGCCGCACGGACCGGGCCAGGGCCCTGATCGGCCGGCTCAGCGAACGCGAGCGGGAGGTGGCGCTGGCCGTGGGGCGGGGCAGGTCCAACGCGGAGATCGGGCGCGAGCTGTTCATGAGCGTGCCCACGGTCAAGGCGCACGTCTCGCGCATCCTGACGAAGCTCGAACTGAACAACAGGGTGCAGGTGGCCCTGCTGGTCTACGACGCCAGTCTCTGACGCACGTCCTGGAGTTCCAGGTTTTGCCCGCCCTTTCCCTTGTGGGCCGGTCCCGTACGGGAGTGACTCCACGCAGGTACGGGCCACACACGCACCGTCGGAACCGCTCGCCTCGTCCGGACGGCGCGAGAGGACGCGCCCGAGTTCGCGAGGCGACGCCTCGCAGGTCGGCGATGGGGCAGGGGGTGGAAACGGCCGCGGGACCGAGCGCTTACCCGGAAAAGGATGCCCGTTACGGACAGGTACCCGGCAGCCGTACCCTTGTCTGAAAGAGCATGTCATGAAGGGACAGTGGGATGAGCTCAGCGGGTGAAGGCCTGTCTCGCCCGCTTCCCGAGCAGGTGCGACTCAACGTCGTCGACCTGGCCGCCCAGGTTCTCGGCTCGATGCCCGCCGCCGCCGTCCCGCCGCCGCTGCGCGGCATCGCCAAGTTCGATCCGCGCAAGCGTGCCCGCCTGGGCGGCGCGCCCATCGCCGCCCAGCTGGAGAACGACAAGGACTTCCGCGTGGCCGTCGCGGAGCACGTGACCGCCGGGTGGCCGGAGCTCGTCTCGTCGCTGGCCGAGGGCAACGTCCCGCCCGCCGCCGATCCCGTGCTCGTCGCCGCGGCCGCCTACCTCACCCGCCCGCCGGGGTGGGAGGAGATGATCGAGGCCGCCAGGACCGACCTGGAGAGGAACGCCGCCGCCGCCGAGGGCGCGGAGCGCGAGGAGGTCGTGTCCCGGCTGCGCGAGCAGCTCGCCGCGCAGAAGTCGGCGGCCAAGGAGGAGGTCGACCGGCTGCGCGAGCAGCTCAAGGCCGCCCGGGGGGAGAACTCCGACCTGCGCCGCAAGCTCCACGACGCCCGTGAGCGGGCGAAGGCGGCCGTGCAGCGGGCCGAGGCGATGGAACAGACCGCCCAGGACGCCAGGGCCGCGGCCACGGCCGCCGGCAGCGCCGGCGAGACCGAGCTGCGCCGGCTGCGCGAGCGCCTGGCCGACGTGGAGAAACAGCTCGAAGCCTCGCGCAGGGCCGCCCGCGAGGGGCGCAGCATCGAGGACGCCCGCATCAGGGTGCTGCTCGACGCGCTGCAGGACGCCTCCGCCGGGCTGCGCAGGGAGCTGGCGCTGCCCACCACCATCTCCAGGCCCGCCGACTCGGTGGCCGCCGTCGCCGGGGAGACGCCGGGCGTGCGGGGGGTGCCGGCCCGCGCGCTGGCCGACGACGATCCGCAGCTGCTCGACCAGCTCCTCGCCCTGCCGCAGGTCCATCTGATCATAGACGGCTACAACGTGACCAAGACCGGTTACGGCACTCTCACGCTGGCCGACCAGCGCAACCGGCTGATGACCGGGCTCGGCGGCCTGGTCGCGCAGACCAGGGTCGAGGTGACCGTGGTGTTCGACGGCGCGGAGCTGAACGCGCCGGTGCAGGTCGTCGCGCCGCGCGGGGTGCGGGTGCTGTTCAGCGCGCCGGGGGAGATCGCCGACGACCTGATCCGCCAGCTGGTACGCGCCGAGCCGCCGGGCCGCGCCATGGCCGTGGTCTCCTCCGACCGCGAGGTGGCCGAATCCGTCCGGCGCATGGGAGCCAGACCCGTTCCGTCTGCTTTGCTGCTGCGCAGGCTCGGCCGCGCCTAGATTACAAATCAGTGTTTGGGTGAGACCTCACCTTCCACTTCTGTACTATTTCGCCCCAGATGTATTCCCCCTGGGAGGCGAGCTGTGAGGTTGGGCCGGGCGCCACTGGCCGCGGGTCTCGTGATCGGGCTGATCACTCTCCCCACGGGAGGAGTGGCCGCCGACCCGCAACCGACGATCAGTCAGGCCAAGGCCAAGCTCGAGAAGCTCAACGACAAGGCCGACAAGGTCGTCGATCGCTACAACACGGCGACGGAGAACTACAAGGCCGCCAAGAAGCGCTACGACAAGCTCAACGCCGGCTACAAGCGCAAGCTCGCCACCGTCGCCGAGCTGCGCCAGCAGGTCGTCACGATGGCCGTCGACGGCTACAAGATGGGCCGCGACCTGACCTCGATGCCGACCATGGTGACCGCCGAGAACCCGGGTGACCTGCTCTACCAGATGGCGCTGACGGAGCGGCTGACCGCCGATCGCGCCGGCAGGCTGGCCGCCTTCGACCGGGAGAACCGCGGGCTCAAGATCGAGCGTGACAAGGCCCAGGGGGCTCTGGGCGAGGCCGACGAGGAGCGCGACAAGATCAAGAAGGAGCGCTCCGAGATCGAGAAGCTGATCGCCCAGCAGAAGAAGCTGCTCGACCGCCTCGGGGCCTACCGCGTCGGCGACCCGAACAGCACCGGCGTCAAGTACACCGGCCCCGCCTCGGGGAGCGCGGCGGCGGTGCTCAACTTCGCCTACGCGCAGATCGGCAAGCCCTACCAGTTCGGCGGCACCGGCCCCGGCGGCTGGGACTGCTCCGGCCTGACGCAGGCCTCGTGGCGCGCGGCCGGCGTCTCCCTGCCGCGTACGACGTGGCAGCAGTGGGCCTGGGGCGCGAGCCGGAGGGTGTCGCTGGACGCCCTGGAGCCCGGTGACCTCATCTTCAGCGAGGGGCTGGGCCACGTGAGCATCTATGCGGGAAACGGCAAGATCGTGCACGCGCCGCAGACCGGTGACGTGGTCAAGGTCGTCCCGCTCTCCGCGTACGGGCGCCGGCTCGTCGGCGCGGTACGCCCGTGAGCCGCTGAAACGTCTGTGACTGATGTGACAGAAGGGCTCTGACACATCGTCAGGGCGGCAAGTGTGAGTATGGTCACATCTGGGTAACGGGACTGGCTTGCCAGCAGGGATCCGCGGGTCTGACAGCGGGCTTGTCAGATCGTCATGTGCTTACCGTGCCTTTGCCAGCCCATGACTTCAGGCGTAGGTTCTGGCGTCGCGGCGGACACTCCATGCCCGCCGCCGGCCATCGCCGCCGCGCCGCCGGCGCCGCGACGTGGACGAACAAGAATCCGCCGGTCACCGCCGCATCTCCGGGAACCTTCACCCGGGTGGTGGCCTGCCGAATCCGTGCAGCCAGGAGGCACGGAGCCGGGGAACCATAGATCCCGTCATTTCAGGGCGGGATCAGGGGTGAATCGGCGCGGCGACGCGCCGTAGGGCGACTTCCAGGCCCGAATCCGTCAGCTAACCCGGTAGGCGTTCGTGGAAGACTCAAGGAGCAATCCTGTCTACCTCCCCTAAGAACCCCCGTCTGTCTCGCCTTGCCGTCAGCGGCGTGGCGCTCAGCATGACCGTGACGGCCGGAGGGCTGGCCCTCCATGTCCCGGCGGCGCAGGCGGACACGGTGATCGCCCCGGCCGGAGCTTCGGTGACGACGGTCGAGGCCGTCAAGACCACTGCTTCCAAGAAGGCGACTTCGAAGAAGGTCATGTCCAAGAAGCAGGCGAAGGCGGCCCGGCAGAAGGTGAAGGCCCACAAGGCCGTCGCGGTGGCCAAGAAGCAGATCGGTGACCCGTACCGCTACGGAGCCACCGGGCCGCACGCCTTCGACTGCTCTGGTCTCGTCCAGTTCGCCTGGCGGAAGGCCGGGGTCAAGATCCCGCGCGTGACGAACAGCCAGTTCGCGGGCATCAGGAAGAAGGTCTCCTACAAGAACCTGAAGCCGGGTGACCTGATGTTCTTCCGCGGGCTCGGCCACGTGGGCATGTACATCGGCAAGGGCAAGATGGTGCACTCGCCGAGCTCGGGCAAGACGGTGCGCGTCGAGAAGCTGAACGGATGGCGCAAGTCGTCGTTCGCCGGCGCGGTACGCCCCGGTCTGTGACCGATCGCGAAGGCCCCGCCCCTGACTGGGGGCGGGGCCTTCGTGATGCGTGGGACGGGCGTCCCGCCGCTAGCATCGGACAGCATGTCCGGGATCGTGGGCCGTCGAGCGGTGGTGGCGGGGCTGGTCCTCGCCGTGGCCGCGGCCGGCGGGGCGGCGCCGGAGTCGTGGTCCGCCGGGGTGCCTGATGAGCTGGCCGGGGTGCGGGAGCTGTGGCGGGGCGAGCTGGGCGTCGCGCGCGGCGAGCGGGCGCTGGTCGCCGGGCAGCGGGCCGATCCCGGGCTGCTGGCCGATCTGGCGCGGCGGGCCGACGCGGCGGGGCGACGGGTGTCGGGCGTGCTGGGCCGGCCCGTGCGCCCGCTGGTGCTGGTGCCCGCCTCAGGGGAGCAGGCCGCGCGGCTGGCCGGCGTCGCCGACGTGCGCGGGCTGGCGGCGGTGGCCGACGGGCGGCGGGTGATCGTGGTGCCCGAGGGTTTCGCGCGGCTCAACCCGACCGGCAGGGACGTGGTCCTCGCCCATGAGCTCACGCACGTCGCCGCGGGCACCGACGGGCTGCCCGGCTGGCTGTACGAGGGATTCGCCGACTACGTGGCCTATCGGGACGCGGGGCTGGCGGTCACCGTGGCGGCGGCCGAACTGGCGGCCGAGGTGCGGGCGGGGCGGCTGCCGGACGAGCTGCCCGGGGCCGGTGACTTCGGCTCACGGGGGGACGCGCTGGCGCGGGCGTACCAGGAGGCGTGGCTGGCGTGTCGGTTCCTGGTCGAGAGCGCGGGCGAGGGGACTCTGGTGAGGCTCTACCGTGATGCCCAGAGTGTCGGCACCGACCGGGCACTCGCCGCGCGGGGGCTCACGCTCGGCGGCCTGACCCGGGGGTGGCGCGCGTACGTGCGGGACCAGCTGGGGTGAGAGGACGCGAAGTGGACGACGGCCACGACAGGAACGGCGCCGCGGGCGACCAGGCCGGGACCCGATCCGGCGGGCCGCCACGGCCGGCGTCCGGCGAATCCGCCCACGAGAACGGCCCGCGCCCGGATGACGGGCAGGCGCTCCCGGCGGACGGCCGACCGGGGTCTCAAGACCCCGGGCGGGAGGAGCGGCCGGGCGGTGAACCGGGACCTCAAGACCTCGGGCGGGAGGGGCGGCCGGGACCTCAAGACCCTGCGCACGGTGGGGCGGGTCGGAAGGGGCGGCGGCAGGCTGGGGTGGCCGGGGTCGTGCTGGGGGCCGGGATCCTCGTGGTGGTGGGGCTGACGACGCCGTGGCAGGCGCTGCCGGGGGCGCCGGAGGTGGCCGCCGACCCGGCCGCGGACTTCACCGCCGGGCAGATCGCCCGCGCGCAGGCGTTCGACGCGGCCACTAGCGTGCCCGGTTATCTGTCGCTCGGCCTGACCCTGGTGTTCGCGGGCCTGCTCGTCGCCACCCCGCTGGGCGCCAGAATCCTCGGGGTGCTGCGCGGGCCGTGGTGGGTGCGGGTCCTGCTGGGGGTGCTCGTCCTCACGGTCGTCGAGGAGGCGCTGCGCTGGCCGCTCGGCGTCTGGTTCGAGACCGTGCTGCGCGACTACGGCCTCTCCACGCAGGATTGGGCGTCCTGGACGGGCGACCGGCTCAAGAGCATCGCCATCAACACGGCCCTGCTGGGCGTGATGGTCGTGGCGGTGGTGGCGCTGGCCCGGCGGTTCAGGCGCTGGTGGATCCCCGCCGCGGCGGGGGCGTTCGCGCTCACCGTGGCGGCCTCCTTCGTCTACCCGGTGGTGTTCGAGCCGGTGTTCAACGATTTCAGGTCCATGCCCGAAGGCCCGCTGCGGACGAACCTGCTGGCGATGGCCGAGCGCGACGGGGTGCCGGTGGAGGACGTGCTGGTGGCCGACGCCTCCCGCCGCACCACCGCGCTGAACGCCTACGTGTCCGGGTTCGGCGCCACCCGACGCATCGTGGTCTACGACAACCTGCTCAAGGCCCCGCAGCCCGAGGTCGAGCTGGTGGTGGCGCACGAGCTGGGCCACGCGGGGGAGAACGACGTGCTCTACGGCACGCTCGTCGGCGCGCTGGGCGCGGCGCTCGGCGCGATCCTGCTGTTCCTGGTCTTCGGGCCGGTGCGCCGGCGCGCCGGGGTCACGTCGATCGCCGACTGGCGCGCGGCGGGCGCGATCCTGGGGTTGATGACGCTGGCGACGTTCCTGTCAGGCCCCGCGCAGAACTTCGTCAGCCGCCACATCGAGGCCAGGGCCGACGCCCACGCCCTCAATTTGACGCGGGATCCGGTCACGTTCGCCGCGATGCAAAAACGCCTGGCAACAGCCAATATTTCCGACTTGTCGCCCGATGCAGTGGAATATGTGCTCTATGCCTCCCATCCCACGGCACCGGAACGGATCGCGATGGCCCGCTCCTGGGCGAAGCTGAACGGCGTCCCCGGCCCGTGACCCGAGTCGTCTTCGTCACCAACGACTTCCCGCCCCGCCCGGGCGGCATCCAGTCGTTCGTGCACGGCCTGGCCCAGCGCACCCCGGGCGCGGTCGTCTACGCCCCCGCCTGGCGCGGGTGCGCCGAGTTCGACCGCCGTGAGCCGTACCCCGTCGTCCGTCACCCCGGGCGGCTCATGCTGCCCGTCCCGTCCGTCGCCCGTACGGCGGCCGAGCTGGTGGCCGGGCACGGCGCGGACACCGTCGTGTTCGGCGCGGCGGCGCCGCTCGGCCTGCTCGCGCCGCGCCTGCGCGCGGCGGGCGCGCGGCGCGTGGTGATGCTCACCCACGGCCACGAGGCGTCGTGGGCGAGCGCGCCCGGTTTCCGCGCGGTGCTGCGCCGCATCGGCGCGCACGCCGACGTGGTCACCTACCTGGGCGAGTACACGCGCGCGCGGCTGGCCCGCGCCATCCCGCAGGACAAGCTGGTACGGCTCGCGCCCGGCGTCGACACCGGCCTGTTCCACCCGGGGGCGGCCAAGGCGGAGCTGGGGCTGGCGGGCAGGCCGGTGGTGGCGTGCGTGTCCAGGCTGGTGCCGCGCAAGGGCCAGGACCGGCTCATCAGGGCCTGGCCGGAGGTGCTCGGCGCGGTGCCGGACGCCGTGCTGCTCCTGGTCGGCGGCGGGCCGCACCGGCGCGCGCTGGAGAAGCTGGCCGGCGGGCACCCGTCGATCGTCTTCACCGGCACCGTCCCGGCCGCCGACCTGCCCGGCTACTACGCCGCCGCCGACGTCTTCGCCATGCCGTGCCGTACCCGATGGGGCGGGATCGACGTGGAGGGGCTCGGCATCGTGTTCCTGGAGGCGGCCGCGACCGGCCTGCCGGTCGTGGCCGGCCGCTCGGGCGGCGCGCCCGAGGCCGTACGCGACGGCGAGACCGGCCTGGTCGTCGACGGCGCGGACCCGGCCCCCGCGGCCCGCGCCGTCGTCGAGCTGCTGACCCGTCCCGAGCAGGCGCGGAAGATGGGCGAGACCGGCCGCGACTGGGTCGTCGGCGAGTGGTCCTGGGACCGGGTCGCCGCCCGCTTCCACGCCCTGCTCTGATTCATCCCTTCGTCGAGCCGAGCGTCAGCCCGGCCACGAAATGCTTGTGCAGCAGCTGGAACACGATCAGCGTCGGCAGCGCCACCAGCACCGATCCGGCGGCCAGCAGGTTGTAGTCGGTGAAGAACTGGCCGCGCAGGTTGTTCAGCGCCGAGGTGACGGGCAGCTTGTCGCCCGACACCATGAGCACCAGCGCCCACAGGAAGTCGTTGTACATCCAGGTGAACTGCAGCGTGCCCAGCGCCGCCAGCACGGGCCTGCACAGCGGCAGCGTCAGCGTCCAGTAGCGGCGCCACAGGCTCGCCCCGTCGACCAGCGCCGCCTCGGAGATCTCCTCGGGGATCGTGCGCATGAAGTTCGCGATGACGAACACGCAGAACCCGAACTGGAACGCCACGTGGATCAGGATCAGCCCCAGGTACGAGTCGTACAGGGACTGCGAGTCCGACAGCCACGCGGGCAGCGGGATCAGCGTGTAGAGCGAGTACAGCGGGGTGATGAGGACCTGTGGCGGCAGCAGGTTGCCCGCGGTGAACACGATGAGCAGCGTCTTGCGGCCGGGGATGCGCGCCCGCGCGATGGCGAACGCCACGAACGAGGCCAGGAACAGCGTCAGCACCAGCGCCGGGATCACGATGATCAGCGTGTTCAGGTAGTAGCGGGGCAGCTCGGCCTGGCTCCACGCCTGCCCGTAGTAGTCGAGCGTGAGCTGCTCGGGCAGCGAGAAGTAGCCCAGGCGGGCGGTCTCGTCGTACGGGCGCAGCGACGCGTACACGGCCAGCAGGAGCGGCATCAGCCAGCCCAGGGCCACCACCGCCAGGAAGGCGTGCAGCAGCCAGCGCAGCGGCCGGGCCCCGCGCCGCGGCGGCGCCGCCGCCTCGCGTTCCGGGCTGGTGCCGACGGGCGCGGTCAGCGTCATCGTTCCTCCCTGAACAGCTGCGACAGGTAGGTGACGATGAACCCGAGCGAGATCACCAGCAGGATCACCGCGATGGCCGAGCCGAACCCGATCCGGCTGGCCTCGCCCACGATGTTCTCGGTGACCAGCACCGACAGCAGTTCGAGCCCGTTCCTGCCCTTGTTGATGGCGTAGACGATGTCGAACGCGCGCAGCGCCTCGATCACCGTGATCACCAGCACGATCACGTTGACCGGCCGCAGCGTCGGGAACACCACCCGGAAGAACGCCTGCCTCTCGTTGGCCCCGTCGATGGCGGCGGCCTCCTTGAGCGCCGGGTCCACCGCCTTCAGCCCGGCCAGATAGATGATCATGACGTAACCGACGTGCCGCCAGGCCGCCGCCACCATGACCACCCAGATGTTGATCGACCGGTCGCCGAGCCAGTCGGCCGACAGCCCGGTGACGGCGTTCAGCACGCCGTAGTCGTGCGAGTAGACGAGCTGGGCGATGAACCCGACCACCGCCAGCGACAGCACGACCGGCATGTACAGGGCGCTCTGGTAGAAGCGCGAGCCGCGCAGCCGCCGGTCCAGCAGCACCGCGCAGAACAGCCCGAACGGGGTCGCGACCAGCCCGAGGAAGACCAGCCAGAGGATGTTGTTGCGGACGGCAGACCAGAACGGCGGATACTCGCCGGCCAGGTCGGAGTAGTTCCGCCCGCCGATCCACTCGATCGGCCCGAAGCCGTTCCAGTCGGTGGCGGACAGGGCGACGGAGGCCAGCGTGGGCCCCCAGATGAGGCCCACGTTGACGATGACGGCCACCCCCACCCCGATGACCAGCACGGTCACGTCACGGGCGGAGTAGCGACGGGTCTTGACGGTCATCAGCGGAAGATGTTGGCCTTCTGCTGTTCGATGCTCGTGAGTAAGGAGTCGATCTCGGCGGGCTTGTCGACGAACGACTGCAGCGACGGGATCATCACCGTGGAGGCGAAGTCCGGCCGCGTGTCACGGTCGAGGAACTGGGCGATGTGCGAGGCCTGCGACACCAGTTCGGCGCCGCGCTTCTGCAGCGCGCTGTAGCCGCTGGTGTCGGCCTTGGAGCTGGCCGCGAGGGTGCCGGGGTCCAGCTCGGTGGCGATGTCCTGCGACGACGCCTGGGCGAGGTGCTTGACGAGCGCCTTGGCCCCGTCGACGTTCTTGGCCTTGGCGGAGACCATGTAGCCGTCGATGGGGGCGTCGATGGAGTCGGTGCCGTGGGTGGGGTTGATCTCAGGGAAGGTGAAGAAGTCCAGGTCGGCCAGGTCCTCCTCGGGGAACTGCTGGGCCACGAACATGCCGAGCAGGTACATGCCGCTCTTCTTCTGCACCAGCGACTGCGCGGCCTCCTGCCAGGTGCGGCCCAGCGACGCCGGCTGGTGATACTCCATCAGCCCGCGCCAGGTGTCGAACACCTGCTTGACCCGCGGGTCCGTCCACGACTCCTTGCCC
This sequence comes from Nonomuraea ferruginea, assembly GCF_039540635.1. Taxonomy (NCBI): domain Bacteria; kingdom Bacillati; phylum Actinomycetota; class Actinomycetes; order Streptosporangiales; family Streptosporangiaceae; genus Nonomuraea; species Nonomuraea ferruginea. The sequence goes on along the minus strand of NZ_BAABFD010000008.1, from coordinate 125,246 downwards.
GCCATGAGCGAGATGTGGAAGTCGTAGCCGTTCATCCGCATGTTGATGATGTCGAACGTGCCCATGGCGGGCCAGCCGTCCTTGTCGGCGAACGCGATCGGGACGAGGTCGTCGCCCTGCATCTTCTTGGCCAGCGCGGTCAGCTCGTCGAGCGTCTTGGGCGGCTCGTAGCCCTTCTCCTCCCACACGCTCTTGCGGTAGAAGACCGCCCACGGGTAGTAGGTGAACGGGATGAAGTACTGCTTGCCGTCGACGCCGGTGGAGGCGTCCTTGAACGCCTGCGTGTAGTCGCCGCCGATCTCCTGCCACACGTCCGAGATGTCGGTGGCCAGGCCCTGCTCGGCGAAGAACTGCATCCGGTAGCCGGCGAACCAGGTGAACACGTCGTCGGGCGTGCCCCTGAGGTAGCGGTTGATGTTCTCCTGGAAGGTGTTGTGGTCGACGGTGTTGATCCGCACGCTCGCCTGGGTGAACTTCTCGATCACGGTGGCGAGCGACTTCTTCGGCACCTCGTCGGAGGCGTTGGATCCCAGGGTGACTGCGCCGAGGTTGCCGGAGGTGCTGCCGGGGCTCGGCTGTTCGGAGCCGCCGCATCCTGCCAGCACGGCGGGCACGCCGAAGGCGGCGGCCGTGCCGAGCAGCAGATTGCGGCGGGAGATCGGCGGACGGTGGTCCATGGTGGTTCCTCCTTGGCCGGACCCTCAGATTCCCCCGAGTTCGATCACCCTTCATCGAAAAGCCAACTTTTCAAACTGTCAACGGACATATGCCAAAAGGCCGCCAGGGCGTCCTGGCGGCCTTCCGGGTGATCGTGAGTTGCGGGAGTGGCGGTTGGGGGCCTGATCAGCCCTTCGTGGCGTACAGCGCCTCGATGTCGGCCTCGAAGTCGCGCATCACGACACCCCGCTTGACCTTGAGCGTCGGGGTCAGGTGACCGCTCTCCTCGGTGATGTCCGCGGCCAGCACGGTGAACTTCTTGATCTGCTCGGCCTTGGACACCATGCTGTTGGCCCGGTCGACCGCGCCCTGCACCTCGGCCAGCACGCGCGGGTCGGTGCGCAGCTCCGCGGCTGTGGCCGGGGCGTACGGCTCCAGCGCCTCGGGATCGAGGGTGACGAGCGCGCTGACGAACGGCCGCCCGTCGCCGATCACCATCGCCTGGGAGACGAGCGGGTGCGCGCGCAGCGCGTCCTCCAGCGGGCCGGGGGCGACGTTCTTGCCCGCGGCCGTCACCAGGATCTCCTTCTTTCGCCCGGTGATGCGCAGGTAGCCGTCGTCGTCCAGCTCGCCCACGTCGCCGGTGTGGAACCAGCCCTCGGCGTCGAGGACCTCGCCTGTGGCCCGGTCGTCGTTCCAGTAGCCGGTGAAGACGTTGCGTCCCCTGGCCAGGATCTCGCCGTCGTCGGCGACGCGCAGGGTGACGCCCGGCAGCGGCCGGCCCACGGTGCCGATCTTGTTGCCGCCCGGCAGGTTGACCGAGCACGGGGCGGACGTCTCGGTCAGGCCGTAGCCCTCGAACACCTCGATGCCGACGCCGCGGAAGAAGTGGCCCAGCCGGTCGCCCAGCGCCGACCCGCCCGACACCGCCGCCGACAGCCGGCCGCCCGTGGCCTCGCGGAGCTTGGCGTACACCAGCTTGTCGAACACGGCGTGCTGGAGCCGCAGCCCGAGCCCGGCGCCACCGCCGGCGCGGGCCTTGCTCCAGGCGACCGCCACGTCGACGGCGCGGGCGAAGATCTTGCCCTTGCCGCCCGCGATGGCCTTCTGCTCGGCGGCGTTGTAGACCTTCTCGAACACGCGCGGCACGCCCAGCAGGAACGTCGGCCGGAACTCCTGGAGGTCGGGCGCGACGTTCTTCATGTTGGGGGTGTGCGCCATGACCGCGCCCGCCTCCAGCAGCACGACCTGGATCATCCGCGCGAAGATGTGCGCCAGCGGCAGGAACAGCAGCGCGGCGGGAGCGCCGGTGAACAGCGGCCGCAGCGGCCCGCGCAGCACGTTCAGCGCGGTGAACAGCAGGTTGTCGTGGGTGATGAGGCAGCCCTTGGGCCTGCCCGTGGTGCCGGAGGTGTAGACGATCGTCGCCAGGTCGGACCCGCTCACCCGGGACCTGAGCTCCTCCAGGGCGGCGTCGTCCACGTCGCCGGGGGCGAGCGAGCCGTCCAGCGCGGCCTCCACCCGCCAGACGTCCTTCAGCCCGGGCGCCGCCTCGCGCACCGTGCGCTCGTGCGTGTCGAGCTCGGTGAAGGCGGCCTTGGCCCCGCTGTCGGAGATGATCCACCTGACCTGTTCGGCCGAGGAGGTCTCGTAGATCGGCACGGTGACCGCGCCGATCGTCCAGAGCGCGTAGTCGACGAGCGTCCACTCGTAGCGGGTGCGCGACATCAGCGCCACCCGGTCGCCGTGCCCGACGCCCGCCGCGGTGAGCCCCTTGGCCAGCGCGGCCACCTGGTCGCGGAACTCTCCCGCGGTGACCTCGGGCCAGCCGTCGCCGGTCTTGCGTGCCATGATCACCCGGTCGGGCTCGTCCCGGCCGCGTTGGAACACGGTGTCGGCCAGCGAGGCAGAGGCGGGGACATCCACCAGTACGGGGACGCTGTACTCGCGCACGGATCAACTCCTCCGGGTGCACGCTTCGGGTCGACCCGGACGTTACCGCGATATGTTACTTAGCGGTAGGTTTCGTCATCCAGGCGTTATGTGGAACGAATCATCACGCTAGCAGGCGTAACTCGTAGGATTTCCCGCATGAGGGTCCATGTGGTCAGTGACGTACACGGCAGGGCCGACGCACTGGCGACCGCGGGAGACGGCGCCGACGCGCTGATCTGTCTCGGTGATCTCATCCTGTTCATCGACTACGACGACCACGGCCAGGGCATCTTCGCCGATTTGTTCGGCGCCGAACGGGCCGGGGAGTTCATCGCCCTGCGCACCGCCAAGCGCTTCGACGAGGCCAGGGCGATGTCGGCCAAGCTGTGGGCGAGCCTCGACGGCGACCCCCGCGACCACATCGAGCGCCACGTGCGCGCCCAGTACGCCGAGCTGTTCACCGCCATGCCCGCGCCGGCCTACCTGACCTACGGCAACGTGGACGTGCCCCGCCTGGGCGGCGACTACCTCAGGCCCGGCCACCGGGTGCTCGACGGGGAGACGGTGGAGATCGGCGGGCTGCGCTTCGGCTTCGTCGGCGGCGGGCTCAAGACCGACTACCGCACCCCCAACGAGATCAGCGACGAGGAGTTCGCCGCCAAGGTGGAGGCGGTCGGAGAGGTGGACGTGCTGTGCTGCCACATCCCGCCCGCCGTGCCCGAACTGCTCTACGACGTGGTGGCCCGGCGCTTCGAGCGGGGCAGCGAGGCCACGCTGGAGCTGATCAGGCGCACCCAGCCCCGTTACGCCCTGTTCGGGCACGTCCACCAGCCGCTCCACCGCCGCACCCGCATCGGCCGCACCGAGTGCGTCAACGTCGGCCACTTCAGGGGCAGGGGCGTGCCGTACGTCCTCGAGTGGTGACCCGGGCCGCTCCGCCGCTGAGGCGGGTTTCTGCACTACTTTGGTCCCATGGCTGATCGCACCAGTTCGAGTATCACCGTCGACGCCGACCGCGCCCGCGTGATGGCGGTCATCGCGGACCTTCCCTCGTACCCCGAATGGGCAGGTCAGGTCAAGAGCGCCGAGGTCCTCAGCAGCGGCCCCGACGGCAGGCCGGAGACCGTGCGGTTCGTGCTCGACGCCGGCGTGATCAGCGACACCTACACCCTCGCCTACACCTGGAACGGCGACGAGAGCGTCACCTGGCACGTGTCCGAGCCCGGCAAGATGGTCTCCGAGCTCGACGGGCGTTACCTCCTGGCTGACACGGGCAGGGGTGTCGAGGTGACGTACGAGCTCGCCGTCGGCCTCGCCGTCCCCATGATCGGCATGATCAAGCGGAAGGCGGAGAAGGTGATCGTCGACACGGCGCTCAAGGGTCTCAAGAAGCGTGTCGAAGGTCGTTGAGGTGACTCCGCGCGTTCTGCTCTTCACCGGCAAGGGCGGCGTCGGCAAGACCACCGCCGCGGCCGCCACCGCCACCCTCGCGGCCCGGCGCGGGCTCAAGACGCTCATCGTCTCCACCGACACCGCCCACTCCCTGGCCGACGCGCTCGCCGCCGAGCCCGGCGAGATCGCCCCGGGCCTCCACCTGCACCAGGTCGACACCCAGCGCACGCTCGAACGCCACTGGGGAGAGCTGCGGGAGTACGCCCGCGGCGTGCTCGTCGAGCTGGGCCTCGACGAGATCACCTCCGAGGAGATCACCGTCCTGCCCGGCGCCGAGGAGATCATCGCCCTGCTGGAGCTGCGCGAGCACGCCCGCGAGGGCCGCTGGGACGTCATCGTCGTCGACTGCGCGCCCACCGCCGAGACGCTGCGCCTGCTCGCCCTGCCCGAGGCGCTCGACTGGCACGTCAACCGGCTGCTGCCGGTCGGCCGCAGGCTCATGCGGCTGGCCGCCCCGCTGGTGCGCGGCGTGGCCAGGGTCAGCACGCCGGGCGAGGAGGTGATGAGCGCCGGCGAGCGCTTCCACCGCGGGCTGCTGGAGGTGCGCGAGCTGCTCACCGGCGACCACGCCTCGGTGCGCCTCGTGCTCACGCCGGAGGCGGTGGTGCTCGCCGAGGCCAGGCGCACCCTCACCTCGCTCAACCTGTACGGGTACCGCGTCGACGCGGTCATCGCCAACCGGATCTTCCCCGGCGAGGACGCCGACGAGTGGCGCGCCCGCTGGGTGGCCGCCCAGTCGCGGCTGCTGGCCGAGGCCGAGGAGTCGTTCGCGCCGCTGCCCGTGCACACCGTGCCCTACCTGCCCGCCGAGCCCGTCGGCCGGCACGCGCTCGCGGCCGTCGGCGAGGCGCTGTACGGCGAGTGCGACCCGTTCGCGCCGCCCTCGGTGGAGCCCCCGCTGCGGCTGTCGGCCGACGAGCTCACCCTGGCCCTGCCCGGGGCCGAACGGGGCGAGGTCGACCTGGCGCGCAAGGGCGACGAACTGATCATCACCGCGGGCCCGTACCGGCGCATCCTGGCCTTGCCCATGGCGCTGGCGCGAAGGAAGATCAGTGGGGCCGTGCTCCGCGACGGCCTGCTCCGGGTACGGTTCACCTCGGAGGCGGAAACCGACGAAGCGCACGGCCGGGACGGCACGTGAGCGAAGAGGGCGGACGCCGTACCGACCGGGAGGGTCCCATGACCGAGAACACTCGCAACACAGAGAACGACAGAGATCCCATCGGCGCCGTCGCCGAGGAGGCGCGCAAGCTCTTCGACAGCTTGCAGGGCCGCGCCACCCGGCATGTCGGGAAGTCCGTCTTCCACTCGTTCACCGGTGGCGGCGGTCGATCCGAGAAGGACGTGTGGAGCGAGGCCGTCGCCGAGCCCGACGACGAGTACATCTGCCGCGCCTGCCCGGTCTGCCGGGCCATCGCCGCGCAGCGCGAGTCGGGCGCCGGCCGCGCCCCCGAGGGCACCGCCGACGTCGCCACCCACCTCGTGGCCGCCGGCGGCGAGCTGTTCGCGGCCTTCCGCGGCGCGCTCGACGTGCTCGGCAGCCGCCCCGAGCCGCGTCAGCGGGACGACAGGGGGCGCGACGACCGCGACAATGTGGAACACATAGACCTGGACTAGCTGAGGGGATGCGTCATGCTCACGATCGGTGTGGACATCGGCGGCACCAAGGTGGCAGCGGGCGTGGTGGACGACGACGGCGTGATCGTCGAGCAGACCCTCAGGCCCACCGACGCCGAACACCCCGATCTGGTCGCCGAGACCGTCGCCGCCTGCGTCCGCGAGCTGGGCGCCGGGCGGGAGATCGAGGCGGTGGGCATCGGCGCGGCCGGGTTCGTCGACGAGTCCCGCTCGGTCGTGCGCTTCGCGCCCAACCTGGCCTGGCGGGAGGAGCCGCTGCAGAAGCGGATCAGCGGCCTGGTCGGGCTGCCCGTCGTGGTGGAGAACGACGCCAACGCCATGGCCTGGGGAGAGTTCAGGTACGGCGCGGGGCGCGGCCAGTCGCACATCGTCTGCCTGACCATCGGCACCGGCATCGGCGGCGGCATCGTCCTCGACGGCGCCCTCTACCGCGGCCGCTGGGGGATGGGCGCCGAGCTGGGCCACACGCAGATGGTGCCCGGCGGGCGGCTGTGCGGCTGCGGCCTGCACGGCTGCTGGGAGCAGTACGCGAGCGGCAACGCGCTGGTCGTCGAGGCCAGGGAGATCGCCGCCGCGCACCCCGAACGGGCCGAGATCCTGCTCGGGCTGGCCGGCGGCAAGATCGACGGCGAGGAGGTGACCGAGGCGGCGCGCCAGGGCGACGACGCCTCGCTGTCCGCCTTCGCCGTCCTCGCCGACGGGCTCGGCCAGGGCATGGCCGATCTGGCCGCCGTGCTCGACCCCGGCTGCTTCATCCTCGGCGGCGGCGTGTCCAGGGCGGCCGACCTGTTCGTCGACCGCGCCAGGAAGGCCTTCGAGGAACGGCTGACCGGCAGGGGCCACCGGCCGGTGGCCGAGGTGCGGCTGGCCGAGCTCGGTCCCTCCGCCGGCCTGGTGGGCGCGGCCGACCTGGCCCGCCGGCGCTGAGCCGGTTGACCACCCTCAGGATCGGCACGTACAACCTGCGCGGGCTGCGGGACGACGTGCCCGCGCTGGTCCGCGTGATCAGCGCGATGGGCGCCGACCTGGTCTGCCTGCAGGAGGCTCCCCGGCTGGCCGGCTGGCGGGCCCGCTGCCGCGCGCTGGCGGCCCGTTGCGGGCTGCGCCTGGTGGCGGGCCAGGGCGTGGCCGGGGTGGCGGTGCTGGCCGCCCCCTGGGTGCGGCTGGTGCACGCGGAGAGCCGCCTGCTGCGGGTCTTCCTCGGCCTGGAGCCGCGCGGGCTGGCCATGGCCGTCGTGCGGGCGGGCCCGGCGCTCCTGGCCGTCGGCTCGGTCCACCTCGACCTCGACGGCCGGGCCAGGCTCCACCACGCCGCCGAGGCGGTGGCCCGCCTGCGCCGGATGGCGGCACCGTACGGCGCGCCCGTCGTGCTGGGCGGGGACGTGAACGAGAGCCCGCACCAGCCCGCCTGGCGCTACCTCGCAGGGCAACTGACCGACTGCTACGCCGCCGCGCCCCGGGGCGACGGGCTGACCTTCAGCTCCAGGCGGCCCCTGCACCGCATCGACGGGCTGTTCGCCGCGCCCGGGATCCGGGTAGTGTCCTGCGGCGGCGTGGACGCCTCCGGCGCCGATCTGGCCGGTGCCACCGACCATCTGCCCGTCGTCGCCGAGGTCCGACTTGGAGAGTGAAGGGTGATCGGCGTCGCGCAACCCGTAGCATTTCCCTCATGACCCGTCGCTCTCGGCGGCGTGCGCTCACCATGATCCTGGCGGCCGTCCTGGCCGTACCCGGCCTCCCGACCGCCGCGCATGCCGATCCACGTCCACGCCCCGCCGCCAACGACGCGTGGCAGCGGACCACGAGCGTGCAGCTGCCGGTCGATGGGTCGCTCTCCGACGTGCTCGCGCTGTCGCCCGGCGACGTGTGGGCCGTCGGCCAGCAGCAGATCTGGGACGTGTGGAAGAACCGCGGCACCATCCGCCACTGGAACGGCGAGCGGTGGAGCGAGATCGGCATCCGCGACGCCACCGGCGCCGGCAACCTGCGGTCGGTCTCGGCGGCCAAGGCGGGCGAGGTGTGGGCGGTCGGCGACGGCCACGACGGGGTGCCCTACATCGCCCACGGCAACGTCGGCGGCTTCGACCGGATCAGGCCCCAGGGGCTGCGCAGCGGCGACTGGCTCGGCGGCGTCGAGGCGGGCGCCGACCGGGTCGTGGGCGTCGGCAGCCGCGGCAAGCACGCGCTCGTCGTCACCCGCGAAGACGGCGACTGGCTCGTCCGCGAGACCGGCGAGAAGGGCGCTCTCTACGCCGTCGACGGTGACTTCGCCGTCGGCGACACCGGCACCGGACCGTTGATCATGAAGCGGTCCGGCAGCTCGTGGAAGCGGGTGAAGACGCCGGCCATCGCCGGCGGCTACCTGCGCGACGTGCACACCGACAGCGCCAAGCGGGCGCTCGCCGTCGGCGGCGTCTACCACGGCCCCGGCGAGGTCGAGCCGCTCGCGCTCACGTGGAACGGCAAGCAGTGGCGGCGCCTGCCCGTCCCGACCGGCGCGGCCCGGCTCTACGGGGTGACCGGCGACGGCAAGGGCCACTACTGGATCTCCGGCTACGACCCCGGCCACGCCGCCGAGGCCTACATGCTGCGCTGCGGCAGGCGTTCCTGCGACGTCGTGCGGGGCAAGGCGGCCGACGGCAGGAGCAGCGTCCGCCTGCAGGCCGTCACCTACCTGGCGGGCAGCCAGGCGGTGTGGGCGGTCGGCCACGCCGTCGACGCCCAGGAGCGCTACACCGACGTGGTGGAGTCCTTCGGGCCGCGCGATCCGAAGAAGTCCTAGAGACGGGCGCCGTCGTCCCACCCGGAGTCGCCGCTGGGGCCGTCGCCCATGCGCACCACCAGCGCCACGAACCCGCCGATGAACGCCGCCACCGCGGTGAACAGCGCCCAGCCCTCCATGTGCCAGTCGGCGATCGCGGCGATCAGGAGGTAGGCCGGGCCGCCGAACAGCGCCACCCAGGCGAGCTTGGCCGGCAGGTCGAGCTTCGGCAGCGGGGGAGGAGGCGGCGGCACGTAGTGGTCGTCGTCCTCGTGGGGCTTCTCGTCATCGTCGTCGTCGGCGCCGTGCTCGTCGTCCTCGGCGAACTCCTCCGGCGGCCTGACCACCCGCCGCCCGGGCTCGACCGGGACGTTCTCGCTGTCCGGCCAGGGCTGATCGGCCGAGTCGCGCTCGGCGGTGTCGTTGAAGGACGCGACGATCTGCCGCCAGACCTCGTCCTCGTCACTCTGGGGCGTCACCTAGATGGGCCTCTCCACAGCGATCGCGACTTCCCCCTGGGTGCGATCAGTCCCTCTGCAAGGGTACCGAGGCATGGGTTCGGATGAAGTCGAGGCTCCCGGCAAAGATCCTGTCGGCATCGTTGTCCAGCGTCGCAACATGGTAACTATCGGCCAGCTCCTCGATCGTGGCCTGCGGGACCTTCTCACGGATGATGGCCACGGAGGCGGGTTTCACCACATGGTCGTCGGTGCTGTGGTAGACGAGCACCGGCTGCGTCAGCTTGTCCAGGTCGGCCTGCACCAGCGACCAGAGCTCGGGCAGCGACGCCGCCGCCTTCACCGGCGTGCGGCTGTAGCCCAGCTCGGTGACCCCCGGCTTCTTCACGTCGTTGGCCACGCCGGGCACCGACGGGACGAACCACTTGAGCAGCGGCGCCAGCTTCATCAGCCACACGTCGTTGGTGATCGACGGGTTGACCACCACCACGCCGCGCACGCCGTCGCCGTGCATCTCGGCCAGCCGCAGCGCCAGGCAGCCGCCCAGCGACAGCCCCGCGGTGAACACCTCGGCGCAGCGACCCTGGAGGTCCTCGAACGCCTTCTCCACCTCGGCGTACCAGTCCTCCCAGCGGGTGCGGTTCATCTCCTGCCAGGTGGTGCCGTGACCGGGCTGCCGCGGCAGCGACACGGTGAGCCCGCGCGCGGCCAGATACTCGGCCCACGGGCGCAGCGACTGCGGCGTGCCGGTGAAGCCGTGGCACAGCAGCACGCCGATCGGACCTGCTCGGTGGTGATAGGGCTCGGCGCCTGGCATGAGCGGCATAACAGCTCCTCCATGCTTTTTCATCCCGGAACTGCCCGATCGTCGCACGATCCAGGGCATTTGTGCGAGAGCTGGTGTAGGAGCATCCACCGAGGGATGGGAAGATGACTACGCGTTGCCGACCGTCGCGTGAGGAAGAGGTGGCCGGGTGTTCTACTGGGTGGTCAAGGCCATCTTGGGGCCGATCCTCCACATCGTCTTCCGGCCGTGGGCCGAAGGCGTCGACAACGTGCCCAAGGAAGGGCCCGCGATCCTCGCCGGCAACCACCTCTCCTTCGCCGACCACTTCTTCGGCCCGCTCCACCTCCGCCGCAAGGTCATCAGCCTGGGCAAGTCCGACTACTTCACCGGGCGCGGCATCAAAGGCTTCTTCACCCGCATGTTCTTCAGCGGGGTCGGCACCGTCCCGATCGACCGCTCCGGCGGCAAGGCCAGCGAGGCCGCGCTCCGCACCGGTCTTCGCGTGCTGCGCGAGGGCCACCTGCTCGGGATCTACCCCGAGGGCACCCGCTCGCCCGACGGCCGCCTCTACAAGGGCAAGACCGGCGTGGCCAGGCTGGCGCTGGAGTCGCGGGCCCCGGTCATCCCGTGGGCCATGGTCAACACCTTCGAGATGATGCCGCCGGGCCGCCCGCTGCCGAAGTTCGGCATCCGGCCCGAGGTGCGGTTCGGCAAGCCGCTCGACTTCTCCCGCTACTACGGCATGGAGGACGACCGGCTGGTGCTCCGCGCGGTGACGGACGAGATCATGTACGCCCTGATGGAGCTGTCGGGGCAGGAGTACGTTGACAAGTACGCCGCCAGCGCCAGGGTCGAGATGGAGCGCGCGGCCAGGGCCGCGGCCAAGGGCGAGTGACCCGGCTCCCGCCTGTCAGGGCAGGTGGACGACGATCTGCCGGATGTGCTCTGGAGTCGTACGGCAGCAGCCGCCGATCAGCGAGGCCCCCGCCGCCTGCCACTCCTTGGCCGCCTGACCGTACTCGATCGGGTCGGCCAGGCCGCGCCAGCGGCGTTCGGCGGCGTCCCAGGTCTCGCCGGAGTTCGGGTAGACCACGATGGGCAGGCCGCCGCGGAGCGCGGCGATGAGGCCGGGGATGTGCCGCGGGGCGGTGCAGTTGGCGCCGACGGCCACCACCTGCGGGTTGCCGGCGAACAGGGCCGCGGCCTCGGTGATCGGGGTGCCGTCGCTGATGTGGGCGGCGTCGCGGCAGGAGAAGCTCACCCACACCTTGACCGACGGCGTCTCGGCCAGCAGCCTGGCCAGCGCCCGCGCCTCCGCGAACGACGGGATGGTCTCGCAGGCGAGCATGTCGGCCTCCGAGGAGGCGAGGATCTCCCAGCGGGGGCGGTGCCAGGCCAGCAGGGCGTCTTCGTCGATGCCGTAGTCGCCGGTGTATTCGGCGCCGTTGGCGAGGTAGGCGCCGTAGGGGCCGATCGAGGCGGCGACGAGCCCGTGGCCCGCCTCGTCGCGGGCCTGCGCGGCCACCTCCACCGAGGCGCGGATCAGGCGCTCGGCCTGGCCGCGGTCGAGGCCCCGGCGCACGAAGCCGGGGACGGACGCCTGGTAGCTGGCGGTCGTGGCCACGTCGGCGCCGGCCGCGAAGTAGGCGGCGTGCGCCTGGCGGATCAGGCCGGGGTCGTCGAGGAGCAGGCGCGCCGTCCAGAGCTCGTCGCCGAGGTCGGCGCCGAGCGCACTGAGCTGGGTGGAGAGCCCACCGTCCAGAACCATCGTGGTCACCCGTCCAGAATATGGTCCGGACGGGGTTGTCCGGCCCCTCAGGCATGCGTTTTCCCGGGACCGTCATCCGCTCGTTTGTCAGCCGTCCCCGAGGAGACCCCGCCCCCGGGTGGGAGGAATCGGACCCTGCAGGACACCCTCCCCGCAGGGCGTACGAAGAGGCGAAAGGCCTGCTGAAGCCGGTGTAATACCGCAGCAAGCGTTCTCCCGACATTCAGGGTCTGGAGGATGTCAAGACTGTGAGAAATCACCCCAAACAAAGCCCTTCGGCGCGTCGCCGCGCAACACGGCGAGGCTCTCCGGCGGTGCGCGTCGTCCGGCCGCGTGGCTTTATGGCGGTGCGCGCCGTCCGGGGCCCCGCGCGGCTCTCGGGTTTGGCCGGGCGGAGCTGCGTCGTCGGGCGGCGCCGCTCGGCTCTTGGGCCTGGCCGCGTTCCCGGTGGGGCGGGTCGTCGGGTGGCACCGCGCGGCTCTTCGGCCTGGCCGAGTTTCGGGCGGGGCCCGTCGTCGGGCAGACCGGGCGGCTCTCCGGCCCGACCGGGGTACCCGGCCGGGCCGGAGCGACGGCGGACTCGACGCGCCGGGCGCCGCCCGTCAGGACCGCTTCAGAACGGGCGGCGCTCCGCGCCGGGCGGTGCCGTCAGGGGCGCTTCCAGAACGGGCGGCGCGCCGGGGCGCCGTCAGGGGCGCTTCCAGAAGGGGCGGCGGGCGTCGCCGGGGTTTCCCGGGGGAGGGCCGCCGGTGAGGGCGGTGAGCACCTCGATGGCCCGCTGCCTGAGGGACTCGGGGTCGGTTCCGGGACGCTCGGCCGATTCCAGTTCGCGGGCCAGCGCCGACAGCTCGGCGTGCCCGCCGAGGTACGCCGACAGGGCGGCCAGGCGGGAGCCGAGGTCCGCCAGGTAGAGGGCGTTCGGCGCGTGCAGCGCCTTCAGCCGGTCCAGCTCGGCGACGAGCTGGACCCTGACGGTGTCCAGGCCCCGCGTCGCCCGGGGCGCGGGCGCGGGACGGGCGGACATGGGACCGCGAGGCATCCCCGCGGGCCTGCCGGACACCGGGCCGCGCGGTCCCGCCGCGCCGCCCGCCAGGAAGTCGGGCACGTCCAGGTCGTCGAAACCGGCCGAGCTCATCCGGGCCACCGCCGGCGCGATCGCGCCGGGAGCCGGGCCCGCCATCGCGGTGAGCCCGAACGCCATCGGCGCGGCGGGCGTCTCCCACCCGCTCGGCAGCTCCACCGGCTGGATCACCCGGTGCTCGGGGCCGCCCTCGGCCGCCGGCCGGGAGTCGACCGCGACGTAGGCGGTGAACCGGCACAGCACGCCGTGCTCCAGCGAGACCCGGACGATCTCCCGCTCCAGCTCCCGCTCGCCCATCGCGTACCGGTCCTCCAGCTCGCGCAGATGGGCCCGCGCCCAGACGGCGCGCAGCGCGGGGCTGTCGGCGACGGTGCCCGGCACCCGCTCCTCCCACGGCGCGCCGGACGCCAGCCCGCGCACGGTCACCGACGAGCCGCCCCGGCACCGCCCGTACACCCGCAGCGGCACCCCCGGGAAGATCGACCCCAGCCGGGTGACCGTGCCCGGCTCCACGTCCAGGTCCTTCAGCGACAGGTCCGTCACCATCGGCGCGCCGATCCGGCGGTGGATCTGCTCCATCGCCGCGTCCAGCCGGTCCTCCGACTCGACCAGCTCGCTGCGGCCCGCGCCGAGACCGGCCAGCCTGCTCAGGAAACCCGCGTTCACCGCCCGGTCGATGCCGACCGTGTGCACCCGCATCGCCGACAGCGCGCCGCCGGTCAGCTCCAGGATGTGGTCCTCGTTGCCCACCTGGCCGTCGGTGACCAGCACCAGGACGCGTTCCCTGCCCTGCTCGCCGTCCAGCAGGCCGATCGCCCGGCGCAGCGGCTCCAGCAGCTCGGTGCCGCCGCGCGCGTCCACCCTGGCCAGGTGCTCGACCGCGCGGTAGCGGTTGCGGTCGGACCCCTCGGCCAGGCCCTCGAACGCCTCCTCCACCACCGAGTCGAACGCCAGCACAGCGAACCGGTCGCGCGGCGTGAGCGTGTCCACGATCCGGGCCGCCGCCCTGCGGGCCGCGACCATCTTCCAGCCCGCCATGCTGCCCGAACGGTCCAGCAGCAGGACGAGGTCGCGCGGCTGCCTGTCGGCCTCCAGCTCGGGCGGGACCACGAACAGCGCGAACGTGCCCGCGCCGTCGAACTGCAGGGACGTGGACGCGGCGAACGACATCCGCAGGATGAAGTCCCGGTCCAGCCGTTCACCGGCGCGCAGTCGTACGATGTCGCCTTCTTCCTCGACCACGTGCAGGCTGGAGGCCAGCTCGCGCAGCTCCAGCCCGGCGGCGTCGATCCTGGCCGAAAGGGACAGGCGGACGGGGTTCGGGAAGCCGGGCAGCAGCACCGGGGGAGTGATGCGGGAGGCGTCCGGGACCGCGTCGGTGTCCGGCGCGGCGCCCGAGCCCGCAGGCTCGCCGTCGATCGGCTCGCCGGGGATGTAGCGGGGCGCCACCACCAGCGGGAAGCGGAACGTCGCCGCGCCGTCCTCGTACGGCAGCGGCTGGCTCAGCGTCAGCCGGACCGTCACCCGCTCGCCGGGCAGGATGTTGCCCACGCGGATGGTGAACACGTCCGGCCGGTCCTCCTCGGCGATCGCCGCCCGCCTGCCCTCGCGCAGCGCCCGGTCGTAGTCGGCGCGGGCCTGGCCGCGCTCCTTCAGCACGCCCTCGACGACGCGGTCGTCCGCCTCCATCCGGAACGCGGTGACGGCCGCCCTGTCGGGCAGCGGGAAGACGTACGTGGCCTCCAGCGTGACGTCGAACGGGTTGCGGAAGCCCTGGGCCACCTCGACGCCGGCGACCAGGCCCGAGATCGTCGCGTGCACGTCGACGCTCTCCAGCGGCAGGTTGCCGCGCTCGGTCCGCAGCGCGCCGATCCCCGCGTCGGGCTCCGGCACGCATCGGGCGGGCTCGAGCGATGTGATCTTCATGTGAGTCCCCTCTCTTCGAGCACCGCGAGCAGCGGCGCCGCGGCCGCGAGTAGTGCCCGCACGTCGTCGTCTCCCGGCGCCGGGCCCGTCCCGTCGAGCACCAGCACCACCCCGGCCGCCAGTCGCACCCCGTGCACGGCACCCGGCACCTTCTCTTGTACGGGCCGGTCCGCCCCTTCCGCAGCCCGATCCGCCTCCTGCGCCGTCCGATCCGTCCAGAACCTGGCCCGTACCCCCGGATTCCCGTCCCCTCGGTACGCACCCTCACCCCCGCCTTCGGTAAGCCCCCCTGGCGGGGTCACCCCACCAGAGGGAACCACCGAGTTCCCCCGGCGACCCGTTCCCGGCCCAAGAACCCGCGCCGCATCCGCTCCTGCGGAGTGCGGGGGAGGTGGTGCGGGGGCCTGCGTCGGGTCTGTCCCGGTGGGGTGTGGAGGGCGCGGCCGGGAGGTTTGTGACGCATCCGCTCCCGTGGAGTGCGGGAGAGCCGGTGCGGGGGCCTGCGTCGGGTCTGTCCCGGTGGGGTGTGGAGCGCGCGGCCGGGAGGTTTGTGACGCATCCGCTCCCGTGGAGTGCGGGAGAGCCGGCGTGGGGATCTGCGTCGGGTCTGTCCCGGTGGGGTGTGGAGCGCGCGGCCGGGAGGTTTGTGACGCATCCGCTCCTGCGGAGTGTGGGGGAGCCGGTGCGGGGATCTGCGCCGGGTCCCGTCCCGCGAGGTGCGGAGCGCCCGGTCCAGAAGTTTGCGCCGTGTCCGATCCCGTGGGGTGCTGAGCTCTCGGTGGGGTGGGTTCCGTGGCGTGCGACTGGTCTGCCCTTGCGGCCTGTGGCGTGCCGGGGCCCGATGAAGGCCGGGGGGTGTGCGGAGCCGCTATGGCGGGGGCCGGGGGCAAGGGCGTGGTGCGGGCCGGTTGGTGGGGGTCTGGGGTGGGGTGGCCGGGGTCCGGACCCGGGACGGGCCAATGGTCGGTGGGGAGGCGGGCGGTGGCTTCGAGGGTGGTGTCCGCGGCGCCGGCGAGGGCGATCTGGATGTCGGCGATCGACATGCCCTCCGCCTGCAGCCGCTTGACGGCCACGAGTTGCAGCAGGTGACGGCGCCCGTACCGGGCGATCCGGCCGCGCCGGGTCAGGGGCGGGTCGACCAGCCCGATCGTGGTGTACCACCTGATGAGCCGCTCGCCCGGCACCTCGCGGACCCGGCCGTTGAGCGGCCGCGCGTGCGCGCGCAGCGCGTCGGCCGCGCGCTCCGCCAGCTCGCCGATGGTCCAGGTGTCGCTCATGTCCTCACAGTGACACTGTCACAATTACAGTGTCAAGGGGAATTCGGATAAGACGAATGAAAGGGACATCTACGGGGAGGAGGTACACCATGGCTCCGATTACCAGCCCGCTTTCGGGCGAAGCTAAGACCACCACCGCGAAGTGCCTGCAGGGCGCCCTGATGGACCTGATCGACCTGTCCCTGGTCGGCAAGCAGCTGCACTGGAACGTCATCGGCCCGAACTTCCGTTCGGTCCACCTGCAGCTCGACGAGGTCGTCTCGCTGGCCCGCGCGCACACCGACATCGTCGCCGAGCGCCTGGTCGCGCTGGGCGCCAACGCCGACGGCAGGGCCGCCACGGTGTCCAAGTCCACCAAGCTGACGCAGCCGGAGTCCGGCTGGATCGAGTCGGGCAAGGTGGCGGCGACGATGACCGACATCCTCGACGGCGTCAGCAAGCGGATGCGCGAGCGCATCGACCTGACCGATGAGACGGACCAGGCGACGCAGGACATCATCATCGCGGTCACCCAGGAGATCGAGAAGCAGCGCTGGATGTTCCAGGCCATGAGCTGATGTGTGCGGTCACCAGCCCGGGAGCCGAGCGGCCCCGGGCTTCCGCATGTCCGGCGCGGGCAGTTCGCATTCTGTTCGATCCCGGAGTCCTCGCCATTCATGTCCGTGCGGTCCACTAGCGTGGCACCCAGAGGGAGGCCTCAAGATGTCCCGCAAGACTCTCCTCCGCACGGGCCCGCTCTCCCAGGGCGGCGCGGGCCCCTACGGACCTGTCGAGGAGCCCGTCGCCGGCGGGCTGACCCTGCCCGCGGGGTTCGGCGGCAGGGTGGTGGCCAGTTCCGGGAGCAAGGTGGCCGGGCTGACGTGGCACGCCGCGCCCGACGGGGGTGCCTGCTTCCCCGACGGCGACGGCTGGATCTACGTGTCCAACTCCGAGCTGTCGCTGCTCGGCGGCGCGGCGGCGATCCGCTTCCGGCCGGACGGCTCCGTCGGCGACGCCTACCGCATCCTGTCCGGCACCGAGCTCAACCGCGCCGGCGGCGCCACGCCCTGGAACACGTGGCTGTCGTGCGAGCTCGGCCACCGGGGCCGGGTGTTCGAGTGCGACCCGTACGGCGCCCGCGCGCCGCGGCCCCGGCTGGCCATGGGCCGGTTCAAGCACGAGGCGGCCGCCTGCGACCCCGACCGTCGGGTGGTCTACCTGACCGAGGGCGAGCCCGACGGCTGCTTCTACCGGTTCCGTCCGTACGACTGGGGCGACCTGACCGAGGGCGCGCTCGAGGTGCTGTGCGGCTCGGGCCGGTGGGAGCCGGTGCCGTGGCCGGCCGCGCTGCTCAAGGGCACCCGCCACCAGGTGCGCGGGGCGCGCCGGTTCGACCGCGCGGACGCCTGCCACTACGCGGGCGGCGTGTGCTTCTTCACCACCAGGGGCGACGGCGCGCTGTGGGCCTACGACGCCCAGACCTCGGCGGTGGAGCGGCTGTGCGACGGCGTGCGCGCCGTCACCGCGGCCCCGTCCGGCGACCTGTACGTGACCAGGCGGACCACGCGGATCGACGTGATCACTCCCGACCGCGAGATCGCCCCGTTCCTCACCCTCGCCGGTCACGCGGGCGCCGAGCTGACCGGGCTGGCGTTCGCGCCGGGCGGTGACCGGCTCTACTTCTCCGCCAGGCGGGGCTCGGATGAGGGTCACACGTTCGAGGTCACCGGCCCGTTCCGCAGATAGGCCACCAGCGCCCTCTTGAGCTCGGCGACGAGCTCGGCCGCCCGCGCCGGTCCGGCGGCGGAGACCAGCGGCATCACGGCCTTGACCATGGCCACCGCCATCGTGCCCATGAGCAGGGCGCGCGCCTCGTCCAGACCGGGGGAGCGGCGCCGCAGCATGGCCGCCACCTGCCCGGCGATCGCCTGGTGCAGCTGTTGTGAGGCCGCCGCCAGCTTGTCGCCGGTCGCGGAGCCGTACAGCAGCGACCAGTACGCGGGCGAGCGCGCCTTGAACGCCACGCTCTCGTCCACCACCCCGTCGACCAGGGCCTCCAGCGGCACCTCCGGGGTGACGGCGGCCAGCCGCGACTCCCAGAAGTCCCGCCGGCCGTCGGTGTAGCGGGTCACCAGGCCGTCGAGGATCTCCTCCTTGTTGCGGAAGAACTGGTAGAGCGAGCCCGGTGACAGCCCGGCGCGGGCCGCGACCTGGTTCGTGGTCATGTCCGGGTAGCCGATCTCGGCGATCACCTGTTCGGCCGCGTCGAGGATCTCCGCCATCCGTTTCAGGCCTCGCGCCTGACGGCGCACCGTGCGCTCAGCCATGGCACCCCACATTGACAAATACGAGCATTCACTTGTATTTCTGGGTCGGCGAACAAAACACGAGTAGTTTACCGAGTTTCAGGGGTGGATGGAGTGCTGATCACGGAGCGCGCGCCGGTGCGGCGCGATGCCGGGCCGCCGCTGCGCAGGCTGGGGTTCTTCCTGGTACGCAGGCGGCGGGCGGTCCTGGGGCTGGCCCTGGCGCTGTTCGTGCTGGCGGGGGCGCTGGCGGCGGGGGCGGTGCCGCGGCTGTCGCTGGCCAGGTTCGAGGCGCCGGGTTCGGAGTCCGACCGGGCGCAGGCCGAGCTGGCCGAGCGGTTCGGCACCGGCAGCCCGGACATGATCTTCCTGGTCACGGCCCGGCGGGGCACCGTGGACGACGAGGCCGTCGCCGCCCAGGGCCGGGAACTGGCGGCGCGGGTGGCCGGGCACGAGGGCGTGGCCGGGGTGGAGTCCTACTGGAGCCGGGGCCGGCCGCCCACGCTGCGCAGCGAGGACGGCCGGCACGCGCTGATCCTGGTGCGCGTCCCCGGCGACGCCGGGCACGTCCGGGCCACCGTGCTGCCCGCGCTGGTCCCCGAGATCACCGAGGGGACGGAACTCCTGGAGGTCCGCTCCGGCGGCGGCGAGGAGGTGTTCCGGGCGACCGTCCCGCTGGCCAGGCAGGACTTCGTCCGGGCCGAGCTGGTGATCTTCCCGCTGGCGTTCGCGCTGCTCTGGCTGTACCTGCGCCGGGCGGCGGCCGCGCTGGTGCCGATCCTGGCCGGGGTGTTCGCCATGGTGGCCGGGCTGGCGCTGCTTCGGGTCCCGCTCACGTACACCGATGTCTCCACTTTCGCGCTCAACCTGACCTTGGCCATGGGGCTCGGGCTGGGCATCGACTACAGCCTGTTCGTGATCGCCCGCTTCCGCGAGGAGGTGCGCGCCGGGCGCGACCGCGCCGCCGCCGTGGCCGGGGCGGTCGAGCACGCCGGGCGCACCGTGCTGTTCAGCGGGCTGACCGTCGCGGCCTCCCTCGCGGTCCTGTTCGCGCTGCCCTTCGACTTCCTGCGCTCGTTCGCGTACGCGGGCATCGCCGTGGTCGCCGGCGGTGTCGTGGCGGCGGTGGTCGTGCTGCCCGCCGTGCTCGCCGCGATCGGCGGCCGGATGCTGCCGCGGCGGGAGCGGCCGGCCCGGCCCGGCGGGTTCTGGGCGGCGCTGGCGGTGCGGGTGATGCGGCGGCCCCTGGCGTACGGCGGCGCGGCGGCGGCGCTGCTGCTCCTGCTGGCCTCGCCGTTCCTGAGCCTGCGCTTCGGCGTCGCCGACGACCGCGTCCTGCCGCCCGACGCCGCGCCCCGGCAGACCCAGGACATCATCCGCCAGGGCTTCCCCGCCGAGGAGACGGACGCCGTCCAGATCGTCTCCGCCGGCGCGGCGGGCGGGGACGTGACCCGGTACGCCGCCGCGCTGTCCCAGGTGCCGGGCGTCGCCCAGGTCGACTCCGCCGCCGGGATCTTCGCGGGCGGTCAGCGGGCGGGGGACGGCGACGTGTCCCGGTTCGCCGGGGAAGGGACCTGGCTGTCCGTGGTGCCCTCCGCCGAGGCGCTGGCCGACGACCCCGTCCGGCTGGTCGAGGCGGTGCGCGCGGTGCCGCCGCCGTTCGAGGTGCTGGTCGGCGGCTATCCGGCCGAGCTGGCCGACTACCGCGCCTCCGTGGTCGACCGGCTGCCGCTGCTGCTCGCGCTCATGCTCGGCGTGACGTTCGCCGTGCTGCTCGCCATGACCCGCAGCGTCCTGCTGCCCGTCAAGGCGACGCTGCTCAACGTGCTGAGCCTGGGTGTCATGCTCGGCGCCCTGGTCTGGGTCTTCCAGGAGGGCAACCTGTCGGGGGTGCTCGGGTTCACGCCGACCGGCTCGCTCGACCCGAGCATCCCCATCCTCATGCTCTGCGTGGCGTACGGGCTGTCGATGGACTACGAGGTGTTCCTCCTGTCGCGGATCAAGGAGGAGTACGACAGGACCGGCGACACCGAGCGGGCGGTGGCGTCCGGGCTGCAGGGCGGCGCCCCTCTGATCACCGCCGCCGGCGGCATCCTGGCGCTCACGTTCGCCGCCTACGCCACGGCCTCGGTCTCGTTCGTGCAGATGCTGGGCGTCGGCATGGCGGTCGTGGTGCTGGTGGACGCGACCTTGATCAGGGCGGTGCTGGTGCCGAGCCTGATGCGGCTGGCGGGCCCGCTCAACTGGTGGCCGCGAGGTCGAGCGACCACATCTCCTCGTTGAGCTCGATCCCGTTCTCCATCCCCTTCTCCTGGGAGTCGAGCCGGAACCCGGCGGCCTCGTAGACGCGCCGCGCGCTGGTCAGGCAGTCGCGGGTCCACAGCACCAGCCGCTCGCACCCGTCGGCCCTGGCGTGCCGCACGCACTCGTCCACCAGCCGCCGGCCCAGGCCCAGGCCGCGCGCGGACGGCTCCACCAGCAGCAGCCTGAGCTGCCCCGTGGTGTCGTCCTTGCGCATGTAGAAGACGGAGCCGGCGGGCCGGCCGCCGACCTCGGCGATCCAGGCCGTGTCGCGCGACGGGTCGAAGGCGGCGACGATCCGCGCCACCAACAGCTCGAAATCCCTGCCCCAGCCGTACTCCCTGGCGTAGAGCACGCCGTGCCGGTGGACCACCCAGCTCAGGTCGCCGTCCCTGAGCGGCCTGATCAGGCAGGACTCCGGCCCGGCGGGCGGGTCGAGCACGTCCCTGATCGCGCGCATGCCGGTGACCAGGCGCTCCCTGGCGTCCTCCGGCAATCCGGCGAGCAGGCGCTCGATGTCCTCGTTCGAGGCCTGGTCGAGCGTCTCGAACGCCTTCCGCCCCGCCGGGCTGAGCCGTACCACGTGTTTGCGCGCGTCGGCGGCCGAGCGCTCCCTGACGATCAGCCCGTCGCCGTCGAACCTGGCCAGGATCCGGCTCAGGTAGCCCGCGTCCAGGTCGAGCAGCGCCCGCAGCTCGCCGGTCCCGATCGAGTCCGCGTGCGCGACCTCGAACAGCACTCTGCCCTCGGTGAGCGAGTACGGCA
The DNA here is from genome assembly GCF_039540635.1 of Nonomuraea ferruginea. NCBI lineage: Bacteria > Bacillati > Actinomycetota > Actinomycetes > Streptosporangiales > Streptosporangiaceae > Nonomuraea > Nonomuraea ferruginea. The sequence continues at coordinate 104,155 of NZ_BAABFD010000008.1, read as the reverse complement.
GGTGGTGCATGCCGGCCTGCAGCACTCCGATGACCTTGGTGTAGAAGCGGTTGAAGGCCCGGACCTCAGAAACTCTTGCCTCTGTCAACGAATTCATTGCCTCAGTCAACCATGAGAGGATGGCCGTGTGAAGAGGCACCTTTACATAGGCGGCTACGGCCCCGGCATCATCGAGCCCGGAGGCGAGCTGACCCGCCTCGCCGCCCCCTCCTTCCTGGCGCGCCATCCCTCGCTTCCCGTGATCTACGCGGTGGGCGAGCTGGCCCAGGGCTGGATCACCGCCTTCGGCGCCGGAGGGCGCAGGCTGTCGCCGTGGGACGAGCGTTCCAGCGGGGGAGACAGCCCGTGCCACCTGGCCGTCCACCCGTCCGGGTCGCTCCTCGCGGTGGCCAACTACGGCGACGGCGCCGCCGCCCTCCACCGGCTCGACTCGCGCGGCGTGTTCGACGGCGACCCGATCGTGCTCCGCCACCACGGCTCCGGGCCCCACCCCGAGCGCCAGCGGGGGCCGCACGCCCACCAGGCCGTCTTCCACGAGGACCTGCTGTACGTCTCCGACCTCGGCACCGACGAGATCCGCCGCTACACCCTGGAGGGGGAGGCGCTGGAGCCGATCAGGCTGCCGCCGGGCACCGGCCCGCGCCACTTCGCCTTCGCCGGCTCGACCCTCTACGTCGCGGGCGAGCTCGACGGCACCGTCACCCGCCTGGCCGCCGGCGAGGACGGCATCCGGGTGCGCGCCTCCACCACCGTGACGGACAACGCCCCGTCCCACCTGGAGCTCGCCGGAGACCTGGTCTACGTGGCCAACCGCGGCCCCGACACGATCTCCGTCCTGCGGGCCGACGACCTGTCGCAGGTGGCGGAGGTGCCGTCGGGCGGCGCGTGGCCGCGCCACTTCGCGATCGACGGCGACCGCATGTACGTGGCCAACCAGCATTCGGGGAGCGTGGCGGAGTTCGCGCTCGCCGGCGGCGTCCCCGAGCCGACGGGTGAGGTGATCGAGGCCGAGGGCGCGTCCTGCGTGCTGCCCGCCTAGCCGGTCCCGCCTCTGATCACGAGCTCCGTCAGCATCCGCTTGAGCTGCTCCTCGGCGGCCTCCTTGGTCAGCCCGAGCCCGGCCAGCGCCTGCGCGGCCGGGTCCTCGTCCAGCGTGAGCAGGGCGAGCAGCAGGTGCTCTGTGCCGACGTAGTTGTGGCCGAGCCGCAGCGCCTCGCGCAGCGTCAGCTCCAGCGCCTTCCTGCCCTGCGCGGAGAACGGCGGCGTGGCCGGCGGGGCGTCGCCGCCCGGGCCGAGCGCGCTCTCCACCGCCTGCCTGACCTCGGCGAGCGGCGCGCCGAGCGTCACCATGGCCTTGGCCGCCAGCCCTTCGGGCTCGTGCAGCAGGCCGAGCACGAGGTGACCGGGGCCGATGTGGTCGTGCCCGAGGCGGCGCGCCTCCTCCTGTGACTTGACGATCACCACGCGGGCGCGGGCGGTGTAGCGCGCGTAGCTGCTCAGGTCCTCGGCGAGCGAGCCCTCCTTGGGCACGAACCGCTTCTGCGCCGCCTGCTTGGACACCCCCATGCTGCGGCCGATGTCGGTCCAGGACGCGCCGGAGTGGCGGGCCCTGTCGACGAAGTGGCCGATCAGATGGTCGGCCACTTCGCCCAGGTGCTCGCCCAGGGTGACCGCGTCGGACAGCTCGCCGAGCGGGTCGCCATCGGGGTAGCGGCTCTTGATGACCTCGATGAGGTCGTCGAGACGAACGGTGTGTTCCATGCGTCAACCATAGGTTGACGGCAAGTGACCGTCAACCCTCGGTTGACGCCATGGCCAGCTCCACCGCCTTCCGCCAGCGGTCGTACAGGGCGTCGTCCCGCCCGCCCGGCTCGAAACGGCGGTCGAGCTGCCAGGTCTTGCGCAGCTCTTCCCGCGAGCCCCACACCCCGGCGCCCAGCCCGGCCAGGAACGCCGCGCCCAGCGCCGTCGTCTCCTGGATCACCGGCCGCTCCACCGGCGTGCCGAGCTGGTCGGCCTGGAACTGCATGAGCAGGTCGTTGCCGCTGGCCCCGCCGTCGGCCTTGAGCACCGGCGGCCGGCCCTCGGCCGACGCCTCCACCACGTCACGCACCTCGAACGCGATCGCCTCCAGCGTGGCCCGCACCAGGTGCGCCCGGGTGGTGCCGCGGGTGATGCCGGTGATGAGCCCGCGCGCCTCCGGATCCCAGTGCGGCGCGCCCAGCCCGGTCAGCGCGGGCACGAACACCACGCCGCCGCTGTCGGGCACCGTGCGCGCGATCGCCTCGGACTCCGGGGCGGTGCCGATCAGCCCGAGCCCGTCGCGGAGCCACTGGATGGCCGCCCCGGTCACGAACACCGACCCCTCCAGCGCGTAGGTCCGCTCTCCCGAGGGCGCCTGCCAGGCCACGGTGGTCAGCAGCCCCGACTCCGAGCGGACGATCTCCCCGCCGGTGTTGGTCAGGATGAACGAGCCCGTCCCGTAGGTGCACTTGACCTCGCCCGCCGCGTAACAGGTCTGCCCGAACAGCGCCGCCTGCTGGTCGCCCGCCACCCCGCTGATTGGCAGCTCCAGCCCGAGGAACGCGCCCGGGTCCGTACGCCCGAGCTCCCCGAAGTTGGGCACCACCTCGGGCAGCGCCGACTCGGGCACCCCGAACAGCTCGCACAGCTCCGGCTCCCACGCGCCGGACTCCAGCCCGTACAGCAGCGTGCGCGAGGCGTTGGACGGGTCGGTCACGTGGCGCGCGCCCGCAGTGAGCCGGGCGATCAGGTAGGCGTCGACGGTGCCCACGACCACCCGGCCCGAGGTGACGCCCTCCCACACGGCCGGGTCGTTCTCGGCCAGCCAGGTGAGCTTGGAACCGGTGAAGTACGGGTCGAGGCGCAGCCCGGTCAGCTCGGCCACCCTCGGCTCGTGCCCGGCCGAGCGCAGTCGCTCGCAGATGCCGGCCGTGCGCCGGTCCTGCCACACGACGGCGCGGCGCGGCGCGGCCAGCGACCGGCGGTCCCACAGCACGGCCGTCTCACGCTGGTTGGTGATGCCGACGCAGGCCGGCGTCGTCGACGCCCCGGCCAGGGCGGCGGCGCAGGCGCTCAGCGTGGCCTGCCAGATGTCCTCGGGGTTGTGCTCCACCCAGCCCGGCCGCGGGAAGTGCTGGGCGAACTCCTCGTACCCCCTCGACTCGATCCGGCCGTCCTCGGTCACGACGAGTGCCGTAACACCCGTCGTTCCCGCGTCGATGGCCAACACACTCACGAAATCGCCTCCTGAACCGGGTTTGGGCCGCTACGCTCGCGTTTGGTCTAGACCAATGCCCGCTATGACGGGCACAATGCGATTCTGGTCGTGAACCACATCGGGAGGAACCCGCCATGCGTATAGGAGTGCTCACCGGGGGCGGAGACTGCCCCGGGCTGAACGCCGTGATCAGGGGCGTAGTCCGCAAGGGGGTGAGCGTCTACGGGCATGAGTTCGTCGGCTTCCGCGACGGCTGGCGCGGCCCCCTGGAGGGCGAGACCATGCCGCTCGACATCCAGGCCGTCCGGGGCATCCTGCCGCGCGGCGGCACGATACTCGGCTCCTCCAGGACCAACCCGCTCAAGATCGAGGGCGGCGTCGACCGGATCAAGGAGAACCTGGCGGCCACCGGGGTCGACGCGCTGATCGCCATCGGCGGCGAGGACACCCTCGGCGTCGCCAAGCAGCTCTTCGACCGCGACGTCAGGGTCGTCGGCGTGCCCAAGACGATCGACAACGACCTGTCGGGCACCGACTACACCTTCGGCTTCGACACCGCCGTCAACATCGCCACCGAGGCGATCGACCGGCTCCACACCACCGCCGAGTCCCACCACCGGGCGCTCATCTGCGAGGTCATGGGCCGCCACGCCGGGTGGATAGCGCTGCACGCCGGCATGGCCGGCGGCGCCAACGTCATCCTCATCCCGGAGAAGCCGTTCGACATCGACCGCGTCTGCGAGTACGTCGAGTCCCGCTTCCGCACCCGCTACTCGCCGATAATCGTGGTCGCCGAGGGCGCCCACCCGATCGAGGGGCAGATGCAGCTGCAGGCCGGCGAGCTGGACGCGTTCGGCCACGTCCGCCTGGGCGGCATCGGGGAGACGCTGGCCAAGGAGATCGAGAAGCGCACCGGCAAGGAGGCCCGCACGACCGTGCTCGGCCACATCCAGCGCGGCGGCACGCCCACCGCGTTCGACCGGGTGCTGGCCACCAGGTTCGGCCTGCAGGCGATCGACGCGGTGCACGACGGCGACTTCGGCAAGATGGTGGCGCTGCGCGGCACGGACATCGTCCGCATCGGGCTCGACGAGGCCACCGCCGAGCTCAAGACGGTCCCGGTCGAGCGTTACGCCGAGGCCGAGGTCTTCTTCGGCTGAGTGTCGCCGGGCTGTAAGTGACTTGCAAGCGGCCGGCCGTACCTTCTGGAGCAGCGGGGTTACCGCTACAACCCCCCTTCAGGGTACGGCTTGCGCCGCGGCGAGTCGGCGGCCCACCACGCGTCGCAAGCCGTACCTAGGAGATAGCTCAACCGCGGGGCGTGCCGAAGTAGTCCACATCCGGCGCGCCCTCGCCGTCGCGCGGGTGGGGGCCGGCCGCGCGGGTGAGGTACTCCTGCTCGTGGCGGAGCTCCCGCTCGCTGGGGGAGAGCATGACGGCCAGCAGCAGGCCCACCGTGACGACGGTGATGCCGACGAGCAGCGGCAGCAGGAAGTCGATGCCCGGCGTGCCCCCCACCGGCCCGGGGGTGTGGTGCGGCTCCACGGACATCCCCAGCATGCCGGTGTAGTGCATGCCCGACACCGCCACGCCCATGAGCAGGGCGGCGGCGCCGATCTTCAGCGCCCCGGTGACCCGACCGGCGAACCAGAGCGCCGCGGTGGCGGCGGCGATGGCGATGAGCACGGACAGGGCGACCGTGACCGGGTCGTAGGACACGTGCGCGGACATCCGCATCGCGGCCATGCCCAGGTAGTGCATGCCGGCCACGCCGACGCCGGCCAGCACGCCGCCGCTCAGCAGGAACGCCGGCCGCTGCCTGCCGTGGTGGGCCAGGAACAGGCCGGCGCCGACGACCACGATGGCCAGCAGGGCGGACGCGGCGGTGAGCGGCACGTCGTACTGGATCACGGTGCCGGCGACCGAGAAGCCCATCATGGCGATGAAGTGCATGGTCCAGATGCCGGTGCCGCCGATGGCGACGGCCGCGCCGATCAGCCAGTAGGCGCTCTCGCGTCCTTCCGCGAGCCGCGCGCGGGAGCTGAGCAGCAGGCCGAGCATGCAGCCCAGGCTGGACATGGCGTAGGCGAGGACGGGCGTGAGCCCGCCGTGCGCGAAGTGGTCGATCGGCGACATATCCCGCCCCTTGGTTCGGTTGGCAGGAGTATGCGGGCGGGGTAGATGAAAGCGCAACTAACGATTTCGTGTCGGCCGAAAGGGTTCCCACCTGGGAGAGGGCCGGCAAAGGCGAGGCAAGCTCACGACGTTCGCGAGCGTCCCGCGCGGACTAAACTCGATGCCGCGAGGCGTTGTTTCTACCGCGCATCCCCTGTCTCCCCCGGAGGTTCCACCATGACGATGCCAGCCCTGGGCGAGCCGTGCGTTCTGCTCAAACTGGGCGAGATCGTCCTCAAGGGCAAGAACCGCGAGCTGTTCGAACGCCGACTCATCGGCAACATCCGCCAGGCGCTCAAGGAGTTCGACCTCAAGGTCGACGTGCGCAGGCGCCACGGCGTCATCGCGATCTTCCTGCCCGAAGGCACCACCGCCGAGCAGGCGCATGCCGTGGCCGAGCGGGTCGCCGACGTGCCCGGCCTGGTGTGGATCCACCCCGCCTGGCGGGTCGCCAAGGACCCCGAGACCGTGCTCAAGGCCGGGCTCGCGCTGTTCGCCGAGCGCGAGGAGGTCAAGCGCAAGGCCAGCTTCGCGGTCCGCTCCCGCCGCCGCGACAAGCGCTTCCCGCTGCGCTCCAACGAGCTCGACCGGCTCGTCGGCGGCGCCATCAACGACGAGTACGGCCTGCCGGTCGACCTGAAGAACCCCGAGCTGACCCTCTTCGTCGAGGTCGACAGGGACGAGGTGTTCGTCTTCACCGGCGGCCTGCCCGGCCAGGGCGGGCTCCCGGTCGGCAGCAGCGGCCGGGCGCTGGTGCTCATGTCCGGAGGCATCGACTCGCCGGTGGCCGCCTACCGCATGATGCGGCGCGGGCTGCACGTCGACTTCCTCCACTTCTCCGGCATCCCGTTCACCACGTCCGAGTCCATCTACAAGGCCTACGCGCTGGTCAGGAAGCTCGACCGGTTCCAGGGCGGGGCGCGGCTCTGGGTGGTGCCGTTCGGCAAGGCCCAGCAGTCGATCCGCAACTCCGGCCAGGACCGGCTCGCCGTGATCGCCCAGCGGCGGCTGATGCTCAAGACGGCCGAGGAGGTCGCCCACCGCATCCGCGCCGGGGCCCTGATCACCGGCGACGCGCTCGGCCAGGTGTCCTCCCAGACGCTGGCCAACATCACCGCCCAGGACCACGCCGTCGACCTGCCGATCCTGCGTCCCCTGGTGGGCTGGGACAAGACCGAGATCATGGCCGAGGCCCGGCGCATCGGCACGCTGGAGATCTCCGAGCTGCCCGACGAGGACTGCTGCTCGCTCCTCGCCCCGCGCCGCGCCGAGACCCGCGCCAAGATCGAGGATCTCAAGCAGATCGAGAAGCGCCTCGACGCCGAGGAGCTGGCCGTCCAGCTCGCCGACTCCATCCAGGAATACAAGCTCTGACATCGGCGGGGCCCGTGGCGGGCCCCGCCGGGGTCTCAGACCGTCAGCGCGGCGGCGGCCGTCTTGCCCAGCAGCGGCGGGAAGTCGCGCATCACCTGGGCCAGCTCGCCCAGGTCGGTGTCGACCAGCGCCTGCGGCCCGTCACACAGCGCCTGCTCCGGCCGCGGGTGCACGTCGATGATCACCCCGTCGGCGCCGGCCGCGATGGCCGCCCTGCTCAGCGGCAGCACCAGGTCGCGCCGGCCGCCCGAGTGGGACGGGTCCACGATCACCGGCAGGTGCGACAGGCGCTGCGCCACCGGCACCGCCGACACGTCCAGCGTGTTGCGGGTGGCGGTCTCGAAGGTCCTGATGCCCCGCTCGCACAGCACCACGTCCAGGTTGCCGCGCTGCGCGATGTACTCGGCCGCCATCAGCCACTCCTCCATGGTGCTGCTCATGCCGCGCTTGAGCAGCACCGGCTTCCCGGCCGCGCCGACCGCCTGCAGCAGCCCGAAGTTCTGCGCGTTGCGGGTGCCGACCTGCAGCATGTCCACGTACGAGGCCACCAGCGGCACGTCCTGGGCCTCCACCACCTCGGTCACGATCGGCAGCCCGGTCCGCTCGCGCACGTCGGCCAGAATGCGCAGCCCCGCCTCACCCAGCCCCTGGAACGCGTAGGGCGAGGTGCGCGGCTTGTAGGCGCCGCCGCGCAGCAGCGTCGCCCCGGCGGCCTGGGCCATCCTGGCCGCGTCCAGCGTCTGCTCCGGCGTCTCCACCGCGCACGGCCCGGCGATCAGTGTCACCGTGCCCGGCCCGATCGGCACCCCGCTCACGTGGACCGTCGAGCGTTCGGGATGGTTCTCCCTGCTGACCAGCTTGTACGGGGTCGAGACGCGCATCACGTCGCGCACCCCCGCCATGCCGCGCAGGCTGGCGGCGTCGAGCTGGGTCACGTCGCCTACCAGGCCGACGATCGTGCGCTGCACCCCCTTGCTCACGAACGCCTCCACACCGGCCGACTGCACGACGCCGACGACGGTCGCCACGTGCGCGGAGGTGGCCTCCGGGCCCATCACGATGACCATGTGTACTCCTTCGGGAAACGCAGAAGGCCCCGGGTCCTGTCGGACCCGGGGCCTTCGTGCTCGCCTATGTCTGCTAGCGCAGCGCTAGGTGGCGAACGGTCCGACCGATGGGTCCGTCGCCATACCAAAACAGGAACGCGGTGCGCATAGTGCCGCAATAGTACCCCACCTCGACCCGCTGCCGAGCCGCACACCGACCGGTGGGAGGATGGCACCCGACCGCGATACCGGTGAGGGGAGCAGTAATCGTGGAGGAGACGCGCCTGCCGCCAGGCCAGTACGTCCCCCGCGGCCTACCTGTGATCCACTACGGCCGGGTGCCCCCGTTCAAGCCGGAGTCGTGGGACTTCCAGGTGTTCGGCGCCACCGCCTCGGGCGAGGAGCGCCGCTTCGGCTGGGAGGAGTTCGCCGGCCTGCCCCGCGTGACCCGGGTCGCCGACTTCCACTGTGTGACCAAGTTCTCCGTGCCGGGCCTGGAGTGGAGCGGCGTGCCGCCGGCCGCCCTCGCCGCGGCCGTGCCGCCCGACCCGGGCGTGCGCCACGTGATGATCTGGGCCGAGTACGGCTACAGCGCCAACCTCCGGTGGTCCGACTTCACCGCGCCCGCCACGCTCTTCGCCACCGAGCTGGCCGAGAAGCCGCTCTCCGCCGAGCACGGCGCGCCCGTCCGCCTCGTGGTGCCCCATCTCTACGGGTGGAAGAGCGTCAAGTGGGTGCGCGCGATCGAGTATCTCCTGGAGGACCGCCGGGGCTTCTGGGAGGAACGCGGCTACCACAACGTCGCCGACCCCTGGCGCGAACAGCGCTACTCCTACCAGGAGGATCCGGGCGACGGCCCCCCATGAGGTGACCTGCGGGTTTCCGCCCACGCCTGGGTGGTTGTTGGCTACGGTTGCCCGCATGCTGACCACCGCCTGCGTGGTGCTCCCCTGTCTCGCCTTCATCCTCGGCCACACCCTTGCCCGGCGCCGCGCCGTGCCCGAACGCCGCCCGGACCGGGAGGCGACCTTCACGACCCTGCACCTCGCCGCCCTGGCGGCCCCCGCCCTGCGGGCCGGGCTCAACCGCGACTCCGCGCGCAGGGCCGTACGCCATCTGCACGCCCTGCTCGGCACGTACGCGGTCGCGATCACCTCCACCGAGGCCGCGCTGGCGTGGGACGGCCCCTGCACCGACGAGGTCCTCACCTACGCCAGGTCGGCGCTCGCCTCGGGGCGGGCGCAGGTGTTCGCCGGCGAGCCGTACGGCGCGGTCGTGGTGCCGCTGACCGTCGACGGCAGGATCGTCGGGACGCTGGCGGCCTTCGACGACGAGCTCAGCGCCGGCCTGGTGCGCACCGTCGGCGAGGTCGGCCGATGGATGTCGGGCCAGCTGGAGCTGGCCGAGCTGGACTCCTCGCGGCGGCGCGCGCTGGAGGCCGACAGGCGGGCGCTGCGCGCGCAGATCTCGCCGCACTTCGTCTACAACGCGCTCACCACCATCGCCTCGTTCGTCCGCACCGACCCCAAGCGCGCCCGGGAGCTGCTGCTCGACTTCGCGGACTTCGCCCGGTACGCGCTGCGCCGGGCGCACGACTTCACCACCCTCGCCGACGAGCTCACCTGCGTCGACCGCTACCTGCTCCTGGAACGTGCCAGGTTCGGCGACAAGCTGCGCTTCAGCCTCCAGGTGGCGCCCGAGGTGCTGCCCGTGCCCGTCCCGTTCCTGTGCCTGCAGCCGCTGGTCGAGAACGCCATCAAGCACGGCATGCGGGGCCGCGCCGGTGAGGTGCGGATCGTCGCCCGCGACGCCGGGCCGGAGGCGCACATCACGGTCGAGGACGACGGCGCCGGGATGGACCCCGAATGCGCCAGGCGCGTCCTGGACGACGACCCCGGCCGCGAGGGCACCGGCATCGGCCTGGCCAACGTGGACCTGCGCCTGCGCCAGATCTACGGCGACGGCTACGGGCTGGTGGTCGAGACGGCGCTGGGCGCGGGCACGAAAGTGCGGCTGCGGGTGCCCAAGGCACAGTTGACCTCTCTGTGACGCGATTGTGACGCAGCGTGTTCTTGGGCCTTGTGGGGCAGGCGTTTCTGGTGCAGCGTAGTGACATGCTTCGTGTTCTGGCCGTCGACGACGAGGTGCCCGCGCTGGAGGAGCTCGCCTACCTGCTGCGCCAGGACAGCCGCGTCGAGCAGGTGCTGACCGCCTCCGACGGGGTCGCGGCGCTGCAGGACATGGTCCAGATGGTGGCCTCGGGCGAGCGGCTCGACGCCGTGTTCCTCGACATCCGCATGCCCGGCCTCGACGGCCTCGACCTGGCCCGGCTGGTCGGCGGCTTCCCCAGCCCGCCGAAGCTGGTGTTCGTCACCGCCCACGACGAGTGCGCGGTGCAGGCCTTCGAGCTGGAGGCCGTCGACTACCTCCTCAAGCCCGTCAGGGCGGAGCGGCTGTCGGAGGCGGTGCGCAGGCTGGAGGTCTCCTCCTCGCCGCCCGCCGACCCCTGCCACGACGACGTGATCCCGGTCGAGCTGGGCGGCCGCACCCGGTTCGTGCCGCAGCAGGCCGTGCGCTTCGCCGAGGCGCAGGGCGACTACGTGCGCCTGCACACCGTGGACGGCAGCTACCTCGTCCGCATGTCCCTGGCGGCGCTGGAGCGCCGCTGGGCGGACGCCGGGTTCATCCGGGTCCACCGCAGCACACTGGTCTCCAGCCGCCACGTGAGCGAGCTCCGGTTCGAGGGCGGCCGCGTCACCCTGACCGTCGGCACCGAGACCCTCCAGGTCAGCCGCAGGCACAGCAGGCAGGTCCGCGAGCAGCTGGTCCGCCAGCACCGCGGCGTCATGTCCTGACCCCCGCTCGTCCCCGGGCGGGCGTGAACGAGAAGCCGCCGCACACCCGTCCGCCGGGCTGCCCGGGTCCGTTGACGATCGTGATTTCCCAGGTCACACGGCCTCGCGCGGCCTCATCGCGGACCCACCGGGAACCCCAGGGGAGACCCGGGGCGGGCACGGAGCGACCGCTCGACGCGCCCCGGTGACCGCTCGTCGTGCGCGCACTCTCCGCACATCGATGGCTACACGCCGTTCAGCGAGCTGTCAGCCAAGGGGGTTTCCCCAGGTAGATCACGACCGTAGTGTTTCGGCATCGGAGCCACCCGGCGCATCTGGGGGGACGAGCCGGAAGGCTCACCGCATGTGCCGGATCCATGGTGACCACCAGGTCACCTCGGCTGTCGGGCCCTCAACCGGGGGGTTGGGCCCGCCGGCCGGACACGTGCAGGGGCGCCCGCCGGGGCCGCGGCAAGACCGCGATCCGGCCACACGGGGGCGGCCGGATCCCACCGGCGGGCGCCCCTTGCACGTAAGACGCCTCGTCAGCCCTCGTCGCGCAGGCGCTTCAGAGTGGCGATGTCCTCGCGGTGCTTGTCGGCCTTGCCGGGGGTCTCGATGCACAGGGGCACGCCCGCGGCCGCCGGATGACGCATCAGCTCGGCGAAGGGGCGGGTGCCGATGTGGCCCGCGCCGATGTTCTCATGACGGTCCTTCTTGGCGCCGCACACGTCCTTGGAGTCGTTGGCGTGGACGAGCTTCAGGCGGCCGGGCGCGATCTTGTAGAGCAGGTCGAGCGTGGCGCCGACGCCGCCCTCCGCGGCCAGGTCGTGGCCGGCGGCGAAGGCGTGGCAGGTGTCGAGGCAGACGCCGGCCCGCGGATGCCAGTCGAGCGCCGCCAGGTAGGGCTCCAGGTCGTCGACCGTGGCGCAGAGCATCGCACCCTGCCCCGCCATCGGCTCCAGCAGCAGGTCGGGCCCGCCGTCGGGGATCTCGTCGAGCAGCGGCAGCAGGTGCTCGCGGAGCTGACGCATCGCGTCGTCGCGCGGCTGCGACACCGCCGACCCGGTGTGCACCACGACGCCCTTGGCCCCGATGTCGGCGCCGCGCCGCAGCGTGTGGCGGACCACCGCCACCGAGTTGGCCAGCGTCTCGGCGCTGGGCGAGCCGAAGTTGGCCAGATACGGGACGTGGACGAAGGTCTCGACACCGGACTCGGCGAGCGCCGCGTCCTGGTCGGGCTTGCCGGGATTGAGCGCCCAGCCGCGCGGGTTGGTGACGAAAACCTGGATCATCTCGGCGCCGATGTCGGCCATGTAGGCGAGGCCGCCCTTGGCCAGGCCGCCGGTGACGAGCACGTGGCCGCCGATGAGAGAGCGTGAGGTCATGATGACCCCCAGTCTACGGGCGGGGAGAGTCCGCGCTGGTCAGCGGCCAGGAGCCCGCCGGGGTTGGAGCATGACACGAAAAGTCTTGGCCAACCCGGGCGCCGGTTCGGAGTTCTCGCGGATGGACCGGGCACGACCGGCGTGTGTGTACTCGTCTCATGCCGCACACGCCCGCGGGTCTGGCCGCCTTCAACGCCCTGGACCGGGAGGGCGCGGAGAAGGAGCTGCTCGCCTGCTGCGCCTCCCGCGCCTTCGCCCGGGAGGTCGCCGCGGGCCGCCCGTACCCGGACCAGGACAGGCTGGCCGACGCCGCCGGGCGGGCCGTGCTGGCGCTCGGCTGGCCCGACGTGCTGGAGGCGCTGGGCGCGCACCCGCGCATCGGCGAGCGGCCGGCCGGCGACTCGCGCGAGTCCGCCTGGTCCCGCCGCGAGCAGGCCGGGGTCGAGGACGGGCTGCGCGCCGCGCTCGCCGAGGGCAACCGCGCCTACGAGGACCGCTTCGGGCACGTCTACCTCGTCTGCGCCACCGGCCTGACCGGCGCCGAGATGCTCCGGCTGCTGCGCGAGCGCCTCGGCCACGACGAGGAGACCGAGCGCCGCACCGTACGGGAGGAACTCGCGAAGATCACCCGGCTGCGGGCCGGCAAGCTGGCGGAGGGCGTCCGATGAGCTTCTCGACGCACGTGCTCGACGCGACGACCGGCCGGCCGGCGGCCGGGATGCGCGTGCGGCTGGAGCACGAGGGCGCGGTCGTGGCCGAGGGCGTCACCGACGCCGACGGCCGGATCAAGGGCTGGCGGCCGGGGGCCGGGGTGCACCGGGTGGTGTTCGACACCGGCGCGCACCTGGCCGACACCTTCTACCCGGAGGTCGTCATCACCTTCACCGTGGCCGACCCCGGTGACCACTACCACGTGCCGCTCCTGCTCAGCCCGTACGCGTACTCGACCTACCGAGGGAGCTAGATGGCGATCGTTCTCGGACCCAACCGCTACGGCAAGGCGGAGACCAGGCTGGTACGGGTCGTCAGGGACGGCGGCGTCCACCACGTCAAGGATGTCAACGTCAGCACCTCGCTGTCCGGCGCCATGAGCGAGGCGCACCTCACCGGCGACAACGCCGCCGTGCTGCCGACCGACACGCAGAAGAACACCGCGTACGCCCTGGCCCGCGAGCACGGCGTCGGCCAGATCGAGGACTTCGCCCTGCTGCTCGCCCGCCACTTCACCGGGCACGACACGATCCACCACGCCAGGGTCGCGGTCGAGGAGTACGGGTGGAACCGGATCGGCGACACCGGCCACTCCTTCGCCCGCGACGGCGGCGAGGTGCGCACCTGCGTGGCGCACCACGACCGCGACGGCCGCGCCAGCGTGGTGTCCGGGCTGACCGGGCTGGTGGTGATGAACACGACCGGCTCGGAGTTCCACGGCTTCCTCACCGACCCCTACACCACGCTGGAGCCGGCCACCGACCGCATCCTCGCCACCGCCGTGGACGCCCGCTGGCGGCACGCGGGCACGAGCGCCGACTTCGCCGCGTCCTTCGCGCTGGTGCGCGGCTGCCTGCTGGAGGCGTTCGCCGGCACGCACAGCCTGTCGTTGCAGCAGACCCTGTACGCGATGGGGGAGCGGGTGCTGGCCGCCTGCCCGGACATCTGCGAGATCAGGCTCACCCTGCCGAACAGGCACCACTTCCCCGTCGACCTGGCCCCGTTCGGGCTGGACAACGAGAACGAGATCTTCTACGCGGCAGACCGGCCCTACGGCCTGATCGAAGGCACGGTGCTGCGCGACGACGCGCCCGGCGCCGGATTCGCCTGGGAGTGAGAGCGATGGAATTCCTGCGCCCCACCACGTGGGCCGAGGCGCTGGCCGCCAAGGTGGACCAGCCGGACGCGGTGCCCATCCAGGGCGGCACCGACGTCATGGTGGAGATCAACTTCTCCGTGCGCCGCCCGCCGGCCCTGCTCGACCTCACCGCCGTGCCCGAGCTGGCCACCTGGTCCCTGGACGGCGGCCGGTACCGGATCGGCGCCGCTGTCCCGTACAGCGTGATCATCGGCGAACTCGGCGGCGCGCTGCCGGGGCTCGCGCAGGCGGCGCGGACGGTCGGCTCGCCGCAGATCCGCAACCGCGGGTCGGTCGGCGGGAACCTCGGCGCGGCCTCGCCGGCGGGCGACAGCCACCCGCCGCTGCTCGCCGCGGGCGCCGCCGTCGAGGTGGAGTCGCGCGAGCGCGGCGTCAGGATGATCCCCGCCGACGCGTTCTACCTGGGCGTCAAGCGCTCCGCGCTGCTCCCGGACGAGCTGATCAGGGCCGTGCACGTCGAGCCCGCGGCCGGGCCGCAGTACTTCTCCAAGGTCGGCACCCGCAACGCCATGGTGATCGCCGTCTGCTCGTTCGCCGTCGCGCTGCACCCGGACGAGCGGCGCGTCGGCACCGGGCTCGGCTCGGCCGCGCCCACCCCGCGCCGGGCGCGGGAGGCGGAGGAGTTCCTGGCCGCCGAGCTCGACTGGTCGGCGCCGCTCCAGCCGGCGCTGCTGGCGCGGTTCGGCGAGCTGTGCGCGGGCGCCGCCGCGCCGATCGACGACGTGCGCGGCACCGCCGGCTACCGCCGGCACGCCATCGCGGTGCTGGCCCGCCGCACGCTCACCTGGGCGTGGCACGACCATCTGGAGAGGAGGGCGGCCTGATGAGGGTGACGTTCACGGTCAACGGCCGCGAGGAGACGGCCGAGGACGTGTGGGAGGGCGAGAGCCTGCTGTACGTGCTGCGCGAGCGGCTCGGCCTGCCCGGCTCCAAGAACGCCTGCGAGCAGGGCGAGTGCGGCTCCTGCACGGTCTACCTCGACGACGCGCCGGTGTGCGCCTGCCTGGTCGCCGCAGGTCAGGCCCAGGGCCGCCGGGTCCGTACCGTCGAGGGCCTGGCCGAGCGGGGGCTCGACCCGGTGCAGGAGGCGTTCGTGGAGACCGGCGCGGTGCAGTGCGGCTTCTGCACGCCCGGCCTCGTCGTGCAGGCCCACGACCTGCTCGAACGCGTCGAGCGGCCGTCCGACGCGGAGATCCGCGAGGCGCTGGCCGGCAACCTGTGCCGGTGCACCGGCTACGAGAAGATCCTCGACGCCGTCCGGCTGGCGGCCGAGCGCAAGGCGGCGGCCCGGTGAGCATCCTCATCGAGAACGCGTATGTCGCCCCCGTCGCCGGCCAGGAGATCGAGCGCGGCTGGATCCTCGTCGACGGCGACCGGATCACCGCGCTCGGCCCCATGGACCGGCCGCCCGCCGCCGACGGCGCGACCAGGATCGACGCCACCGGCTGCCTGGCCACCCCCGGCCTGGTCAACACCCACCACCACCTCTACCAGTGGGCCTCACAGGGGCTGGCCCAGGACGCCACTCTGTTCGAGTGGCTGGTGGCGCTCTACCAGGTGTGGGCCGCGATGGACGCCGAGGTCGTCAGGGGCGCCGCCGGGGCCGGGCTCGGCTATCTCGCGCTGTCCGGCTGCACCACTTCCAGCGACCACCACTACGTCTTCCCCAAGGGCCGCGGCGACCTGCTCGCCGCCGAGATCGAGGCCGCCCGCGAGCTGGGCATCCGCTTCCACCCGGCCCGCGGCTCCATGGACCGCGGCCAGTCGAGGGGCGGGCTGCCGCCGGACGTGGTCGTGGAGGAGCTGGACGAGATCCTCGCCGCCACCGCCGACGCCGTGGACGCCTACCACGACCCGTCCCCGTCCTCGATGCTGCGGATCGCGGTCGCGCCCTGCTCGCCGTTCTCCGTCAGCGGCGAGCTGATGACCGAGGCCGCCAGGCTCGCCCGCGACAAGGGCGTGCGGCTGCACACCCACCTGGCCGAGACGCTCGACGAGGAGGAGCACTGCCTGGCCCAGCTCGGCATGCGCCCGGTCGATTACATGGACAAGCTCGGCTGGCTCGGCTCCGACGTGTGGGTGGCGCACGCCGTGCACCTCAGCGACGCCGACATCGCCAAGCTCGCCGCCACCGGCACCGGCTCCGCCCACTGCCCGTCGTCCAACGGCCGGCTCGGCGCCGGCATCGCCCGCGTGTCGGAGATGCTGCGGCGCGGCGCCAACGTCGGGCTCGGCGTCGACGGCAGCGCCTCGTCGGAGCTGACCGGCCTGGCCGGGGAGATGCGCCAGGCGCTGCTCTTCCAGCGGGCCCGCTACGGCCCCGCGGCGCTCACCGCCCGGCAGGCGCTGGAGATCGCCACCCTCGGCGGCGCCCGCAACCTCGGCCGCCAGGACGAGCTCGGCACGCTGGAGCCCGGCAAGCTCGCCGACCTGGCGCTGTGGCGGGTGGACGGGCCGTTCACCGCCGCCGTGACCGACCCGGTCTGCGCGCTCGTCTTCGGCCCGCAGCTGCCGCTGGCCCGGCTGCTGGTCGGCGGGCGGACCGTGGTCGAGGACGGCGAGCTGCGCACCGTCCCGCACGACGCCACCGGCCGGGCCGGCGCCGACGCCCACCGCCGGCTGCTGCGGATGGCGCGCGAGCAGGGCTTCGCCGCCTCGCGTGAGCTCCCGGACGCGCGGATGTGATGATGGTGGATCTCGCCGCCATGTCGCCCAAGACAGGAGTTCCCCAGTGGTCCAGCACGTCCTCGTCGCCCCGGACAAGTTCAAGGGATCGCTGACCGCGGCCGAGGTGGCCGCGACCGTCGCCGCCGCTCTCGGCGTCCCCGCCGTCGAGCTGCCCGTCGCCGACGGCGGTGACGGCACCGTCGACGCCGCCGTGGCCGCCGGGTTCGACCGCGTGACCGTACGGGTGACCGGGCCCACCGGTGAGCCCGTCGACGCCTCGTACGCCAGGCGCGGCGAGACCGCCGTCGTCGAGCTCGCCGAGGCGTCCGGCCTGCGCCGCCTCCCCGCGGGGCCCGAGCCGCTCACCGCCACCAGCCACGGCACCGGCGAGCTGATCGCCGACGCCGTCAAGCAGGGCGCCACCCGGGTCGTGCTCGGCCTCGGCGGCAGCGCCTGCACCGACGGGGGCGCGGGCATGGTCCAGGCGCTCGGCGCGCGCCTCCTCGACGCCGGTGGCCGCGAGCTGCCGCGCGGCGGCGCCGCCCTGCGCGACCTCGACCGCGTCGACGTCTCCGGCTTCCTCGACGTCTCCGGCGTCGCCTTCGTGGTGGCGAGCGACGTCGACAACCCGCTGCTCGGCCCGCACGGCGCCGCCGCCGTCTACGGGCCGCAGAAGGGCGCCACCCCCGAGCAGGTCAAGCTGCTCGACGCCGCGCTCGGCCGGCTCGCCGCCGTCGCCACCCGCACCCACGGCCTGGCGGGGGCCGTCGAGCACGACGACACGCCGCGCGCCATGGGCGTCGCGGGAGCGCCCGGCGCGGGCGCGGCCGGCGGCGTCGGCTTCGCCGCGCTCGCCTTCCTGCACGCCGACATCCGGCCCGGCATCGACTACCTGCTCGACCTGCTCGGCTTCCACGAGCACGTCAAGGGCGCCCGGCTGGTGATCACCGGCGAGGGGTCGCTCGACGAGCAGACCCTGCGCGGCAAGGCCCCCGCCGGCGTCGCCCGCGCCGCCGCCGCGGCGGGCGTCCCCGTCGTGGCCGTCTGCGGCCGCCGCACCCTCACCGACGAGCAGCTGCGCGAGGCCGGCATCGAGGCCGCGTACGCGCTCGCCGACCTGGAGCCCGACCTCGGCCGCTCCATGGCCGAGGCCCGCCCGCTCCTCGGACGCCTCGCGGCCCGGCTGGCCGCCGACCGGCTCTCCTGAGGCGGGCCCGGCAGGAGCCCGCGTCCAGGGAGCGCAGAACGAGCAGAGAACGAGCCCAGAACGAGCAGCGAACTAGCGCTGAAGGAGCACGCCCGTGTACGACCTCGTGGTCCGATCACGCAGGACCGTCACCCCGGACGGCGAACGGCCCCTCGCCGTCGCCGTCCGCGACGGCCGGATCGCGTCCCTGCACGACCACGCTGCCCCGCTGGACGCCGCCGAGGACGTCGACCTGCGCGACCTCGCCCTGCTGCCCGGCCTCGTCGACACCCACGTGCACGTCAACGAGCCCGGCCGCACCCACTGGGAGGGGTTCGCCACCGCCACCAGGGCCGCGGCGGCCGGCGGCGTCACCACGATCGTCGACATGCCGCTCAACGCGCTCCCGCCCACCGTCAGCGTCGCCGCGCTGGAGGCCAAGCTGGCCGCCGCCGGCGGGCGGTGTCACGTCGACGTCGGCTTCTGGGGCGGCGCCGTGCCCGGCAACCTCAAGGAGCTCCGGCCGCTGCACGACCGGGGCGTGCGCGGGTTCAAGTGCTTCATGTCGCCGTCCGGCGTGGACGAGTTCCCCGAGCTCGGCCTCGGGGAGATCCGGCGGGTCATGACCGAGCTGGCCGGGTTCGGCGGGCTGCTGGTCGTGCACGCGGAGGACCCCGCCCTGCTGACCGGCTGCGCCGGGCCCGGCTACGCCGCGTTCCTGGACTCCCGGCCGGAAGCGGCCGAGCGCGGCGCCGTCGAACAGGTCGTCCGGCTCGCCCGCGAGACCGGCGCCCGCGCGCACATCCTGCACGTCTCCGGCGCCGGCTGCCTCGACGTGCTGGAGGCCGCGCGGGCCGAGGGCCTCCCGGTCACCGCCGAGACCTGCCCCCACTACCTGACCCTCACCGCCGAGGACGTGCCCGACGGCGACACGGCCTACAAGTGCTGCCCGCCCATCCGCTCCGCCGCCAACCGCGACCGGCTCTGGGACGGCCTCGCCCGGGGCGTGCTCGACTGCGTCGTCACCGACCACTCGCCGTCCACCGCCGACCTCAAGGTGCCCGACTTCGCCGCCGCCTGGGGCGGCGTCTCCTCACTCCAGCTCGGGCTGCGCGCCGTCTGGACCGAGGCGTCCCGGCGCGGGCACGGCCTCGGCGACGTCGTGCGCTGGATGTCGGCCGCCCCCGCCCGGCTGGCCGGGCTGCGCGGCAAGGGCGGCATCGAGCCCGGCAACGACGCCGACCTGGTGGCCTTCGACCCCGACTCCGCCGAACCCGTCGACGCCCGGCGGCTGCACCACAAGAACCCCGTCACCCCGTACCAGGGACGCCGCCTCAGGGGCGCCGTGCTCACCACCTGGCTGCGGGGCAGGCCCGCCGACGACGTCCCGCACGGGACCTTCCTGCTGGGAGCGTAGATGCGCGACTTCACCCGCCTGCCCGACCTCGCGCTGCGCCGCCACGGCGGGTCCGTGATCGCCGCCAGTGACGAGTCGTTCGCCGGGAAGGAGAACCTCATCCGGCCCGGCAGGCCCGCCTTCCAGCCCGCGACGTTCGCCGGCACGGGCCAGGTCTACGACGGCTGGGAGACCCGCCGCCGCCGCGGCCCCGGCCACGACTGGGCGATCGTCCGCCTCGGCCTGCCCGGCGTGATCCGCGGCGTGGTCGTCGACACCGCCTGGTTCACCGGCAACCACCCGGCGCACGCCGCCGTCGAGGCCGCCCACGTGCCCGGCCACCCGTCCGCGGCCGAGGTGGAACGGGCCGGCTGGGTCACGATCGTGCCCATGAGCCCGCTCAAGGGCGACAGGGAGCACCCCTTCGAGGTGGCCGACGAGAGCCGCTACACCCACGTACGGCTGAACATGTATCCCGACGGCGGCATCGCCCGGCTGCGCGTGCACGGCGAGGCCCGCCCCGACCTGTCCGTGTGGGACGGGCTCGGCCTCGACCTCGCCGCGCTGGAGAACGGCGGGCTGGTCACCGCCTGCTCCGACGAGTTCTACTCCTCGCCCGGCAACGTGATCGCCCCGGGCACGGCCCGCAACCAGGCCGAGGGCTGGGAGACCGCGCGCCGCCGCGACGGCGGCAACGACTGGCTCGTCATCCGCCTGGCCGGACGCGGCCGCGTCAGCCTCGCCGAGATCGACACCACGAACCTGGTCTTCAACGCGCCCGCCGCCGTGACGCTCACCGGCCTCGACGGCGACCGCGAGGTCCCGCTGCTGCCCGGGACGCCGCTGCGACCCGACGCGCCGCACCGCTTCCGGCTCGGCCCGCACGACCCCGTCGACCACGTACGCGTCGACATCCACCCCGACGGCGGCCTGGCGCGCGTGCGGCTCTGGGGCCACCTGGCCTAGTGCCAGAGGTGGACCTCCGAGCCCGGCGGCCGCTCGGAGTTGGGCCCCGGGCGCTGGAACCGCACCACGCCGCTGTTGGACAGGTTGTGCACCCGCACCCGGAAGCCCTGCGCCTGCAGCTCGTTCTTGGCGTCGTTGATGCCCTTGCCCATCACGCCCGGCATGATCCGGAACTCCTGGTCGTCGCGGGCCTCGTTGTCGCCCCGGAACCAGTGCCAGAAGTCCGTCTCGCAGCGCGCGACCGTGACCATCGCCGGGATGCCCTGGTCGACCTCGGACTTGGGCTTCGGCGACTGCGCGATCACGGTGCATGGCTCGGCGTCGTCGTCGACCTCGTTGACCTGCACCTGGAAGCCCTGCTGCGTCAGGAACGCGGCCGCCTCGTCCTTCGGCATGCCGGACACGTCGGGCATGACCAGGCCGGCGCTCACGTAGATGTCGACCTTGGCGCCTTCCTTGACCTTCTCGCCCACCTGCGGCGAGGTGCGGATCACGTGGTTGCGCTGCACCTCGAGGTTCTTGACGCGGCGCATCTTGCCGACCGTCAGCCCGGCCTCGCCGATCGCCGCCCTGGCGTCGTCCTGCGTCAAACCGGCGGTCTTCGGCACCAGCACCCGCTTCGGGCCCAGCGAGGGCACCAGCGTGATCGTGGTGCCGGCCTCCACCTCGGTGCCGTGGACCGGCTCCATGGCCAGCACCGACCCCTCGGCGACCTTCTCGTCATGGCGGCCCTCGACCCTGGCCACCTGGAAGCCCTGCGCCCGCGCGCTGCGCTCGGCCACCGCGAGGTTCTTGCCCACCAGATCGGGCACGATCTTGTAGCTCTTCTGCGCGAAGTAGAGCCCGGTCGCCGCCACCGCACCCACCATGATCACGGCCAGCGCCGCCAGGAACCAGACCGGCTTGACCCGGCCGCCCCGCGAGCGCGCCGGCGGAGGCGTGGGGACCTCCGCGCGCGGCTGGATCAGGGTGTGGGCCGGAGCCGCCGGCGGGCTGGTGAACGCGCCGGTCGGACGCGCCTGCTGCGCGCCCGACAGCCTCGGCAGCGTCCGGTGCGCCTCGACCGCCTGCACCAGCATCGCCGTCGCGTCCGCGGGGCGGTCGTGCGGCTCGCGCGCCGTCGCCTGCGCCACCAGCGTGTCGATCAACGCCGGCACGTCCGACGCCAGCGACGACGGCGCGGGCACCGTGTCGTGCACGTGGCGGTAGGCCACCGACATCGGCGTCTCGCCGTCGTACGGCTGCCGGCCCGTCACCAGCTCGAACAGCATGATGCCGGCCGCGTAGACGTCACTGCGCACGTCGGCGCCGCCGGTCGTCACCTGCTCGGGCGACATGTAGCCGATCGTGCCGATCATCACGCCGGTGCGCGTCTGGTTGGTCGCCTCGATCGCGCGGGCCAGGCCGAAGTCGACCACCTTGATGCGGCCGTCGTCGGCCAGCAGCACGTTCTCGGGCTTCACGTCGCGGTGGACCATGCCCGCCTGGTGGGCGGCGCCGAGCGCCGCCAGCACCGGGATCATGATCTCCAGGGCCTCTCGGGCGGGCAGCCTGCCACGGTCGCGCAGCACGTCACGGAGCGTCTTGCCGGGCACGTACTCCATCGACAGGTAGACGACGTCGCCGTCGGTGCCCTGATCGAAGACGTGCACCACGTTCGGGTGCGAGAGGCTGGCCACCGACTTCGCCTCGCCGATGAACCTGCGCACGAACGCCGGGTCGTCGGCCAGCGAGCGGTGCATCACCTTGAGCGCGACGGTCCGGTCCAGCCGGATGTCGAGCGCCAGGTAGACAGTCGCCATGCCACCCCGGGCGATCCGGGACTCGACGCGGTAGCGCCCGTCGAGCAGCCGACCTACCAGAGGGTCCGCAGTCGTCGTGTCCACCCGGCTGAGTTTACGGGCGTTTCGCCCCCGGGAGGGCCTGACCATCCGAAAGTGATGCCGACCCGTGCCGTTCCGTGACGCAAGCGTACTCCTGGGCCGGCGGAGAACCGCATTTCCGGGGCTCGTACCGCTCCCGGAAGTCCCTGAGAAGAAGTTCTCCTGGAAGGCCCGTGGGCTTTCCAGGAGAACCGGCACCGTCAGGGAGACATCGGGGACGAGGCCTCCGCGTACCGGCGGCGGGGGATCCGGCCGGCCAGCCGTGCGGCCCGCCCGGCCTGGACGGCCGACCGCATCGCCGAGGCCATCAGCTCGGGCCGCTGCGCCCGGGTGACCGCCGTCGCCAGCAGCACCGCGTCGCACCCCAGCTCCATCGCCAGCGCCGCGTCGCTGGCCGTGCCGATGCCCGCGTCCAGGACCACCGGCACCCCGGCCGCCTCCACGATCAGCTCGATGCTGTGCGGGTTCCTGATCCCCAGCCCGGAGCCGATCGGCGAGCCCAGCGGCATCACCGCCGCGCACCCCGCCTGCTCCAGCCGCCTGGCCAGCGCCGGGTCGTCGCCGATGTACGGCAGCACCACGAACCCGTCGGCCACCAGCCGCTCCGCCGCGTCGAACGTCTCGATCGGGTCCGGCAGCAGGGTCCGCTCGTCGGCGATGACCTCCAGCTTGACCCAGTTCGTGCCCAGCGCCTCGCGCGCCAGCCGCGCCGTCAGGACGGCGTCGCCGGCGGTGAAGCAGCCGGCCGTGTTGGGCAGCACCTTGATGCCGCGCCGGCGCAGCACGTCGAGCACCGACCCGCGGGCGTGCGGGTCGAGCCGCCGCATCGCCACCGTGGTCAGCTCGGTGCCCGACGCCTCCAGCGCCTGGTCCAGCACCTCCAGCGAGGGGGCGCCGCCGGTGCCCATGATGAGCCGGGAGCCGAACTTCTCCCCGGCGATGACCAGATCATCCACCTTGCACCGCCGTCAGCACCTCCACGCGGTCGCTGTCGCGCAGCGCCGTCGTCTCCCACGCGCTGCGGGTGACCACCTCGTCGTTCACGGCCACCGCCACGCCGGTGGCGGACTCGGTCAGGGACCGTACGGCCTGCGCGACGGTCATGCCCTCGGCCACCTCGCGGGCGGCCCCATTGATCATCACATTCATGAAACATCCTTGAATCTCGCCGGTGAGCACAATGTCGCGAGGTCGGCCTCCTCGCCTTCGAGGATCGCGGCGGTGAGCGGCGTCAGCAGCACCCCGCCACGATGGTGACCGGTCGCCAGCACCAGCCCCGGGATCCCGCTCGGCCCGACGACCGGCAGGTTGTCCGGCGTGCCGGGCCGCAGCCCCGCCACCACGTCGGCCACCTCCAGCTCCGTGACGCCCGGCACCAGCTCCCTGGCGTCCCGCAGCAGCTCGTAGACCCCGCCCGCGGTCACCCTGGTGTCGAAGCCCAGCTCCTCCTGGGTGGCTCCGACCACCAGTTCCCCGTCGCCCCGCGGCACCAGGTAGACCGGGTTGCCGTGCACGGTCCCGCGCACGCACCGCCCGATCAGCGGCTGGGGCGACCTCAGGCGCATGATCTGCCCCTTGACGGGCCGTACCGGCACATCCGCCAGCTCCCCGCTCCACGCCCCCGCCGCCAGCACCACCCGCTCCGCGACCAGCGTCTCGGGCTCCCGTCCCCGCGGCACACCCGGCGAGATCCCGGGGACTGCGCCCGACTCCGGAGGGGCCAGCCGTACGCCGGACACCCGGTCGCCGTCACGCAGCAGCTCGGTCACCCGGGCGCGCACCACCGGGACGCCGAGCCGCTCCAGCGCGGCGAGCAGCGCCGCGGTGACGCGGCGAGGATCCACCCACGCGTCCGTACGGGCCAGCAGCCCGCCCCGGACGGAGGGCGCCAGCATCGGCTCCAGCCGCCGGCACTCGCGCCCGGTCAGGCGCTCGACCGGCAGCCCCAGCTTCTCCATGAACCCGGCCTGCTCGTCGAGCATCGCCAGGTCGTCGGGCCCGAACGCGACGTCGAGCGTCCCGTCGTCCCGCAGATCCAGCCCGGCGCGCGCGGCCGCCAGCCGTTCGCTCCCCTCACCGGATTCCCCGAACCCCCAGGGTGACGCGGCGGCCCGCCCGTCCTCGCCGCCGGCCGACGGACGCCTCCCGCCGGCGGACGAGGGGTCGAAGGCCGGGAAGCGCCCGTCGCCGGGGACGGCGGACGCAGCCGCCGGGCCGGCGCCCGTGGGCGCGGAACCGGCGTGCCCCGTCTCGCCGTGAGGGGTGACCACGTGGGTGCTCGCGGGAGGAGCGGCGGAGCTCGTGCGCCCGGTCCCGCCGTGAGGGGTGACCACGTGGGTGCTCGTGGGAAGCGTGCCCTCGGCGGGGACGGCCGAGCCGGACTGCCCGGCGTGAGTGTTCGGGGTGGTGGTCGTCCGAGGGGCGGAGACGCTCCTGTCGGACTGAGCGGTGAGGGTGGTGGCCGGTCCGTCGGATCCGGGAGTGGTGAGTCCGGCGTCGGCGGCGAGGGCGGCGGCGAAGGCGGGCCAGCGGCGCAGGGAAGCGACGCCGAGACGGAGAAGGGGCTCTTCGGTGTAGGCGACCTCGCTGATCGGGGCCAGCATGCCCGCCGCCGCGTAGGAGGCGCCACGGGCGGGAGACGGGTCGACCACCACGACCTCGCGGCCCTGCCTGGCAAGCCGCCAGGCGATCGACAGGCCGACGACGCCGCCTCCGACGATCACATCCATGTCCGCTCCCTTCGCCGGCATGATCCGGATCAGGTGTCTTGCGGTCGAAGGCCCGGTGAAGCCTTCCTCTCAGCCCGGTGACGGCCGGACTCCCGCGCGTCGTGCACCCCCACCTTACGACCTCCCACGACAGACCGGTACGCCGGTGCCGGGGGAGGTCATCCCACCCGCGCGCCGCCACCGCCGAGACCGCGAAGATCGCAAGCGGGCATCCTCAGAGAGGCGCCGGATGCCGAGGTCCGGCCCTCACCGACGACCGGCCGACCGGCCATGAATCCACC
Source organism: Nonomuraea ferruginea (assembly GCF_039540635.1). NCBI lineage: Bacteria > Bacillati > Actinomycetota > Actinomycetes > Streptosporangiales > Streptosporangiaceae > Nonomuraea > Nonomuraea ferruginea. The sequence goes on along the minus strand of NZ_BAABFD010000008.1, from coordinate 79,119 downwards.
GGCCGCGGATCCACCGGTCATGGATCTACCGGCCATGGATCCACCGGTCATGGATCTACCGGTCATGGATCTACCGGTCATGGATCTACCGGTCATGGATCTACCGGTCATGGATCTACCGGGCGCGGATCCACTGGGTGCGGATCCACTGGGCGCGGTTCCACCGGGCGGGTGCCCACGCTTTCCGGGCGGTCCCGGGCTCCTCGGGCGGTCTGGCCCTTCCGGGAGCCGCGGGCGTGGACGACCTGCGATCCCAGGTGGACCTCCGCCTCAGGGAGTTCGTCGAACGGCGCCTCCCTTCCGACGGCGAGCCCGACTTCCGGCCGCTCCGCGACGCGGCGGAGGACCTGCTGGCCGGGGGCAAGCGCCTGCGCCCCGCCTTCTGCTACTGGGGCTGGCGGGCCGCGGGCGGCGGTGACGAGCCCGACGTCTTCTCGGCGGATCCACCGGGCGGGCAGCCCACGGTTTCCGGGCGGTCCTGGGTTTCTCCGGGCCCTCCGGGCCGTCCCGGGCCCTCCGGGAGGTACCGGGCCCTCCGGGAGGTACCGGGCCCTCCGGGAGGTACCGGGCCCTCCGGGTGGTCTCGGCCTTCGGGAGGTTCTGGCCCTTTCGGGCGCTTCTGGGTTCTCCGGGCTGTCCTGGGCTCTTCGGGTGGTCTCGGGCTTCCGTGGGGTTCGGAGCTTCTCGGGCGGCACCGGCGTTCTTCGGGTGGGTCCTGCGGCAACCCTCGGCTGGGCTACTCCGGCAGGGCGCGATCATGCTCGTGGACGTAGCAGAGCGGGTAGCTGTCCCGAATCGCCCTCACCCCCGAGAGTTCCGTGGGTGCGTATGTCGTCGGTCAACCTCCACGGATGATCTCCGGTGGCGAGGAGGTGGAGTGCCAGGTGGGGGAGGAATCGGGGCTCGGGGCGACGCTGTGGGGCGGCCCCCGTTATGGTCGCTTACGTGAATCATGTCGTGGTGGTGGGAGCCGGACTGTCAGGCGTCAGGAGCGTCGAGGCGCTGCGCGCACGCGGGTTCGGCGGCAGGATCACGCTGATCGGGCAGGAGCGCCACCGGCCCTACGACCGGCCGCCCCTGTCGAAGTCCGTGCTGCTCGGCGACGCCGACTCCAGCTTCGTCGACTCCGACCTGGCGGCGCTCGAAGTGGACTTCTGGCCGGGCGTCGCCGCCAAGGCGCTGCGCGAGGGCGCCGTGGAGACGACCGAGGGCGAGCTGGGCTACGACGGGCTGGTCATCGCCACCGGGGCCGAGCCGATCCTGCTCCCCGGTGACGGCCCGCAGCACGTCCTGCGTACCCTCGACGACTCGCTAGAGCTGCGCGCCCGGCTGGTTCCGGGCGCGCGGGTGGCGGTCATCGGCGCGGGCTGGATCGGCGCCGAGGTGGCCACCGCCGCACGCCGGGCAGGCTGCGCGGTGACGGTGGTCGAGGCCGGCCCCGCCCCGCTCACGCACGCCGTCGGGGCCGAGCTCGGCGCCCGCACCCAGCACTGGTACGAGGGCATCGACCTGCGCCTGGACACCATGGTCGCCTCCGTCGAGGAAGGCGGCGTGGCGCTGGTCGGCGGCGGGTTCGTGGACGCCCACGTGGTGGTGACGGGCATCGGCGTCCGCCCGGCCGTCGAGTGGCTCGCCGACGCCGACCTCGACCTGCACAACGGCGTCGTCACCGACGAGCACCTGCGCACGTCGCTGCCGAACGTGGTCGCCGTCGGCGACTGCGCCGCCTGGTGGTCGCGCCGCTTCGGCACGCGGCTGCGGGTCGAGCACTGGGACACCGCGCTGGGCGCGCCCGAGGTGGCCGCCGCGACGCTGCTGGGCGAGGAGGCGGTGTACGACCCGGTCCCGTACTTCTGGTCGGAGCAGTTCGGGCACATGGTCCAGTACGCCGGCCACCACCCGGCCGGCGAGCGGCTGGTCTACCGGGGCGAGGCGACGGGCAAGTGGTCGGCCTGCTGGCTCGCCGGCGACGACACTCTCGCCGCGGTGCTGGCCGTCGACCGGCCGCGCGATCTCGTGCAGGGGCGCCGGATCATCGAGGCGGGCCACCGGCTCGACACGGAACGCCTGGTAGATCCGGACGTGCCCCTACGGGATTGTGTTGTTTGAGCAAGCGCGGCATGTGGTAGTTGTGGTTTCGTGACGCTTTCTGTTGCACAGATCGACCGGGAGACCGATGCCCTCGTCGACGAGTGGCTCACTCTCCCCGAAGTGGCCGACCGCATGGGTCTCACCATGGGTCGCGCCAAGCAGCTCCTCAAGGACCACAAGCTCCTCGGCGTGCGCCGGGGCAGCGGCGGGCCACAGGTGCCCGCGGTGTTCCTCGACGGCCGAGATGTCATGAAGGGTTTGCCTGGCACACTCACCGTCCTGCAAGACGCGGGCTACGACGACGTCGAGTCGCTGCGCTGGCTCTTCACCCCCGACGACTCACTGCCAGGCTCGCCCGTCGAGGCGATCAGGGCGGGCCGCCACACCGAGGTCAAGCGACGTGCCCAGGCCCTCGCTTTCTGACGCCCGCCTCTACCTCTGCACCGACGGACGGCGCGAGCGCGGCGACCTCGCCGAGTTCCTCGACGTGGTGCTCGCCGGCGGCGTGGACATCGTCCAGCTCCGAGAGAAAGGGCTGGAGGCCCGCGAGGAGCTGGAGCTCCTCGAGGTGTTCCGCGACGCCTGCGACCGCCACGGCAAGCTGCTGGCGGTCAACGACCGGGCCGACATCGCCTACGCCGCCCGGCCCGACGTGCTCCACCTGGGGCAGGACGACCTTCCGGTGACGGTCGCGCGAGAGATGCTCGGCGACGACATCGTCATCGGCAGGTCCACCCACTCCGTCGCCGAGGCTTCCGCCGCGGCGGTGGAGGAGGGCGTCGACTACTACTGCTGCGGCCCGATCTGGCCCACGCCGACCAAACCCGGCCGTCACGCGCCCGGCCCGCCGCTGCTCCGGCACGCGGCGTCGCTCGGCGCGGATCGGCCGTGGTTCGGCATCGGCGGCATCGACCTGGCCAACCTGGACGAGGTCATGTCGTACGGGGTCAGGCGGGTCGTCGTGGTGCGCGCCATCACCGACGCCGAGGACCCGGGCGCGGCAGCGGCCGAGTTCGCCAAGCGCCTGACCGACGGCCCCGGCTGACCCCGGCCGGCGTCCCGCCGGGCGCTCGCCGGGTCATGGCCGGTGGTTCGGCCTGGGCCGAGGTGGCTCAGGTCTTGCGCGCGGTGGCGGCCACGGCCAATTCGGACAGGGCTGTGCGGGCCTCGGCGGTGATCGGCGCCTGCTCCAGCGAGGCCAGGGCCTCACCGAGGTAGTCGGCGATCATGTCTTCGCACTCACGCAGCGCGCCCGTACCCTCGATGATGTCGCGGAGGGCAGCGACGCCGTCGCCGTCGAGCCCGGGGTCGCCGAGCAGGCGCCGCACGGTCGCCGCGCCGGCCGGGGAGGCGGCCGCGAGCGTACGCGCCACGAGCATCGTCCGCTTGCCCTCGCGCAGGTCGTCGCCGGCGGGCTTGCCGGTCGTCGCCGGGTCGCCGAACACGCCGAGGATGTCGTCACGCAGCTGGAAGGCGATGCCCACGCGGGTGCCGTACGTGGTGCACAGCTCGTCCACCCACGGCACCCGCCCACCGGCCGCCAGCACCAGGCCGAGCCTGAGCGGCTGCTCGACGGAGTACTTGCCGCTCTTGTAGAGGGCGACCCGCAGGGCCGAGTCGAAGGTGTTCTCGCCGTTCGCCTGCTCCAGCAGGTCGAGATACTGGCCGCACATCAGCTCGGTGCGCATGTGGTCGTGCACCGGCTGGGCCGCCGCCAGCGCCCGCGCGGGGAGCCCGCTGGTGCGCCACATCTCGCCCGACCAGATCAGCAGCAGGTTGCCCAGCAGGATCGCCGCGCCCTCGCCGAACTGCTCGGCCGACCCGTGCCAGGCCGACTTCTCGTGCAGCGCCTGGAAGCGGCGGTGCGCGGCCGGCATCCCGCGGCGCAGGTCGCTCTTGTCCATCACGTCGTCGTGCACCAGCGCGCTCGCCTGCAGCAGCTCCAGCGAGGCGGCGGCGGAGAAGACGCCGGGCTCGTCGCCGCCGCCCGTGGCCCGCCAGCCCCAGTAGCAGAAGGCGGGGCGCAGGCGCTTGCCCCCGGCCAGCAGGTCCTCCGCCGCGTCGCGGAGCGGCCGGAAGTCGGGCTCGCCGTCGGAAGGGAGGCGCCGTTCGACGAACTCCCTGAGGCGGAGGTCCACCTGGGATCGCAGGTCGTCCATGCTCGCGGCGTCAATGGTCATGCTCTGAAGACTAGTGGCCCAGCAGGGAAAGGCCAGCGACCAGGTTGGGGCGGGTCACGAGTGGGCCTGCGGGTACGCTTGGGCCATGGCGCTTGGTCAACCCTCCATCCTGCCCGGCCGTGTCCCCACCGTCCGCGAGTTGCTCGCCTCCGGTGGCCGGTCGTTCTCCTTCGAGTTCATGCCGCCGAAGACCGACGAGGGCCAGCGGCAGCTGTGGAAGGCGATCAGGGAGCTGGAGTCGCTGCGGCCGACGTTCGTCTCGGTGACCTACGGCGCCGGCGGCTCCAGCCGCGACCGCACGGTCGACATCGTCGAGCGGCTGGCGCACGGCACGACGCTGACCCCGGTCGCCCACTTCACCGCGGTCAACCACTCGACGCGCGAGCTGCGCCACCTGATCGGCCGCTTCGCCGACGCGGGCGTGCGCAACATCCTCGCCGTGCGCGGCGACCCGCCCGGCGACCCCACCGGCGAGTGGATCCCCCACCCCGAGGGCGTCCTGTACGCGGAAGACCTGGTCAGGCTGATCCGCCAGTCGGGCGACTTCTGCGTGGGCGTGGCCGCGTTCCCCTACAAGCACCCCCGTTCTCCGTCGATCGAGTCCGACACCGAGTACTTCGTGCGCAAGTGCCAGGCCGGCGCCGACTACGCGATCACGCAGATGTTCTTCCGCGCCGACGACTACCTGCGGCTGCGCGACCGGGTCGCGGCCCGCGGCTGCGACACCCCGATCATCCCGTGCGTCATGCCCGTCACGCAGATGAGCACGATCGCCCGGTCCGAGCAGTTGTCGGGCGCGCCGTTCCCGCCGGAGGTGGCCGCCCGGTTCGAGAAGGTCGCCGACGACCCGGCGGCGGTGCGCGCGCTCGGCATCGAGCACGGCGCCGAGCTGTGCCAGCGGCTGCTCGACGAGGGCGCGCCCGGCATCCACTTCATCACCTTCAACCGGTCGAGCGCCTCGCGGGAGGTGTTCCAGCGGCTGCGGCACGCACCGGCCCTGACCGTCTGACGCGCGGGCGCGACGGGTGTTGACTGGGAGCGTGATCGCCGACTTCTGGTTCGACCCGTCCTGCCCGTACACCTGGCTGACCTCGCGGTGGCTCCTGGAGGTGACCGGGGTCCGCCCGGTCGAGGTGCGCTGGCACGTGCTCAGCCTCGCCGTGCTCAACGAGGGCCGCGACGACGATCCCGAAGGTGACCCCGAGGGCTACCTGTGGGTGCCGGCGCGGATCGCGGCCGTGGTGGCCGACCGCTACGGCCAGGAGGCGCTCGGCCGCTTCTACACCGCGCTGTGGACCACCGGCGGCGCCGACCAGGACTGGATCGGGGACCTGCGCACGGCGCTCACCTCCGCGGGCCTGCCCGCCGACCTGGCCGAGGCCGGTCTCACCGACGAGCACGACCATCTGGTACGGGCCTCCCACGCCGAGGGCATGGCGCTCATCGGCGGCGAGGCCGGCACCCCCGTGGTCGCGGTCAGCGGGGCCGGCCAGGACCGGGTGGTGTTCTTCGGCCCGGTCATCTCGCGGGTGCCGGAGGGCGAGCAGGCGGGGCGGCTGTGGGACGGCACGCTCCTGGTCGCCGGCACCCCGCACTTCCACGAGCTGAAGGGCCTGCCCCACGAGGAGCCCGCCACCCCGTGAACTACGAGCCGACGCTCCCGCCGGAGCACGTCGAGCGCATCCGCCGCTGGCACGAGCGGGCGTACGCGGCCGCCAGGGCCGAGGCCGGCGACGACGGGCGGACCTTCCACCATCTCGGCCTGACCCTGCACGTGCCCCCGGACGTCCAGCCGATCGCCGGCATGTCGCACCCGCTCGGCGAGGCGGTCCTCGCCGAGGTGCGCGACGGCGACCGGGTGCTCGACATGGGCACCGGCTGCGGGGTCAACGCCATCCTGGCCGCCTCACGGTCTCGCGACGTGGTCGCGGTGGACGTCAACCCGCACGCCGTCGAGGCGGCCCGGGGAAACGCCGCGCGCAACGGCGTGGCGGACCGGGTCACGGTGCTGGAGAGCGACGTGTTCGCCGCCGTCGAGGGCGACTTCGACCTGATCGTCTTCGACCCGCCGTTCCGCTGGTTCGCGCCCCGCGACCTGCTGGAGAGGGCCACGACCGACGCGGGCTACGCCGCGCTGACGAGGTTCTTCCGTGACGTGCGGGGATATCTGCGGCCGGGCGGGCGGGTGCTGCTGTTCTTCGGCACCACCGGAGACCTGCCGTACGTGCGGCGGCTGGTCGGCGAGGCGGGGTTCGCCGCCGCGGAGGTGAGCCGGAAGGAGTTCGTCAGGGACGGCTGGCGGGTGGAGTACGTGACCTTCCGGCTGACTCGGGACGCCACCCGCCCGCAGGGGGACCGAGCGGGTGGCGCCGGGGATGGGTGTGCGGAAGGTAGCGGGTGAGTAACTTTCCGTAAAGGTGATGCCCTCCGTAATGACCCGCAAAACCTCAGGTCATGACCCGGTCAGAGGGAGTCGCCTGCCGACGATGGCGTACTCCTCGAACCCTCCGGGGAAGACGAACCGGGACAGCAGGTCCATGAACCCCATGGACGCGTAGAGGTGGCGGGCGATCGTCGGCCGGTCGTGGGTGGAGAGCACAGCCGTGCGTTCCGCCCGGCCCGCGCACAGGGTGGTGATCATGGCGCGGCCGATGCCCTTGCGCTGGAAGTCGGGATGCACGTGGATCTCGGCCAGCTCGAACGCGTGGCCCAGCCACGCGTCGGCCGCGTCGACGCCGGCCTGGTCGGCCAGCGCGCGGTGGACGACGTCGTGCCACCACTGGCCGGGCGCGCCGCGGAAGCCGTACGCGAAGCCGACGATCTTCGGCCCCTCCGGAGCATCACGCCATTCGGCGAAATAGCACTGGAAAAATGGATATGTCCCGTGATTGCGCATGATGGCGGTACGACCGGCGATCTGTTCCTCCGGCGTGCGCATGGCGGCGGTGTAGATGTCGATCACCGTGTCCAGCCGTTCGGTGAACTCGGCGGGTCCCGCGCCGCGAAACTCGATCACCGTCGCACCCTATTCCCTGCCGCCCACGGTCATTCCACATCCACGGGCGTGCCGCCGGTGATTCGCAGGAGCTCGTCGAACGTGGTCGGGAAGACGGTATGCGGATGGCCGCCGGCGGCCCACACCACCTCGTGCTTCTGCAGCCAGGTGTCGACCAGCGTGCGCACCGGCGCCGGATGGCCCACCGGGGCGACTCCGCCGATCGGCTGCCCGGTCGCCTCTCTGACGAACTCCGGCGTCGCCCGCCGTACCTTCGAGACTCCCGCCGTGCGGGCGACGAGTTCCACGTCGACCCGGTGCGCGCCGCTGGTCAGCACCAGCAGCGGCGCCCCGTCCGCGTCGAAGATCAGGCTGTTGGCGATGGCGCCGACCTCGCAACCGAGCTGCGCGGCGGCCGTGGCCGCGGTGGGCGCCTTCTCCGGCAGCACCACGATCTCACCGGACGCGCCCAGGCTCCGGAGGGCGTTTTCCACTCTTACCGCGTTGGCGGGCAACTTCTCGGGCATGCGGACACTCTAAACAGATTGACTCCCGCATTACCCCGTTGAGCGGTGGTGTAGGGTCCTTTGATTCGCTTGTTACCTGCTTGAGAGGTGATACCGGTGAGGGCTCGACGGCTTCCGGGAGTGCTCGCCCTCCTCACCGCCGGGGCGGTCGCGCTCGCCGGTTGCGGAGTGGCACCCGCCGAGACGGCGTCCCACACGATCACCGCCGCCGCGGGCCGGCTCGCCGAGCCTCCCCCGGCCGTGACCGCGCCGGACAAGAAGCTGAAGCTGGGCGCCAAGGGCAAGGCGGTCGTCTGGCTGCAGAAGCGGCTGCGCGAGCTCGGCTACCGGCCGGGCAAGGCCGACGGGCGCTACGGCGGCACCACGCTCGGCGCCGTGTGGGCGTTCCAGAAGGTCAACGGCATCAAGCCGACCAGCACCATCGGCAAGGCCACCTGGCGGGCGCTGGAGCAGCCCAGGACCCCCAAGGTCCTGGCCCGGAACGGCAAGCGGACCCGCGCCGAGGTCAACCTGAGCACGCAGATCATGACCCTGTACGTCGGCGGCGAGCTGAAGCTGATCAGCCACATGTCGTCCGGCAGCGGCGTGCCCTACTGCGAGACCACCGTGTGGCAGGGCAAGGAGCAGCGCTTCTGCGGCTCGGCCACGACGCCCACGGGCACGTACAAGACCACCTGGCGGCGCGACGGCTGGCACAAGTCCTACCTCGGCGAGCTCTACAACCCGATCTTCTTCAACGGCGGCATCGCCTTCCACGGCGCGCTCTCGGTGCCGTTGTATCCCGCCTCCCACGGCTGCGTGCGGCTGCCGATGAACGTGGCGGAGGAGCTGCCCGGCCTGCTGGGCACCGGGGTCCCGGTCCACGTGCGGGGGAAGTTCAGGCGGTGACCGCGCCGGGCCGCCGGCTCACACGTTCGACAGCCCGCGCATCGAGATCTCCGCAGCGGCCGTGATGGCCTCCCACACCCGTTCCTGCGAGTCGCCTCTGGTCAGGCTCATCACGGCGGTCAGCTTGACCGCGCCGACCAGCGAACCCACCATCGCGGCCGCCTCCAGCGCGCCGAGCTCGCCCTCGTAGGCCCGCTCCACCGCCTCGGCGAGCTGGAGCTGCTGCTCGAACAGCACATGCAGGGCGCGTGCCTGCAGCGAGGGCACGGTCAGCATGAGCTCCATGCGGGCCGCGGCCTCCGCCAGGTCGAAGTTGCCGGGGTCGACGGCCCATTTCAGGCTCGCCCGGATCACCCGCACCAGCAGCTCGGCCACCGGCTCGCCGGGCCGGCGCCCGGCCACCAGGTCGAGGACGTAGCGCATCCGCTCCGGGCCGTCATAGAAGATCACGTCTTCCTTGCTGGCGAAGTAGCTGAAGAAGGTGCGCGCCGACACCTCGGCCCCGGCGGCGATCTCGGCGATCGTCGTCTCCTCGAACCCCTTCTCCTGGAACGACCGGAGCGCGGCGGTCACCAGCGCCCGGCGCGTGCGCTGCTTCTTGCGCTCCCGTAGCCCGGTCATGCGCGAAAGGATACCTCTGCTGCACACATTGCAAAATTGCATTCAATGAGGTTTTCTTGGTGGCGTCCTGGAGAAGGAGGCAGCCATGACCGACCTGACCCTGACCACGCGGCGGGAACGCCCGTTCGACCCGCCCGAGACGTACGCGAGGCTGCGTGAGCGCGGCGACGTGCACCGGATGAGGTACGCCGACGGCCACGAGGGCTGGCTCGTGACCGGCTACGCGGCCGCCCGCGCGGTGCTGGCCGACCAGCGCTTCAGCAACCGGCCCGAGCTGGCGCACCCGCCCCTCGCGTCGCGTGCCGACCTCGCCGAGGAGATCCGCTCGCAGGAGTTCGAGGTCCCGCCCGGGTTCTTCCTGCGCACCGACGCGCCCGAGCACACCCGCTACCGCAAACTGCTCACCGGGCAGTTCACCGTACGCAGGATGAAGCAGCTCGAAGCCAGGATCGAGGAGATCACCGAGGCCCGGCTTGACGAGATGGAAGCCTCGGGCGGGCCGGTCGACCTCGTCGACGCCTTCGCGCTGCCCATCCCCTCACTGGTCATCTGCGAACTGCTCGGCGTCCCGTACGAGGAGCGGGCGGCCTTCCAGGAGGACACCAAGATCCTGGTGAGCCTGGACGCGCGGGCCTCCGACGCCCTCGCGGCCATCGGCCGCGTCTTCACCTACCTGTACGGGCTCGTCTCACGCAAACGCGAGCACCCGGGGGAGGACCTGCTCAGCGGCCTCATCGAAGGCGGCGAGCTGAGCGACGACGAGCTCACCGGCGTCGCGTTCCTGCTCCTGGTCGCCGGGCACGAGACCACCGCCAACATGCTCGGTCTCGGCACGTACGCGCTGCTCGCCGACTCCGCCCAGCTCGCCGCGCTGCGCGACGACCCGTCGCTGATCGGCAACGCCGTCGAGGAGCTGATGCGCCACCTCACGATCATCCACGTCGGCCCGGTCAGGACCGCCCTGGAAGACGTCGAGATCGACGGCCACCTCATCAGGAAGGGCGAGTCGGTCACCCTGCACCTGCCGGTGATCAACCGCGACCCGTCCCGGTTCCCCGGCGGCGACCGGCTCGACGTCACCCGGCCCGCGACCGGCCACCTCGGCTTCGGCCACGGCATCCACCAGTGCCTCGGCCAGCAGCTCGCCCGCGCGGAGATGCGGATCGGGTTCGCGGCCCTGCTGCGCCGCTTCCCCGGCCTGCGGCTCGCGGTGCCGGCCGACGAGGTGCCGCTCAGGGCGGACATGGCCATCTACGGCGTGCACCGGCTGCCCGTCACCTGGTAAGCAGGGATTCATGAAGATAGAAGCCGACACGAACGTGTGCATCGGTGCGGGCATGTGCGCGCTCACCGTGCCAGAGGTTTTCGATCAGAGCGAGGAGGACGGGACGGTCGTGCTCCTGCAGCCCGTGCCGCCCGCCGAGCTGGAGGAGGGGGCTCGGAGAGCCGTGACGCTGTGTCCTTCGGGCGCGCTCAAGGCTGTCTGAGAGCGTAGACGCGGGTCGTGCCGAACACGCCGTCGCCCGTCCCGCGCCGCACCGTCCGCACGTGGCGGAAACGGCCCGTGCCGAGCAGGCAGTCCTCCTCGACGGGGTTGAAGTAGACGACGGTGACGGGGCGCGGGCTGCGGTCGGCGGAGGCGATCAGCCGGTCCACGGCGGTGGCGAAGATCCGCCCGCGGAACGGGTTGTTCAGGAACACCACGCTGACGTCGTCCGGGATGTCGTACTCCAGCACGTCCGAGTGCACGAACTCGACGCCGCCGGCACGCAGCCGCAGCCGCGTGCCGGCCAGGTTGGACCGGGCGATCTCCGTCAGCTCGGGCGACAGCTCCACCCCGATCACCCGTCCGAACGGGTAGCGGCTGGCGGCCTCCAGCGCCATCCGGCCCTTGCCCGCGCCGAGATCGAGGAACACGTCGTGCTCGCTCACGTCGCTCACGGGCAGCGCCCGGCGCAGCGTGCCCCAGTGGGCGGGGGAGTAGTAGACCCGTTCCGGGTGATCGAGGCCGAACTCGCTCAGGTCGGCGAAATCCGCCGTGTTCACCCCGTACCGGCCGTCGTACACCAGCCGCGCCAGCTTCTGCCGCAGGCCCCGCAGGACGACCGGGCCGCCCACGTGCAGGACGTCTTCGCCCAGCGGCAGTTGCGCCTCCCACGCGAACCCGACGGCGGCGGCCGCCCCGGCGACCAACGCCACGGGCCGCGCCACCCACCCGAACGACCTACCACCCTCCCGCGTTCCGGCCTCGACGGTCTTCCGTCGTCCGCGACCGCCTTGCGCCTGGCCGAGGCGGTGTTCTGAGGGGCCGGGGAATCGTTGTGGGAGGAGCGCCGGGGCTGTGCCGGCTCGGCCGCTCATGCGGGCCGGCCTGCGAGTTCGCGGTTCACGCGTGCGGCCACGCGGTGAGCGCGCCAGCCGATCAGGCCCAGCCCGCCTATGAGCAACCCGGCCTGCGCCAGGATCGTGGCCACCTGGACACCCTCCGGCAGCCCGACCGCCAGCTCGGCGGCGGCTGACACCACCAGCACCCCCGCCATGGCCGCGGCCAGCATGCGCATCGGGACCTTGGCCCAGGTGTGCGCCGCGTCCCATGCCTCGCGTGAGGCGAGCGTCTCCCGAGTGCGCAACCCGGCCAGGCCGTTGCGGCTGTCGACGGCACCGGATTCGTCATGGAACGGGATGAGGAGGAGCGCCAGGGCGGGAGCGGTGAGGATGGCGTTGATCAGGATGGGCCCCATCCCGCCATCGTAACCATGACCCGCGATCTCGGGAACGCCGCCGGAGCGGGCTCTCTCCACTCGCGGAACGCTGCCGGACTGGGCTCTCTCTGCTCGCGAAACGGCGCTGAGCCAGCTCCTCCCGCTCGGAAGCACCACCCCATCCACCCCCGCACACCTGCCTGAACATCCCGCCGTCTCCGTAGTGCGCAAGGCCCCGCCATCTCCGTAGTGCAGGTCTCGAAGTTTCCCTTGAGAACGCCCTGTGGCATGTCGTCTCCCCAGAGGCGCTCGTGACAGCGTCGGCACTCCCTGGAGCACGTCGTCTCCCCGGGGACGCTCATAAGAGCGTCAGCTCCCTGAGAGGGGTGTCCTGTGGTGCACCATCTCCTCAGAGCGCTCATGACGGCCTGGGCTCTCCTGAGAGTGCCCGTGGTATGCCGTCCGCGTCCGGGGGCTGCTCTTGGGGACGGCGGCGGGTCGGAAACCCCGGATTCGCCGGAGGTGCGGGGGTTCAGGGGCGTTCGCGAGTGAGGTGAGCGGCGTTGCAGCCCGCCGGTGACACCGTCATGGTCATCGAACCTGTGTTCGTGGAAGCAGTTGACACCGCGCGTGATCGAAATTATGTTCGACCATGTGACGTGAGGCTCGCGGCTCACGTCGGAAGGACCTGGTCGCGGGCCATGCGCTCCCCCAGCGCGGACCCGCGGTCAGGCTCCGAGGGCGAAGGGCGCGTCCTCGTCGTCGGCGGAGACGAGTGGGCGCGTCCTGGCCGGACGGGGAGAGGGGAAGCTCCTCGTCCGGCCGGCCCGGCGGAAATGTCGGTGGGGTCTGCGATCGTTGACCTCAACGGCGGACACGCCGGGAGTCGCCACGACTCTAGGAGGCGAACGACATGGCACCACGGCCCAGAGAAACGCCCGGGCCCCGGCTATCGCCTGCGGTTCGGGCTCACCTGACGGATTCACGTTCCTGCCTGGCGGAGGCGGCGACGGCTCGCTCCCCGGCATCGCGCTACGTGTCGGCCCACCTGGCCGCCCTGCGCGCCGCCGCGGCGATCCTGGCCGCCCGCCCGCAGCCCACCCAGGGTCGCAGACGCCGCCTGCGCAGCGCATGGGAGCTGCTGCCCGAGACCGAGCCGTCGCTCGCCGACTGGGCGGCCTACTTCGCGGCCAGCGCGGCCAAGCGGGCCGCCGCCGAGGCCGGCCTGGTGCGCGGCGTCAGCGCCACGGACGCCGACGAGCTCCTGGCGGAGGCCGAGACCTTCGTCTGCACGGTCGAGGACATCCTGGGCGTCCCTGCCCAGCCCCAGCTCCCCGTGGACGTGCCCCTGGCGGGTTGACATCCCACCCACCCCCTACGAGCGCCCCGGTCTCCCTGCCGTCCACGCCCTCGCATGAGGAGACGTAACGGGGCCAGGCGCCGGCCGTTCCGGCGGTCACCGCGCCGGTGGGATGTCCGCCGCTCTTTCCGGCACGTTGCTCGCCTTGCCGAGCAGCAGCCGGCCTGCTGTGGGTCCCGAGCCCGCAGTCCTGCGTCCCGCAGACGCCCGCAGTCCTGCGTCCCGCAGACGCCCGTTGAGCTGGAACGCCCCGGGGCCCTGCGCTGCGCACGCGAGCTGCTCGATACACCCGATGGCGGCGAAACCCGCCTCCTCCGCCGTCCGGACGACCCGGCGCATCCCGTAAGGGCGGACGAGGGCGGTCGTAGCGCGCGGGTTGAGGAGGTAGCGCCTGTCAGGCTGCCCGCGAACTGCGCACGTGAGCTGACGCCTGCCGTCTGCCCGCGATCCGCGCACGCGAGCTGACGCCTGCCGACGCCCGTGAGCCGACGCCCGTGAGGCGTCCCCGCGTCGCGACGCTCGTGGGTCGACGCTTGAGCCCGGGACGGGCAAGCCCGATGAAGACACCCCAGATGGGCGGCTCCTGCCAGGCGCTCGCCGAGGTCATAGGCATGTGGTGCCTCATTCTGCTCTGCGCCGGCGCCGAGCCGATGTCGCGGCGAAGCTGTGACGAGGGCGGCCCTGGTTGCCGTGTCGGCTTCGAAAGGGGAGCCGCGCCGCCGGAAGCGTCGGCGGTCATGAGCAGGGAGACAGTATGGGAAAGCGCAGAGCCGGGTTCGCCACCGCTGCGGCGGCCACCGTCCTGGTGGCCCGAGCGGTGTTCCCGGGCGCCGCGCCGGCGGCGGAGCCCGTCGTGTGCACGTACAAGATCACTGCTGGTCACTGGTTCGTGGACCTGGGCAGGAACAAGGTCCGCTGGGCCGTGAAGGGCCAGTTGGAGTCCGGCTATCGGTACAACACCCGCTACTTCGGGTCGGTGCTGTACCGCGCCATGAGGATGAGCCCGGTGTGGGGAGAGGCGGCCAAGATGTCGCTGCAGGCGGGCTCCTGCCGTGAGTAGCGGCACTTCTCCCGTCTCGCGCCCCGGTGGCGATGGCCCGGCGCCGTGACCGCCGGAGGGTCGCGTTTCCCGCGCCCCGCACGGGAGCACGAGGTTGACAGGCGAGTGAAGGGCGCCGGGGACTAAACACGAGGTTTGTTGGATTATCGAGAACCCACTGAGGGAATGGCGGCGGACCGCTTTTTGGGCCCGGCGAAATGTCTGTTGTGCGGGGCTTTGTCAGAAAACAAGCAAGGGGCACGCCCGGATGGGCGCGCCCCTTGCCGCGGCTGTGGGAGCCGGGTCAGAACGTCTCGACCGCCCGGCGGGCCTCGGCGTCGAGGACGCCCCAGCTGATCAGCTCCTCGGTGAGCTCACTCGGCGACTTGTCATAGATCACGGCCAGAGAGCGCAGATCCTCCTGGCGGATCGACAGCACCTTGCCGTTGTAGTCGCCCCGCTGGCTCTGGATCGTGGCGGCGTAGCGGGCCAGCGCCCCCGCCTTCTCCTTGGGCAGCGTGGCCAGCCTCTCCAGGTCGATCACAAGCTTGGGCGTCGGCCCGAGCGGGCTCGGCGCGGCACCGCCGGGCAGCAGCTCGGAGACGGGCACCCCGTAGAAGTCGGCAAGCTCGGCAAGCTTCTGCACCGTGACCGCACGGTCGCCGCGCTCGTACGAGCCCACGACCACGGCCTTCCACCTGCCACGCGACTTCTCCTCGACTCCATGCAGGGACAGGCCCTGCTGGGTGCGGATCGCGCGGAGTCGTGCACCAAGCGACTTTGCGTACTCAGACGGCATCGTGTGGCCCCCCGGCTCCTCGTATCTATAGCTCTCAGTAGATTGTGCTCCCTTGCGGCGAATGCCGTTGCCACCGGGGGTCCGATGCCGCTCGGGCACCAATCGGTAGCGATGGCCCTGGGTTCACCCCAGGACGCCGCGCAGGTGCTGGTTACGCACAGTGACGGTAAAGGGGTCGACGCCTAAGGTCAAGCTGATTGGAAAAAAGATGCCGAATCCGGTCCAGCATGGAACGCCTCATTAGCCCCTTCTGTCCCCGTAGTAACTGTACTTCGTCATAGTTTGCCGAGTAACCACAGCGGTTTCGGCACCGGGGGCGAAGAAGTCAGGCCTGGCGTGTCAGAACCAGGACGGGACAGGTCGCCGCCCGTACGATCTTGATGCTGGTGTCGCCCAGGAACACCCGCCTGAGCGGCCCGGTGCCGCTGGAGGCGCAGATGATCAGCTCGCCCCGCTCCCAGGTGCCCGCCCGCATGGCCGCGGCGACGCTCCGGCCCTCGAACACCTCCACGTCAACCCGGGTGCGCAGCCTCTGTCCGCGGGCGGCGGCGGTCAGGTCGGCCATGGCCTGGTCGCGCATCCCCGTCAGCATCTCCTCGCCCAGCGGGTGCCGGCGGTGAGCCGCCTCGACCAGGGTGACCAGCCGCAGCGGCAGGTCCAGCGCGGCCGCGATCCCGGCCGCCCCCTTGACCGCCGCGTCGGCGCAGCGGCCGCGCCGGTAGGCGAGGGTCAGCCGGGTCAGCTCGGCGGGCGGGTCCTCGGCGTACCCGCGCGGGGCCAGCAGCACGGGCACCGGAGAGGAGTGCAGAAGCTGGTCGGCGGTGCTGCCCAGCGAGATGCGACCCCGCGGGCCGCGCGGCGCCGAGCCGATCACCACCACGTCCGCGCCGCGCTTGCGGGCCAGCTCCACCAGGCCGCGCCCGCTGCCCCGGTGGGTGTAGGCGACCAGGCCCGCTTCGTCGCCGGCGAGCTCGGCCGCCTGCGCCAGCGTGGCCTCGGCCTGCTCCTGGAGGAACGCCGCCCACGCGGTCGCCTCCGCCCGGGCGGGCCCCGGCGTGCTCCACGCGGGCGGCTTCACGAACGCCACCTCCAGGCGGGCGCCGGCCTGCCGGGCCAGCAGTACGGCCACCGCCAGGCCGTCGCGGCCACGAGGCTCGGGGACGAACCCGCTCAGCACATTCTCGATCTTCATCTAGGGCACCTCGGCGTTCAGCCGCGAGTGGCGGTAGCCGTACAGGAAATAGCAGAGCAGCCCGGCCAGCATCCACAGCCCGAACGCGACCCAGGTGACGCCGGCCAGCCCGCCCATCACCAGGAAGCAGAACACCACCCCCAGCGCCGGGGTGACGGGGAAGAACGGCGTGCGGAAGCCGCGCGGCAGGCCGGGGCTGCGGTAGCGGAGCACCAGCACGCCCGCGTTCACGATCGCGAACGCGAACAGCGTGCCGATGCTGGTCGCCTCCACGAGATGGCCGAGCGGCAGAAGCCCGGCCAGCACGCAGACGAAGGCGGTGACGATGAGAGTGTTGGCCGCCGGCACCTGCCGCCTGGGGCTCACCCGCTGGAACACGCGCGGGACGAGCCCGTCGCGTGACATGGCGAACAGGATGCGCGTCTGCCCGTACATGACCGTGAGCACCACGCTGGCGATGGCGATGACCGCGCCGAAGGAGATGATCAGGCCCGCCCAGGTCGAGCCGGTGGCCAGGTCGGCGATGAGCGACAGGCTGGCCTCGGTGCCCTCGGGGTTGAAGTCGGTCCACGGCATCGCGCCGATCGCGGCCACGGCCACCAGCACGTAGACGACGGTCACGATGACCAGCGACAGCACGATGGCCAGGGGCAGGTCGCGCCTGGGGTTCCTGGCCTCCTCGCCGGCCGTCGAGGCGGCGTCGAAGCCGATGTAGGAGAAGAACACCTGCGAGGCCGCCGCCGTGATGCCGGCCACGCCCATCGGCGCGAACGGCGCGAAGTTCCCCGCGCTGAAGCCGGTGAACGCCACCAGGCAGAAGAACAGCAGCACCGCTATCTTGATCAGCACGAACACCACGTTCGCCGCCGCGCTCTCGGAGGCCCCGCGCAGCAGCACCCAGGTGGCCAGCACCACGATGAGGATGGCGGTGAGGTTGACCACGCCGCCGTCCTGGCCGGGTGACCGGGTGATCGCGTCGGGCAGCGTCCAGCCGGCCAGGCTCCGCAGGAACGCGTTGAGATACTCGCCCCAGCCGACCGCCACGGCCGCCACCGAGACCGCGTACTCCAGCATCAGGCACCACCCGCACACCCAGGCGACCAGTTCGCCCAGCGTCGCGTACGCGTAGGAGTAGGACGACCCGGACACCGGGATGGTCCCGGCGAGCTCCGCGTACGAGAGCGCGGAGAACAGCGCGGTGATCGCGGCCAGCACGAACGCCAGGACCACCGACGGGCCCGCCTTGGGCACGGCCTCGCCCAGGATGACGAAGATGCCGGTGCCGAGGGTGGCGCCGACGCTGAACAGCGTCAGCTGCCACAGCCCCATCGTGCGGCGCAGCTCGCCGCCCTCGCCGCGGCCGCTCTCGGCGACGAGCCGCTCGGTGGGCTTGGTCCTGAAGAGCCGTCGCACGACCGCCATGACTGCCTCCTAGAGCGTGCCGGTCCGCGGCCAGCGCGCGTTGGGCGTCACGATCGTGCCGGCGTCGCCGGCCAGGATCCGCTCGGCCTGGTCGAGCCGGCCGATGGCGGCCATGTCGCCGGTGTGCTCCACGAACCGGCAGGCCGCCTCCACCTTGGGGCCCATCGACCCGGCCGGCAGGTCCAGCGCGCGCAGCTCGTGCGGGGTGGTGTGCGCGATCCCGGACTCGCGCGGGGTGCCGAAGTCGCGCATCACGCGGGGCACGTCGGTCAAGCTCAGGAACGCGTCGCACTCCAGCGCCTCGGCCAGGAGCGACGCGGTCAGGTCCTTGTCGACGACCGCCTCGACGCCGGTGAGCCGGCCGCGCTCGTCGCGGATCACCGGGACGCCGCCGCCGCCCGCGCAGACCACCACCACGCCCTCGCGCGCCATCCGGCGGATCAGCCGGGTCTCCACGACCCGCCGCGGGGTGGGGGAGGGGACCACCCGCCGCCAGTGCTCCCCGTCGGGCTTGACCGTCCAGCCGTGCTCGCGGGCCAGCTTCTCGGCCTCGTCCCGCTCGTACACCTGCCCGACGAACTTGGCGGGGTCGCGGAAGGCCGGGTCGACGGCCGACACGAGCGTCTGCGTGACCATGGCGATGACCTGCCGGCCGGGCAGCGCGTTCTGCAGGGCCTGCAGGATCCAGTAGCCGATCATGCCCTGGGTCTGCGCGACCAGCGTGTCGAACGGGTAGGGCCGGCTCAGGCCGGGGTCGGCGGCGCTCTGCAGGGCCAGCATGCCGACCTGGGGGCCGTTGCCGTGGGTGATGATCAGCTCGTGCCCGGCCGCGAGCCCGGCCAGCGTCCTGATCGAGGAGTTCACCTCGGCGATCTGCGTATCGGCGTCGGGCCGCCGGCCCCGCCGCAGGACCGCGTTGCCTCCCAGCGCGACGATGACCCGCACGGCTCAGATCCCGTCCCGTTCGAGGGGGCAGCTCATGCAGCGCGGGCCGCCTCGGCCACGCCCCAGCTCGCTCCCGCGGATGGTGATCACCTCGACGCCGTTCTGGCGCAGGTGGTTGTTCGTGGTGGTGTTGCGCTCGTACGCGATCACCACGCCGGGCTCGACGGCCAGCACGTTGCAGCCGTCGTCCCACTGCTCCCGCTCGGCGGCGTAGACGTCCTGGGTGGCGGTGAGCACCTTGATGTCGTCGAGGTCCAGGGCGCGGGCGATGGCCCGGTGCATGTCGCGCGGCGGGTGGTCGGTGACCTTCAGCTCCTTCTCGGTGTCGCCGGGCTCGATCGTGTAGGAGGGCAGCATGCCGAGGCCCGCGTACTTGGTGAACACGCCGACGTCCACCATCGTCATCACCGTGTCCAGGTGCATGAACGCGCGGGTGCGGGGCATACGCAGCGCCACGATCCGGCTCGCCGAGCCCGTCCGGAACAGCCGCCTGGCCAGCATCTCGACCGTCTGCGGCTGGGTGCGCTCGCTCATCCCGACCAGCACCGCGCCGCGCCCGATCACCAGCACGTCGCCGCCCTCGATCGTGGCCGGCGCGATCGCCTGCCCCGGCAGCCAGACCCGGAAGCCGCCCGGCCGGTCGAAGCCGGAGGCGAACATCGGGTGGAAGGCGTAGACCGCCTCCATGTGCACGGTCTCGCGCATCCGGGCCTTCTTGCGCATCGCGTTGACCGACACCCCGTCGTACACCCAGCAGGACGGGTCGCGGGTGAACAGGTGGTTGGGCAGCGGCGGCAGCACGAAGTCGTCGTCGTCGAGCGAGTGGTAGGCCACCGACGTGGGGTCGCAGTCGCGTTCGAGCAGGTCCCGCTTGGTGATGCCGCCGGTCAGGAACAGCTGCAGGGTGGCCGCGTCCATCGCGTCCAGCGTGTTGCGCACGTCGTCGACCGCCAGCGGGCCGAGGAAGCGCTCGTCCACGGTCTTGTCCAGGATGTGGCGGCGCGCCTCGGGGATCTCGACCGTCTCCCTGATCAGCTCGTCCAGCAGATGGACCCCCACGCCCCGCTCGCGCAGCACCCGCTGGAACTCCTCGTGCTCCTCCACCGCCCGCTGCACCCACAGCACCTCGTCGAACAGGAACGCTTCCTTGTTGGAAGGCGTGAGCCGCTTCAGCGCGAGGTCGGGCCGGTGCAGCAGCACCTGCCGGAGGGCGCCCACCTCGGAGTCCACATGGAAGGTCATTGTGTCTCTATCCCCAGGCTCGTCCCGGGATCACCTCGATAGGCGGGGTGGGGCGTCCCGTTCCGGCAGGTGGCGCCTGGTACTGTGTGTCGCGACCAACACCCTTTAAGACCCGTCCAGTGAGGCGGGAAAGGTGGTGAGATTCCGGCATGTCCGAATCCAGGGCCGTTCTCGAGGGCCCGGACATCCATCGGGCGCTGACCCGCATCGCCCATGAGATCCTCGAACGCACCAAAGGCGCCGACGAAGTCGTCCTGATCGGCGTCCCCACCCGCGGCGTGACCCTCGCCCGCCGGCTCGGGGAGCGCATCGAGCAGTTCGAAGGGGTCAAGATCCCCGTCGGCTCGATCGACATCACGATGCACCGTGACGACCTGCGCCAGGGCCCCGCCCGGCCGCTCGGCCGCACCGATCTCCCGCCCGACGGCGTCGACGGCAAGATCGTGGTGCTCGTCGACGACGTCCTCTACTCCGGCCGCACCGTCCGCGCCGCGCTCGACGCGCTCAGCGAGTTCGGGCGCCCGGCCGCCGTCCAGCTCGCCATCCTGGTCGACCGCGGCCACCGCGAGCTGCCCATCCGCGCCGACTACGTCGGCAAGAACCTTCCCACGGCCAAGAGCGAGAAGGTGAAGGTGTCCCTGCGGGAGACCGACGGGCGCGACGCCGTGATCCTCAGGAAGGGGGACGCCAGGTGAACCGCGACCTCATCTCCGCCGGCGACCTCACCCGTGACGACGCGCTGCTCATCCTCGACACCGCCGAGGAGCTGGCGAGGGTCTCGGAACGTTCCATCAAGAAGCTGCCCACGCTGCGCGGCCGCACGGTCGTCAACCTGTTCTTCGAGGACTCGACCCGGACCCGCATCTCCTTCGAGGCGGCGGCGAAGCGGCTGTCCGCCGATGTGATCAACTTCTCCGCCAAAGGGTCCAGCGTCTCCAAAGGAGAGTCGCTCAAGGACACCGCGCTCACCCTGGAGGCGATGGGCGCCGACGCCGTCGTGATCCGCCACGCGGCCTCCGGAGCCCCGCACCGGCTGGCCACCTGGGTCCACGGCAGCGTGGTCAACGCCGGCGACGGCACCCACGAGCACCCCACCCAGGCGCTGCTCGACGCCTTCTCGATGCGCCGCCGCCTGGGCGGCCTCGACGGGCGCAAGATCGCCATCGTGGGCGACGTGCTCCACAGCCGGGTCGCCCGCTCCAACGTGCTGCTGCTGCACACCCTCGGCGCCGAGGTCACGCTGGTGGCGCCGCCCACCCTGCTGCCCGTCGCGGTCGACATCTGGCCGTGCGCGGTCTCGTACGACCTCGACGCCGTGCTGCCCAAGTCCGACGCGGTCATGATGCTGCGGGTGCAGAAGGAGCGGATGAACGCCTCCTACTTCCCGAGCGAGCGCGAATACTCCCGCCGCTACGGCCTCGACCGCGACCGGTTCGCCAAGATGCCCGACGACGCCATCGTGATGCACCCCGGCCCGATGAACCGGGGCATGGAGATCGCCGCCGAGGTGGCCGACTCCCCGCGCTCGACCATCGTCGAGCAGGTCGCCAACGGGGTGACCATCCGCATGGCCGTGCTCTATCTGCTACTCGGGGGAGACACAGCGTGAGTGAGCGAAGCGAGCGAACAAATAGGCACAGCATCATCATGATCGTCGTGCCGACGAAGGAGGCATGATGATCATCCGAAACCTACGCATCCTGGGTGGTGAGCCGGTCGACGTCCGCGTCGGCGACGGCGTCATCGCCGAGGTCGGCGCGGGCCTGACCGGCGAGGGAGAGGAGATCGACGGCGGCGGCGCGATCGCCCTGCCCGGCCTCGTCGACCTGCACACCCACCTGCGCGAGCCCGGCCGCGAGGACGCCGAGACCGTCGAGACCGGCACCCGTTCCGCCGCCCGCGGCGGCTACACCGCGGTGCACGCCATGGCCAACACCTCCCCGGTCGCCGACACGGCCGGCGTGGTCGAGCAGGTGTGGCGGCTCGGCCACGAGCACGGCCACTGCGACGTGCAGCCCGTCGGCGCCGTCACCCTCGGGCTGGAGGGCCGCCAGCTCGCCGAGCTGGGCGCGATGGCCGACTCCGCGGCCCGCGTCCGCGTCTTCTCCGACGACGGCAAGTGCGTCTCCGACGCGGTGCTCATGCGCCGCGCCCTGGAGTACGTCAAGGCGTTCGACGGAGTCGTCGCCCAGCACGCCCAGGAGCCCAGGCTCACCGAGGGCGCGCAGATGAACGAGGGCGTCGTCTCCGGCCGGCTCGGCCTCACCGGCTGGCCCGCCGTCGCCGAGGAGGCGATCATCGCCCGCGACTGCCTGCTGGCCGCGCACGTCGGCTCCCGCCTGCACGTCTGCCACGTCTCCACCGCCGGGTCGGTCGAGATCCTGCGCTGGGCCAAGTCCAAGGGCTGGGACGTCACCGCCGAGGTGACCCCCCACCACCTCCTGCTCACCGACGAGCTGGTCGAGGACTCGCCGGTCGGCGCCTACAACCCCATCTACAAGGTCAACCCGCCGCTGCGCACCCGCGCCGACGTCGAGGCGCTGCGCGAGGCCCTCGCCGACGGCACGATCGACGTCGTCGCCACCGACCACGCCCCCCACCCGGTGGAGGACAAGGAGAGCGAGTGGTCGGCCGCCGCCATGGGCATGATCGGCCTGGAGACCGCGCTCAGCGTGGTGCAGGAGACCATGGTCGACACCGGCCTGCTCGACTGGCCCGGCGTCGCCGAGCGCATGTCGTACGCTCCCGCCCGCATCGGCCGGCTGACCGGCCACGGCCACCCGATCGAGGCCGGCGCCCCCGCCAACCTCACCCTCTACGACCCCTCCCACCGCAGCCCGGTGGACCCGTCGTCCTTCGCCTCCAGGAGCCGCAACACCCCCTACACCGGGCTGACCCTGCCCGGGCGGGTGGTGGCGACGTTCCTGCGCGGCAAGCCCACCGTCCTCGAAGGGAAGCTGGTGTGACCAGAGCCGTGCTCGTACTGGAGGACGGTCGCGTCTTCCACGGAACCTCTTACGGCGCCGAAGGCGAGACGTTCGGCGAGATGGTCTTCAACACCGGCATGACCGGCTACCAGGAGACGCTCACCGACCCGTCCTACCACCGCCAGATCGTCGCCATGACCGCCCCGCACATCGGCAACACCGGCGTCAACGACGAGGACCCGGAGTCCGGCCGCGTCTGGGTCGCCGGTTACGTCGTGCGCGAGCCGTCCCGGGTGGTGTCCAACTGGCGGGCCACCCGTTCGCTCGGCGACTACCTGAAGGACCAGGGCGTCGTCGGCATCGCCATCCCCGGCACCCGCGCGCTCACCCGCCACCTGCGCGAGCGCGGCGCCATGCGGGCCGGCATCTTCTCCCGCCCGGCGAGGCCGGTCGAGGAACTGGTCGAGCGGGTGCGCACGGCGCCTTCGATGGTGGGCGCCGACCTGACCGGCGAGGTCGCCACCACCGAGCCGTACGTCGTGCCCGCGATCGGGCCGAAGCTCTACACCGTGGCAGCGATCGACCTCGGCATGAAGGCCATGACCCCGCAGCGGATGGCCGAGCGCGGCTGCGAGGTGCACGTGCTGCCCGCCACCGCCACTTTCGACGACATGATGGCCGTCCGCCCCGACGGCGTGTTCTTCTCCAACGGCCCAGGCGACCCGGCGACCGCCGACGTGAGCGCGCTGCGGAAGGTGCTGGAGGCGAAGGTCCCGTTCTTCGGCATCTGCTTCGGCAACCAGCTCTTCGGCCGGGCGCTCGGCCTGTCCACCTACAAGCTGCGCTACGGCCACCGCGGCGTCAACCAGCCGGTCCAGGACGTCCGCACCGGCAAGGTGGAGATCTCCTCCCACAACCACGGGTTCGCCGTCGAGGCGCCGCTCGGCGGGCCGTTCGAGACCCCCTACGGGCTCGCCGAGGTCAGCCACGTCAACCTCAACGACCGCTGCGTGGAAGGACTGCGCCTGCTCGACGGGCGCGCCTTCAGCGTCCAGTACCACCCCGAGGCCGCCGCCGGGCCCCACGACGCCGCTTACCTGTTCGACGAGTTCTGCGAGGTCATGAACCGTGCCCAAGCGTGACGACATCAGGTCCGTGCTGGTGATCGGCTCCGGGCCGATCGTGATCGGGCAGGCGTGCGAGTTCGACTACTCGGGCACCCAGGCCTGCCGCGTGCTGCGGGCCGAGGGCTTCCGGGTGATCCTGGTCAACAGCAACCCGGCCACGATCATGACCGACCCCGAGTTCGCCGACGCCACCTACGTCGAGCCGATCACCCCCGAGTTCGTCGAGAAGATCATCGCCAAGGAGCGGCCCGACGCGCTGCTGCCCACCCTCGGCGGCCAGACCGCGCTCAACACCGCGGTCGCGCTGCACGAGGCGGGCGTCCTGGAGCGCTACGGGGTCGAGCTGATCGGCGCCGACTTCGACGCCATCCAGGCGGGCGAGAACCGCGAGCGGTTCAAGAAGATCGTCGCCAAGGTCGCCGCCGAGCGCGGCCTGAACGCCGAGTCGGCCCGCTCGGTCATCTGCCACACCATGGACGAGGTGCTGGCCGGAGCCGGAGAGCTGGGCTACCCGCTGGTCGTGCGGCCGTCGTTCACCATGGGCGGCGCCGGGTCCGGGTTCGCCTACGACGAGGCCGGCCTGCGGCGCATCGCCGGGGCCGGGCTCGACGCCTCCCCGACCACCGAGGTGCTCCTGGAGGAGTCCATCCTCGGCTGGAAGGAGTACGAACTGGAGGTGATGCGCGACAAGAACGACAACGTGGTCATCGTGTGCTCCATCGAGAACATCGACCCGATGGGCGTCCACACCGGAGACAGCGTCACCGTCGCGCCCGCGCTCACCCTCACCGACCGCGAATACCAGAACATGCGCGACGTGGCCATCGCGGTCATCCGCGAGGTCGGCGTCGACACCGGCGGCTGCAACATCCAGTTCGCGGTCGACCCGCGCACCGGCCGGATGATCGTCATCGAGATGAACCCGCGCGTGTCGCGCTCCTCGGCGCTGGCCTCCAAGGCGACCGGCTTCCCGATCGCGAAGATCGCCGCCAAGCTGGCCATCGGCTACACGCTCGACGAGATCCCCAACGACATCACCAAGGAGACCCCGGCCTCCTTCGAGCCCACCCTCGACTACATCGTGGTCAAGGTCCCCCGGTTCGCGTTCGAGAAGTTCAGCGGCGCCGACCGCACCCTCACCACCCACATGAAGTCGGTGGGCGAGGCCATGGCCATCGGCCGCTCCTTCACCGAGGCGCTGCAGAAGGCGCTGCGCTCGCTGGAGAAGAAGGACTCCTCCTTCTCCTGGACCGGCGACCCCGGCGCCAAGGACGAGCTGCTGGCCGCCGCCGGCACCCCGCACGACGGCCGGCTGCGCACCGTGCAGCAGGCCATCCGGGCCGGCGCCACGGCGGAGGAGCTCTACGAGTCCACCGGCATCGACCCGTGGTTCCTCGACCAGCTCTACCAGCTCGACGAGCAGGCCCGCGCCGTCGCCGGCGCGCCCGAGCTGACCGCCGACGTGCTGGCCACGGCCAAGAGCCACGGCTTCAGCGACGCCCAGATCGCCGAGATCCGGGGCATCGACGAGGCCCGCGTCCGCGACCTGCGCCACGCGCTCGGCCTGCGGCCCGTCTACAACACCGTCGACACCTGCGCCGCCGAGTTCGCCGCCAAGACGCCCTACCTCTACTCCACCTACGACGAGGAGAGCGAGGTCCCGACCGGCACCCGGCAGAAGGTGATCATCCTCGGCTCCGGGCCCAACCGCATCGGCCAGGGCATCGAGTTCGACTACGCGTGCGTGCACGCCTCCTTCGAGCTGTCCAGGGCCGGGTTCGAGACCGTCATGGTCAACTGCAACCCGGAGACCGTCTCCACCGACTACGACACCTCCGACCGGCTCTACTTCGAGCCGCTCACCCTGGAGGACGTCCTGGAGGTGGTGCACGCCGAGCAGCAGACCGGCCCCGTCGCCGGCGTCATCGTGCAGCTCGGCGGGCAGACGCCGCTCGGCCTGGCCCAGGCGCTCAAGGACGCCGGCGTGCCCGTCGTCGGCACCTCGCCCGAGTCCATCCACCTGGCCGAGGAGCGCGGCGCGTTCGGGCGGGTGCTGGCCGAGGCCGGGCTGCCCGCGCCCAGGCACGGCGTCGCCACCACCGTCGCCGGGGCCGTCGAGGTCGCCGCCGACATCGGCTACCCGGTGCTCGTGCGTCCCTCGTACGTGCTCGGCGGCGCCGGCATGGCCATCGTGTACGACGACGAGACGCTCACCCGCTACATGGCCGCCCAGGAGGGCGGCCACCCGGTGCTCGTCGACAAGTTCCTGGACGAGGCCGTCGAGATCGACGTCGACGCCCTCTACGACGGCGAGGAGCTCTACCTCGGCGGCGTGATGGAGCACATCGAGGAGGCCGGCATCCACTCCGGCGACTCGGCGTGCGCGCTGCCGCCCATCACGCTGGGCAGCGCCGACATCAAGCGCATCCGCACCGCCACCGAGTCCATCGCCCGCGGCGTCGGCGTGCGGGGCCTGCTCAACGTCCAGTACGCGATCTCGGCCGGGGTGCTGTACGTGCTGGAGGCCAACCCGCGCGCCAGCCGCACCGTCCCGTTCGTGTCGAAGGCGACCGCGGTGCCGCTGGCCAAGGCGGCGGCCCGGATCATGCTCGGCGCCACGCTGCGCGAGCTGCGCGCCGAGGGCATGCTCCCGGCCGGGGGCGACGGCGGCACGCTCCCCCTGGACGCGTCCATCGCGGTCAAGGAGGCGGTGCTGCCGTTCAACCGGTTCCACGGCGTCGACATCGTGCTCGGGCCCGAGATGCGCTCCACCGGCGAGGTCATGGGCATCGACGCGTTCTTCGGCGTGGCCTTCGCCAAGTCCCAGGCGGCCGCCTACGGCGAACTCCCGACGAAGGGACGCGCGTTCGTATCCGTGGCCAACAGGGACAAGCGTGCCATGATCTTCCCTGTGAGGGCGCTGGCCGACCTCGGTTTCGAGATCCTCGCCACCGAGGGCACCGCCGAGGTGCTGCGCCGCAACGGCGTCCATGCCAAGATCGTGCGCAAGCACGGCGAGGGGACCGGTCCAGGAGGTGAACCCACCAGCGTGCAGGCCATCCTCGACGGGGAGATCGACCTGATCGTCAACACCCCGTTCGACAGTCCCGGCCAGGCCGGGTCGCGGCTCGACGGCTACGAGATCCGCACGGCCGCCGTGCTGCGCGGCATCCCGTGCATCACCACGGTGGCGGGGCTCGCCGCCGCCGCGGCCGGCATCCAGGCCATCGTGCGGGGCGACGTCGGCGTACGGTCCCTCCAGGAGCACGCGAAGGCACTACGGGGCTGACACCCCCGGGAGGTGAAGCAGACTGGCCGGCACTCCGGTGCAGGTGACGGGCACGGTGCTGACGACGCGCCGGGTCGACGCCTACCATGCGCTGACCGTGGTGGCGCCCGGCATCGCCGAGCGTCACCGCCCCGGCCACTTCGTCTCCGTCGCGGTCGGGGGCGCGCACTCGTCCATGGTGACGCGGCGCGCCCTGACCGTCCACGACGTCAAGGCCGACTACGGCGGCACGGTCGAACTGGTCTTCACCGTGCGCGGCCCGGGCACCGCGTGGCTGGCCGAGCGCCGCGCCCGCGACACGCTCGACCTGGTCGGGCCGCTCGGACGGCCGTTCCCGCTGCCCCGTGACCCGGTCCACTGCGTGCTGGTCGGCGCCGAGTACGGCTCGGCCGTGCTGTTCCCGCTGGCCGACATGCTGCTGGAGCGAGGCTGCCGGGTCGACTTCGTGCTCGGCGCGGCCAGCGCCGACCGGGTGTTCGGGGCCATGCGGGCCCGGCGCATGGCCGAGACCACCACGCTGACCACCGAGGACGGCTCGCTCGGGCTGCGCGGCAGGGTCACCGACGCGCTCCCGTCGGTGATCGCCGACACGCGGGCCGACGCCGTCTACGCGTGCGGGCCGATGGAGTCGCTGCGCGCCGTCACGGCCGTCGCGATGGAGTTCGACATCCCCGTCCAGGTGGCGGTGGAGGAGTCCATGGCGTGCGGCATCGGCGTCTGCATGACGTGCGTGCTGCCGGTCATCGGCGACGACGGCGCCACCCGGATGGTCCGCGCCTGCGCCGAGGGCCCGGTGTTCCGCGGTGAGCGGGTGCGCTTCGAGGACGTCGGGACCATCCCGTTCGACGCGCTCGGCGCCCCCGGAGGCGGTGCCCGCCATGCCGGATAGCGGGTGATGGCCGTGGCCGTCGACATGCGCACCTTCCTCGCCCACGTGGAGCTGGCCAACCCGGTCACCACGGCGGCGGGCTGCGCCTCAGCGGGCCGTGAGCTGGCCCAGTTCTTCGACCTGCACCGGCTGGGCGCGCTCACCACGCGCTCGGTCACCATGGCGCCGCGCGCCGGGCGGCCGACGCCCCGGATGGCCGAGACGCCCTCCGGCATGCTCAACGCCGTCGGCCTGCAGGGGCCGGGCATCGACGTCTTCCTCGAACGCGAGCTGCCCTGGCTGGCCCAGCGCGGCATCAGGACCATCGTGTCGATCGGCGGCGGCTCGGTCGCCGAATACTCCGAGCTGGCCCGCAGGCTGGCCGACGCGCCCGGCGTGACCGCGCTCGAGGTCAACCTGTCGTGCCCCAACATGGAAGACCGCGGCCGCGTCTTCGCCCGCGAGGGCGGCACCGCCGCCGAGGTGATCGCCTCCGTCCGGTCGATCATGCGCTACGACGTCCCGGTCGTCGCCAAGCTGGCCCCCGACGTGGCCGACATCGTGGCCGTCGCCCGCTCCTGCGTCGACGCCGGCGCCGACGCCCTCTGCATGATCAACAACCCGCTCGGGATGGCCATCGACACCGAGACGCTGCGGCCGTCGCTGGCCGCCGTCACCGGCGGGCTGTCCGGCCCCGCCATCCTGCCGCTCGCCGTGCGCTGCGTCTGGCAGGTGCACGCCGCGCTGCCCGGCGTCCCGCTCATCGGCGTCGGCGGCGTCATGACGGGCAGGGACGCCTTCCAGCTCGTCCTGGCCGGCGCCTGCGCGGTCGGGGTGGGCACGGCGCTGTTCAACGACCCGTACGCTTGCCTGCGCATCGAGCGCGAGCTCGAAGACCTGCTGCAGGCGCGCGGCTTCCAGCGGCTGGCCGACGCGGTCGGCCTGGCCCACCGCCCGCCGGGCGGCGCCGCCCGGCACCTGCTCGTCGACACCGAGGAGAGCACCTCTTGACTCCCGCACCCATCGCCGTCGCCCTCGACGCCCCCGACCTGGAGACCGCCGCCCGGTGGGCCGGGCTGGTGACCCCGCACGTCACCACGGTGAAGGTGGGCCTGGAGCTCTACCTGCGCTACGGGCCCGACGTGATCGCCTCCGTGCGCGGGGCCAGCGGGGTCAGGGTCTTCCTCGACCTCAAGCTGCACGACATCCCCAACACCGTCGCGGGGGCCGCCGGGGCCGTCGCCCGGCTGCGGCCCTCCATCCTGACCGTGCACGCCGCCGGCGGCCCCGCCATGATCCGTGCGGCGGTGGAGGCGGCCCCGCACACCCAGATCGCCGCCGTCACCGTGCTCACCTCGCTCGCCGAGGAAGACCTGGAACGCATCGGCCTCGCCGGGCCGGCGTCCGACGCGGTCCGCCGCCTGGCCGCCCTGTCCGTGGCGGCCGGTGCCACCGCCCTGGTCTGCTCGCCGCACGAGCTGCGCGCGGTCCGCGCCGAGGTGGGCGACGACATCACCCTCATCACCCCAGGCGTCCGGCCGGCCGGCGCGGCCACCCAGGACCAGGCCCGGGTCGCCACCCCCGAACGCGCCCTCGCCGACGGTGCCGACCTCCTGGTGATCGGACGGCCCATCACCGGCTCCCCGGACCCCGGCGCCGCGGCCGCCGCCATCGCCGCCTCCCTCCGCCGCACCAGCCACGCCTGACATCCGGCGCCGCTCGTACGGGCCGTCAGGCGGGCGGCCCTGTGCCGTGTCCGTCACGGAAGGAGGGGCCGCCTCTCTCCGCTGCGCCAGCCACGCCTGACGGCCGGTGGGCGGCTGTCGGCCGGTGTTGCTCGTACGGGCCCGTTCGGTCTGGCCCGGCGGCCAGGCCAGCAGCAGCGACCCCCAGACGGTGTCGCCGGCGCAGATGGGAGCGGCGGCCATCGAGAAGTCGTACGGCAGGGACAGCGCCGCACCGGGTAGTCACGGGCCAGCTCCTCCTGGTCAGCCAGCCAGACCAGCCGCCGCTCGCGCAGGGCCACCGCCGACGGCTCGGGTCAGTCGGGCGGCCCTGCCGTGTCCTTCACGGGATGGCGGGCGGCCTCTCCGCCGCGCCTGACTGCCGTTGGGCGGCCCTGTGCCGTATCCGTCACGGAAGGAGGGGGCTGCCTCTTTCCACCGTGCCAGCCAGGCCTGATGCTGAGGGGCGTACGGCGGCCGGTGGCGCCCCGGACGGCACGGCCGCCGTGTCCTTCACCGAAGGGCGGACCCCACCGGCGTTGAGCGCCTAAGGCTGTGTGAGCGGGCGGCCCCGCGGTCCCCGCATGCGGGTTTGCGAGCTGGGTGACTGGTCTGAGGCCCGCGCTTCGGAAGACCGGGTGCTCCCGCATGGCGGGCGATTCTGTGGGGGTGCGGGAGGTGTCTTGTCTGAAGGCTCGCGGGGGTTCGCGTTGATGGCGGGGCGCCCGGAGGTCGCCTCCCTTCGCTGCACCAGCCACGCCTGACGGCCGGTGCTGCCCGTACGGGCCTGAAGCCGGGCGCCCTTGCGGCGTTCTTCACGGAATGAGGGCCGCCTCTCTCCGCTGCGCAAGCCACGCCGCATGCTGACGGGCGTACGGCGGCCGGTAGCGCCCGTATGAGCACCGCCGCCGCCCTTTCACGGTGGGGCGGACACCATCGGTGGTGAGTGCTTAAGGCTGCGTGAGCAGGTGGCCCCCCGATCTCCGGGTGACTGGGAGGTCTCTTGTTTGAGGGCCCGCGCGTCGAAGGGCCGTAGGACCTGATGCCCTGTGGCTTCCCACATGGGCGGGCGATTCTGTTGGGGTGCGGGAGCGTCTTGTCTGAAGGCACGCGCGGGCTCGCGTAGAAGGCGGGGCGCCGGAGGTTCTCGTAGGGGGGACGGGTTGATGCGGCGTACCGGAGGCGTGCGGTGGCGCGCTGCGGGCGGTCTTGACACGCGATTCCACAAGGGAGCTCCGGATGGCGGGGGAGGGGCGTGAGGGGGCGCGGCGCGACAGCCTCGGGAGCCGAGATCGTCAACGCCGTGCCGGACCGTCGCCGGACCCCGCCGGGCATGGCACGGTCCAGGTTTCGGACACAGGTCAGCCCCGCTTTCGGACATGGCCGGCGGGTCCGTACGTGATCATCGTAGCGCCCCTCGCGACCTCCGGGGGCGCGGTCGAGAACAGGGAAGTGGAGGCGATTTGATCAGCACTGTGTGATTTTACGGTCACCCAAAGTGATGAAGTGGATTTTGTAGCGAGAGAAACCGCTCTTGGCGTTGCTAAGGGGGCGATGACCAGCTAGTTTCCCTTCCCGTCCGAGTACATCGACAGAAATTCGAGGTGACCCGGCGTGGCTCTTCCTCCCCTGACCCCCGAGCAGCGCGCCGCAGCCCTGGAGAAGGCTGCAAAGGCCCGTAAAGAGCGTGCCGAGGTCAAGAACCGGCTCAAGCATGGCGCGGTTTCTCTGGCCGAGGTGCTCAAGGATGGGCAGACCGACGACGTCATCGGCAAGATGAAGGTGTCGGCATTGTTGGAATCGCTTCCCGGCGTGGGCAAGGTCCGCGCCAAGCAGCTGATGGAGAAGCTTGCCATCGCCGAGTCCCGCCGCGTGCGGGGCCTCGGCGCGAACCAGAGGGCCTCCCTCGAGCGCGAGTTCGGTGGCAACGAGAGCTAATCTCGATTCCACAAGAAGCGCTGGTTCGACGGGGGGTAGGAAGTGGCCGACAGGTCCTGGTCCGGCGGTGTGACGGCCCACGAGGCGGCCGGAGCCGGAAGTGGAGTCGGAGACTTCCTCCCCTCGAGCGAGAGGCGGCTGACGGTCCTGTCGGGACCGTCGGGCGTGGGCAAGTCAACGGTCGTAGCCGAGCTCCGGCGGGCGCACCCCGAGGTGTGGCTGTCGGTCTCGGTGACCACCAGGCGACCCCGTCCGGGCGAGGTGGACGGGGTCCACTACTTCTTCGTCGACGGCGAGGAGTTCGACCGGCTCGTGGAGCGGGGCGAGCTGCTCGAGTGGGCGGAGTTCGCGGGCAACCGCTACGGCACGCCGCGCCGGCCCGTGCTCGACAAGCTGGCCGCCGGCGTGCCGACCCTGCTGGAGATCGACCTCGAAGGCGCCCGGCAGGTGCGGCGCAGCATGCCGGAGGCGCTGCTGATCTTCCTGGCCCCGCCCAGCTGGGCCGAGCTGGAGAAGCGGCTGCGGGGCCGCGGCACCGAGCCCGAGGACGTCATCGCCCGCCGCCTGGACGCCGGGCGGATCGAGATGGCGGCCGAGAAGGAGTTCGACCTCTCACTGGTTAACACGGACGTCAAACTCGTGTGCCACCGGCTGATAGCCTTGATGACTGACCCTCAGGGGGTCACCGCAACCACCAACCGAGAGGTCTGATCAATCGTGGCAGGAATTGCCCCGGTCGCTGAGGGCATCACCAACCCGCCGATCGACGCGCTGCTCGACA
This sequence comes from Nonomuraea ferruginea, assembly GCF_039540635.1. Lineage (NCBI taxonomy): Bacteria > Bacillati > Actinomycetota > Actinomycetes > Streptosporangiales > Streptosporangiaceae > Nonomuraea > Nonomuraea ferruginea. Next base: position 46,462 of record NZ_BAABFD010000008.1, on the reverse strand, counting down.
TCGTCGACAGCAAGTACTCCCTGGTGATCATGGGTGCCAAGCGCGCCCGCCAGATCAACGCCTACTACTCGCAGCTCGGCGAGGGCCTCCTCGAATACGTCGGTCCGCTGGTCGAGACCCACGCGCAGGAGAAGCCGCTGTCGATCGCGCTGCGCGAGGTCTCCGAAGGCCTGCTCAACGCCGAGCCCATCGAAGGCGCGGCCTGACCCTTTCGATGAAGGTCGTCCTTGGTGTCAGCGGCGGCATCGCCGCCTACAAGGCGTGCGAGCTGCTGCGCCTGTTCACCGAATCCGGGCACGAGGTGCGGGTGGTCCCCACCCGCGACGCCCTGAGGTTCGTCGGAGAGCCCACCTGGGCCGCCCTGTCGGGCAACCCGGTGACGACCGACGTCTGGGAGTCCGTCCACGAGGTGCCCCACGTGCGCATCGGCCAGGCGGCCGACCTCGTCGTGGTCGCGCCCGCCACGGCCGACGTGCTGGCCAAGGCGGCCCACGGGCTCGCCGGTGACCTGCTCACCAACACGTTGCTGACCGCGCGCTGCCCGGTGGTGTTCGCGCCCGCGATGCACACCGAGATGTGGCAGCATCCGGCCACCCGCGCCAACGTCGCCACCTTGCGCGAGCGCGGATCGGTCGTGATCGACCCGGCCGTCGGCCGGCTCACCGGCGCCGACACGGGCCCCGGGCGGCTGCCCGACCCCGCCGAGATCTTCCAGGTCTGCGTGCGCGCGCTGCGCGGCCGCCCGCTCGACCTCGCCGGCCACAGGGTCGTCGTCTCCGCCGGCGGCACCCGCGAGGCCATCGACCCGGTCCGCTACATCGGCAACCGCTCCTCCGGCCTTCAGGGGTACGCGCTCGCGCGCACCGCCGTGGCCAGGGGCGCCGAGGTGACGCTGGTGGCCGCCAACGTGACGCTGCCCGACCCGGCCGGCGCCGCGGTCGTGCGCGTCGGGTCGGCCGCCGAGCTGCGGGAGGCGGTGCTCGCCGCGGCCGACGACGCCGACGTGGTGGTGATGGCCGCCGCGGTCGCCGACTTCCGGCCCGCCGAGCGCCACGACGCCAAGATCAAGAAGACGGACGGCGAGCCCGCCCCCATCCACCTGGCCAAGAACCCCGACATCCTGGCCGAGCTGGGCAGCCGTCGCAAGGAGCGGGGCGGGGATTCGCCCCGGGTGCTCGTCGGGTTCGCCGCCGAGACCCACGACGTGCTCGCCAACGGCCAGGCCAAGCTCGCCCGCAAGGGCTGCGACCTGCTCGTCGTCAACGAGGTCGGAGAGAGTCTCGCCTTCGGCACCCCCGACAACGCGGCCACCATCCTGGTGGCGGGGGGCGAGCCGGTCGAGGTCCCGCGCGGTCCCAAGGACGACATCGCCGACGCCGTCTGGGACGCCGTCGCCCCCCGGCTGCGCTGATCTCTTTTCCGCCCGTGCGGCGCCGGGGAAGGTGACCGTTCCTCCTCGCGGGACGTACGGGACAAATGGGTTAGAACGATTGCCCTATCACCTGTTGCAGCTTTCCGGAATGCCTGCTGATACTGGGGCGAAGGGGGGCGGCATGCCGGTGAATTCTGCTGTCAGAGACCGCTGCAGGACGGTTATGGGACACAAAGGCGCGATCCGCTACGTGTTCCCCGCGCTGTCCGTCGGGCCGGGCGGCTCGGCCAACTTCCTGATCGTGGTCACGGACCTGGCCGTGGCGGTGCTGTCCACGCGGATGTTCCGCGGCGACCGGCCGATCTCGGTGTACGCGATGTACCCGCGCGACACGCGGCTCGGGCCGATCACGCTGGCGCCGGGGCCCGTCATCGAACTGGGGGAGATGACCTTCGAGTTCGACGACGAATACGCCGCCGTGGTCGCCGCCGCCGACGCGGAGGTGTTCGCGCCCGAGACGCTTCCCCCGGATCCCCTTCCCCACCTCTGACCGGGGCGGGCTCCTTTTCGTCCGTACGCTGGCTCCCTCGTCCGTACGCGGGCTCCCTCGTCCGTACGCGGGCTCCTTCGTTCGTACGCGGGCTCCTTCGTTCGTACGCGGGCTCCTTCGTTCGTACGCGGTCGGCAGCCATCGCCGCCGGGCGGGCCGAGCGCTCGCGGAGTGACTGCGGGACCACCGCCCGCGGTGACACGCCCGATGGGGCGGAACCGCTGGAGCGTGGCATGGGCCGCGCAGGAGGGATCCCCGGCGTAACGATCGTGGACGGTTTCGCGGCGAGGCGCCGGGTACGGCTAGACTTCTGCGAGGCTCTGGCGTGCCAACCCGTCTTGAGCCCTTAAATCCGTCAGCAGCCGCTGCATGAGGAGCCACTGAGTTGTCACGTCGCCTGTTCACCTCCGAGTCGGTCACCGAGGGCCATCCGGACAAGATCGCCGACCAGATCAGTGACGCGATCCTGGACGCCATGCTCAAGGACGACCACAAGAGCCGGGTCGCCGTCGAGACGATGATCACCACCGGCCAGGTCCACGTCGCGGGCGAGGTGACGACCGAGACCTATGTCGACATTCCCGGCGTCATCCGGGAGAAGATCCTGGAGATCGGCTACGACGCCTCCTACAAGGGCTTCGACGGCGCCTCCTGCGGCGTGTCGGTGTCCATCGGAGCGCAGTCGCCCGACATCGCCCAGGGTGTCGACGACGCCTACGAGCACCGCGTCGAGGGTGACGTCGACGAGCTCGACCGGCAGGGCGCGGGCGACCAGGGTCTGATGTTCGGCTACGCCTGCCGCGAGACGCCCGAGCTGATGCCGCTGCCGATCATGCTCGCCCACCGCCTGGCCCTGCGCCTGTCCGAGGTCCGCAAGTCCGGCACCGTGCCCTACCTCCGCCCCGACGGCAAGACCCAGGTCACGGTCGAGTACGACGGCGACCGGCCGGTCCGGCTCGACACCGTGGTGGTCTCCACACAGCACGCCGCCGAGATCGACCTCAAGGAGATGCTGACCCCCGACATCAAGGAGCACGTCGTCGACGTCGTGCTCGCGGGGCTCGACATCGAGACCGACGGCTACCGCCTGCTGGTCAACCCGACCGGCCGCTTCGAGATCGGCGGCCCGATGGGCGACGCCGGCCTCACCGGTCGCAAGATCATCATCGACACCTACGGCGGCGCGGCCCGTCACGGCGGCGGCGCGTTCTCGGGCAAGGACCCGTCCAAGGTCGACCGCTCGGCCGCCTACGCCATGCGCTGGGTCGCCAAGAACGTCGTGGCCGCCGGGCTCGCCGACCGCTGCGAGGTCCAGGTCGCGTACGCGATCGGCAAGGCCGAGCCCGTCGGCCTGTTCGTCGAGTGCTTCGGCACCGAGAAGCTGCCGGTGGAGAAGATCCAGACGGCCGTCCTCGACGTGTTCGACCTGCGTCCCGCGGCGATCATCCGCGACCTCGACCTGCTGCGGCCGATCTACTCCGAGACCGCCGCCTACGGCCACTTCGGCCGCGAGGGCTTCTCCTGGGAGTCCACCGACCGCGCCGAGACCCTCCGCACGGCCGCCGGCCTCTGACACCCGGCACCTCGGGAGCTCCCGCGCCCTCCCGGCGCAGGCGCTCCCGCAGGGCTGCCTCCTTCCCCGCGCCCGGCGTTCTGTAAGGGTTGCTCCGGTCCTGTGCCTGGCGCTCCGGGAAGGTTGCTTCCGTCCTGTGCGTCGTGCGGCGGGAGGGTTCTTTCCCTCCTGTGCGTGTGTGGCGGGAGGGCCGCCGTCCCTGCTCGCCGCCTACGGCCGCTTCGGCCGCGAGGGCTCCTTCTGCGAGTCCACCGACCCGCGCCGAAATCCTCCGCACCGCCGCCGGCCTCTGACATCCGGCACCCTCGGGAGCTCCCCGCCCCTGGAAGCTCCCCCGCCCCTTGGCGCAAGTGCTCCCGTAGAGCTGCCTCCTCCCGCGCCGGGCGCGCCGGGAGGGTTGCTTCGGTTCTGTGCCGTGGTGCGTCGGGAAGGTTGTTTCCGTCCGTGCCGTGGTGCGTCGGGGGGCTGCTTTCCCTCTTGTGCCTGGCGCTCTCGAAGGGTTGTTGTTGTCCTGTGCCTGGCGCGCCGTGACGGGTGTTGCCGTCCTGCACTCGGCGCTCTGGGAGGGCTGTCTCCCCTCCCGCACTCGGCGCTTCGGGAAGGTCGCTTCCGGCCTGCGCCCGGCGCTCCCGAAAGGATGCCGGGCCTTCCGCGCTCGGTGCCACGAGAGGTTGTCGTGTTTTCGGCGTAGGGGCGTTTTCGCCAGGTTCGTCGCGCCTTCGGTGCTTGGTGGGACTGAGGGAAGCGCCTTCGGGGCTCGGCGCCTCTGAGGTTCTGGCGTGGGGTTCGATGCCGCCGTCTCCGTGGTCTGTCCCGCGATGTGGCGGCGGGCCGATCATGTGATGTGCACGACCGTTCGTGCAGGGTCCGCGCCGTAGAAGGAAGTCCTTCCCCTGAATGCCTCAGCGCGGCCACCCTGTCATGAGCGGCTGACCGCGAGGCTGCGGCTGCTCGGCTTGCTTCGTCCTCGCCGTTGGGCCACGGCCAGGTTCGGCGCCCGCTCCCGAGTGGGTCCTTGGGCGAGGGCTGGTCGGGGCAGGCAGGTCTGGGGGAAGGGACGGGCGTTCCCGGCCGTCGCGTCTGGTAGACGTAGTGCGTGACCGACTCCGACGACGCGCTCCTGCCGCTCGACGCCGTGCGGCCCGCTGCATCGCCGAAGGGGGCCAAGGGAGCCGTCGTCCCCGCCGCCGAGCTGCCCGTCGCCCGGGTGGCCGTGGACAACCCGCTGCCTCACCTGGACCGGCCGTTCGACTACCTGGTGCCCGCCGCCATGCACGACACGGCGCGGCCGGGGGTGCGGGTGCGGGTGCGGTTCGCGGGCAAGCTGGTCGACGGGTTCCTGCTGGAGCGGGCCGGGCAGAGCGACCACGCGGGCAAGCTGACGCCGCTCGAACGCGTCGTCTCACCTGAGCAGGTGCTGACGCCCGAGGTCGCGGGGCTGGCCAGGGCGGTGGCCGACCGCTACGCGGGCACGCTGGGCGACGTCCTCCGCCTCGCGATCCCGCCCCGCCACGCCAGGACGGAGGCCGCCACCCGCCCCGTTCCCGAGACCTCCGGCGAGCAGGCCGCGTCCGAGCGGGAGCCCGAACCTCAGGATGCTCCCGATGCGGGGACGTGGGCGGACTATCCGATGGGCCCGTCGTTCATCGACGCGCTGCGCAACGGGAGGGCGCCGCGTGCGGTGTGGACGGCGCTGCCCGGCGGGGGCGGATGGGCGACGGGGTTCGCCGAAGCCGTGCGGGCGACTCTGGAAGGGGGCAGGGGCGCGCTGGCCGTGGTGCCCGACGGCAAGGACGTAGCGCTGCTCGACGAGGAGCTCAGCCGGGCGCTGGGGCCCGGACGGCACGTGGCGCTCACCTCGGACCTGGGCCCGGCCGAGCGGTATCGGCGGTGGCTGAGCGTGCTGCGCGGGCAGGCTCGGGCGGTGGTGGGCACGCGGGCGGCGATGTTCGCGCCCGTCGAACGGCTCGGGCTGGTGGCCGTCTGGGACGACGGGGACGACCTGCACGCCGAACGCCTGGCCCCGTACCCGCACGCCCGTGAGGTGCTCGGGCTGCGCGCGCACCGGACCGGCGCGGCCATGCTGATCGGCGGGTACGCGCGTACGGCCGAGGCCACGCAGCTCATCGCGGCCCGGTGGGCGCGGCCGATCGTGGCCGCGAGGCAGGAGATCAGGCGCAGGGCGCCGCGCGTGCGCGCCGCGGGGGAGGACGCCGAGCTGGCCAGGGACCAGGCGGCGCGGGCGGCGAGGCTGCCCAGCGTGGCGTGGCGGGCGCTGCGTCAGGGCCTGGACCACGGGCCCGTCCTGGTGCAGGTCCCCAGACGGGGATACCTGCCCGCGCTGGCGTGCGCGCACTGCCGCGCCCCCGCCCGGTGCGCCCACCCGCCGACCCGCATGAGCGCCCTGGAATGGGCCGGCCCGCCCTCCGGTGAGGGACAGCTCCCGTACGAGGAGACCGGGGAGGGCACGGCCGGATCGCGTCAGGACACGTACGGCGAGGCGGGGCGCGGGTCGCGGGACGCGGCTCCGGGTGGGTCACGCCGTGGCGTGCCCGACGGCGGAGAAGCGGGCGGCGGGTCGCGGGACGCGGTTCCGGGTGGCTCACGTCATGGCGGGGAAGCACCGGCTCCGGACGGGGCGCGTCGCGGCGGGCCCGACGGCGGGGAAGCGGGGCCTGGGGAGGGGAGCCGGGGGGCCGAGGAGTTCTGTCACGGGCCTCTGGCGCTGCGCACCGGCCATGCGGCGCCCTACTGCCGCTGGTGCGGGCGGGTCGACGCCGCCTGGAAGTGCCCGGCCTGCGGGAGCCACCGGCTGCGTGCCGTGGTGGTGGGAGCCCGGCGCACCGCGGAGGAGCTGGGCAGGGCGTTCCCGTCGGTGCCGGTGCGGACGTCGGGGCGGGACGGGGTGCTGGCCCGGCTGCCCGCCGGTCCCGCGCTGGTGGTGGCCACGCCGGGGGCGGAGCCGGTGGCCGAGGGCGGGTACGCGGCGGCCGTGCTGCTCGACGGGTGGGCGCTGCTGGGCCGGGCCGACCTGCGGGCGGGGGAGGAGGCGGTGCGCCGGTGGATGAACGCCGCCGCCCTGCTCCGCCCGGCCGCCGAGCTCGTGGTGCTCGCCGACGCCGCGCTGCCCGCCGTGCAGGCGCTGGTGCGCTGGGACCCGGTCACGCACGCAGAACGCGAACTCGCCGACCGCGCCGAGCTGGGCTTCCCGCCCGCGGTGCGGATGGCCACGCTCACCGGCGCCGCCTCGGCCGTGCGGCAGATGCTGGAGGAGTCCCGGCTGCCGGGGGGCGCGCAGGTCCTCGGCCCGGTGCCGGTCGACGACGCGGGCCGGGAACGCGCCATGGTACGGGTGCCGCGCGGCGGAGGTGCCGCTCTGGCCGCCGCGCTCAAAGGGGCCAGCGGGGTGCGTGCCGCGAGAAAGGCAGCAGAGGTGGTGAAGGTGTGTGTCGACCCCCTCGACCTGATTTAGACCGTTTCCCCGATTCGCTCATCCGTAAGCCAGCCGTTAGCGTGCCTGTGTGTCGATCGAATGGGTGAACTCGGCCATCGACGACCTGCGCGCCTGGGGGCGCGCCCGGGGCGTCGAGGTGGACGCGGACGAGGTCCGCTTGCTCTGCGACTACGCCAGCGACTACCTGAACGTCAACAAGCTCGCCGACTTCACGCCCGCCACGTTCGACGAGCTGCTGCTGTCCATCTATCCGCGCAAGGTCATCGCGCCCCCGGAGAGCGCCGAGGAGACCGTGGCCGCCGGGCGCACGCTCGTCCGCTACCTGCAGGAGTCGGGCGAGGTCGGCGACGAGACCGCCGCCGCCATGCGCGAGCGGCTGGCCGACATCGAGACCCGCATGCCCGACGCCCTGGCCGACACGGCCAACTTCGGCATGGCCAAGAGCCTGTTCAGCTCCATCGGGCCCGAATCCCTGGAGCAGTCCATCGCCATCCCGTCCGGTGAGGTGCCCGATCTGGGGGAGGCGCCCTGCGACTGCCCCGGCTGCACCCCGCGTCCCGCCGTCCGGCCGGCCGCGCCCGAGGAGCTGGAGGCGGAGCTGCGCGGCGTCCCGCTCCTGGCCGCGCTCGACCGCGGCGCGGTCCCCTACCTGGAAGGGCTGCGCGCGCCCGGCGACCCGCTGGGCAGGTGGGCGGCCGTCGTGGCCCACCTGATGGAGGGCGACACGGGCGGCGGGGTCACCGGCTCGGCGGGCGTCGACGAGGAGCTCTACGACCTGTTCGACATGCTCTACCGGGTGCAGGCCCCGGTGCCCGCCGAGGTGATCGGCGAATACCTGGAGGAGCTCGTCGAGGACGAGGTGGACGTGCCCGCCGTGCTCGCCCGCCTCGCCTGGTGCGGCCTCGTACGCCTCACCGGAGACGGCGCCCACCCCGCGGCCGGGCTCACCCCCGCCGCCGTGTGGGCGCTGCGCGAGCACTACCTCGCGCTCGGACTCGACGCGCCGCAGGCGCCCGACCTGGCCGAGGCCGACGCTCGCGGGCTCATCGAAGGGCTGCTCGACGGCGTGCCTGCCGAGCTGGCGGAGTCCGACATCGACCGCTGGCTCGCCGCCAGGAGCCCCGAGGAGGCCGCGGCCCAGCTGTTCGACGCCGCCTCGGGAGCGCCCGCCGTCGCCCGTGGGATCGCCGTCACCATCGTCGACCGGCTCGGCGCCGGGGCCGAGCCCGCGGTGCGCGGCGGCCTCGACGACCCCGAGCTCCGGCCGCACGCCATCCACTGGCTCATCTCGCGCGGCCTGCCCGCCCCGCATCTCACCCACGACGAGCTTCTCTGGGTCAGCGTCGACATGCTCGCGCTGGCGATGCCCCACGCCCAGGAGGCTCCCGAGATCTTCGCCGAGAACATGGGCGCCTCGGGCCCGCCCGCCCACCTGATCGAGGAGATGTGGCAGGTGGACCATCCCGACGTGGTCGAGGTCCTGGAGCTGCTCGGGCGCTCGCTGCCCGACACCACCACGGCCAAGGCCGCGCGCAAGGCACGCTCGCGGGCCATCCGTTGAGTACGCCTCTGTGACTCACGTGCAGTAAGTTTCGTGGGTGGCAAACAACGTCTTCGACCTCGCCGAGCTGCGCAAGCTGATCGATGAGCAGGCCGCTCCGCCGGGGCCGCCTGAGGAGACGCCCGTGGAGCACGAGGCGCTCACCTTCCCACCCGTCACCCTCGCCGACGACGCCGAGCTGGCGAGGGCGGTTCCCCAGGTGCCGCTCGTCGCCGACGCGGTGCGCCTGGCCGGCTGGACGGGCACCCGCCCCGTCACCCCCGAGGGCCTGCCGACCGAGGCCGACGCCGCGGCCGCCGCCGCCGAGCTCGGGCTCGACCCCTCCCGCCTGCGCCTCGTCTGGATCGTCGCCGTCAACACCGGCCTGCTCCAGATCCTCGGCGGACGCGCCTCCCGCGGTCCGCTGCCGCAGCGGCTGACCGTCGAGGCCACGCTCGAGTTCTGGGACGGCGTGGTCATGGACGTCCTCGACCGCGCGGACGAGGGCCTGACCGGCTCCGCCGTCGTCGACGGCCACCTGGCCGAGATGCTCGCCACGATCTACTCCGTACGGTCCGGCGTCGCGGTCGCCAACCTGGCCCGCGGCATCCTGCAGTCCCACGAGGTCGCCTGCGCCCCCGGCGAGACCGGGATGCGCCGCATGGCCGCCGACCTGCCCGGCGAGCTGCTGCAGGCGCTGTCGCTGCTGGCCTACTGCGGCGTGGTCGAGCAGACCGCCGCCGGCCGCACCGCGCTCACCCCGCTCGGCGTCTGGGCCATCAGGCGCGATCTGCTGCGCGAGGGCCACGACGCGCCCACCTCCGCGGAGGTCGAGGTGTTCGCCGACCTGACCGCGGCCGAGCTGGTCGACGCCCTGGTCAGCGGGTCCGCCACGCAGAGCGCGGTGGCGGGGTGGCTGGAGCGCCGCCCGCCCGAGGAGGCCGCTCGCGAGCTGATCGCCATCGCCGCCGAGGGCACCGCCGGCCGGCGCGGCGCGGTGGGAGCCGTCCTGGAGGAGCTCGGCCCCGAGGCCGAGTCGCCCCTGCGCGAGGCGCTCGATCTGCCGCTCATGCGCCGCTACGCCGCCTCCTGGCTGCACATCCGCGACCTCGACGCGCCCCCGCTCAGCCCCGAGGACCACACCTGGATCGCCGTCGACTCGCTGGCCGCCCTCATGCATCTGTCCGGTCACGCCGCCGACCGGCTCGACACGCCCGAACCCCGCGAGGACCTCATCCGCCTCGTCGCCGAGATGCCCTCCGTCGGCCACCCCGACACCGTCGCCGTGCTCGACATGCTCGCCCGCGCCCACGGCGACGAGGCCGTCGTCAAGGCCGCGCGCAAAGCGGCGATGAAGGCTCGCTCGTTCGCCCACTAAACTGAGCTGATCCCTCGAAGAAACGGAGTGACCCTTGGCGATCCAGGCGATCCGGCTGTTCGGAGACCCGGTGCTGCGCACCCCGGCGGCTCCGGTGGTCGACTTCGACAAGGAGCTCCGCAAGCTCGTCAAAGACCTCACCGACACGATGATGGACGCGCCGGGCGCCGGCCTCGCCGCCCCGCAGATCGGCGTCGGGCTGCGGGTGTTCACCTACTACGTGGACGACCAGCTGGGCCACCTCATCAACCCCGACCTCGACCTGTCCAGCGAGCTCGACGAGGAGGGCGAGGAGGGCTGCCTGTCCTTCCCCGGCCTGTCCTTCCCGACGCCCCGCGCGATCCGCGCCGTCGCCAAGGGCTTCGACATGCACGGGGAGCCGGTCGTGCTGGAGGGCACCGACCTGATGGCGCGCTGCTTCCAGCACGAGACCGACCACCTCGACGGCATCCTGTTCATCGACCGGATGGACCCCAAGCAGCGCAAGCTCGCGATGAAGGCCGTGCGCGAGGCCGAGTGGAGCGGGCTGCAGGCGCCCGCGGTCAAGTTCTCGCCCCACCCGACCGGCGGAAAGGCTCTCTGACGATGCGGCTGGTCTTCGCCGGCACCCCGGAGACGGCGCTGCCGTCGTTGCGCGCCCTGCTCGACTCGCCGCGTCACGAGGTCGTCGCGGTCGTCACCCGCCCCGACGCCCAGTCGGGGCGCGGCCGCAAGGTGCACCCGTCGCCGGTGGCCGAGCTGGCCGAGGAGAGCGGCATCGAGGTGCTGCGCCCGGTCAAGGCAGGCGACCCCGCCTTCCTCGACCGGCTGCGCGCCCTGGAGCCCGACTGCTGCCCCGTCGTCGCGTACGGCGCGCTGCTGCCGCAGGCCGCGCTCGACATCCCCCGGCACGGCTGGGTCAACCTCCACTTCTCGATCCTGCCCGCCTGGCGCGGCGCCGCCCCCGTGCAGCACGCCGTGCTCCACGGCGACGAGATCACCGGCGCGACCACGTTCCGCATCGTCAAGGAGCTCGACGCCGGTCCGGTCTTCGGCGTCGTCACCGAGGAGGTCAGGCCCGGCGACACCAGCGGCGCCCTGCTCGAACGGCTGTCGGTCTCCGGCGCAGGGCTGCTCGCCGCCACCCTTGACGGGATCGAGGACGGCAAGCTGGAGGCACGCCCGCAGCCGTCCGAAGGGGTGAGCCTCGCTCCCAAGATCAGCGTTGAGGACGCCCGCGTCGACTGGTCCGCCCCGGCCATGGGGATCGACCGGCTCATCCGCGCCTGCACCCCCGGCCCGGGGGCGTGGGCCGAGTTCCGCGGCCAGCGGGTCAAGCTCGGCCCGGTGCGCGTCGCCGCCGGTGAGGAGCGCCTCGCCCCCGGCGAGCTGGCGGCCGGCAAGCACCGCGTCCTGGCCGGCACCGCCACCGACCCGGTCGAGCTGGGCGAGGTCCAGCCCCAGGGCAAGCGCCTGATGAGCGCGGTCGAGTGGGCCCGCGGCGTTCGCCCGGAGGCCCGGGAGTGCCTCCGGTGAGCGACCAGGTGAATCGAGACGGTGCGCCCGGCCGCGAGGCGGACGCCCCGCGGGGCATGGCCGCCGGGCTCGCGGAACTCGGAGCGAAGGAAGCCCGGCCTCGTCGATGCGCGGGCGTCGCCGGCCGAGGCGTGACGGAAAGTCGGAGGGCATGAGACCACGGGGTGCCGCGGCCAGGGGCGGTGCGGGAAGGCCGCGCAGGCCGGTGCGCGACCAGGCGCGCAACACCGCCTTCGACGTCATGCGCGCCGTGGCGGAGCGCGACGCGTACGCCAACCTGCTCCTGCCGCGTCTCCTGCGGGAGCGCGGCATCGGGGGGCGCGACGCGGCGCTCGCCACGGAGCTGACCTACGGGACGCTGCGCGGGCTCGGCACCTACGACGCGATCATCGAGGTGTGCGGCGACCGCGCGCCCGACCCGGCGGTGCGCGACGCGCTGCGGCTGGGCGCCCACCAGCTGCTGAAGATGCGCGTCCCGCCGCACGCCGCCGTCGGCACCAGCGTCGACCTGGTACGGCTGCGCGTCGGGCAGGGGGCGGCCAAGTTCGTCAACGCGGTGCTGCGCAAGATCGCCGGGCGGACGCTGGAGGAGTGGGTGGCGATCGTCGCGCCCGACCCCGAGCATGACCCGGCGGGTCACCTGGCCGTCGCCCACAGCCACCCGCGCTGGGTGGTGACCGCCTTCCGCGACGCGCTGGGCGAGGACGCCGCGGAGACCGCGGATCTGCTGGCCGCCGACAACGACCGTCCGCTGGTGACGCTGGTGGCTCGTCCCGGGCGCTCCTCGGCGAAGGAGCTGCGCGACGCGGGGGCCGAGCCCGCCCGCTACTCCCCGTACGGGGCCTACCTGCCCGAAGGCGACCCCGGCCAGATCGCGGCGGTGGCCGAGACCCGGGCCGCGGTGCAGGACGAGGCCAGCCAGCTCGTGGCGCTCGCCCTCACCCGCGTCCCGCTCGACGGCCGCGACGAGCGCTGGCTCGACCTGTGCGCGGGCCCGGGCGGCAAGGCTGGCCTTCTCGACGCCATCGCGACCCACGGCGACCTCGAAGGACTCGCGGCCCCGTCGGCCCAGCGAGGCGAGGAGGGGCCGGGTGGCGGAGCGCCCCGCGCGTTCCCCGGTGGGGCGTGGGTGATGGCCAGTGACGTGCAGCATCATCGGGCGCGGCTGGTGTTGCAGACCACGGACGACGCGCTGGTGATCACCGCTGACGGCACCGCGCCGGCGTGGCGGCCGGGGGCGTTCGACCGGGTCATGCTCGACGCTCCCTGCACCGGGCTGGGGGCGCTGCGGCGCCGGCCGGAGGCGCGGTGGCGGCGCGAGCCTTCGAGCGTCGCCGAGCTGAGCCGGCTCCAGCGGGAGCTGCTCGGCACCGCGCTGGACTCGGTCAGGCCCGGCGGGGTCGTCGCCTACGTCACCTGCTCGCCGCACCTGGCCGAGACCCGGGTGGTGGTGGGCGACGTGCTGGCCCGCAGGGACGACGTGGAGCAGCTCGACGCACGCGACTACCTGCCGGGGATCGACGGGCTCGGCGAGGGGCCGCACGCGCAGTTCTGGCCGCACCGGCACGGCACCGACGCGATGTTCCTGGCCCTGCTCCGCAAGCGCCCGTGACCGGCGAGATCCTCTCGACGAGGAAGTGAGACTGCCCGCTGGGCGGGGCAGGGACACCGGCACCCAATAGACTCGGGGCATCATGGCCGTACAGATCTCTCCCAGCATCCTCTCCGCCGACTTCGCGCGGCTCGCCGACGAGGCCGCCGCGGTGCCGAACGCCGACTGGCTGCACGTGGATGTCATGGACTACCACTTCGTCCCCAACCTGACCCTCGGGCTGCCCGTGGTCGAGGCGCTGCGCAAGGCGACCTCGCTGCCGCTCGACTGCCACCTCATGATCGACGACCCCGACCGGTGGGCGCCCTCGTACGCGGAAGCGGGGGCGGGGAGCGTGACCATCCACGCGGAGGCGTCCTCGGCCCCCGTGCGCACCCTGCGGGAGATCCGGTCGCTGGGCGCCAGGGCGGGGCTCGCGCTCAACCCGGCCACCGCCGTGGAGCCGTACGAGGATCTCCTCCGCGAGATCGACATGCTGCTGCTGATGACGGTGGAGCCCGGGTTCGGCGGGCAGTCGTTCCTCGACATGGTGCTGCCGAAGATCCGGCGGGCCCGGGACCTCATCGAGCGGCACGGCGGCCAGGTGTGGCTCCAGGTCGACGGCGGCATCGCCGGCGACACCATCGAGCGGTGCGCGGTGGCGGGAGCCGACGTGTTCGTGGCGGGCAACGCCGTCTACGGCGCCGACGACCCGGCCGCGGCGATCGACTCGCTGCGCGCCCTGGCCGACGGGGCGTCCTGACCGGCCCCCGCCACGAGGCGGGGGCTTCGGGTCAGTCCTGGAGCGCGGGGTCGAGGACGATGTCCTCGCCCTCCGTCGTCGGCTCCTCGGGGAAGTGACAGGCGGTCAGGTGGCCGTCGCGGTTGCCCGACAGCCGCAGCAGCGGCGGCTCCTCGGTCGCGCACTTGTCCTGCGCCTTCCAGCAGCGGGTGCGGAAGCGGCAGCCGGACGGCGGGTCGACCGGGGAGGGCACGTCGCCCGCCAGGCGGATGCGCTCGCGGGGCGGGGCGTCCAGGTCGGCGTCGGGCACGGCCGACAGCAGGGCGTGCGTGTAGGGGTGCCGGGGCCGCTCGTACAACGACTCCCGGTCGGCGATCTCCACCACCTTGCCGAGATACATCACCGCGACCCGCTGCGAGAAGTGCCGCACCACGGCCAGGTCGTGCGCGATGAACAGAAACGCGATGCCCAGCTCCTGCTGCACCCGCTGGAGCAGGTTGATCACCTGGGCCTGGATCGACACGTCCAGCGCCGACACCGGCTCGTCCGCGATGATCAGCCTGGGGTTCACCGACAGCGCGCGGGCGACGCCGATGCGCTGGCGCTGGCCGCCGGAGAACTCGTGGGGGAAGCGGTTGTAGTGCTCCGGGTTGAGCCCGACGATCTCCAGCAGCTCGCGGACCCTGGCCTCCCGGCCGCCCGGCGGGTCGATGCCGTTGACCTCCATCGGCCCCTTGATGATCGACCCGACCGTGTGGCGCGGGTTGAGCGACGAGTACGGGTCCTGGAAGATCATCTGGATCTGGGAGCGGATCGGCTTCAGGTCACGCCGGGAGGCGTGGCTGATGTCGCGGCCCTGATAGCTGACCGTGCCCTTGGTCGGTTCCAGCAGCCGGGCGGCCAGCCGGCCGGTGGTGGACTTGCCGCAACCCGACTCGCCGACCAGGCCGAGCGTCTCGCCGCTGTGCACGGTCAGGTCGATGCCGTCCACCGCGTGCACGGCGCCGACCTGGCGCTTGATGAACGCGCCGCCTCTGACGGGGAAGTGCTTCTCCAGGCCGGACAGCTCCAGCAGCTTCTCCGTCACGTCTTCTCCTTACCGGCCGCTCGTTCGCGGATCTCCGTCTTCTGCTTCAGCGGCAGGTAGCAGGCGTCGCCATGGCCGCGGTGCGGCGACAGCTCCGGCCGCTCACCCGTGCACACCTCGCGCCCCAGCAGCTCCATGAAGTCGCAGCGGGGGTGGAACGGGCAGCCGCGCGGGACGTTGATCAGGCTGGGCGGCGTGCCGCGCACCGGGCGCAGCGGCTCGTCCACCGCCTGGCGCAGGCTCGGCATGGACCCGAGCAGGCCCCACGTGTACGGGTGGCGGGGCTCGCGCAGCACCTCGCGCATCGTGCCCCGTTCCACGGCGCGGCCCGCGTACATGACCAGCACCTCGTGCGCCGTGCTGGCCACCACGCCCAGGTCGTGCGTGACCAGGATGATCGCGGTGCCGGTCTGCTCCTGCAGCTCGCGCAGCAGGTCGAGGATCTGCGCCTGTACGGTGACGTCCAGCGCGGTCGTCGGCTCGTCGGCGATGAGCAGGCCGGGGTCGCAGACCAGGGCCATCGCGATCATCGCCCGCTGCCGCATGCCGCCGGAGAACTGGTGGGGGTACTCGTCGACGCGGAGCTTCGGCTGCGGGATGCCGACCCGGTCGAGCATCTCGATGGCCCGGTCCCGCGCCACCGACTTGGAGACGCCCTTGTGCTTGCGGTACACCTCGGCGATCTGCGCGCCGACCGTGTGGAACGGGGACAGCGAGGTCAGCGGATCCTGGAAGATCATCGCGATCTTGTTGCCGCGCAGCCGCTCCATCGTGGACCGGGACGCCGTCAGCAGCTCCTGGCCGTCGAGCGTGATGCTGCCGGAGATCTGCGCGGTCTCCGGGTTGTGCAGGCCGAGCACGGCCAGGTTGGTCACCGACTTGCCGGAGCCGGACTCGCCCACGATGCCCAGCGTGCTGCCCCGTTCGACCTCGAAGGAGAGCCCGCCCACGGCGTGCACGACGCCGTCCTCGGTGTGGAAGTCGACGGTGAGGTCGTTGACTTCGAGATACATCAGCTCAGCCTCACGCGGGGGTCGATGACGGCGTACAGGGAGTCGACGACCACGTTCATCAGCACGATCGCGCCGGCCGCGAGCACCACCGTGGCCATCAGCGTCGGCAGGTCGGAGTAGTCGACCGCGCGCACCGCCAGCCGCCCGATGCCCTGCAGGCCGAACGTGGTCTCGGTGATGATCGCGCCGCCGATGAGCGTGCCCAGGTCGACACCGAAGATCGTGATGACCGGGGTGAGCGTTCCGCGCAGCGCGAACCGCAGCACCACGCTCCGCCCCGACATGCCCTTGGCCCTGGCCGTGCGGACGTAGTCCTCGTTGAGGTTCTCCACCATGGTGGAGCGGGTGATGCGGGTGTAGTTCGCGGTGAAGATGAGCGCCAGCACCAGCCAGGGCAGCAGCAGCCCGTTGAACCAGCCGAGCGGATCCTCGGTGATGGGCACGTACTTGGGCTGGGAGAAGACCTGTGTCTGGTAGACGAACAGGTACATGGCCAGGGTGCCGACGAAGTAGATCTGCACCGACGCGCCGATCAGCGACGCCACGCTGGCGACCTTGTCGAGCGGCTTGCCCTGACGCAGCGCGGCGACGATGCCGGTGGCCACGCCGAAGATCAGGAAGATCACCGCGGCGCCGAGCGTGAGCGCGATCGTGACCGGCATCCGGTCCATGATCGTCTCGAACACCGGGGCCTTGTTGACGAACGAGAAGCCGAGACAGGGCGCCGGGCAGTGGCCGAGGCCCTCGTAGTCACGGCCGACGAAGATCCCGGACAGCCATGACACGAACTGCACCAGGAGCGGCTGGTCGATGCCCAGGTTGCGGCGGGCCTGCTCCAGCGTCTCCGGCGGGCACACCTTGCCGCAGGCCAGCCGGGCCGGGTCCGCGGGAATCGCGTAGAACAGGAAGAAGGTCACCGCCGAGATGACCAGCAGGATGACCGCCGCTCCCAGCACGCGGCGGATGAGGAATCGAAGCACGAGATCTCCAAGAGGGTGCCCCGGGCGCCCGCACGGACGCCCGGGGCGGTGGCACTACGGCTTCACGAAGATGGTGTTCGGGGAGACGATCCACATCTGCGGGTCGATCTCCGCACCACCGACCTTGGAACCGTGCAGCCAGGTCCCGATCCGGTTCTCGGCCACGACCAGCGGCGCGTGCTTCTCCTGGATCTCCTTGTCCAGCGCCATCCAGGCGGCGTTGGCCGCGTCGATGTCCGGGTTCTCGGAGATCTCCTTCATCTTCGCGTCCAGCTCCGGGTCGCGCAGGTGCGTCATGTTCTGGCCGCCGTCGCTGACCGGGCCGAAGATGATCGGCATGACCGTCGAGCCGGACGGCCAGTCGGAGCCCCAGCCGCCCCAGTACAGGTCGAACTCGTTCTTGGTCTGGCTGATCGAGTCGTAGTACGTCTTGCGGTCCAGCGGCTTGGTCACGACCTTGATGCCGGCCTTCTCCAGGGCGTTCTTGATCACGACCGTGATCTGCTCCTGGACCGGCGTCTGGTTGTGCGCGTAGACGATGGTCGGGTTCGGGTCGCTCGACTCGGCCAGCAGTTGCTTTGCCTTCTCGATGTCGCCCTCGGGCTTGGCCGCCTTGCCGTACAGGTCGTAGGACTCGTACCCGACCGTGGTGTTCTCGTTCAGGATCGTCGTCGGCAGCGCCGCGGCGGCCGGGCCGCCCATCGTCTGCTGGATCTGCTTCGACGGCCACGCGTAGTTGATCGCCTGGCGGATCTTGATGTCCTTCACCCGGTCGAGGTTGAAGTAGTAGTAGTTGCCGTAGGGCGAGGGGCTGACCATGCGACGGTCGGCCAGGCTCTCGTCGGCGAGCACCTGCTGCAGCCGCTCAGGCGGCACCGCCGCGTAGAAGGTGAACGCCTGCTGGTCAGGGCCGTTGTCCGCGACGAGCCGGTCCGTGATCTGCAGGTTCTCCTGGCCGAACTCCAGCTTCCAGACGTCCGGGTACGCGCCGCGGACCGGGTCGGTGCTCGCGTCCCAGTGCGGGTTGCGCTCCAGCTCCATCGACTTGTCGACGGTGTGGGACTTGATGATGTACGGGCCGGAGGAGAAGGGCTCCTTGTCGTACTTCTCCTTGGTGTCCTTGGCCTTGGGCACGATGGCGTAGCCGCCCATGGCGAAGGCGTAGTTGGCGTCGGCGTGCGGCGCCTTGAAGGTGAAGACGATCGTCTTCTCGTCCGGCGTCTCGATCGCGTCGAGCCGCTTGCCGTCGTACGGACCCTCGTACGCCTTCTTGTAGTCCTCCTCGGTCAGCCACTGCTGGATGTACGCGGGACCCTGGGTGATGAACGGGGCGAACATCCGCTCGATCGTCCACTTCACGTCCTCGGACGTGATCGGCGTGCCGTCCTGCCACTTCACCCCGTCCTTGAGGGTGAAGGTCCAGGTCTTGCCGCCGTCGGACACCTGGCCGGCGTCGGTGGCCAGGTCGCCCACGAGCTTGTACTCGCCCTTGGCGACCCGCTTGTAGCCGGTCAGGCCGCGGTGGATGAGCAGCTGGAAGTTCGTCGCTGTGTTGACGTAGCTCTGCGCCGGGTCCAGGTGGGCGAAGTCGTCACGGTCGATCATGGTGACCGTGCCGCCCTTGACCACGCCCTCAGGCTCGATGGCCGGGCCCTTCGAGTCCTCGGCCGTGCCCAGGGTGATCACGGCCGGCTTGTACTCCGCCTGCGGCGGCGCCGACTCTCCGGAGCTGGGGGCGGCCGACGGCGCGCCCTGGTTGCCCGGCGCGCAGGCGCCGACCAGGGTCAGCGACGCCGCGGCGAGCACCGCGAGCACCGACCTCGTACGGTGGTTCATCTCTCTCCTCTAGCGCTTGATCTTGGGGTCGAAGGCGTCACGCACGGAATCGCCGAGCAGGTTGAAGGCGATCACGAAGATCAACAACGCGACGCCGGGGAAGATGAGGTACGTGATGTCGTTCTGGTAGACCTGGGTCGCCCGCAGGAACATGCGCCCCCAGTCGGGCACCAGCTCACCCATCCCGACGCCGAGGAACGACAGCCCCGCCTCGGCCGTCACCATGGCGGGCAGCAGCAGCGTCGACTGGATGAGGATCGGCGTCCACAGGTTGGGCAGCAGCTCCTTGAACACGATCCGGGCCGGCGAGGCGCCGGTGACCTTGGCGGCCTCGACGAACTCGCGCTCGCGCAGCGACAGCACGTAACCGCGCAGCAGCCGGGCCAGCCCCGCCCAGCCGAAGGCGCTGAGCATGATCGTGAGCGAGACGGCGCGCAGCCAGATCGGCGTCTCCTCGTCCGGCGGCACCAGCAGGCTTTCCACCACCGGGGTGAACGCGATGATGAAGATCGTCGACGGGAAGGACAGCGTCAGGTCGATGATCCGGCCGATGAAGTAGTCGGTCCTGCCGCCGAGGTAGCCGGCCACGATGCCGATCACGATGCCGAGCGCGGTGATGATCAGGGTCGCGGCCAGGGCGATGCCGAGCGACGTCCTGATGCCGTACACCAGTTGCATGAACACGTCCCGGCCGAGGCTCGGCTCCAGCCCGAACCAGTACTCGGAGCTGATGCCGCCGTTGGGCAGGATCGGGTAGCCGTAGTCGTTCAGCAGTCCTGGGATGTCCTGCCCGTACAGGGTGTACGGGTCCTTGCCGTACAGCCACGAGATCACGGGCGCGAAGATCGCCACCAGGAAGAAGAAGATGACGATCACCGCGGAGGTGACGCCGACGCGGTCGCGGCGGAAGCGCGTCCACATCAGCCGGCCGGGTGACCGGCCGGCGGTGTCCTGGGTTTCGGTCACGGACGTCGCGTCGGTGGTGATCGCGGTGGACGTCGGTGTCGTCATGTGGTCGGGGTCCCTCAGCACGTACGAAATCCGGAAATTCCGGGCCACAGGCGACGTTCTCAGGTCATCTCACTCTGTGACAATGCCTCCACGGTTTTTCGTAAGTTTGTTGTAAAAAATAGACTTTGTCGTATTCGCAAAGTCATTGACCTGCCATATCACCGGATGCAAGAATCAGAACCGTTTATACGCTCAGTAATCACGGAATCGCGGCACAACCACGACAGTCCTGTGACATAGCCCCCGGCCCTGGCGGGTAGGCCCTTACTCATGGAAGACCACGGGCTGTTCGGGCCGGAGTCCGTGACGTGGCGGGTGATGGGTGAGCCGATTCTGCTGGTCGGCGGGTTCCGCGCGCTTCTCATGCAGAGCCTTCACCCGCGCGCGATGCGCGGCGTCATACAGAACTCCGCCTTCATGAATCCCGACGAGGCGTGGTCGCGTTTCGTCCGGACCACAGAATTCGTCCGCGTGCGCACGTACGGGACACGAGCCGAAGTCGAGCAGGCCGGCCGCCGCGTACGCAAGATCCACGCCACGCTCACAGGCTGTGACCCCGACACCGGCGAGCGGTTCCGGCTCGACGAGCCCGCGTCGCTGCGCTGGGTGCACGTCGGTGAGGTCGACTCCTACCTGACGGTGGCCCGCCGGGCGGGCGTGCGGCTCAGCGACGCCGACGCCGACGCGTTCGTCGCCGAGTGGCGGCGCGCCGCCGAGGTCGTCGGCCTGGACCCGCTGAGCGTGCCCGGCTCGGTCGGCGGGCTGCGCGCCTACATCGAGGCCGCCCGCCCGGGGCTGCGGCTCGTCCCCGAGGCCGCGAACCCGCTCCTGGCGTCCCTGCACACGCCGCTGCCCGGCCTGCTCGCCACGCTGCGGCCGGTGGTGCCGGCCCTGACCGTGCTCGCCTTCGCCACGCTGCCGCGCTGGGCCAGGCGGATGTACGGGCTGCCCGCCACGCCGGTCGGCGACCTGTGGGCGACCGCCACGCTGCGGGCCCTGCACGCCGGCATCGGCCTGGTGCCCGCGAACGTCCGCTACAGCCCCGACGCCCGCCGCGCCCGCAAGCTCATGGCCGCCTGAGCCGATCACGGGGAGCCCCGGTCGCGCGCATGAATTCGGACATGGCACACTGGGATGGACAGAGCTAGCGTGCTCCGGGGTCGGTGAAAATCCGAACCGGCGGTGACAGTCCGCGACCCGGCCGATGCCATCGGCCGGTTGACCCGGTGAAATTCCGGGACCGACGGTGAAAGTCCGGATGGGAGGCAGCACGCGGGTGCCCGGCATTGCGCCGGGTGCCCCACGGTGCGTTCGCGTACCGTGTTCGACCCCCCGGGGCCCGCCACGGCTTGGAGCTACTGGCGAGTAGGAGGCCCCCGGTGGCGGGATCCCCGCAGGACGCGGTCCACATGGCGCGCGCCGTCGAGCTGGCCGCCCGCGGTCACGGTCACACCAGCCCCAACCCCGTCGTGGGCTGCGTCGTGCTCGACGCCGCCGGCCGGGTCGCGGGTGAGGGGTTCCACGCGTACGCGGGAGGGCCGCACGCCGAGGTCGCCGCCCTGCGCGAGGCGGGGGAGCGGGCCAGGGGCGGCACCGCTTACGTCACCCTCGAACCCTGCGACCACACCGGCCGGACGGGCCCGTGCAGCGGCGCGCTGCTGGAGGCGGGCGTGGCCCGCGTCGTCCACGCGGTCGCCGACCCCAACCCGAAGGCCGCCGGCGGCGCCGGGCGGCTGCGCGCGGCCGGAGTCGCCGTGACGGCCGGGGTGCTGGCCGAGGAGGCGGAGCGGGTCAACGCCGAGTGGCTGACCTGGGCCAGGCTCGGCCGCCCGCACGTGACGTGGAAGTTCGCCGCCACTCTCGACGGCCGCTCGGCCGCCGCCGACGGCACCAGCCAGTGGATCACCTCTCCCGAGGCCAGGGCCGACGTGCACCGGCTGCGCGCCCGCAGCGACGCGATCGTGGCCGGCATCGGCACCGTGCTGGCCGACGACTCCCGGCTCACCGCCAGGCCGGCCCTGGCCGAGGGCCGCCCGCTGCGCGTGGTCGTCGACCCGGACGCCAGGACGCCGGCCACCGCGCGGGTGCTCGACGGCGCGGCCCCCACGCTCGTCGCCGTGGCCGCCGACACCGTCACGACCCTCGGCGCCGACCTGCTGCGCGTGCCCCGCGACGGCCGCGGCCTCGACCTGCACGCCCTGCTCAAGGAGCTCGCCGCCCGCGAGGTGGTCAGCGTGTTCCTGGAGGGCGGCCCCACGCTGGCCGGGGCGTTCCTGGCCCGCGGGCTGGTCGACCGGGTCGTCGCCTACGTCGCGCCCGCCCTCCTCGGCGCCGGCGCCGCCGCGCTGGGCGAGGCCGGAGTGCGCACCATCGGCGAGGCGCACCGCCTGATCTTCGACGAGGTTTCCCCCATCGGGCCGGACGTGCGCCTCGTCGCACGCCCCGCGCCCCCGCACCCCCGCAGGGAGAAGTGAATGTTCACCGGAATCATCGAGGAGAAGGGCGAGGTCGTCGCCGTCGAGGCGGCCGGCGGCGGCGCCAGGATGTCCGTACGCGGCCCCGTGGTCACCTCCGACGCCCGCCACGGCGACTCGATCGCCGTCAACGGCGTCTGCCTCACGGTCGTGGACGTGCGTGGCGACGTCTTCACCGTGGACGTGATGAAGGAGTCGCTCGACCGCAGCTCGCTCGGCGCGCTGTCGGAGGGCGGGGCGGTCAACCTGGAGCGCGCGGTCCGGGCCGACCAGCGGCTCGGCGGCCACATCGTGCAGGGCCACGTCGACGGCACCGCCGCACTGCTGTCCAGGGAGCCCGGCGACAACTGGGACGACCTGCGCTTCGGCCTGCCCGCGTCCCTGAGCAGGTACGTCGCGGAGAAGGGTTCGATCGCCGTCGACGGAATCAGCTTGACGGTGACGACTGTTGACGACGGAAGCTTCGGCGTGAGCCTCATCCCGACCACGCTCAAGCTGACCACCCTGGGCGAGCGCCAGGTGGGCGACCTGGTGAACCTCGAGGTCGACGTGATCGCGAAGTACGTGGAGAGGCTGGTGGGCGCCCGATGAGCTGGGCGGACGCATCGATCGACATCTTCGGCCTGCCCGTGAGGTGGACCGACCTGATCGGCAACATCTGCGCGCTGGCGACCGTGGTGTTCGCCATGCGCAAGTCCATCTGGACCTGGCCGGTGCAGTTCACCGGCGCCGTCCTGCTCTTCGCCGCCTCCATCAGCGCGCACGTCACCGGCAACGCGCTCAAGCAGGCCCTGTTCGGCCTGCTGGCGATCTACGGCTGGTGGAAGTGGCGCCAGGGCACCCAGCAGCACGAGCTGGCCGTGCGGCCCGCGACCGGGCGCGAGCGGCTCGTGCTGATCACCGCGGCCGTGCTCGGCACGATCGTGGTGGCGGCGCTGTTCAAGACGTTCAACCTGTCGTGGTACCCGGACGCCCCGCTGGCCGTGGTGGCCGCGGACGCCTACATCTTCGTCGGCGGCGCGGTCGCGACCTGGGCGCAGGGCCGGGCGCTGGTCGACTTCTGGATCGTCTGGGTGGCCGTCGACCTCGTCGGCGTGCCGGTCGCGTTCAACTCCGGGCTGTACGTCTCGGGCGCGGTGTACGCGATCTTCTTCGTGATGGTGCTGGTCGGGTTCGTCAAGTGGCTGCGCGAGTACCGCGCCTCCGCACCGGCCGTGGCGGTGGCGTCATGACCGGGGGCATCCTCGACCCGGTCGAGCGGGCGATCGAGGACATCAGGGCGGGCCGGCCCGTCGTGGTCGTCGACGACGAGAACCGCGAGAACGAGGGCGACATCATCTTCGCCGCGGCCAGGGCCACGCCCGAGCTGCTCACCTTCACCATCAGGCACACCAGCGGCGTCATCTGCGTGCCGATGGAGGGCCGCGAGCTCGACCGGCTCGGCCTGCCGCTCATGGTCCACCAGAACCGCGAGCGGCTGCGCACCGCGTACACGATCAGCGTGGACGCCCGCGACGGCGTCACGACCGGCATCTCGGCCGCCGACCGGGCCAGGACGATCCGGGCGCTCGCCGACTCCGCGACCGAGCCGTACGAGCTGGTACGGCCCGGCCACGTCTTCCCGCTGCGCTACCACGAGGGCGGCGTGCTGGTCAGGCGCGGCCACACCGAGGCGGCCGTCGACCTGGCCAAGCTCGCCGGGCTCAGCCCCGCGGGCGTGCTGGCCGAGGTGGTCAACGACGACGGCACCATGGCCAGGCTGCCCGAGCTGCGCGTCTTCGCCGACGAGCACGACCTCGCGCTCATCTCCATCGAGCAGCTCGCCGACTACCGGCGGCGCACCGAGAGCATGGTCACCCGGGTCGCCGAGACCAACCTGCCCAACGCGTACGGGATGTGGCGGGCGTACGGCTACTCCAGCTCCATCGACGGCGGCGAGCACGTCGCGCTGGTCTTCGGCGACCTCGGCGACGGCGAGAACGTCCTGGTCCGCGCCCACTCCGAGTGCCTGACCGGCGACGTGTTCGGCTCGCTGCGCTGCGACTGCGGGGTGCAGCTCGACCACGCCATGGCGGCCATCGCGGCCGAGGGCCGCGGCGTGGTCGTCTACCTGCGCGGCCACGAGGGCCGCGGCATCGGGCTGCTGGCCAAGCTGCGCGCCTACAGCCTCCAGGACGCCGGGGTCGACACCGTCGACGCCAACGTCGAGCTGGGTCTGCCGATCGACGCCCGCGAGTTCTCCAACGCCGCCCAGATCCTCGCCGACCTGGGGGTCAAGGGGGTGCGGCTGCTCACCAACAACCCGGTCAAGGTCACGGGCATGGACGGCTACGGCATCAAGGTGCTCGGCCGCGAGCCGATGCCGGTCGCGGTGAACCCGTACAACGCCCGCTACCTGCAGGCCAAGCGCGACCGGCTGGGCCATTCCATCGAACACACGGACATCGACGGCACCCAGGAGGCCTCATGAGCGGCGAAGGACGTCCCGCGATCACCACGGCGCCCGACGCGTCCGGGCTGACCGTCGGGGTGGTGGCCGCCAGCTGGCACGCCGACATCACCGACCGGCTGGTGGACCGGGCGGTGCGGGCCTGCGAGGACGCCGGCGCCACCGCCACCGTGGTGCGGGTGCCCGGCTCGCTCGAACTCCCGGTGGTCGCCCAGGCGCTGGCCCGCCGCTGCGACGCGGTGGTGGCGCTGGGCGCGGTCATCCGCGGCGAGACGGCCCACTTCGACTACGTGTGCGACTCGGTCACGGCCGGGCTGACCAGGGTCTCGCTCGACGAGCGCACCCCGGTCGGCAACGGCGTGCTCACCTGCGAGAACCTCGGCCAGGCGCTGGACCGATCGGGGCTGCCGGACAGCAAGGAGGACAAAGGCTACGAGTCCGCGATCGCCGCGCTGGAGACCGCACTCCTCCTGCGGACCCTCGGCTGACCTGCGGTACATTCTCGACCGTGCCTGAGCTCGTGCCACCTCCCCCGCTGCCCGTCGTCTGGCGCCCGCGCCGGGGGAGGTTCGTCGCCTACACCTTCGCCACCCTGATCGTGCTCGGCGCGGTGGTGATGGCGATCCTCATCGCCCCGCCGTTCCAGCTGGCCGACCGCATCGCGATCGTCGCGTTCGGCTGCGCGGTGGCGTTCGTGCTCCACCTGCTCGGCCGGGTGCGGGTGGAGGCCGACGACGAGGGCGTCACCCTGGTCAACGCGGCCCGCACCCACCGCTACACCTGGCCCGAGGTCCTCGACGTGACCTTCGTGCAGGGCGACCCATGGCCCCGCGTCGACTTCTCCGACGGCCGGACGATCGGCGCGATGGGCATCCAGGGCTCGGAGAAGCCCGCGGCCCGCCGCGCCATCGCCGAGCTCACCGCCCTCATCCACGACCGCGGCGAGGCCCGCGAAGACTGACGTGAGACCTCACTTCACGTCATAGAGGGCGTCGATTATCAGGAAAACGGCGTGACCCGTAGCCTGAAAGCGTGCGTCGGCGGACAATGAGGGCGATGGACATCGAGTCGCCGGAAAAGCTCATCGAGCTGCTCGACCGGCATGCGTATCTGGCCGACGAAGGTCTGGCCACGGCCGCGTTCCTGGCGCTGCGGATGCGGCGGCCGCTGTTCCTGGAAGGGGAGGCGGGCGTCGGGAAGACCGAGCTGGCCAAGACCCTGGCCGGACTGCTCGGGGCGCCGCTGATCCGGCTGCAGTGCTACGAAGGGCTGGACGCCGCGCAGGCCCTGTACGACTGGGACTTCGCCCGGCAGCTGCTGCACCTGAAGGCGGCAGAGGTCGCCGGCGTGACCGACGTGCGGCGGCTCGAAGGGGAGATCTACGAGCGGCGCTTCCTCATCGCGCGGCCGCTGCTCAAGGCGCTGGAGACGCAGCCGAGCGTGCTGCTGGTCGACGAGATCGACCGGGCCGACGACGAGTTCGAGGCGTTCCTGCTGGAGGTGCTCTCCGACTTCACCATCTCCGTCCCGGAGCTCGGCACGATCAGGGCGGAGTCGCCGCCGGTCGTGGTGGTGACCTCCAACCGCACGCGGGAGGTGCACGACGCGCTCAAGCGGCGCTGCCTCTACCACTGGCTTGAGCATCCGAGCTTCGAGCGGGAGGTGGCGATCCTGCTGCGCCGCCTGCCCGCCTGCACCGAGACGCTGGCCCGCCAGGTCGCCGGGGCCGCCGAGCGGCTGCGCGGGGCCGACCTGGTCAAGCCGCCGGGCATCGCCGAGACCCTCGACTGGACCGAGGCGCTGCTGACGCTCGGCGCCGACGAGCTCGACCCGGGCCGGGCGGCCGCCACGCTGGGCGCCGCGCTCAAGTACCGGGAGGACGTCGAACGCGTCCTGGGCAACGGGCTGCTCCGCCATGACTGATTTGGCCGCCACGATGACCGGGTTCGCCCGTACCCTCAGGGCGGCCGGGGTCGCGGCCGACCACGAGCGCACCCAGGGCTTCCTGCGCGCGCTGGAGCAGCTGGACGTCGCCGTCCCCGGCGACGTCTACTGGGCGGGCCGCCTCACGCTCTGCGCCGGCCCCGACGACCTGCCCCGCTACGACCGCTGCTTCCACGCGTACTTCGGCGGCGCCAAGGCCACCACCGCCCCGGCCGCCGTCACCTCCGTCACCCGCTACACCGCGGCGGGCGAGAGCGCGGAGGGCGGGCGCGAGGGCGAGGCCGCGCCCGCCACCGCCAGCAGCACCGAGGTCCTGCGCCACCGGGACGTCGCCAGGCTCACCGAGGCCGAGCGCGCCGAGGTGCACCGGATGCTGACCATGCTCAGGGCCAGGCGGGCCACACGCCGCTCGCGCCGGTACGAGAGCGCCCACCGGGGCGTGCTCGACCAGCGCCGCACCATCCGCGACGCGCTCAGGAAGGGCGAGGTGGCCAGGCTGCGGCGCCGGCGGCACACCACCAGGCCGCGCCGCGTCGTGCTCTTCGTCGACGTGAGCGGCTCCATGTCGCCGTACGCCGAGACGCTGCTGCGGTTCGCGCACGCGCTGGTGCGCAGCGAGCCGCGGGCCACCCGCGTGTTCTCGGTCGGCACCCGGCTCACCGCCGTCACCGCCGAGCTGCGCCACCGCGACCCCGGCACCGCGCTCGACGCGGTGTCGCGGGCCATCCCCGACTGGAGCGGCGGCACCCGGCTGGGGGAGGAGCTGAAGCAGTTCCTGTCCCAGCACAGCGCGCGCGGCGCGACCGTGGTCATCGCCTCCGACGGCTGGGAACGGGGCGACCCCGAACTGCTGCGCGCCCAGATGGCCCGGCTGGCCCGGCAGGCGCACCGGGTGATCTGGGTCAACCCGCACAAGGGGTACGAGGACTACCAGCCGCTCACCGGCGGCATGCGGGCCGCCCTGCCCTACCTCGACGCCCTGGTGGCCGGGCACAGCCTGGCCGCCTACGAGGAACTCACCGAAAGGCTCGCCCATGCGTGACGTGCTCCCGGAGATCATGCGCTGGTGGAGGTCGGGGCTCGAGTTCGGGCTCGCGACGGTGGTCGGCACGTTCAACAGCGCGCCCAGGCCACCGGGCGCCGCCATGGCCGTGCGCGGCGACGAGGTGGTCGGCAGCGTGTCCGGCGGATGCGTCGAGGGCGCCGTGTTCGAGCTCGCCACCGAGACCCGCCGCCCGGTGCTGCAGCGGTACGGGGTCAGCGACGACGACGCGTTCGCCGTCGGGCTCACCTGCGGCGGCATCATCGACATCTTCGTCGAGCCGATCTCCCGCGACACCTTCCCCGAGCTGGGCGACGTGGCCGCCTCGATCGAGGAGCACGAGCCGGT
The DNA here is from genome assembly GCF_039540635.1 of Nonomuraea ferruginea. NCBI lineage: Bacteria > Bacillati > Actinomycetota > Actinomycetes > Streptosporangiales > Streptosporangiaceae > Nonomuraea > Nonomuraea ferruginea. Next base: position 18,563 of record NZ_BAABFD010000008.1, on the reverse strand, counting down.
CGCCGTCGCCACCGTCCTCTCCGGCCCCGGCGAGGTCGGCGCCCGCCGGATCATCTGGCCCGGCCGCTCCTCCGGCTCGCTCGGCCCCGGCCGCCTCGACGACGCGGTGGACGACGACGCCCGCGGCATGCTCGCCCAGGGGCTGACCGGCATCCGCCACTACGGCGGCGAGGGCGAGCGGCGGCTGGACGACCTGGCCGTGTTCGTGCACTCGTTCGCGCCGCCGCCGCGCATGCTGGTGTTCGGCGCGATCGACTTCGCCGCGGCCGTCGCCCGGGTCGGCAAGTTCCTCGGCTACCACGTCACCGTGTGCGACGCCCGGCCCGTCTTCGCCACCCCCAAGCGCTTCCCCGACGCCGACGAGGTCGTGGTCAAGTGGCCGCACGACTATCTGGCCTCCGTCTCGGTGGACGAGCGCACCGTGATCTGCGTGCTCACCCACGATCCCAAGTTCGACGTGCCGCTGCTGGAGGTGGCGCTGCGCACCCCCGCCGGGTACGTGGGCGCCATGGGTTCGCGGCGCACCCACGAGGACCGGATGGACCGGCTGCGCGAGGCCGGGCTGACCGAGGAGGAGCTGGCCCGGCTGCGCTCGCCCATCGGGCTGGACCTGGGGGCGCGCACTCCGGAGGAGACGGCCGTGTCCATCGCCGCCGAGCTGATCCAGCTCCGCTGGGGCGGGTCCGGCCGGCCGCTGTCGACCACCCGGGGCCGCATCCACCACGACGGGTAGGGGACGGCCATGAAGGGGAGCGGGGTGGCGGGGCTGCTGCTCGCGGCCGGCGAGGGCTCCCGGCTGGGCAGGCCGAAGGCGCTGCTGGAGCTGGCCGGGGAGCGGCTGGTCGACCGGGGGGTGCGGCTGCTGGAGGAGGGCGGCTGCCACCCGGTCGTGGTGGTGCTCGGGGCGGCGACCGTGCAGGTGCGGGGGGCGGTGGCCGTGCGCAACCCGGACTGGCGGTCCGGCATGGGGTCCTCCCTGCGGGCCGGGCTGGCGGCGCTGCCCGCCGAGTCGCGGGCCGTGGTGATCGCGCTGGTGGACCAGCCGCTGGTGCGGGCCGAGGCGGTGCGCGCGCTGATCGCCTCCGGCGCCGGGGTGGCCGTCGCCACGTACGGCGGCCGGCGCAGGAACCCGGTGCTGATCGAGCGCCGCCACTTCGCCGAGGTCGCCGCCCTGGCCCGCGGCGACGTGGGCGCCCGCCCCTTCCTGGCCGCCCATCCGGAGCTGGTGACCGAGGTGCCGTGCGCCGGCGACCCCGCCGACATCGACACCCCCGGCGATCTGGCCAGGCTGGAGCCTCGGCTGCTGGAACCTGAGTGAGCGGCCGCGGTCGCGTCGTCGTCAGAGACGGAACGAGGCGACGGCGGCCCGGTGGTCGCTGCCGGTGGCCGGGGCCACCTCGGCCCGCGTGGCGGTCATCCCGCGGAACAGGATGTGGTCCGGCCGCGTCACGGGGAACCCGGCCGGCCAGGTGAACCCGAACCCGTCGCCCGCGACCTCCTGCGCGTCGGTCAGCGGCGGCGTCAGCCCGCGCATGCCCCGGTCGGTGGTGGCCGTGTTGAGGTCGCCCAGCAGCAGGATCCGCTTGCTGCCGTCGCGGTCGATCAGCTTGCGCGCCTGCGCCAGCGAGGCGTCCCTGGAGGTGGTCTCGCCCGGCCGCGCCGAGGCGAGGTGCATCACGTACACGGTCACGTCGCCCTTGGGGGTCCGCACGGTCGCACGCAGGGCGCGCACCCAGCCCATGCCGACGTCCAGCGGGCGCTCGCGGCTGATCGGGTAGCGGCTCCACAGGCCGACGGTGCTCACCGCGTAACGGTGCTCGAACATCCGGTTGAGCTGCTTGGCCGCCGGGCCGCCCGGGGTGAGCTCCTGCGCCGCCAGCAGGTCGAGGTCCTCGGCGACGGCGCGTACGGCCTCGCCCGAGGCGTCGTTGCGCACGCCCACGTTCACCGTGCCGACCGCCAGGTCACTCGGCCCGCCTGGCGGGGTGCGCAGCAGCGCGGGACCGAACATGACGCCCCACACGGCCGCCGGAGCCAGCACGGCGCCGACGGCCGCGGTGGAGCGGGCCAGGGCCGCGCCCAGCAGCAGGACCGGCACGGCCAGGCCCAGCCACGGCAGCAGGCTCTCCATGACCGTCGTGAAACCGCCCAGGGCCGGCACGTAGCGGTGTCCGGCCAGGACCACGGCGAGGACGGCGGACACGACGACGACGACGCGCTTCAGCACTCTGACCAAGGTAGCCCCTCGCTGGCTCCAGCGCGGACACGCTAACCTGACGGCATCGGAACGGAACATCATTCTGTGGTGGGAGCGGGCATGCGGATCGGAATGACACTGGGCTACTCCGGGGGATTCAAGGAGACGGTGGGAGAGCTCGCCGACTACGAGAAGGCCGGGCTCGACATCGTCTTCGTCGCGGAGGCCTACAGCTTCGACGCGGTCAGCCAGATGGGATACATCGCGGCCGTCACCGAGCGGCTGCAGATCGCCTCAGGCATCCTGCCGATCTACTCGCGCACGCCCGCCCTGATGGCCATGACGGCCGCGGGCCTCGACTACATCTCCGACGGCCGCTTCACCCTCGGCCTCGGCTCCTCCGGCCCGCAGGTCATCGAGGGCTTCCACGGCGTGCCCTACACCGCCCCGATCGGCCGCACCCGCGAGGTCATCGAGATCTGCCGCAAGGTGTGGCGGCGCGAGCGCCTGCAGTACGACGGCCGCCACTACACCCTGCCGCTGCCGCCCGACCAGGGCACCGGCCTGGGCAAGCCCCTCAAGATCATCAACCACCCGGTACGTTCCCGCATCCCGATCGTGCTCGCCGCCATCGGCCCCAAGAACGTCGAGCTGGCCGCCGAGCTGGCCGAAGGCTGGGAGCCGATCTTCTACGTGCCGGAGAAGGCCGCCGACGTGTGGGGCGCCGCCCTGGCCGCCGGCAAGGCCAAACGCGACCCCGAGCTGGGCGAGCTGGACGTGGTCGCCCAGGCGTCCCTCTACATCGGCGACGACGCAGACGGCCTGCTGGACCTCGGCCGGCCGATGGCCGCCCTCTACATCGGCGGCATGGGCGCCAAGGGCAAGAACTTCTACAACAACCTCGCCAGGCGCTACGGCTACGAGAAGGAGGCCGAGCAGATCCAGGAGCTCTACCTCGACGGCAAGAAGGACGAGGCGGCGGCGCTGGTGCCGCGCGAGCTGCTGGAGAAGATGTCGCTGATCGGCGACGAGGCCTACGTCCGCGACCGGATGCGGGCGATGAAGGAGTCCGGCGTCACCACGCTGAACGTCACCCCGCTCGGCCGCACCCACGAGGAGCGCGTCCGCCTGATCGAGACCATCAAGGACATCGCCTCCTGATCACCGCCGCACCGGTACACACCCGTCGAAACGCCCGCCTTCCCCGTGCTGGAGGAGGCGGGCGTTTCCGTTGGGGCCTAAGGTTGGTCGAAAACTGAAGTTTGAGCATTGGCGGAGATATGTCCGACGCGACGCCGTCCCTGGTCGCCGGGCGGTACCGGCTTGATGAGCGCATCGGCAGCGGTTCGATGGGCGAGGTGTGGCGGGGGTACGACACCCGCGCCGACTGGACCGTGGCCGTGAAGATGCTGGGAGCCAAGGCGGTGGGGGCGGCCACCAGGGAGGTGCTGCGCCAGCACGCCCAGGCCGTGGCCCGGGTGATCCATCCCAACGTCGCCATGGTGCTGGACGTGGGGGAGCACGAAGGGTCCCCGTTCCTGGTGACGGAGTTCCTCACCGGGCCGAGCCTCGGCGAGGAGCTCGCCGGGCGCGGGCCGCTCAAGGTGGTGGAGGTGTGCGACCTGGCCGGGCAGGCCGCGGCCGGCCTGGACGCGGCGCACCGCGCGGGCCTGGTGCACGGCAAGGTCGGGCCCGACAGCTTCCGGATGGCCGGCAGCGGCGTGCTCAAGGTCGTCGGGTTCGGCCTGACGGGCCGGCCCGGCGGCGACCCCCGCTACCAGGCGCCCGAGCGGCTCGCCGGAGGCGACGGGCAGGCGTCGGCCGACCTGTACGGGCTCGGCGCGGTCTGCTACGAGCTGCTCACCGGCCAGGCGCCCGCCAGGGAGGGCGCGATCGCGCCGCCCAGTACCCTGCGCCAGGGCGTGCCCGCCGAGCTGGACCGGTTACTGCTCGCCATGCTCGACCCCGAGCCCGCCAAGCGGCCCGCCAGCGGCGAGGCGGTGCGCCGCGCGCTGGCCGCCATCGCCAGGCCACGGGCCGCCGCGCCCGCGCAGCCTGCCCCCGCCGCGACCCCGGCCGCGCGGGCCGGGGACACCGCGATCTACGACGCGTCCGAGCTGGCGCCGCCTCCGCCGTCCGGCCGCGAGAACCGCCGCCTGTTCGTCCAGGCCGGCGTGGCCCTCGCGGCCATCGTGGCGGTCACCGTAGTCATGATCTTCCTGGCGAGCGGTGACGAGGACCCGCCCGAGGCCGCCCCCACCACGCAGGTCACCGGCGAGGCGCCGCCCTCACCGACCCCCACGCCGACCCCGACCCCCACGCCCACTTTCACGGCCGAGCCGGAGCCCACCGAGCTCCGCGGCACCGACGCCCTGCCCATCCCCAAGGGCACCGTCGGCCAGTCGGTCCCGCCGGGCGGCTGGGAGACCTGGGTGAGGAGGTTCGACGAGGCGGTCACCAGCCAGATGGCCGTGAACGGGATGCACCCGAAGGTGGCCGAGAAGGCCCAGGACAAGCTCAGGAAGGCCGGGCGGAAGTTCGCCGAGGGCGACGAGCGGGCCGGCGTCAGGGAGGTCTCCCACGTCATCCGCGATCTGCGCAAGGCCAGGGACAAGGGCGAGATCGCCCCGGCCGGCCCGCTGTCCGACTGGCTCAACGACTGGCAGATCTAGCGGATAGTGGACCAACCGGAGATCCGCGTACATTAAGCGCGTGACCGTCAACTACGCACAGCGGCGAGCTCGGCTCGCGGCCCTGCTGCCCGCCCACGAGGTCGACGCCATGCTGGTCACCTCGACCGTCAACGTCCGCTATCTCACGGGGCTCGTCAGTTCCAACGCCGCCGCCCTGATCAAGGCCGACGGCTCGGCGCTGCTGGTGACGGACAACCGCTACATCGAGAAGACGCACGGCCTCGACGTGCAGGCGGTCGAGGCCGCCGACGTGGCCGGGGAGCTCGCCGCCCCCGGCGTCGGCATCGAGGCCGCCCACATGAGCGTGGCCACCTACGAGCGGCTCGGGCCCGGGCTCGTGCCGCTCGGGCCCCTCGTCGAAGGGCTGCGCGCGGTCAAGGACGACGACGAGCTGGAGCTCCTCCGTACCGCCTGCGCCATCACCGACCAGGCCTTCGCCGACGTGCTGCACACCATCCGCCCCGGCGTCACCGAGCGCGACGTGGCCCGGCTCCTCGAAGCCCGCATGATCGAGCTCGGCGCCGCCAAGCCCGCCTTCGACACCATCGTCGCCGCGGGCCCGAACGGCGCCATCCCGCACCACGCCCCCACCGACCGCGAGCTGCGCTCCGGCGAGCTGGTCACCATCGACTTCGGCGCCGCCTACCAGGGGTACCACGCCGACATGACCCGCACCGTCTGCCTGGGCCCGCCCGCCGACTGGCAGAGCGAGGTCTACGACCTGGTCGCCGAGGCCCAGCGGGCCGGCCGGCACGCCGTCACCCCCGGCGCCACCGCCAAGGAGGTCGACGCCGCCGCCCGCTCCCTCATCGCCGCCGCCGGCCACGGCGACCATTTCCGGCACGGCCTCGGCCACGGCGTCGGGCTCGAGATCCATGAGGAGCCGTTCCTGGGCCCCGCACGTACCGGTAGACTTGAGGATCGAGTTCCGATCACCGTGGAGCCGGGGATCTACCTCCCGGGCCGGGGCGGTGTTCGCATCGAGGACACCCTCGTCACACGACAGGGCGAGCCGGAACTTTTCACCAAGACGACCAAGGAGCTGCTCGTCCTTTAGAGCGGCCACACGCGGGAGAGAACGAGTGGCGACAACCAACGACCTCAAGAACGGCATGGTGCTGAAGCTCGACGGTGGCGAGCTGTGGTCCGTTGTCGAGTTCCAGCACGTCAAGCCGGGCAAGGGCGGCGCGTTCGTGCGCACCAAGCTCAAGAACGTGCTCTCCGGCAAGGTCCTCGACAAGACCTTCAACGCCGGCGTCAAGGTCGAGGTGGCCAACGTCGACAAGCGCGAGATGCAATACTCCTACCGCGACGGCGACGACTTCGTGTTCATGGACACCGAGACCTACGACATGGTCAACGTGCCCTCCTCCACCGTCGGCGACGCCGCCAACTACATGCTGGAGAACACCCTGGCCACCGTGGCCTTCCACGAGGGCTCCGCGCTCTACGTCGACCTGCCCGCCGCGGTCGAGCTCACCATCGCCAGCACCGAGCCCGGCCTGCAGGGCGACCGCTCCACCGGCGGCACCAAGCCCGCCACGCTGGAGACCGACGCCGAGATCAAGGTGCCGCTCTTCATCACCACCGGCGAGCGGGTCAAGGTCGACACCCGCACCGGCGAATACCTCGGCCGGGCCTGAGGTGTCGGCACGGGGCAAAGCACGCCGGCGTGCGCTCGACATCCTCTTCGAGGCCGAACTCCGCAGTGAGGATCCGCTGAAGATCCTGGCCGAGCGGGTCGAGCGCCAGGAGCCCCCGGTCAACGAGTACACCTCCACCCTCGTCGAGGGGGTCACCCGCCATCTCGCCCGCATCGACGAGCTGATCACCACCTACTCCGAGGGCTGGACCCTCGAACGCATGCCCGCCGTCGACCGCAACCTCCTGCGCGGCGGCACCTACGAGCTGCTGTGGATGCCCGACGTCCCCGAGGGCGTGGTCATCAGCGAGTGGGTCCACCTGGCCGGCGAGCTGTCCACGGACGAGTCCCCCCAGTTCGTCAACGGGCTGCTGGCGCGTTTCAAGCAGCTCAAGCCCAGCCTGACGCTCTAGCTCCCGTACGGGCCGGTCACGGCGTCCCCCTGACCGGCTCCTCCGCACGGCGAGCCCGCCGCCACATCCACGTTTCACACCGGGCGTAACCCGCACCGCGGCGTCCGCGCCGTGTTAGCGCCGTGCTCGCGCTGGGTGTGAGCCGGCCGCCGCGCCGGTCACGCGCTGGGCGTAACCCGCCCGGCCCCGCGCGGGCCCCGCCGGTGCCAGCATGGGCGGCGTGCCTCCCGTGCCAGAGCCACGTGGCTGATCGGGTGTTCCGTCCAGCCGCGCTCGGCAACCCCCGGTTCCGCCTGCTGCTGCCCGGCCAGGTGGCCGCGGTCGCGGGCGAGCAGATGTTCGCCGTCGCGATCACCGTCTCCGTACTCCAGGTGGGTGGTGACGCGGTCGCGCTCGGCCTGGTCCTCGCCGCGCGCGGGGTCACGCTCGTGGTGTTCCTGCCGGTCGGCGGCGTGTGGGCCGACCGGCTGCCGCGGCAACGGGTCCTGATGGCCGCCTACGGACTCCAGGCCCTCCTGGCGGCGGCTCTCGCCGTGACCGGCACGTTCCCGATCTGGGCGGCGGCCGGGGCCGTGCTGCTGTCGGGGCTGGCCGAGGCGTTCGTCCGCCCCGCCTTCAACGCTCTGCTGCAGGGCGTGCTCGGCGACCACGAGCGCGTCTCCGGCAGGTCGCTGGTCAGCGTCGCGATCCGTACCGGCGTCATGGCCGGGCCAGCGGCGGGCGCCGGGGTGATCACCCTGTCCGGCACCGGGGCCGCGTACGGGATCACCGCGATGACCTTCGCTGTCGCGGTCCTGACCCTCTGGCGGGCCGGGGAACCCCGGCGGGAGCCCGCCCGCAGGGCCTCGTTCGTCCAGGACGTCCGCGCCGGCGTCGCCGAGGCGCGGCGGCTCCCGTGGGTGCGCGCCATTCTGATCTTCTCCGCGGTCAACCTCATGTTCGTCATCGCGCCGACGCAGGTCCTGCTGCCGGTCGTGACCACCGCCGCGTTCGGCTCGCCCGCCGTGTACGGGCTGGCGCTCACCTGCTACGGGGCCGGCGGCCTGGCAGGCGGCCTGGTCACGATGGCGTGGCGGCCGCGCGCCCCCGGGGCCGTGGCGCTGACCGCGATCGCCCTCTACGCCGCGGCGCCCCTCTCTCTGGTCCTCGCTCCCTCGCCGGCCGTGATCTTCCTGGCGTTCGCGATCGCCGGGGCGGGGGTGGAGACGTACGCGATCCACTGGGAGGTCGCCCTGCAGCGCGAGATCCCCGAGCACCTGATCGGGCGGATCAGCTCGTTCGCCTGGCTGTGCGGCTTCGGCCTGATGCCGTTCGGGCAGGCGCTGACCGGGCCGCTGGCCGCCCTCGCCGGGCCGGCGGCGGTGCTCGCGTCGGCGGCGGCCGTCATCCTCCTCGTGCCGCCGGCGCTGCTCCTGGTCAGGGGCATGCCGCGATTCCGGGACCCGCCGTGACCGGTTGCCCCGGCGGGACGGGCGGGGCGAGGATCGGGACATGGCCACCGAAGACGACGTCCGCAGGCTGGCGCTCGCGCTGCCCGGGACCGGCGAGAAGACCATGTACGGCACGCCCGCGTTCTACGTCCGCGGCAAGTGGTTCGCCAGGATGCGGGAGGAACGGGACGTGCTCGCGGTGCCGGTGCCCAGCGAGGAGGAGAAGCTGGAGCTCACCGCCGCCCGGCCCGGGGCGTTCTTCACCACGCCGCACTTCGACGGGTACGCCGCCGTGCTGGTCCGGCTGCCGGAGGTGGACGAGGAGGAGCTGGGCGAACTGCTCACCGACGCGTGGCGGCTGCGCGCCCCCAAGCGGCTGGTGGCCGCCTTCGACGCCTGACGACCCGTACGGGAGCGGTCCAGATCGCAGGGGAGCGGGCGGCACCCGTACGGCGTAGGCTGGGGCGGACCCACGAGGAGAGGGAGGCGAGCCGACGTTGCGAGCTGAAGGCGTCACGAGGACCCCGGCGGTGCGGACCGCCGTCGTCTGGGACGCGCTGCGCGAGGTGCTGGCGGAGCTGGCCGGCGCCACCGGGCGCGACGCGCTCGACATCGTCGACGCGGGCGGCGGCACCGGAGGGTTCGCCGTGCCGCTCGCGGCGCTGGGCCACACCGTGACCGTGGTCGATCCCAGCCCCGACTCGCTGGCCGCGCTCGAACGCCGGGCCAAGGAGGCGGGCGTGGAGGTGCGCGGCCTCCAGGGCGACACCGCCGACCTGGGCGAGCTGCTCAGCCCGGGCTGCGCCGACCTGGTGCTCTGCCACAGCGTGCTGGAGTACGTGGAGGATCCCGTCGGCGCCCTGACCGAGATGGCCGGGCTGCTGCGTCCCGGCGGTGCGGTCAGCGTGCTGGCTGCCAACCCGGTGGCCGCCGCCATCCACCGCGCGCTGGCCGGGCAGTTCGACGAGTCCAGGGCCGCGCTCGCCGACCCGCTCGGCAGCTGGGGCGACCGCGACCCCACGCCCCGCCGCTTCACCGGAGAGACCCTCACCGGCCTGCTGTCGGCGGCCGGGCTCGGGGCCGGGCCGGTCCACGGCGTGCGGGTCTTCGCCGACCTGGTGCCCAGCCGGCTCGTCGACGGGGAGCCGGGCGCGGCGGAGGCGCTGGTGGCCCTGGAGAAGGCCGCCTCGGCCCATCCGGTGCTGCGCGACATCGCGACCCAGCTGCACGTCGTCGGCCGCAGGCCATCGGCCTAGAACGCCTGTTCGGATAGAATCGGCGGCGTGGCACGCAAGCAGATCACGGGCATCGGCCCCGCTCCGCGGACCGGGGCCGACGACACCGGCTGCCCGATCCTGCACGTCGACATGGACGCCTTCTTCGCCAGCGTCGAGCTGCTGGAGCGGCCCGAGCTGCGCGGCCGACCGGTGATCGTGGGCTCGCCCGCCGGGCGCGGCGTCGTGCTCAGCGCCACCTACGAGGCCAGGGCGTTCGGTGTCCACTCCGCCATGCCGATGAGCCGGGCCCGCCGGCTCTGCCCTCAGGCGACGGTCATCCCGCCCAGCCACGGAAAATACTCCGAGGTCTCCAGAGGCGTCATGGAGATCTTCCATTCGATCACCCCGATGGTCGAGCCCATCGCGTCCGACGAGGCGTTCCTCGACGTCGGCGGCGCCCTGCGCCGGCTGGGGCCGCCCGCCGCGATCGCCGCCGCGATCAGGGCGGAGGTGCTGGAGCGCTTCGGCATCACGTGCTCGGTGGGCGTGGCCGGCAGCAAGTTCGTCGCCAAGCTCGCCTCCAAGCAGTGCAAGCCCGACGGCCTGCTGGTGGTGCCGCAGGAGGAGGTGGTGGCGTTCCTCCACCCGCTGCCCGTCTCCGCCCTGTGGGGCGTCGGCGAGCGCACCGAGCAGGCCCTCGTGCGCCTCGGCATCCGCACCGTCGGCGACCTGGCCCGGGTGCCCGTCGCCACGCTCCAGCGCGAGCTGGGCCCGTCCGCGGGCGGCCACCTGGCGGCGCTGGCGTGGGGCCGCGACGAGCGGCAGGTGAGCCCGCACGTCCCCGACAAGAGCATCGGCAACGAGGAGACGTTCGCCGCCGACGTCGACGATCCCGAGATCATCAAGCGCGAGCTGCTCCGCCTGTCCGAACGGGTCGCCGCGAGGATGCGTAAGGGCGGTCACGTGGGCAGGACTGTAAGTGTGAAGCTGCGCCGCGCTGACTTCTCCACCATCACCCGGTCCCGGACCCTTCCGGAGCCCACCGATGTCGCGCAGGAGATTTTCGCCACAGCCTGCGAGCTCTACCACGCCGCCGGGCTCGAACGGGTGCGCCTGCGCCTGGTCGGCGTCAGGATGGAGAACCTCCGGCCCGCCGATTCCGCCTCCCGTCAGCTCACTCTCGGTGAGCGCGAGACCGGCTGGCGTGAGGCCGAGCAGGCGATGGACCGGGCGATCCGGAGATTCGGTCCCGATGCCGTGCTCCCGGCTTCGCTAGTTCGGGGCAAACTTGATGAAATGGAGGCGTGAGGCGATGTCACGACTTCGGGGGAGGAGACCAAGATGGCCCAGAATGAAGCCATGACGTCACCTCCGGTTTGGTCTGCCTTGGACGTTTGCTTTCGCCTACGTCTACAGCCTCGTATTCTGGGGATAACCGACCGCGAGGTCCGGACACCCCGTGTCGTCCGTTGCCGTCTTCCCCGTCCTGGGGCCGTCCTTGGGAGGCGCCGTGCCGCTCTCTGAGCACGAGCAGCGCTTGCTCGACCAGATCGAGCAGGCCCTCTACGCCGAGGACCCGAAGTGGGCCAACACCGTAAGGATCAGTGACCCACGCAGCCATTACAAGCGGCGCCTGGTCAAAGCCACGATCGGCTTTGTCCTCGGCGTCGTCCTGTTGATGGTCGGCGTGGTGATCAACTTGATCCCGCTCGGCGTCGGCGGTTTCGTGGTCATGCTCGCTGCGTGTCTGTGGGGCCTGTCCAGCTGGAAACGAATGAATGGGTTCGGTGGTGACTCCTCGGCTCAGGGGGCTCCACCGCAGGGCAAGCAGGTCCGCCGGGGCAACCGGGGCACCTTCATGGAGCGCATGGAGGAACGCTGGCGTCGTCGTCACGACGAGCGCTGACACGCATCCCCCGATCAAGGCGTCCCCTAGACGAAGGTGCGGCCGTCCCCCTCGCGGGAGACGACCGCACCTTCGGTCAGATTCTCACGTCCCCTTCTGCGTCGCAGTCCTCCGCAGCCTGATGTTCTCCAGGCGGTCGAAGCCGTCCAGCAGCCGCTCGCCCACGAGCCGCAGCCGCCGCACCGTCGACGGCGGCAGCAGCACCGCCCGCACCCTCCTGGCACGTGACACGGTCGCCGCCAGGGCCTTGCGCACCCGGCGCAGGTCCCCGCCCATCGGCGGGATCTCGCCGGGCTCCCGCGAGTAGAGCACCCGCTCCACCGCCGAGGCGATCGCCGTGACGGCCGCCGCCGGTTCGGCCCCGAACTCGTACTGCTCGGTCAGCCGCCGCGCCAGCTGGCGCGGCGTCTCGCTGGGCTCGCGGGCCATCCCGTAGTCGTAGAGCGCGTCGTCCAGCTCCGCCCAGGCCGCCGCCACCGCCGGATGGCGGCCCGCCACGACCCTGGCCGTCATCTCGTCCGACGGCTCCGACACCTTCCAGCCCAGCGCCCGGACCCGCCTGCTCCTGGTGATCAGCCTGGCCGCGGCCGGGATCAGCAGCACCAGCAGCAGCACCGCGGCGCCGATGCCGATCTGCGCGGCGAGCGGCGTCGACTCCTCCGGCGGCAGCCCGCCGTTGGCCAGCAGCGCCTCCCGGTCCAGCTCGCGCACGTTGCCCCGGTTCTGCGGGCCCAGCTCCTCCTCCGCGCTGCCGCTGGAGGTCCGGTCCGGCGTCGGGGAGGAGGGGTCGGCCGTGGCCTCGGGCCGCGGCTGGGTGTACTCCGGCACCCGGGCGCTGCCCTGGCCCAGCGTGCCCGAGGGCGTCGGCTCGAACGGCAGCCAGCCCACGCCCTCGAAGTACAGCTCCGGCCACGAGTGGGAGTCGTTCGTGGCCACCGTCCACTGGCCGCCGAGCTGCGTGCCGCCCGTGTAGCCGATCGCCACCCGCGACGGGATGCCGACGACCCTGGCCAGGATCGCCATCGAGGCGGCGAACTGCTCGCAGTAGCCGGCCCGGCTGTGCAGCAGGAAGTCGGCCAGCGCCGAGTTGCCGTGCCCCTGGGTGCGCAGGCTGTAGGCGAAGCCGCCGGTGTCGGTGAAGAACCTCTGCAGCCGCACGGCCGCCTGGTAGGCGGTCTTGGCGTCGCCCGCCTGCTCCCGCGCGAGCTCCCTGATCTCCTCCGGCAGGTCGTCGGGGAGTTCCAGGTAGCGCTCGTCGATGCTCTGCCGGGACGACGGCGCCGACTCCAGCACCTCGGCCGTGGGTTCCGGGTCGCTGGTCGCGACCTGGTACTCCAGGCCCGCCGCCTCGTCGCGGGTGGAGAAGACCATCAGCGTGCGGACGTCAGCCCGCCAGTCGCCCTCGACGCGGATCTCCCGCGGCGGGTACGGCAGCGGCAGGAACGACAGCTTGGCGATCTCGTCGCTGATGGTGATCGTGGACGTGACGTTCTTCAGCTTCACGCCCCCGCCCAGGCCGGGCGGCGGCGGGAGCGGGCCGTTGTCCGTCCTGTTCTCCGGCGCGCCCTCCGGCTGCGTCATGCCGAACTGGTCGCCGTCGAAGGTGTCGAGGGAGTAGATGCGCAGGTACCGGGGCTGGTTGTCGGAGTTGGAGTAGGTCAGCACGGTCCGCTGCTCCGGCAGCTCCAGCTGGCCCTTCAGGTTCGCGATCGGGTTCGGGATGCTGATCGAGTTGCCCCGGCCGGGCCCGCCGCCCCCCACGCCGAAGGTGAAGAACGAGACCGGCTCCATGGCCGGCAGCATGGCCGGCACCAGCACGGCCAGCGCGATGGCGGCGAACCCGATGCGCTTGCCCGACAGGCGCAGCCCGCTCGTGTCGGCGGACGCGCCGGGGCCCCGCCTGTCCGGCCGCAGCTCCGCCGCCGTCGTCCGGGTCCGGCGCACCAGCACCGCCCGGCCCCACTGGCCGACCCGCTCGCGGCCGTCCGCGAGGAGCAGGCCGGTGAACCCGAACGCGGCCACGATGAACGCCGGCCAGCTGATCGGGTCGGACAGGATCGTGGCCGGCACCGTGGCCAGCGCCAGCAGCGGCAGCCCGGCCAGCGCCGCCTTGCGCAGCCTGGTCGCGAACAGGTCGACGACGATCGCGATCAGGCCCACGCCGCCCGTGGTGAGCAGCGTGATGGCCTCGTTGGCCGGGACCGGCGCCGCGTACCGCTGGATGTCGGCCCAGCCGGTGGCCAGCAGGCGCGCCACCTCCACCACGGAGTCCTCGGTCGGCACGAACAGCGCCCAGGCCTCCTCCGCCGCGAACGACACGGTCAGATAGACGAACAGCACGCCCACGCCGAGCAGCGGCGCCGCCCACGACGGCAGCGACAGCCGCCCGCTGACCAGGCTCGCCAGCATGACCGAGAGGACCGCGCCGAGCGAGCCCCAGAACCAGGCCCCGCCCTCGAACAGCGGATAGAGCAGGATCGCGGCCGTGAACGTCGCCACCGCGGCGGCGATCGAGAGCCTCATGAAGCCGTACCTCCGCTCACGGCGAACCGGCCGCGGCTGCCCGCGTCCTGCCACACCGACGCGATCGACACCCCGGCGGGCAGCCGGACGATCCGCCATCCGTATCCGGCCAGCACGGTCTGCACCGCCTGGTAGTCCTCGTCGGCCTCGCGGCCGTTCCACGTCTCCACGTCCAGCAGCACCGCCACGCCGGTGATGCCGCTGTGTCTCAGCCTGGCCAGGTCTCTGGCCTCCTCCGGGTCGAGCGAGCCGAGCACGGCCACGATCAGTCCGTCTCCGCCGCCCGCGCGCAGCGCGGAGACGCCCATCTCCAGCGAGCGCGCCGACGAGCCGCGCACCATCGCCAGCGTGTCCAGCAGCGACCAGCTCAGCCCGGTGTCGGTCAGGTGCTCGGGCCCCTGGTCGGTCACCAGCCGCAGGCCCAGGCCCTCGCGGGCGAGGTGGACGCCGATGGAGGCCGCGGCCGAGACCGCCACCTCGAACGACGAGCGCGGGCCCTCGCCGCGGTGCGCGTACTTACGGGTGTCGAGCAGGAGGGCGCCGCGGCTCTGCCACTGCTGTTCCTCGCGCCGTACCATCAGCTCGCCGCGCCGGGCCGTCGAGCGCCAGTGCACCCGGCGCAGGTCGTCGCCCTGCCGGTACTCGCGTGGGGCCACGTCGTCGTCGCCGGCCGCCGCCACGCTCCTGGTGCGGCTGTCGCCGCCGCCCGTCCACTCGCCCGACAGCCGCACGTGCGGCAGCGCCACCACCTGCGGAGTCACCACGAGCGTGTCGGTGATCGTGAACGCACGGGTCAGCTCCACGAGCCCGAACGGGTCCGCGATGCGCACCGACAGCGGCCCGATGGGGTACCGGCCGCGCAGATCCGAGCGCACCTTGTAGTCGATCTCCCGGATGCCCCGCGCCTCCACCCGGTCCAGCACGAACCTCGGCCGCACGCCCAGCGCGTACGGGACCGTGTCCTCGATCAGCAGCAGGCCGGTGGGCAGCCTGGTCACGTTCTCCAGCCGCAGCGTCACCGTGGCCTCGCCGCCCGCCTCGGCCCTGGCCGGGTCCAGCCGCCTGGCGCAGCTCAGCCGGTAGCGGGTGCGCGCCACCACCATCGCGGCCAGCAGCGGCAGCGCCGCCACCAGCACCCCGATCCTGAACAGGTCGTTCTCGCCGAGCAGGAACGCCATCAGCAGCGCCGCGACGCCCGACGCCAGGAAGGACCGTCCCCTGGAGGTGAGCGCTCGCAGTCCCGCTCTCACGACGCCCGGGTCTCCGGCACCGGGACGCGCCTGACGAGCTCCATCACCACCTGCTCGGGCAGCCGCCGCTGCCCCTGCGCCTCCACGCTGGGCAGCAGCCGGTGCGCCAGCACGGGGACCGCGAGGTCCTGCAGGTCGTCAGGGATGACGTAGTCGCGGCCCGACAGCGCCGCGTGCGCCCGCGCCGCCCGCACCAGCTGCAGCGTGGACCGCGGCGAGGCGCCCAGGCGCAGGTCGGGCGAGTGGCGGGTGGCCACCGCCAGGTCGATGGCGTACTTCTTGACCGGCTGCGACACGTACACGCCGCGCACCGCCTCGATCAGCGCGCGCACCTCCGACGTGGTGGCCACCGGCTCCAGCTTGTCCAGCGGCGAGGTGCCGCCGTGCACGTCCAGCATCTCCAGCTCGGCCGTCGGCTCCGGGTAGCCCATCGCCACCCTGGCCGTGAACCGGTCGCGCTGCGCCTCGGGCAGCGGGTAGGTGCCTTCCATCTCGATCGGGTTCTGCGTCGCGATCACCATGAACGGCGCGTCCAGCTGATAGGTGTGCCCGTCGACGGTGACCTGCCGCTCCTCCATGCACTCCAGCAACGCCGACTGGGTCTTGGGGGAGGCGCGGTTGATCTCGTCGCCCACCACGATGTTGGCGAACACCGGCCCCGGCTTGAACTCGAACTCGCGCGTCTGCTGGTTGTAGGCGCTCACTCCGGTGATGTCACTGGGCAGCAGGTCGGGGGTGAACTGCACGCGGCGCACCGGGCAGTCGATCGACCGCGCCAGCGCCTTGGCCAGCATCGTCTTGCCGACCCCTGGAACGTCCTCGATCAGCAGATGGCCCTCGGCGAGCAACACGGTCAGTGTGAGACGGACGGCGTCGCCCTTTCCCTCGATCACCGATTCGATGGCCTCGCGGATGCGGTGAGCGGTGGTGACCAGCTCCCCGAGCTGGTGAGGGACGTCATGGGTTACTGCCACCAGGCCTCCATGCGAAGTGCGACGGCCACCTCGCGCGAGGCTTCGCATTGCGGGAGGCATGCCATTGTTTTCCATTATCTGTACGACCCTACGACTCTGTGCGTTCTTGGGCGACTTTTGTGGATATTCCAGAGAAGCCTGCTCCTGTTCGCGTTCTTGTCGCATAGCGGTGCGAATGCCGTAACACACCGGGCCGCGCGCCGCGCCACTTTCCCCCACCTCCGCCCCGCCCGTCACAGGGCCTCCTTATTGGCCCGGCTTTCGCGCGCCCCGACACGCCCGCCACCGGTCCGCGGGCGCTTCCCCGGCCCCACTCCGCACCACCCGCTATGACCTGCGACAACGCCTCCCAGTTGAGCGGCGGACAAGGTTCGAATCAGTTGACGGTGGGGAGAAGTGGAGTATGGTGGTGCGCAGTGGAGAGCGCGGTGCACCAGCGCCGAGCGCTTCACGAGGCACGGGAGGTGGCGCCGATGTTCCTCGGCACCCATCACCCGCGTCTGGACGACAAGGGACGGCTGTTCCTGCCGGCTAAGTACCGTGAGGAGCTGGCGGAGGGTCTTGTGATCACCAAAGGCCAGGAGCGATGCCTCTACGTCTTTCCTGTGGAGGAGTTCCAGCGCATCACCGAGGCTCTCAGGACCGCCCCGGTTACCGCCAAAGCGGTGCGTGACTACAGCCGCGTCTTCTTCGCCAGCGCGTCCGACGAGAAGCCAGACAAACAGGGGCGCGTCACCATTCCGCAGGGCCTGCGCCAGTACGCCGGCCTGGAGCGTGACTGCGTCGTCATCGGGGCCAACACCCGTCTGGAGATCTGGGACGCACAGGCCTGGGACACCTATCTCAACGAGCAGGAACAGGCGTTCGCCGACCTCTCCGAGGAGGTGTTGCCAGGGATCTTGTAAACAAACGGTCGAGCCGTCGGAGATGTCGTTCGGCGAGGTCTCCACCCGCAACCACTGCCGGCCAGCTGATGCACCTTCCCCGGTGTCAGATGGCAGGCGTCCACGAAGAGGGTGCGGATGGGGACCTGGCCGGGCGGCGCCGGGGTGGGGACCCAGGACAACCGACACATCGACCGGCCGCGTCATCCGCGAGCCAGGACGCGAAAGGGGGGTGGAGATGCACGACGACGCCGACACGACCGGTCACGTTCCGGTCATGCTCGAACGCGTTCTGGAGCTGCTGGAGCCCGCGATCACCGCGTCCGCCTCCAGCCCCGCCCCCGTCGTCGTCGACGCCAATCTGGGGCTCGGCGGCCACACCGAGGCCCTGCTCGCCGCACACCCCTCACTCCACGTGATCGGCATCGACCGCGACCCTTTCGCGATCGAGTACGCCACGCGCAGGCTCGCGCCGTACGCCGGGCGCACCACACTGGTCCACGCCTCGTCCGACGAGCTGGACGCCGTGCTGGCCAGGGCGGGGCGCACCACTGTCGACGGGGCGCTGTTCGACCTCGGCGTCTCCTCGCCGCAGCTCGACGAGGCGGCGCGCGGGTTCGCCTACTCCTATGACGCCCCGCTGGACATGCGGATGGACACCGAGCAGGAGCTCACGGCGGAGACGGTGGTCAACACCTACTCCGCGGCCGAGCTGATCCGGATCCTGCGCGACTACGGCGAGGAGCGGTTCGCGGCACGGGTCGCGCACCTCATCGTCAAGGAACGCGCCAAGGACCCCATCACGTCGACGAAGCGGCTCGCGGACCTCGTGAGGGACGCGATCCCCGCCGCTACCCGGCGCACCGGGGGAAACCCCGCCAAAAGGACTTTCCAGGCGCTGCGCATCGAGGTCAACGCGGAGCTCGCCGCCCTGGAGGTGGCGCTGCCCGCCGCGCTCGACGCGCTGGCACTGGGCGGGAGGGTCGTCGTGCTCTCCTACCACTCGCTGGAGGACCGGCTCACCAAGCAGGTCCTCACCGCGCGGACCAGGGACACCAGCCCGCCGGGGCTGCCCGTCCCGCTGCCGGCCCACCAGCCGCGGTTCCGCACCCTGACGAGGGGAGCCGAGCTCCCGAGCGAAGAAGAGCTGGCCCGCAACCCGCGGGCGGCTTCGGCCCGGCTCAGGGCCGCAGAGAGGATCCGTGTTGACGACCAGGACTGAGCAGGAGACCAGGCGGGGCGCGCCCGTCCGCGGCGCTGTGCCCACGACTGGGGCCAAGACCGGCCAGCGCAGGCCCGAGCCGCCGCACCCGGCCAAGCCCGTCCCGCAGCCGCGGCCCGACGCGGCCAGGCGCCGCCCGCGCGCCGACGACGAGCCGTGGTCGGAGGTGTACGAGTCGGCGGAGCGGTGCCCGGACGAGCTGCTGCTCTTCT